>NZ_CP117866.1:5477884-6086538 GCF_028736035.1 Streptomyces sp. T12
GGGGGCGGAGTACCAGGCGTTGGTGGGCGCCTGGTTCAGGGTGACGGCCGGGTCGGTGCCGCTGAGGTCCAGCGAGCCGATGTTGCCCTCGGCGGCGCCGCCGTAGCCGAACCAGATCTTGCCGCCGGTCTCCGCGAGGTACTGCGGGTCGGCGGTGCCGGTGGAGTAGCGGTGGGCCTCGGTCGCGGTCGCGGTGTCGATGGCCACGATCGCGTCGGCGTCGCCCACGGCCGCGTACACGGTGCCGGAGTCGGGCGACAGCTCCAGGCCGCGGACGCCGGGCAGCGAGCCGACGGTGCCGACGAGCGCGCCGGCGTAGTCGGTGACGACGACCTGGCCCGCGGTCGGGTCGCTGATGAAGACCCGCTGGTGGACCCCGTCGACGACGATGTCGCCGGTCGACTTCAGGGGCAGGGACGTGCTGGAGTCGGCGGCCGCCGACCCGGTGCCGGTCGCGACCAGGGCGACCGAGCTGAACAGGACCGCGAGCGCTGTCGCGGCGGGGAGAGTGCGTCTGCGCACGGTGGTTTCGAACCCCCCGGAACGAAAAAGTGAGGGGCGGCCGCGGCAGAAGAGGACACGCGTGCCGCCGTGAGTGATCGAAGGCTAAGTCATGGCGCTGACAGCCGGGCGAAGAGGGCGCGTAAGAGACGGGTGAGAGACAGAGAGCCAAAGGGAGGCCCCGGCGGGACCAGGGGGTGGTGTCCCGCCGGGGCGGCTCGTTGTCGGTCCGTGCGTCAGAAGCGGGGACCTCGCGTCAGAACGCGGGGACCTCGTCGGGCCGGGCCTTGTTGATGTTGCTGACGAGGTTGTTGGTCAGCGGGAAGTTGGCCCTGCCCCACTGGGAGTTCCACAGGGCGTCGCGCGGCGTCTTGTCCATCTGCTCCATGGTCACCAGGGCCGGGGTGTCCCAGTGGTTGCCCGGCCCCCAGGCCTCCGTGTCCTCGCCCCACTTGGCGAAGCGGAAGGCGTGCGTACTCGCGCCGTCCTTGTGGTAAACGATCTTGACGTGGTTGCCGTCCATCGGCACCTCGTTGATCGGGTGGGTGCTGTAGCCGCCGTGCCGGGACGCGGCCAGGTACCGGGGGCGCTCCTCGCCCTGCTTCTGGAAGACCACGACGGACTCCCAGTCGTGGCGGTGCCCGAAGGCGTCGGCGCCGTTGAGCGTCTGGTCCTTCTCGAAGTAGAGCGCGTACACGTAGGCGCACCAGCCGTTTCTGCACAGGGACTGTGAGTACGTGTTGGCTCGGCCGAGGTGGCCGTCCCGGCACTGGCCGGTGATCGAGCCGCTGGGGTTGAGACCGCCGTTGAGGTTTCCGCCCGCGTCCACAGCCGCCGCGGGGAAGCAGCCGTCCCCGTCGTAGTCGAACAGCGGCATGTACTTGTTCTGGAAGGTGCTCGCGTTCCAGGGCAGCGGATTCAGGACGCCGGCGCTGGCGCTGCCCGTCAGGCCTACGGTCAGTGCGGCGGCGCTGACCAGGACGAGGGCGGCCTGGGCGAGGCGGGAGCGTCGGCGGGGCTTGGCTGTCTTCGGCATGTGGGTGCTCCGGTGGTTCGTTCTGCCGGGAGTCCGGCGGGACGAGACCGAGACTGGAGCGCGCCGAATTGATTGGCGGCATGTTCTGAACAGAGCGATCAATCGTCCTCGGCGTTTCGGGGGGATGTTCCTCGCGGCGTCAACACCCGTTCCCCTCGCGCCGTTCGGAGTTCACCTCACGTCGTCCCGCGGCCTTGCCGTCACACTCGAACCAGACGGTCTTGCCGGGCCGGTCGGTCAGGGGAACCCACCCCCACCGATCCGTGACGGCCTCGACGATCGCCACTCCGCGCCCGTCCTCGGAGAGTTCGGAGAGTCCGTCCACAGCTGTGGACAACGGCGGACGCGGGCTCGTGTCAGTGACCTCGACGCGCAGCCCCCGCCCCTCCGACAGCCGCAGGATCAGCACCGCGGCACGCCGGTCGGGACAGTGGCGTACGACGTTGGCGATCAGCTCCGTGAGCGCGAGGGACGCCGAGTCGTAAAGGTCGTCCATCTCCCAGGCGGCGAGATACCGGCGCAGGATGCGGCGCAGGTGCCGGGCGGAGTGCTCACCGAGGGTGAAGTCGGTGCCGTACCGGGCGCCAAGTCCTTCCTCGGGCAGGGCAGTTACGTGATTCATGCCATCAGCGTGGAGTCGTGTGATTACGCTCGGCTACAGACCGAACTGAACGCCGCGCCGCGTTCTGACCTGGGGGTGACCGCCGCATGCCCAACATCCGCACACTCGACCCCACCGCCTCGCCGCTGGACTACTTCGGCTCCGAGCTCCGCCGGTACCGGGAGTCGGCGGGGATGTCCCAGCAGGAGCTCGGCGACTGCATCTTCTGCACCGGCTCCCTGGTGGGCCAGATCGAGACCGCCCACAAGGTGCCGACCAGGGAGTTCGCGGAACGGGCGGATGCGGCGCTGCTGACGGACGGGTGCTTTTCGCGGCTCGTCGGGCTGGTGTTGCGGAGCCAACTGCCGACGTGGTTTCAGGCGTACGCCGACATGGAAGCGAAGGCGACGTACATCTCCACGTACCAGTGCCAGCTGGTGTACGGGCTGTTGCAGACGGAGGAGTACGCCCGTGCCGTGCTGGCCACGGGACGGCCGGACAAGCTCGACGAACTGGTCGCCGCCCGCATGGAACGCCAGCGCATCCTCAAGCGGGAGCATCCTCCCCTGACGTTGGTGGTGCTCGACGAGGCGGTGCTGCACCGCCCGATCGGCGGCCCGGAGGTCATGCGGAAGCAACTCCACCACCTGTTGGGTCTCCAGGACGAGCGCTGGATCCGCCTCCAGGTGCTGCCTTTCGGGGTGGGCGGACACGCGAGCCTGGACGGCTCGTTCAACCTGCTCCGCTTCGACGACGACCCGGACGTCATCTACACCGAGGACCTGATCTCGGGCCACATGACCGCCAACCCGGACACTATCCGCGACGCCGCCCTTCGTTACGCTGACTTGCAGGGAGCCGCCTTGTCCATGGAGGATTCGGCGGAACTGATCAAGGGCGTACTGGAGGAGCGTTATGGGCAGCACACCGGATCTGACCAACGTCCCCTGGCGTAAGTCCAGTTACAGCGGAAGCACTGGGGGCGATTGCGTCGAGTGCGCGCCCCTCGGCGGCGCCGCCTGGCGCAAGTCCTCGTACAGCGGCAACACCGGCGGCTGCTGCGTCGAGGTCGCCCACCTCACCCCCCACATCGCCGTCCGCGACTCCAAGAACCCCGAGGTCGGCGCCCTCACCCTCTCGCCGGAGGCGTACGTCGCCTTCGTGGGCCACGTCAGGCACTGACGAGCGCGCGGCGCCTGCGTCACGCCAGAAGCCGCCGGTGGACGGGGGGTGTCCACCGGCGGCTGTCTGCCCGGGCCCCGCGCAGAACGCGGGCGCCTCGGTTGGCCGGGACTCGTTCAGGGGGCTGAGAGGTCGCCGGCCGGGGTGTGCCCCTCGGGGGGATGAGGGCCACGGATCCAAGACTGGCAGCCGGAGAGTTGATCGGCAGCCCGTCCGATCAGGGTAATCAATCCCTCTCGAAGGTTCCGTCGAGGCATCAGCCGTCCAGTGCGCGGATCGCGAACGCTGATGCTGAGCACAGAGGCTGTCAAGTGGTTGATTTGTACAACAGCATGAGGAAGTAGATGGCCGCGGTGTTGGCGAGTGTCTGGAAGTTGTACCGGCCGATCGGGGCGGCCGGCTGCACATTCTGGTTTTGAAGTCGCTGCTGGAAGTTGTCGCCGATCGCCTGCCAGTTGGTTGTCAGGCCGTCGTCGGACCAGTCGAAACTGTATCCCCAGTCGTCGTTCCACCCGTTGATGATCCGGTCCGAGATGGCTGGGAACCGGGCGCCCTCGGCGACAGCTTCAACGAACCACAGGAGCGCTCCCGCCCTGTTGCTGTCTGCTTGGTTCGTGTCAGCGAGCACGTTCGCGTTGTCGCGGGCATAGCGGGTGGCGAACACCGGGCTCGTTTTGCTGTTGCCGGAGAAGTTGGTCAGGCCCGGCGCCTGCGAGCCGTCCGGCATCCTGGTCACGCCGGCGTAGTTGCCCGAGAACGGGAGTTGGACTGCAAGCTGCGGGTTCGCGGACGTAGACGGCAGCCAGTTCGCGTTCCGGAGGTCCGCGGTCGCGGTGTAGTGGTAGGTGCTGTCGTTGGGATTGTAGTAGCCCTGCACATACAGGTTGTGGGCGTTCAGGACGAGCTGGGTCAGCAGGTTCGACCCGTCGAATACGTTGACGAGGAAGTAGTCCCCGGAGTTGTTCTCGGTGGTATACACCGTCCCCGGCGAGCCGTTTCCGTAGATCGCCCGCTCACGAACTCGGCCGCGGACATCGTTGATCATCTGCTGGTAGCCGGACCGGCCTTGGCTGATGTCCCAGTGGATGTCCCTCGCGTCGTTGATCGCGAAAGCTTTCGCGGCACCGAGGGGGCTGAGCAGGGCCAGGCACAGTGCGAGCAGTACCGCGCCGGCGGTAGCTATGGTCATTCTGCTGCGTCGGCCGCGCAGAGGGCTGCCGACTGCGATCTCAGTACTCATGTGCTTCTCCTGATGTGGGATGGCGCACCGTGCCCGTGCCCGTGTCCGTGTGGGGCCCGGCGGGCCGGCGTCTTGAGCAGTTCTGCTCAAGTTGGGTATCTGCTCCGTTCTGTCCGGTTGGGTACGCAACCGACTCTCCGGCGCGAGGGGTTGACCAGCGAGTCGAATCGGGGGAGCAATCAATTCCGAGCTGCTCGATCAACAGGTTTTTCCTCACCTGTCCTGCGGCGATTCGTGAACGACCGGACCGAGACCCGCAACCGGAACGTTGATTTCCCCGTCCCCTTTGTCAGGTCAATCAATTTCGTGGGCGGAGGGGATCGGCGGAGGGGATTGATGCACCTCACATGTCGCATCGCCTCAACGTCACCCCCGGGCAACCCGGGCGTTACCGAGCGGCTTGTACGTTCGTCGCGCTCGGCGTCCCTTTCGCCGGCCATACGGAGGTGTGCGCATGGGGCGCCCGGAAAGACCGCTGGACCCGACGGCCGGTCCCGTGCCGCGGCTCGCGCACGAGCTGCGGGAGCTGCGCAGGACCGCGGGGAACCCCTCGTACCGGAAGATGGCCGAGACGGCGGGCTTCTCCGCGACAACGCTGTCCCAGGCCGCCGCCGGCGAACGGCTGCCGTCCCTCGCGGTCGTCCAGGGCTATGTGCGGGCCTGCGGCGGCGACCCGGACGAGTGGGAGCCGCGCTGGAAGGACGCCGAGGCGGAGGCGGCGGGGGAGGTCCGCGAGGACGACGAGGACGCGGCGCCGCCCTACCGGGGCCTCGCCCGGTTCGAGCCGGCCGACCAGGGGCTGTTCTTCGGGCGGGACCGCCTGACGGAGGACCTGCTCGAGTTGGTGTGCGGGCACCGGTTCGCCGCGGTGTTCGGCGCCTCCGGCAGCGGGAAGTCCTCGCTGCTGCGGGCCGGACTGATACCCCGGCTCCAGCAGGAGATCGCTGACCAGGGGCGTCCGGCGGTGCTGCGGGTGCTCACTCCCGGCGACCGGCCTGCCACCAGATACGGCCATCTGCTGACCCCGGCGGCGGACGGGCCCGAGAGCTGGGTCGTGGTGGACCAGTTCGAGGAGGTCTTCACCCTGTGCCGGGACCGGGCGGAGCGGGCCCGGTTCATCGACCTGCTGCTCGCCGCCCGGGACCCCGGTAGCCGACTGCGGGTGCTCATCGCCGTACGGGCCGACTTCTACCCCCGCTGTGGCGAGCACCGCGGTCTGGCGGACACGCTGTGCGGCGCCGGACTGCTGGTCGGCCCCATGACGGCGGACGAGCTGCGGGAGGCGGTCGTCAAGCCGGCGCAGGAGGTCGGGCTCCTGGTGGAGCGGGAGCTGACCGCGCGGATCGTGGAGGAGGTCCTCGACGAGCCCGGCGGGCTGCCGATGCTCTCGCACGCCCTGCTGGAGACCTGGCGGCGACGCAAGAGCCGGGTGCTCACCCTCGCCGCGTACCAGGCGGCGGGCGGGGTGCGCGGCGCTATCGCGGCGAGCGCGGAGGAGGCGTACGGGCAGCTGACCGCGGACCAGGCGGATGCCGCCCGGTGGCTGCTGCTGCGGATGGTCGAGCCCGGCCAGGGCACCCCGGACACCCGGCGCCCGCTGACCCGGGCCGAGCGCGCGGAGGTGGCCTGCCCCCACGTGCCCGTGGTGGTGGAGCGGCTGGCCCGCGCCCGGCTGCTGACCGTCGACGAGGACGCCGTCCAGCTCGCCCACGAGGCGCTGATCACCAGCTGGCCCCGGCTGCGTGGCTGGATCGAGGAGGACCGCGAGCGGCTGCGCCCCCGCCGCGCGCTGACCGATGCCGCCCGCATCTGGCTGGAGCACGAGCGCGACCCCGGTGCCCTGTACCGGGGCACCCGCCTGGACCGTGCGGCGGAGCTGTTCCCCGACCATGAGCACGACTACTCCCTGACCGTGCCGGAACGCGAGTTCCTCACCGCCGCGCTGGCCGCCCGCGAGGCGGAACGCCGGGCCGCCGCCCGCTCCACGCGCCGGGCGCGGGCCGCGGTGGGCGTGCTGTCGGCGGTCCTCGCCGTGGCGCTGGTCGCCGGTCTGTCCGCCTGGACCCAGAGCCGGGACAACGAGCGCCGCCGCATCGACGACGAGGCCCGCCGTATCGCCGCCGTCGCGGACGGCCTGCGCACGACCGACCCGCGCACCGCACAGCTGCTGGGCGTCGCCGCCTGGCGCGTGTCCGAGCTGCCGGAGACCCGGCGGGCGCTGCTGGGCTCGCTCGGCCAGCAGGAACTGGACACCTTCAGCGACCCGGCACCGGGCGCCGGCCCCTTCCGCCGTCTGACGGACTCCGGTCGCACCCTGCTCAGCGTCGAGGGGCGCACCTGGCGGACCTGGGACGTGGCACGACACCGGCGGATCGCCGAGGGGCGGCTGCCGGAGGCCGGCACCGACGTCGGGGCGAGCTCGGACGGGCGGCTGCTGGCGATCCAGGGGCAGGGCCGGGGCGACGGGGTTCGGCTGTGGGACACGGCTGCCGGACGCTGGGTCGGTGACCGGCTGCCGGCGTGGTCCTTCGTGGACTTCGCCGAGAGCACGTATTCCGTGGGCAGTGCGGAAGACGACCGGGTGGGGGTGCACTCGGCCGCGGACGGGAAGCTGCTGTTCGAGACGGAGTCGGACGGCACGGTGCCGAGCGACGACGGCCGGCTGATCGCGGTCTGCCCACCCGGGGGTGGCGCGCCGCAGGTGCGGGACCTCACGGACCGGCGCACGGTGCACGGGCGCTGGGAACGCGTGGGCGACGTCTGCGACCAGCAGCGCCTGCAGCTGGTGGTCGGCGGGGGACGGTGGCTCGCCGCGGTGCTCCCGAGCGGCGTGCAGGTCTGGGACGTCCGCTCGGGGGAGCAGCTGCCCGACCTCCCCCACACGGGAGTGACGTACGCCGCCTTCAGCAAGGACGGGAACTTCCTGGCGACCGCCGACGGGGAGGAGATCAGGGTGTGGCGGCTGGGCGTCGACAACCCGGTGTTCCGGCACTCCCTCAACAACCAGCACCTCGGCGGTCTGGCCTGGGACCCCGCCCACCCGGCACTGCGCTATCTGGAGGCCGGCACGGTCCACACCCTGGACGTCGCGACGGCCGTGACGTCCGCCTGGCAGGACGAGCCACTGGACAGGGTGTGGCTGAGCCCGGACGGCCGCACCCTCGCCACCGTGCGACGCACCGGCGACACCTACCGCTTCGAGCTGCGCGACACCCTCCCCCACTCTCGACTTCTCCCCCACTCTCGACTTCGCTCGAGCGGGGGGACCCCCATGAGCGGGGGGACCCCCATCGGCCGACTGCTCAGGACACTGCCGCCCACGCCGCTCCCCGTATCGCGCGACCCCTCCCGGCCGGTACGCCCGAAGGACACTCTCCCCCTTCTGGCCTTCACCCCCGACGGCAAGGCGCTCGCGTACGCCGTCTCGGCGCCCGGTCACGAGGCGTCCCCGCAGCGCCTCACGATCTGGGACGTCACCCGGGGCCGGGTCCGCACGACGCTGGACCTGGCGGCGCAGCCGTCGGCCGCGGCGGTGATCACGATCGCCCTCGGCCCGGACGCTCGCACGCTCCACCTCACCCGCACACCGGCCATCGGCGAGCTGAGCAACGAGACCTGGGACATCGCCCGCCACCGCCGGACGGCCGTCCTCACCGGCCTGTCCAGCAGTCACCTGGCCGTCCGTCCCGACGGCGGGCTCCTGGTCGGCGACAACCACACGGTGGCTCTGCCCGGCGGCAAGGCCACCCCAAGTGACCTGGTCCAGGGCGATCAGATCGGCGCCCTCGCCTTCGCTGCGGACGGTTCGCGGCTCGCGGCGGGGGACCAGGCGGGCCGGGTGGCGCTGTGGGACGGGAAGCTCCGGCAGCGGGAGGGGACCCTGCCGAACGTCTTCCCCGCGCTCCCGGAGGGCATGGACGAGGAGTTGACTGGCGACACCTCCGAGGCCGTCAGCGCCCTCGCCATCAGCCCCGACGGCCGCACGCTGGCTGTGGGCGGCGAGGCGGGAAGCCTCCAGCTGTGGGACATCGCCACCCACCAGCCGCTCGGCGGACCGCTGATCACATCCGGCGACGCGATCGACACGGTGGCGTTCGGCGCGGACAGCGGCACGGTGTACGTAGGCAGCGCGCACGTGCCTCTCCAGCGCTACACCATCGACCCGGCCCGGGCGGTCGAATCGGTCTGCGCGCGGGCGGGAGAGCACGAGCTGACGCCGGCGCAGTGGCGCACGTACGTGCGTGACGTGCCGTACCGCAGGCTGTGCGGCGACTGACTCGCCGGGCGTTGATTCGCCTGGTGAGAGCCGATTGATTGACCTGACGGAGAGGGTGGCCGATCAACTCCCGGCCCTTCGATGATCGACCCGTCGCTGCCCCGGTCCCACTCCCCCCTGGGCCGGGGCGGCGGCCCGGCCCGACGAGCGGGTCGAGGCATCCGACAGGAGAACCCCCACATGAAGATCCTGAAGAACGGCCGTCGCCGGACGGCGATGCTGACGTCGGCGCTCGCCCTCGTGCTGATCCCCTTCTCCGCAGGCACGGCCAGCGCCAACACCACCCCCGGCTGGGGCGACGATATGCCCGACGTGATCTGGGACTGCAACAACGGCAACGCCGATTCGTGCCAGTACCACGAGCAGAACGCCGAGACCGAACTCGGCAAGCGGCGTCAGGCCTCCAACGTGATCAGCAACTGCGCCAGCAACCAGCCCGTGACCCTCACCCGCACCGACAGCAACACCTCTAGCACCGAGTACGCCTTCGAGCAGCAGACGTCCGTGGAGGTGTCCGCCGGCTTCAGCGACACGTTCGAGGCCGGGATGAAGGCCAGCGAGTCGCAGAGCGAGACCTGGAAGGTGGGCAGTGCCCACACCGCGACCGAGACCCACACCTCGACCATCCCGCCCGGCCAGCAGGGCGCCTGGTGGTTCGCGCCGTACGTCCGCCACTCCCAGGGCTACCTGGAGGTCCACTACGGCAGTCGCAACCACGGCCACTACATCTGGTACTACCCCGGCAACGGCGGCCTTCCGGGCGTCGACGTCCTGACCCCGGTCTTCCTCCCGGGCACCGGCGAGCTGAAGGGCGTCTGGTACTGGGCGACCTGGAACTGCTGACTTAGGGGAAACGCAACAGCACACTCGTTCGAGTGAACGGCTCCGCATTCGCTGTGCAGGCTCCGCGTCTACCCTGGGAGGGTCGCGTCGAGCGGAGGAGGTCTGTCATGGCGGTGGCGGAGCCGATCATCATGCCGGGGTATCAGGGCGAGGCCATTCAGGGGCCGTACGACGACCCGGACGGCGACAGCGACGCGGACAGTGGCGTGCCCAGCTACGAGGGCGCGAGCGTGGAGCAGGTCTTCGAGCTCTTCAGTGCGGCGGCCCCCAGGGGCTGGCGCGTGGAGTTGATCGAAGGAGAGATCTGCGTGACGCCACCGGCCAATGGGGAGCACGAGGAAATTCTGGCAGAGGTCAACCACCAGGTCGTCCGGAAGACGTCTGATGATTCTCCCCTGCGCACCTACGGCCGCATTGGCCTGTACCTCCCCGGCTCGTCCGTCACTGGCCGTGCCGAGCCGGACCTGGTGATCGCCCCGAGGGGCACGTTCGATGACCAGGAGGTGTGGCACGACCCGTCCGGCGTCCTCCTCGTCGCCGAGGTCACTTCCAAGAGCACCGCCGACCGTGACCGCCACGAGAAGATCCACGGTTACGCCCGCGCCGGCATCCCGGTCTACCTGCTGATCGACCGGGAAGGGGCGGAGGTCGCCCTGTACTCCGACCCGTCCAGCGACGATTACGCCAAGAGCGCCAAGTACAAGCTGGGCCTCACCGTGCCGTTGCCCGACCCGCTCGGGTTCGAGCTGGACACCGCGGAGTTCTGAGCGCACCCCGCTCCCGCCGCCCTCGCCGGCCCCGCGTTCGCCGCCAGGATCAGCGTCACCACGGCCACCACTGCCGCGGCGACGCCTCGGGTGTAACGCTCAGTGGTGCTGGTGGGTTCGAGCACGGCGACCTACCTCTCAGCAGCTCGGGCAGCTCTCAGCGGGAATGTGTTAAGCGCGTTTAATACACGGTTTAACCTAGGGGTGGTCCAAGCCGAACGGCAAGGGGTGCTGGGGGAGTTGGGGCGATGGCCGAGCGTGACGACCCGGGGGTCATCGGACGCCGGGTGCAGCAGCTGCGCGTCGAACGCGGACTGACCCAGCGGCAGTTGGCGGAACCGGCCTACACGCCCGCGTACATCTCCACACTGGAGTCGGGCCGTGTACGCCCCTCCGATGACGCGCTGCGGCATCTCGCCGACCGGCTCGGCGTCGGCTTCGAGGAACTCGCCACCGGGCGCCCCGCCCACCTCGCCACCGATCTGCGGCTGCGCCTGACCGGAGCGCAGCGCACGCTCGCCGCCGGAGAGGCCGAGACGGCCGCGGAGCAGTACGCCGCCCTGCTCGCCGAGGCACGGCGGCACGAGCTCCTCGAAGTGGAGGCCGACGCCCTGCTCGGACTCGGCGAGTGCGGCCTCTACACCGGCGAACTGACCGAGGCCCGGGACCACTTCGAGCGGGCCGAGCAGGTGCTCGCCGAAGCCGACGCCCCGCTGCCCGCCCGCGTCCCCGCCCTGCGTGGAAGGGCTGTCTCCCACTACCTCGCCGGGGAACTCCGCTACGCCGTCTACCTGTTGGAGTCCACCCTCGACGAGCTCAACCGGGGCGGACTGCACGACCCCGATGCCCTCCTCCTGCTCTACGCCAGCGTCATCGGCCCCTACATGGACATGGGCGTTCACGCCCGCGCCGCCCAGGCCGCCGAGTACGCCCTCGCCCTCGCCCCAAAGGCGGCGGACCCGGCCCTGGTCGCGCGGATGCACCGGTCCGTCGCCCGCACCCTCCTCGCCGAGGGCCGCATCGCCGAGGCCGACGCCTCCCTCGCCAAGGCCGCCGAGCTGTACCGGCAACTCCAGATCCGTACCGAACTCGCCAACTGCCACTGGATGCGCGGCTACGTCCACGCCCAGAACGGCGACCTGGAGAACGCCGAGGCGGCGCTGCGCGAGGCCCGCTCCATGCTCACCGCTCAGCGCGCCGCCCTCTACACCAGCCAGGTCGCCGTCGAACTCGCCGACGTACTGCACCGGCGCGGCAAGTCCGACGAGGCCGCCGCCCTCCTCCACGACGTGCTCAGCGACCTCAGTCCCGAACGCGGCGCCCTGCACGCCGCCGCCGCCCACCGCCTCCTCGGCATCATCGCCGAGGACGCCCGCGACACCGAGACCGCCGAGGAGCACTACGTCCGGGCGCTCAGCCTGCTGGAGCGGGCGGGCGCGGCCGGCGACCTGGCCGACCTGTGCCGGCTGCTCGGCGACCTGCTGCGCCGCACGGGACGGGTGGAGGCGGTCCTGGACGCGTACCGGACGGGGCTGGGACACCGTACGGCTCCCGGCACCACCACCCTCGGACCCGCCCCCGCACAGCCCCCTCTGTGAGCAAGGCCCCTGCGAGGCACAGCCCGCTGTGTGGGGAACCCAAGGCCGCGCACAGGTCCCACCGGTTAGCCTGCGCGGGGGCATTCGGACGGGTTCGAACAGGTGGGGACAGGCGCGTGCAGAACCAGCGGACCGTGGTCGACGGGATGCGCCTCGGCGTGCGCGCGTTCGTGTACGCCGTGCTCGGCGGCGCCGCGCTCATCGCCATCGCCACGGTCGCCTCGGTCCTCGGGCCGATGCTCGCGCTCGACCTCTACACCCCGCCCGTCGCCGCCTGGTGGACCGTCTTCACGGCGATCGCGGTGCAGGGCGTGCCGTTCCTGCTGCTCGGCACGGTCGTCTCGGCGGCGATCGGGGCCTTCGTACCGGAGCAGGTCTTCAGCCGGCTCCTGCCCCGCAACCAGGCGCTCGCCGTCCCCGTCGCCGGGGCGGCCGGCGTCGTCCTGCCGGGATGCGAGTGCGCGTCCGTGCCGGTGGCCGGGAGCCTGATGCGGCGCGGCGTCGCCCCCGCGGCCGCCCTCGCGTTCCTTCTCTCCGCACCGGCGATCAACCCGGTCGTACTCGTCGCCACGTCCGTCGCCTTCCCCGGTCAGCCGGAGATGGTCCTCGCCCGGCTCGTCGCCTCGCTGGCCACGGCCGTGGTGATGGGCTGGTTGTGGGCCCGGTTCGGCCGCGAGGAGTGGCTGCGCCCACCCGAACGGCACACCGACCCCACCGCCACCGGCCTGCGCGCCTTCACCGCCGGGCTCCAGCACGACTTCCTGCACGCGGGCGGCTTCCTCGTCCTCGGCGCGGCAGCCGCGGCGACCTTCAACATCGTCGTGCCCCGATCCGTACTGGACCTCTTCACCGGCTCGCCCTGGCTGTCGGTGCTGCTGCTGGCACTCCTCGCGGTCGTCCTGTGCGTGTGCAGCGAGGCGGACGCGTTCGTCGCCGCCTCCCTGAGCGGCTTCTCGCCGACCGCGCGGCTGGCGTTCATGGTGGTCGGCCCGATGGTGGACCTGAAGCTGTTCGCCCTCCAGGCGGGCACCTTCGGGCGGTCCTTCGCCCTGCGGTTCTCGTCCGTGACGTGGGTGGTGGCCGTGGCGAGCAGCGCGCTGGTGGGGTGGTGGCTGCTGTGAGGCGCTACGGGCCGGCGGTGCTGCTGCTCCTGACGGGCGCGGCGATCCTGCGGATCTCACTCTTCAGCGAGCTGTACCTGCGGTACGTGCAGGCGGGACTACGGCCGTACCTGGTCGTGTCCGGGTTCCTGCTGGTGCTGCTTGCGGTGGCCGTGGCGCTCGTCGGGCGACCGGAACAGGAACCGCACGCCGAGCAGGGCCAGCACACAGAGCACGGCGAACACACCGGCCGCGATCAGCAACGCGAGCACGGCGAGCACGACAAGTCCGGCGACGATTCCCACGCCCACGATCAGCACGGCGGCCACCATAGCCCCCGCGTCGCCTGGCTCCTCACCCTCCCCGCCCTCGCCCTCCTCCTCTTCCCGCCCCCCGCGCTCGGCTCCTACAGCGCCGAACGCGAGACGGCGCAGCGGGCCGCGCAAGGGGTCGGGGCCTTCCCCGCGCTGGCGGGCGGGGACCCGGTGGAGCTGACGGTGGCGGAGTTCGGTTCCCGGGCGATCTACGACAGCGGACGGTCGCTGGCCGGCCGCACGGTCCGGCTGACCGGCTTCGTCACCCGCGACGACGACGGCACCTGGTACGTCACCCGCCTCCTCGTCGCCTGCTGCGCCGCCGACGCCACCACCAGCAAGGTCGAGATCCGGGGCGCGGACGCTCCGCCCGTCGACGCCTGGGTCACCGTCACCGGCACCTGGCACCCCAAGGGCGCGCTCGGCACGGACGAGGCATGGCCGCCCCTCCTGGACACGGCGTCGGTGCGGCGGATCGCGCAGCCGGCGAACCCGTACGAAAAGCGGTAGCAGCGGTCGTCGCGCGGCGGCCGACGGCGTTTCGCGGGGCGTGCCACGGGTAGTCGGGCGGCGTCCGGGCGAGCGGTGGAACGGCTACCCGAGGGCCCTGGACCAAGCAGGCCGCTCTCATGAGGAGGCTGCTGTGCGGCCCGAAGACGGTCATCGTGATGAGCGGGGACGGGAGCGGACGGGTGCCGCGGACGCGATCGCCGACGGCGTACGCGGTGCCGGACCCGGCGAGATCCCGGCGCGGCTGTGCGACGTAGCCGTAGAGCTGCTGCCCGTGACCGGCGCGAGTGTGTCGCTGCACAGTGACGGCATGCCCGTCCAGCTGGGCGCGAGCAGTCCGCAGGCCGCGTATGTGACCGAGATCCAGGCGACCTTGGGCGACGGCCCCTGCCAGTGCGCCGCACAGAGCGGGACGCCCGTGCTGGCCTGCGATCTGACGGCCGGGGAAGACGTCCTGCGCTGGCCGGTCTTCGCCCAGCAGGCCACGGCCGCCGGGGTGCGGGCGGTGTACTCGATGCCGCTCGGCAACGACACGGTGTGCGTGGGCACGCTCGACCTCTACCGGGACACCCCGGGCGACCTCACCGACCGGGATCTGCGGACGGCGCGGCTGGTGGCCGGGATGATGACGGTGGCGCTGATGGCGCTGCCGCGCGCCCAGGACGCGGGCGACCAGGACGGCGAACGGTGGCTGAGCGGCCTGGCCGCCGACCACGACCAGGTCTACCAGGCCACCGGCATGATCATGGCCCAGCTGGGCGTCGGCACGGACGAGGCACTGGCACGGCTGCGGGCCCACGCGTTCGCGGGCGGGAGTACGGCACTGGACGTGGCACGGGACGTGGTGGAACACCGGGTGCGGTTCGACCGGGAGTAGGCCCTGCGGGCCCGCCTAGGATCGTCGCCCATGGACATAGTGGGTCTCTTCTTCGTGCTGGCCGCGTTCGCGGGCATCCTCACCATCCAGAGCAGGATTTCCCGGACGGATCAGCGAGTTGCCCGGGTCGAGCACAAACTCGACCTGATCCTTGACCACTTGGGGCTTCGCGCGGACGACCCACGGATGGACGAGGTCCTCGCGCTCCTGCGCAACGACAAGAAGATCCAGGCGATCAAGGTCTATCGGGAGATCACGGGGGCGGGCTTGAAGGAGGCGAAGGACGCTGTCGAGCGCATGGTCTAGCGCAGGGGTCAGACCTCCACCCGGCCCCGTTTCCTGACCTCCGCCAGGCGCTGGGCGCCGAGTTCGACGGCGGCCAAGGTGGCGTCGCCCGGTACGTCGCCGAGGCCGCCGTTGGTGACGGTGATGGCGTCGTCGCCGACGCGGATGGCGGCGACGTGGAGGGTGAGCGTGGGCGCGGCCTCGCCCTCGCTCTCACCCTCGCTCTCGCCCTCACCCTCGTCTTCGTCTTCGGAGACGCCGCTGAGGACGATGTGCAGCCCCCGCCGGGCATCGCCGACCTCCGGCATCTGAGCCTCGCCGACCTCCACGGTCATCAGCCCGCCGCGCGTGGTCCTGGCCATGAACTGCCCGCATGTGCGCGGCAGGCTGCCGAGCCACTCCAGCGTCCGGTCCACCTCCGCCGGCCGATGGGCCACGACCTGGTAGCGCAGCTGGGCCTCGTCGTACTCGTCGTCGAGGCCGACCGACGCGCGCGTACGGGCGTCGGGCCCGAACAGCTCCTCCGCGTACAGGGCGTCGAGCAGCCGCCGGCACTCGGCCGACTCGGCGCTCGCCTTGAGCATGGCGTCCCGCCAGGTGGCGACGCCCCGGGTGGGGACCCAGGGTTCCCCGAGATCGGCCTCGGTGATGAGGGCGGCCCGGGCCTGCGCTTCGGTGAGGGTCGGGGCGGCCGCGGGGGTCGGGGGCCCGGTGGCGGTGGCCGCGGGGGAGACCGCGGCGGGGGCGGCCGGGACCGCCCTGTCCGGCCCGGCGAGGGAGCAGGCGGAGGCGGTGGTCAGCAGGGTGGCCGCCGAGAGCGTCGAGGCGACGACGGCGCGGGCCGGGGGACGGGGCATCGCGGGCCTCCTGGGCTGGGGTCAGGCGTGCGCTCAAGATCGGGTGCGTGTTCTTAAGGCACCACCCCGGGAGTACGACCACCAGCGCGCCGAGCCGTCCGGGTGACGGGGCTCGGCTCGGTGGCGACGCGGTCCGGGATCTTGCGGCGTAGCCAGGGCCGGGCAGGCCGGATCGCCGATTCGGGCCCCGCGGGTGCGGGTCGGTCGGGGAGGATGCGTGGGTGACGACGGACATCTGGCGCAACGTGGCGGTCGTTCTCATAGGCCTCGTCCTGCCCGCCATCGGCGCTTGGTGGATGGAACGCTCCCGTGGGCGTTCGGCTCATCCGGCCGCCTCCGAGCTCCTCCTGTACGCGGTCCGCGCGGTGGAGGCCGAACAGCTCCGGGGGCTGGGACGACCGCTGTACCCACCGTTCAGCATGGCTTCGGCGGGAATGGCGGCGCACGTGGCGGGGCAGAGCATCGCGGCCATATTCGGGGGCCTGCACGACAAGCGCCTGGTCATCCTCGGCGACGCGGGGACGGGCAAGACCACCGCTGCCCGCAGACTGGTTCCCGTGCTGCTCGACGAGGGCCCGGTGCCCGTCATGGTCGGCCTCTCCTCATGGGAACCCGCGTCGCAGAGTGTGCAGGACTGGTTCATCTCACGCGTCGCGGACCGTTACGGCGTGGAAGCGGACCATGTGAGGGGTTTGACGGCGGCCCGTCGACTGCTTCCGGTACTCGACGGCCTCGACGAGCTTCCCGACTCTCAACGGGCCACCTGCGTACCCCTGTTGATGCGCTGGCTGGACGGGTTCCCCGGGTACGTGCTGACCTGCCGCACCGACGCCTACCAAGACATGGCTGACCTCCTCGGCCCCGGCGTGGGCACCACGGTGACGCTGCGGCCGCTGTGGGCGCAGGACGTCGCCGCCGAGCTGCGTGCGGTCGACGCCCAGCGATGGGAGCCGGTCGCCACGGCCGTCGAGGACGACCCGTCCGGTCCGCTTGCCGAGGCCCTTTCCTCACCGTGGTTCCTCTCGCTCGCGGCAAGTGGCTACGAAGGGCATCGGCACCGGGACCCGGAAGAGCTCACCGACCGCAGGGAGTTGCCCGACGCTGCTGCCGTACGGCGGCGGATCTGGGACACGGCCGATCCGACGGTCCGCATCGAGGGCTGGGGCACGGACGGAAGGCGCCGCCTCGAACTGGTCGCCGACGCAACGGGCAGCGAGGCCGACGGCCTGCTGCTGTGGTGGCGGATGGCCGGTAAGTACGGTTCGTCGTGGGCGGTGGCCTATGTGACCGCCGCGTTGCTGGGGATTCCCGCCCTTGTCGGTTTGGCGGCGGACCGGGGGCTCGCGAGCAGCCTCTCGGGGATGTACGTCATCTTCGGCTATCTGGCCTTCCTGACACCGGTGATCTCGCACCAGGAGCCCCGGCGTCTCGGGCGTCGGCCGTTGCTGACGCTGGTGCCGCTTCGTGGAGCCGCCTTCTGGCTACTCGCGACGATTCTCGGTGCGGGGCTGATCGGCCTGCCCATCGGCATGGCCTTCATCCTGGATCCGGAGTGGGTTCTCTCCGGCACGTGGTTCTCGATGGGCCTCATGGCGATCGGCGTCATCGCGGGACTCGTACTCATGATCACCGGGCCGAACACCGAACCCGGCCGAGCTCACCGAGCCGGTGACCTGCACTCCGACCTGTGGGTAGCGCTGCTCACTTCGAGCGCGGTCACTGCACTCGCGTGCCTCCCGATCGGTCTGCTGTCCGACCCGGGACGCGGGACCACGGGCGGTCATGGACTGCCGTGGTTCGTGTGGGCGGCGACTTCGCTGGGATTTTTCACCACCGTCCTGCTGACCCGCACACCTTGGGGACGCTACCGCCTGACCCACCTCGGGCTGGTCCTCGACGGGGAACTGCCGCTGCGCCTCGGCCGCTTCCTGGCCGAGGCGCTGGATCAGGGACTGCTCGTACCGGCCGACGGATACGGCGCCGGCTGCTACACCTTCCGCCACAGCCTGGCCCGCGAGGCCCTGCTGGGCGGGGGGACGGACCGACTGGCCCGCGTCCGCGCCACGGAACGCTTTCAGAAAGAGATACGCGCCGAGGTTCTGACCTTGCCGGAGTCCGTCGCCTACCTCGCGTTCACGTCGGACGGCAGCTCCGAGAGGTACGCGCGCGAGAGGGAGCACATCGCGGGGCTGGCCGACGAGGTGCTGACCAACGAACTGCGCGCCGCCGCGGACAAAGGTGCCGAGGCGTACGAGCGGTACCGCAAAGCCAGGCAGCGTATGAGCGAGGCGTTGGGCGTGAGCGTCTGGGCGAACTCCACGACGGCGCGGCTCTACGGGCTCGCGGCGCTGCTGGCCGGGGGCATCGTGTGCGCAGCCGTCGGATTGCTGACCGGCGCGGACCAGTTGGAGGTGGGCGCAGGCGTGGTCGCGGTGGCGGCCGGGGTCTGTCTGTCCCTTCTTCTCGCCGCCCGACTGGAGGCGACGCCGGCTTCCCGGCGCTTCATCTACATGATCGTCGCCGTTCTGGCCCTCTACACCTCTACGCCCTGGGCCCTGTCCCCGTTCCTCCCCGAAGGCTCGCTCGGAACCATCGCGGCGATCACAGCGGCAGCAGACATTTTCTTCCTCGTCGCCTGGCTCTACGCCCGCCCTCACGTGGCCCGCGCCCGCGCCGTACTGGACGACGACCCCGACGCCTGGCCCGAACTCCCGGCCATCCGCCACCATCGTGGAGCCGCGTTCGAGGCCCGGCAGACCTGGCTGACGGTCGTCGCCCGGGACGGTGTCATGCCGCTGATCCGGGGCCGGCTCAGGGTGGGTACGGACACGGGGACGGTGCCCGCGCTGCCCGCGATCGCCCCGTCGCGGCTCACCGGCTCACGGCGTTCCGACCAGTTCGTGGGCACGGAGGCGGCCGATGAGATCGCCTTCCACCTGCGCGAGTTGGAGAGCGCGAGCATCGGCGTCAGCGGGCAGCGCGGGGTGGGCAAGTCCAGTCTCATGCAGCGGTTCTGTACTTCCGGCCCGCTGTCCGCCGCCGACGACCTGCTCGTCCTGGCGCCCGCCCCGACCTCGTACGACCCCCGGGAGTTCCTGATCCATCTGTTCGCGGAGGTGTGCCGGCGGGTCACCGGCAGCAATCCGGGGGACGACGGTCACCAAGCCCCGGATCCGGTGCGCCGCAGGAACCTCGTACAGCATGTGGGTGCCGCCTTGATGGTGGCCGCAGGCGTTCTGATCACCGTCGTGACGCTTCTGTGGCCCGAACTCACCGCGGCCGCGGAGGCGGTCACCGGGCATGCGAAGGCGCTGGTGATCGCCGGGGGTGTCGTGCTCACCGTCGCGGGCATCGCGTGGGCGGTGTCCCTGTCCCTACCGGCGGAAGGGGCGGGGCGCCGTCGCGGAAACCCGCGTCACACCGACGTGCTGGCCGCCGCCCATCTGCGCACCCTGCACTACCAGTTGACGTTCCTGCGCACCCGCAACGCGCAGCTCGCTCTTCCGGGCGGGCTCCAACTGGCCGACGGCTCCCAGGTCCAGCACACCCAGCAGGTGCTCACCTACCCCGAACTGGTCTCCCGTTTCCGTGCCTTCCTCACCGAGGTCGCCCGGGACCGCGATCAGTCGGGCGGGCGTGTGGTCATCGGGATCGACGAACTCGACAAGCTGGGCAGCTCGCAGGACGCCGAGCGGTTCCTCAACGACCTCAAGGTCGTCTTCGGGATCCGCGGCTGCCACTTCCTCGTCGCCGTGTCCGAGGACGCGCTGACCACCTTCGGTCGGCACGTCCTCGATGTGCGCACCGCCTTCGACAGCGCCTTCGACCGCGTGGTCGCCGTACGCCCGCTCAGCCTCGGCCAGGCGCGCACGCTCCTCGAACTGCGGGGCGTTTGGCTGCCCGGGCCGTATCTGTGGCTGTGCCAGGTGCTGTCGGGCGGACTCCCGCGGGACCTGCTGCGGGCGGTGACGAGCCTGGCCACCGAACGTGCCCTGCGCTTGAGAGTCGACCTGCGGCAGTTGTCGCGAAAGTTGATCGAAGACGACGCCCGGTCCGTCCTCTCCGCGCAGACCCGGTACGCCGCCACGCTGAGCGGCGCCCATGCCCCACGCGCCGCCCGGTGGATCGCCGACGCATCACAGGCCGCGGTCACCGCTGACGAGTGGGAGGCCGCCATCGGCGCCGCCCCGCCCGTCGACCCCGACCAGTACGACGTGGCTCACGCCGTGACCCAGGTACGGGCTTATCTGGCCCTGGGGGCCACCCTTATGCGGACCTTCACCGAGGGCGATGTCGCCGCCAGCCTCGACTGGCTGCGCCTCGCGGGCCCGGACCCGGTCGACCGTCTCACCACGGCCCGCGCCAAACTCGCCACCGAGCCCGAGACGTCCTGGTCGGCCGTGAACCGCTACCGCGCCGAGATACCGGGCCTGGCGCCGTTGCCCGAGCCGACGTAGCCGATGAAGGCGACGTAAGCCTCCGGGGCAAGGGTGAGGGCGTCGACCTCGGGGTTCTTGGAGTCGCGGACGGCTACGTGGGGGGTGAGGTCGGCGACCTCGACGCAGTCGCCGCCGCTGGTGCCGCTGTACGAGGACTTGCGCCAGGCGGCGGAGCCGAGCGCGGCGCATTCGACACACTCACCGCCGCTGGTGCCGCTGTAGCTGGACTTACGCCACGTCGCGGCCTTCAGCTGCTTGCTGGTGTCCATAGCGTTCCTCCATCACGCGGGCGATCAGGTCGGCCGAATCCTCCGGCGAGAAGGCGGCGGCCTGCAAGCGAGCGTAACCGACCGAACGTTCCCTGATTACTTGCGGGTTGGCGGTCATGTGCCCCTGGTCGTAGCTCTCGCAGTAGAAGACATCGGGGTGATCGTCGAAGCGCAGGAGGGTGAACGAGCCCATCATCCCGGTGTGCGCTCCTACGGAGTACGGCAGCACCTGGATGTGCACCGACTGGTTGTTCCGGAAGCTCAGCAGGTGGGCGAGTTGCTCGCGCATGACGCCCCGGTTGCCGACCATCCGGTACAGCACCGACTCGTCCAGGACCACCCACACCGCGGGCGGCTGTTCGCGCGCCAGGACGCGCTGCCGTTCCATGCGGGCGGCGACCATCTCCTCGACCCTGTCCGGGTGGTCCACCCTCAGCAACGCTTTCGCGTACGCCCTTGTCTGCAGAAGCCCGTACACCAACTGGCACTGATACGTGGAGATGTAGGTCGCCTTCGCCTCCATGTCGGCGTACGGCTGGAACCACGTAGGCAACTGGCTCCGCAGAACCAACCCCACGAGCCTCGAAAAGTACCCGTCCGTCATCAGCGCCGCGTCCACGCGCTCGGCGAAATCCCGCGTCGGCACCTTCAGCGTCGTCTCGATCTGGCCGATCAGCGACCCCGAACAGAACAGAACCGAGCCCAACTGCTTCAACGTCAGCCCGGCCTCCTCCCGCTTTCTCCTCAGCTCGAAGCCGAAGTAGTCCAACGGAGAAGCGGTGGGATCGAGTTGGCGGATGTGAACCAAGGCGGGCACCCCCAAGGCTGACGTTGCGCGTCGTTGCGTCCGTTCTGTGGCTGAGCGTAACCATGTGACTTCACGCTGGTGATGTGAATCGTGAAAATCAATCGCGCCCCCATCCACCCGCTGTTACCGTCGCCCCATGCAGCGCGCCAACCCGTCTCTCACGACGACGCCGGACCCCGTCCCGGCGCCGCGCTGACATCTGAGCGAATCCGAAGCCCCGGGGCGAGTGCCCCGGGGCTTTGTCGTGGGTGCTCGTCTGTTCACCTGGAGGAGTAGCCATGCACGACCACCGCCGGCTCGGCCGTGAACTCGACCTGTTCGACACCGACCCCCTGATGGGCACGGGACTTCCGTACTGGCTGCCCGACGGGGCCGTCGTACGGCACACCCTGGAGGAGTACGTCCGGGAGGCCGAGCGGGTGGCCGGGTACCGGCACGTGTACTCACCGGTCCTCGGCAAGCGGGAGCTGTACGAGATCTCCGGGCACTGGTCGCACTACAGCGACGACATGTTCCCGCCGATGAGGCTCGGCGCGGAGGAGATGGTGCTGCGGCCCAGCCTCTGCCCCCATCACGCGCTGATGTACCGCTCCCGCTCCCACAGCTACCGCGAACTCCCCCTCCGCATGGCGGAGTTGGGCGGCATGTACCGTTCGGAGCTGTCGGGGGTCCTGGGCGGTCTGACCCGCGTCCGGTCGATCCAGCTCAACGACGCGCACATCTTCTGCACCCTGGACCAGGCGGTGGAGGAGGCCGGCGCCGCCCTGCGACTCATCGCCCGCGCTTACGCCGATCTGGGGATCCGGGCCGCCCGCCACCGCCTCTCCCTCCCGGACGAGGGCCAGGGCGAGGGCGAGGGCGGCGGCAAGTACGTCGCCGACCCCGAGCTGTGGCGGCGGGCCACCGCGCTGCTCCGCGAGGTCCTCGACGGCTCGGGCATCCCGTACGAGGCGGTCAAGGGCGAGGCGGCCTTCTACGGCCCCAAGATCGACGTCCAGATCACCGACCCGGCCGGCCGCGAGGCGACCCTGTCCACCGTCCAGATCGACTTCCACCAGCCCGAACGCTTCGACCTGCACTACATCGGCCCCGACGGCGCCAAACACCGCCCGGTCATGGTCCACCGCAGCATCATCGGCAGCGTCGAACGAGCCGTCGCCCACCTCATCGAACAGCATGGCGGCGCCTTCCCGGCCTGGCTCGCCCCCGTGCAGCTGCTGATCCTGCCCGTGTCGCAGGCACAGAGCCAGAAGGGGGAAAAGCTGCTGCGCCAGGCCCTCCGGGAGGGGCTGCGCGCGGAGATCGCCGGTCCTGAACACGGCACCCTGGGCGCCCGCATCCGCGCGGCACGCCTCGTGCCGTACCAGGCGGTCATCGGTGAGCGGGAGGCCGAGGCGGACGGTGACCTCGCGGCCGTACGGCTGCGGGACGGGCGCAGGCCGGGCGCCGTACCCGCCGCGGAGCTGCTCGCCCGGATCGCCGCCCGCGTCGCGGCGCGCGGCCCCGAGCTGTGGGATGCCCGGGGAGACGCCGCATGACGCCGCACGCACGGAACCGCACGACGACGCCATACGGCGACGCACTCCACCTACATCACACCGTAAGGTCGTTTTCGTAGAGCCCGCCACCGCAACCGCGTCAGGAGCCTCGCCGTGACGAACGCCGAAGGGCCGCCCATCCCGGTGATCATCGACTGTGACACCGGAGTCGACGACGCTCTGGCGCTGCTGTTCGCGGTACGCCACCCGGGGCTCGACCTGCGCGCGGTCACCTGTGTGGCGGGCAACACGGACGTGGACGGCGTCGTACGCAACACCCTCACCGTCCTGGAGCAGGCCGGCGCCCCGGACATCCCCGTCGCCCGGGGCGCCGGACGCCCGCTGATCGAGCCCGCGCGCTCGGCGCGGCACGTGCACGGCGAGGACGGCATGGGCGACATCGGCCTGCCCGCCCCGACCCGCGCCCCGGCCGACGTGGACGCGGTGACGCTGCTGCGCCGCGAGATCCTGGCGTCCCCGCGCCCGGTCACCCTGATCCCCACCGCGCCCCTGACCAACATCGCCCTGCTGCTGCGCGCCCACCCGGAGGTGACCGGCAACATCGAGCGGATCGTCTTCATGGGCGGCGCGGTGGCCACCGGGAACGCCACACCGGTCGCGGAGTTCAACGTGTGGCACGACCCGGAGGCGGCCGCGATCGCGCTCACGGCCGGGGTGCCGATCACCATGTACGGCCTGGACGTCTTCCAGCGGGTCGTGGTCCCCGGGGCGGACGTACGGCGCCTGCGGGCGAGCGCGGAGCCCGGCGCCCGTCTCGCCGGCGACCTGCTGGCTCACCGCCCGGCCACCCCGGACGTCGCCGCCGACTCCGAGGCCGGGGGTATCGGCGACGCGGGCGCGGTCTGCACGGTCGTGGACCCGGCGGGCATCACGACCAGCCTCCTCCCCGTCGAGGTCTCCCTCGCCCCCGGCCCGACCCGGGGCCAGACGATCGTCGACCGCCGCGCCCGCCCCGGCGAGTCCGAGATCCACACCGGCATGCGCGAACAGGCGCTGGTGGACGTGGCATTGGACGTGGACGTGGCCCGCTTCGTGAAGCTGTATCTGACGACGGTGGAGCGATAGACACCGCCATTTGCGTGAACAGGACAGGCTCGACCTGCCCTGAGACGTGCGAACGCCCCGGAAATTCCGGGGCGTTCGTGTCGGGAAGGGGCGATCAGGAGCGAGCCGCGCGACGCCGCTTCGACGCCACGACGAACGCCGCGCCGCCCGCCACCAGCACCACCGCGCCGATGGCGATCGGGCCGGTCGCGCTGCTGCCGCCCGTTTCGGCGAGGTCGCCGTCACCGCCGTTGGGCGAGGGCGCCGGGGCGGACGTCGACTCGGAGGGCTCCGGGGTCGGGGTCTCGGTCGACGGGGTCTCCGAGGCAGGCGGCGTCGTCTCCTCCGCCGGGGTCGACGGCTCCTCGGTCGGCGGCTCCGACGGCTCGGCCGGCGGCGTGGTCGGCGGCTCCTCGGTGGCCGGCGGCTCGGTCGTGCAGTCCTTCGTGCCGCCGTTCCAGGCCGCGATCAGCTTGTCCTTGATGACCGGGCGGTCCGGGCCCTTGGGCAGGTCGCCGTGGACGAAGCCGTCGTTCGCGTCGAGCTTGCCGTCGAACTTCACCGCGCCCCGGTACAGGTCGATCTGCGCGAAGCAGCCCGCGTCCGGGACGGCGATGTCGAGGGTGTCGGTCTGGCCCGGCTTCACCGTGACCGTGTCGAAGTCGACGAAGACCTGCTCGCCGGAGGTGGCGAAGGTCGGCCCGTGGGCGAGGTAGGAGGCGAGCGAGGCGGTGCAGGTCGTGGCGTCGGCGGCGGCGCGGACCGTGATGTGGACCTTGCCGTCGTCGGTGACCTTGAGGTTCTGGTCGTCGACCTTGACCGAGTCGTAGAAGTTCGTGCCGTCGAGCGAGAACTGGCAGCGGTCGGTGGCCGTCTCCGTGCCGGCGCCGGTGCCGGGGTGGTAGGTGCCGCCGGACTTCCAGCCGTCGCCGCCGCCGTGCGAACCGGTGGCCCAGGCGCCGGAGGCGGAGGCGACGCCGGCAGCGCAGAGAACGAGCGACGCGGCGCCCGTCCCCAGCAGGCGTCGCGCCATGACACGTCTCGCTATGGACATGCGTATCCCATCGGGGGGTGAGTGGTCGAAGAAGAATCACTGGGCTCACTGGTCACATGCGCCACAGTGTGAGCACATCGTCGGGCGACAGGAGAACGCTGTCAACCTGCGGGAACGCAACGCTAGTTCAAACAGCAATCACAATTCCATCACACGGGGAATGATCTACTCCGCACTTCGTGGTGTTCGCTTTTCCGGCCAAGTGGACAGAGTTCTCACCGTCGCCCGTACACACCCGCGAGGAGTCCGCGTGACCGTCCGCACCACGCCCGACACCCCCGACCTCTCGTCCCGCAACCCCGACTGGTGGCGCCAGGCCGTCATCTACCAGGTCTACCCCCGCAGCTTCGCCGACGGCGACGGCGACGGGCTCGGTGACCTGAAAGGCGTCACCCAGCGCCTGAACCACCTCGCCGCCCTCGGCGTCGACGCCCTGTGGCTCAGCCCCTTCTACCCCTCCGAGCTGGCCGACGGCGGCTACGACGTCGCCGACTACCGCGACGTCGACCCGCGCCTGGGCACCCTCGACGACTTCGACGCCATGGCCGCCGAGGCCCACCGCCTCGGCCTGAAAGTCATCGTCGACCTGGTCCCCAACCACACCTCCCACCAGCACGTCTGGTTCCAGGAGGCGCTGCGGGCCGGCCCCGGCTCCCCCGCCCGCGACCGCTACGTCTTCCGCGACGGCCGCGGCCCGCACGGCGAACTCCCACCCACCGACTGGCAGTCCGTCTTCGGCGGCAGCGCCTGGCGCCGGGTCCCCGACGGCCAGTGGTACCTGCACCTGTTCACCCCGCAACAGCCCGACCTGAACTGGGAGAACGAGGAGGTCCGCGCCGACTTCCGCACCACCCTGCGCTTCTGGTCCGACCGCGGCGTCGACGGCTTCCGCGTCGACGTGGCCCACGCGCTCGCCAAGGACCTGAGCGAGCCGCTGCGCGACCTCGGCACCCCGGAGCTGAGCCACGAGGACGCGCTCCCGCGGTTCGAGCCCGGCACCCACCCCTTCTACGACCGCGACGAGGTCCACGAGATCTACCGCGACTGGCGCAAGATCCTCGACGCCTACCGCCCGCCCCGCATGGCGGTCGCCGAGGCCTGGGTGAACCCGGCCGCCCGCCGCGCCCTGTACGCCCGCCCGGACGAACTGGGCCAGGCCTTCAACTTCGAGTATCTGCAAGCCGGTTGGGATGCCGAGGAGCTGAAGCGGGTCATCACCGACTCGCTCGCCACGGCCCGCGCGGCCGGCGCCTCCGCCACCTGGGTCCTGTCCAACCACGACGTCGTACGCCACACCTCCCGCCTGATGCTCCCGCCCGGCACCGACGACAACGCCTGGCTCCTGTCCGGCGGCCACGCACCGGCCGTCGACGAGTCCGCCGGCCTGCGCCGCGCCCGCGCCGCGACCCTCCTCATGCTCGCGCTGCCCGGTTCGTCGTACGTCTACCAGGGCGAGGAACTCGGCCTGCCCGAGGTCGCCGACCTGCCCTCCGAGGTCCTCCAGGACCCGATCTGGGAACAGACGGGGCGCGTCCGCAAGGGCCGCGACGGCTGCCGGGTGCCGCTGCCGTGGACGACGACGGGACCGTCGTACGGCTTCGGCGCGGGCGGATCGTGGCTGCCCCAGCCGTCGGGCTTCGCGTCGTACGCCGTCGAGGCCCAGGACGGCGTCGAGGGCTCCACCCTGGAGCTCTACCGCGCGGCCCTGCGCCTGCGCCGCAAGCTGCTGGCGGGAGAGGAGCTGGAGTGGGCCCCGGACAGCCCGCCGGGGGTCCTGCACTTCGCCCGCTCGGACGGCTGGCGATGCGTGGCCAACCTCTCCGGTGCGGCGGTCGAGCTGCCGCCGGGGGAGGTGCTGATCGGCAGCGGGCCGCTGGAGGGGCGGGTGCTGGGGCCGGACACGACGGTCTGGCTGGCGTAGGTCATTTGAGCACCGTCTGCGGTTCGCCCGCCGCCGGCGGTGGCGGGGTCAGGTCCTGGGCCGGGAGCTTGGGCGGGGTCGTCTCCTGGAACAGGACCTGGTCGAAGTCGACCAACCCCGTCTTCTCCATGACCGTGATGTGGTCGAGGACGGTGTTGTTGGCCTGCTCGGCCAGCTGCCGGACCAGGGTGTTCTCGGTCGTGGCCCGGATCTTGGCGATCGTGGTGAAGATCTGGCCGTGCGTGACGCGCAGGATGTTCGCCATGTCGCTGTCGAACTGCCTGCCCGTGTCCGCGCTGAGCGTCGCGACGAAGCCCTGCTGCTGCGGGCTGGGCCGGTTGGGCAGGGTGATGTTCAGCCGCGCCGCGACCCTGCGGCAGCCGGCGTCCAGCGCGGTGTGCCCGGCGACCAGGTGCTGACCGGCCGTCAGCACCGCCTTGGTGGTGCCCTTCCGCAGGGCCATCTTCCCGACCGGGTACTCCCACAGACCGGCCGCCCGGACCTTGACGACGAAGTCCCGGTCGGCCTCCGTCAGCGGGCCCGTCGAGGTCTGGGCGATGACACGGGTCTGGGAGCCGGCGACGGTACTGACGCCGAGCATCGGGGGATAGGCGAGGGCGACGAGGGTGAGACTCAGAGCGCCGCCCACGAAGAGAGTTCCGGTTGCCTGCCGCGTCAAGCGCACCGTGCTGCCTCCTGCCTGGTGGGCCGAGGTCCCGCCCTGGAGGGAGGGCGGGCCGGGGTCGTACGGAGGTACGGATCGCGTGACGTGCGGAACCTTTTGACTTGGCATCGGCTCCGTAAAGCATCGCCTGCGCGTGCGGGCCCGTGCAGGCCGGTGCAGGCCCGGCTGGCGGCACGTGCCGACGCCGTCCGAGTGAGAGGCGCGGGTCGCTCGCGTGGCGAACCGGGCAGCGCCCGCCCGCTGCCCAAGGATCCGGACGCGTGGCACGCACCTTCGACGAACTGGTCGCCATGCAGCGGGCGGCGGACCAGGCACACAGCAGGGTGGAGGAGCTACGGGACCACTACGGGCCGCCCGCCCACACACCGTGGACCGAGCTCCAGACCGACACGTACGAGACCGCCTGGCGCGCCTGGCGCGACCTCGCCCGTGACGTCCAGAGCGCCGTGACCGAGTACGCGAAGGAACAGGGCGCCGCGCGCAACCAGGTCGAGGAGGACGTGAGGAGGGCCGTACGGCACCCGGTGTCGGGGCCGGAGCCGGACGAGTGAACGCTGCCCGTACGGCCGAACAGCACGTGTCCCTGCGGGAGCAGACCGCGAGAATCGCGGGCAGGGGTGCCACCGATGCGTGTGTGAGGAGCTCCGCCGACGATGAGCAGGTCCTGGAAGACGACGATCTTTGGATTGCTCGCCGCTGCGGGCGCGATGGTCGTGGCCGCGATGGTCGCTGTGGCCGGGATGGCAGCGATGGCCGCAACGGCCTACGGCGGTGAAGGCCCGATCCGATCGGTCGGCCGTGACCTGTGGGCGACCGCGACCATCGAGCCCGGACGGGAGGGCATCGTCGAGGTCGGGGGTTACGAGGGGGTGCCGCTGGGCGAGGGCTCGGTACTGACCCTGACGGCGCCGGCGCAGACGAGAGTGACGGGTACCCCGTTCGCCGCGGGCGGGTACCGAGGGGCGGTCACGCTGGGCGGGATCAGCGGGACGTACACGTTCGTGGGGGCGCCCGCGGCGGCCGGGTCGGCAGCCGATGCGTCGGCATGGGCGGGCTGGAAGGGCCGTACGTTCCCCTTCGTCCTGGCGGTCCCCGCCGACGCCGAGCCCGGCACCCGGCTCCCCGACTGCGCCCTGGTCCTGCGCGACGCGAACGGCACCGTGCGGCAGAAGGGCACCTGCGCCGTGACGGTCGGGCTGCCGGCGCCGGTCCTGTCCCGCCCCCAGTCGGGCGTGCCGCTGGGCGCGCTGCCGAAGACGTCCGGGACGGCCTACCCGGGAGCCCAGGTCACGGTGCGCGACGCGCAGGAGGAGGAGGTCTGCTCGACCACCGCCGCGCCTGACGGTACGTGGTCCTGCGTCCCGGCCCGGGCCCTCCCCTCCGGCGCGGGCCGCCTCCAGGCGACGGCGACGTTGAACGGGGTCAGCGCGATGAGCGAGCAGATCGACATCACCGTGACAGGTCAGTAGCGCAGGGCCCTGGCCACCTCCGCCTTCACCTCACCGCCCAGGTCGCGCGTGCTGCGTGCCGTGCCCGTGCCGGTCTGGCCCGCTGCCACGTCCGAGACGGTCACCACGGCCGCGTCCAGCAGATTGCCGTCCTCGTCGCGGAAGTTGATCTGTACGCCGAAGGACTTCGTCGAGTCGGTCGTGTTCTCCGCCGTGACCTCCACGGTCGTACGGCCGTCCGCGTTGGTCGTCGGGTCGCCCAGGCTCACCGCGTCCTTGGCGTCGATGCCGCCCTTGATGTCGTCCAGCCGATGGCCCGCCTCCGCCGTCGCCGAGGCGAAGGCCGATGCCGCCTTGCTGGCCACCGAGGAGGGCGTGTCGTCGTCGCTGCAGGAGGTCAGGGTGAGGGTGGCGGCCACGGTGGCGGTCGCCGTGAGGATCGCGGCTGTCGTCCACCGCGTTCGGTGACCGGGCATGGCGCCTCCAGCGGGTCGGTTCCGGTCCGGTTCCGGTCCGGTTCCTTCAGTGAAGATCCGTGCGTCGCCGTCCGCACTCCGGGGCTCCGGGCATCACCCGATCGGCCCTTCCCCCGTGGTGGCCACCCCGGGGCCCACCGATCGTCGTACCGACCGCAGAACTCGACCGCAGAACCCGATCGCGGGACACGCGAGAAGTGGGGGTACGGCAGCCATGAGCCAGCCGCAGCCGCAGTCGCACGCAACCGACGCAGCCCATAGCCCGCCTGGCCCCGCCGCGTCCCAGGCAACCTGGCCTTCGGCTGCCGGAACCGCCCCCGCCCCCGCACCCACCCCCGGCTGGGTCACCGGCGGGCTCGTCTTCGCCGGTGTGCTGATGCTGGTGAACGGGCTGCTGGCCATCCTCCAGGGCATCTCCGCGATCGCCGAGGACGACGTCTACGGCCGTATCGGCGACTACGTCTTCGAGATCAACCTCACCGCGTGGGGCTGGATCCTGCTCGGCCTGGGTGCCGTGGTCGCCTGCGTCGGCTACGGCATCCTCAAGGGCGCCTGGTGGGCTCGGATCACCGGCATCTTCGTGGCGTCCCTCAGCATGGTGCTGCACTTCCTGTTCCTGCCGTACACGCCGGTGTGGTCGGTGATCATGGTGGGCGTCGACTTCTTCGTGATCCTGGCGCTCGCCATGGCCCCGGACGTCCCCCGCGCTAGCGCTTCAACGCGCGGTAACGCCTCAGCAACTCGCTGATCCTGGTCGGGTCCTTGTGGCCGTTGAGCTCGGTCAGCAGGTCGTCGGGGCAGAGCTCATAGAGGTCGCCCCAGAAACGGCGGCCGTGGTTGTCCCAGATGCGGTAACCGCCGGGGACGCCCCTGGCCACGTAGCGTCGTCTGCTCAATCCGCCCCCTGCCCGGACTCGTCACTCGTACGCATCCACGCGCGCGTCCGGACAGGGTGACATCGGGCTGCTGTTCCCGTCGCCCGCATTTCCCGGGCTCAGCCGTGCCCCAGCCCGCCCCCGCCGAAGGCTCCGCTCTTTCCGGGCAGCCATCGCCTGCGGTGCTGGTCCTCGCTGCGTTTGCTGCCCGCGTGGTGCAGTTCGTGCGGCAGGAGCCGTTCCCTGCCCTCCGCGTGCGGCACTTCGTCCGGTTCCCTGATCTCGCGCATCTCATGGACCGGACCGGTGTCGGGAAGGTGCGGCTGCTCGTCGGGGCGCGGCCGCGGCAGTTCTCGGTCGCGGACCCGCATGCCGAGCGAAACGGCCCAGATCAGTGCGCCTGCGATGAACAGGCCACCCGCGAAAGCGGCGATCACGTTGAGTACTTCACTCGACGTGGCCGCTAGTACAAACGTCGCCGTACTCATGCCCCAATTATCACCGAAAGGGGCGAATAAGCTCCTCCAGGAAGCGTCAAACCGCTTGTGCTCGCCGGTTCTCGGGGATCTACGCGCGTTCAGCGGCGTCATCCGACCCGTCCGACCCGTCCGGCTTATCCGGCCCGTCCAGCTCATCCAGCTCCGTGAAGAGCGTCAGCTGGAGGGCACCGGGGCCTTCGAGGCGTGAGTTGAGGGAGTTCCAGGGGGTGCGGGTGGGTTCCGCGAGGACCTCCGCTCCTGCTGCCGCCAGCCTGGCCGTGGTGGCCGTGGAGTCGTCCACCTGGAAGGCGACCCGGATGTGGCCTGCCACCCGTCGGCCGACCTCGACCTCGTCGATGAACTCGGCGTGGTTCGGGTCGGTCAGCTCCAGCGTGGCCCGGCCGGCGTCGAGGATCGTGACCCGGCCGTCGGGGGAGGAGAACGCGGCGCGCTCGGGGAGGCCGAGCACGTCCCGGTAGAAGCGCAACGCCTCGTCGTAGTCGGCCGCCGTGACCACCAGGCGGAGTTCGCGTACGGGGGGTTCGGCCGGTGCGTCGGACATCTTCGGCTCCTCTTCGGCTCTTCGGCTCTTCGCCGGTCGTGACTCGTGAACCGCGAAACTCGGCCCCGCGATTCCCGACCGGTACCGGCACCTCGTCCGTTCGGCGGAGGCGCGCGCCGACGGGGGCCCGCGGCGCTGGCCGTTCGGCCGAAGCGGGACCGGGCGCCGTAGCGCGACAGTGGGGCCTGGTCCCCCTCTGCCTCAGGAGTACGTCGATGTCACAGCAGGACGGCGGCCGGTCCCGTACGACGGCCGGTGTGATCCGGCTCGTCATCGTCGACGACCAGGACATGGTGCGCTCCGGGTTCGCCGCCCTGCTCTGTGCGCAGAGCGACATCGACGTGGTCGGCGAGGCCCCCGACGGCGCGCTCGGCGTCGAGATCTGCTGTCGTACGCATCCCGACGTGGTGCTGATGGACGTACGGATGCCCGGCATGAACGGGCTGGAGGCCGCCCGGCACCTCCTCGACCCGCCGCCCGGTGTCACGCACCGCCCGAAGGTGCTGATGCTCACGACCTTCGACCTCGACGACTACGTGCACGAGGCGCTGGCCGCCGGCGTGAGCGGCTTCCTCCTCAAGGACGCCCCGGTCGCCGAACTCCTGCACGCCGTACGGGTGGTGGCGGCCGGCGACGCGCTGCTCGCCCCGTCGGTGACCCGCCGCCTCATCGAGGACTTCACCCGGCGCCGCCCCGCCCGCCGCAGGGAGACCCGCCTGAAGCTGAACGGTCTCACCCCGCGCGAGAGGGACGTCCTGTATCTGGTCGCGCGGGGTCTGTCGAACACCGAGATCGCCGGTGAACTGGTCGTGGCCGAGCAGACCGTCAAGACGCACATGACACGTCTCCTGGCCAAGCTCGACGCCCGCGACCGGGCCCGACTCGTCATCTTCGCCTACGAGTCGGGGCTGGTGAGCCCGGAGGACGGGTCCTGAGCCGGACTCCCGCGCGAGCTGCCGTAATACCGCAGTACGACATCGCAGTTGGCACCCCAGCGTGACGTATCCCCATAAAGCGCCCTTCTACCGTCCGCGCATGAATGCGCAACAGCCCCAACAGCCCCAACGGCCCCAGCAGATCGACCTCGACCACATCAGCGACCTCTACCGCACCTACGCCGACGACCTCGACCGCGTCCGCGAGGAGCAGCGCCGGCTGCTCGCGCCCCCGAAGCCGATGAAGGCGCAACTCGACGACATCGAGGCGGAGATCACCTACCTCCTGCTGCGCGAGAGCCGCCCCGAGACGGTCGTGGAGATCGGCACCTTCCACGGCTGGTCCACGACCTGGATACTCCAGGCCTTGCGGGACAACGGCACCGGCCACCTCCACTCGTACGACATCACGGACAACGTCGTACGGGGCGTTCCGGACCATCTCTGCACCGGCCGCTGGACCTTCACCCAGGGCGACGCCCGCGAGAACCTCGCGAAGATCCCCGACGCAGCCGACTTCCTCTTCATCGACGCGGCGCACTCCGCGCGCTTCGCCCGCTGGTACGTCCAGTACCTGTTCCCGCGCCTGACGCCGGGCATCCCGGTCTGCGTCCACGACGTCTTCCACGGCAGCCGGGCGCTGCCGTTCACGGAGGGCGCGGTGGTGCTGCGCCGGCTGAGCGAGCGCGGGACGCCGTACTTCACGGCGTCCCGCGCTCATGCCCCGGAGATCTACGACCGCCTGAGGGAGGTCAAGCGGTCCGTGGCGCTCGGGCTGCCCCTGCGGGACAGCCACCACAACCCCATGATCTTCTTCAATCTGCCCTAGCTGCCCTAGCCGCCCTGACCTGCCTTGACGACAGCCCGCCCGGACTCGCCCTCGGCGGACGGCCGGTCGGCGGTGGCGGCGGTGCGCTGCCTCGGGATGAGCGTGGCGAGGGCGAAGGCCAGCAGGGCCGCTCCCGCGCCGATGGCCATGACGACCTTGAAGCCGTTCTCCGAGGGCAGGGCGTAGCCGCCGAAGTCGGTGGTCATCTGGGCCAGGATGACGCCCGCGATGGCGCTGGCGAACGAGGTGCCCAGGGAGCGCATCAGGGTGTTCAGGCTGTTGGCGGCGGCCGTCTCGGAGGGGGCGACGGCGCCCATGATCAGGGCGGGCAGGGCGCCGTAGGTGAAGCCGACGCCGGCGCCGATGATGCAGGAGACCAGGATCAGGTGCCACACCTCGCTCATCAGCACGATGTTCAGGCCGTACCCGGCGGCCACGATCAGCGCGCCGATCATCAGGGTGACCTTGGGGCCCTTGGCCTTCGTGACGGCCGCGGAGACGGCGGACATGGCCATCATCACCAGGCCCTGCGGCGCGAGCACCAGGCCGACGGTCAGCATGGACCGGCCGAGGCCGTAGCCGGTCTGCTCGGGCAGCTGGAGGAGTTGCGGCAGGACGAGCGACATGGCGAACATCGAGAAGCCGAGCGCGACCGAGGCGAGGTTGGTGAACAGCACCTGGGGCTTGGCGGTGGTGCGCAGGTCGACCAGCGGCTGGGCGGCCCGCAGCTGCCACCAGCCCCAGGCCAGCAGGATCACGACCGCGGCGGCGCCCAGGCCGAGGGTGGTGCCGCTGGTCCAGCCCCAGTCACCGCCCTTGGAGACGGCCAGCAGCAGCGAGACCAGTCCGGCGGACAGGCCGAGCGAGCCGACCAGGTCGAAACGGCCGCCGGTGCGCACCTTGGACTCGGGCACGATCAGCAGGACCAGTAGGAAGGCCAGGGCGCCCAGCGCGGCCGAGGTCCAGAACAGGATGTGCCAGTCCCAGTTGTCGGCGATGAACGCGGCGGCGGGCAGGCCCAGCGCACCTCCCACGCCGAGCGAGGCGCTCATCAGCGCGGTCGACCCGGCCAGCCGCTCGGGCGGCAGCGCGTCGCGCATGATGCTGATGCCGAGCGGTACGACGGCGGCGGCGAGGCCCTGCAGGGTGCGACCGATGATCATCGGGACGAGGGAGTCGGCGAGCGCGCACACCACCGAGCCGGCGACCAGCAGGACGATGCTGGTCAGCAGCATCCGCCGCTTGCCGATCATGTCGCCGAGGCGGCCCACGACCGGTGTGGCGACGGCGGCGGCGAGCAGCGTCGCGGTGACCGCCCAGGCGGTGTTGGACGCCGAGGCGTCCAGCAGCCTCGGCAGCTCCGGGACGATCGGGATCACCAGGGTCTGCATCAGCGAGACGACGATCCCGGCGAGGGCCAGCACCGCCACGATGGCGTTCGGCGCGGCGGACTTCCTCTCCGCGTCGGCGGGGCGGGTGAGGGCGTGGGACATGGCGGGACCTCCATCAAGGGGCTGGTTCACAGGTTCAGTGGGGTGAGGGGGTGAGTGGGGTGGGGGCGTGAGGGGGGCAGCGGGTCGAGCACGGGCAGTGGAATTGGTCGGCTCATAGGGCTCATTGGGCTCAGTGGGCTCAGTGGGCTCAGTGGGGCGGCAACGGCAGCTCGGTGACCACCTCGAAGCCGCCCTCGGGCCGATGCCCCATGCGGATCCGGCCGCCGACGGACCGCGCGCGTTCACGCATCCCGAGGAGGCCGTAACCACCGCTCCCGTAACCACCGCTCCCGACAAGGGAGTCGGCGGGCTGCCCGGCCCGGCCGCCGTTGCTGACGACCAGCACCAGCCGGTCGGCGCCGTACGACAGCCGCACCTCGGCCGCACGGTCGGCGGCGTGCTTGGTGACGTTGGTCAGCGCCTCCTGCACGATCCGGTACGCCGTGAGGTCCGCACCCGCGGACAGCGGCCGAGGCTGCCCCTCGGTCGTGACGGTCACCTTGAGCCCGGCGCCCTCGAAGGAGTCCGTGAGCTCGGGGAGCCGGTCGAGCCCCGGGGTGGGCCGCGCGTGGTCGTCGGCGTCGTCGGTGTGGTGCCGCAGCAGGCCGACGGTGGCCTTGAGCTCGCGCAGGGCCGAGACGGTCGTACGGGTCAGCTCGTCGGTGATCCGCCCGGCCTCCGCCGGCCGGCCGGGGAGCATGCGGGCCACGGCGCCGGCCTGGAGGTTGGCCAGGACGAGGTGGTGGGCGACGACGTCGTGCAGATCACGGGCGATGCGCATGCGCTCCTCCGCGACCCGGCGCCGGGCCTCCTCCTCCCGGGTGCGCTCGGCGTGCTCGGCCCGGGCCTGCACGGCCTCCAGGTAGGCGCCGCGCAGCCGGGCCATGGTGCCGAGCGCGGTGGGCAGCAGCAGCCAGGCGGCGGGGCCGAGCAGCTTGAGGGACAGGGGTTCGTCGTAGGGGTCGAAGATCAGGGTCGTGCCGATCAGCAGGGCGATGCCGGTGAAGGCGAAGGCGTTCGCGGTACGCCGGTCCGTGCGCAGCGCCAGGCTGTACAGGGCGATCATCAGCGGCCCGAGCAGCAGGACGGTGAGGAGGTAGCCGAGCCCGGCCATCGCCATGGCGCCCAGGGTGGTCACCAGCACGGTGGTGCGCGGCCGGCGGTGGCGCCACATCAACGCCGCCCACGAGACACCGGCCAGCAGCACCCCGGGCCACCGCGCCAGCTGCTGCACGTTGTCGATCAGGGGAGGGGCCATGAGTGGAGCCATGAGCGGGGCCATGAGCTGGGTTCCTGTCCGATGCGGTGACCGCGCTCTATGCGTCGAAGGTGACGACGACCTTCTCCGCGGCCCCCGGCGTCATGGCCAGCCCGAACGCCTCCTCCACCGCCGAGAAGGGCACGCGGTGGCTGATCAGCCGCGCGAACCGCTCATGATGCTCGGCAAGCTCGGCGGTGACCTCGAAGATCTCGGTGGGATACCCCTGGGAGGCGATGAGCGTGAGCTCACTGCGGAGCATCCCGCCGAGATCGATGGCGTCGGACTTCTTCTGTACGGCGACCATGACCATCTTGGCGCCCCACTTGGCGGAGTCGACGACGGCCTGGAACACGGCGGGCGCACCGGCGGCGTCGATGTAGATGTCGGTGCCGGCGCGGGGCTGGCCGAGCGCGTTGGCGGCCTGGCCGTGCAGCTCGGTGAGCCGCTCGGTGACGTTCTCCTGCGCCGAGTTGACGACGGCGTCGGCACCGACGGCCAGTGCGGTCTCCAGCCGCTCCGGGATGATGTCGACGACGACCACGTGCTCGACTCCGCGCAGCTTCAGCCAGATGGCGGCGCCCAGTCCGATGGGCCCGGCTCCGAAGACGACCACCTTGTCGGCCGGCGTCGCCTCGGAGCGGTTGACACAGTGCCGGGCGACGGCCATCGGCTCGTTGAGGGCGGCGACGTCGAAGGGCACGTGACCTGGGAAGACGGCCAGGTTTCTGCCGACCTCCGCCTCCTCGATCAGCAGGAACTCGCTCATGGCCCCGTGCGCGCCGCCGCACCCGATGATCCCGGAGGGCACGCCCTGCGGGTTGACGACCACGCGGTCGCCGACCTTCAGCGCGCTGACCTCGGCGCCGGCCTCGACGATCTCGCCGGCGGGCTCATGGCCGAGGGGGAGGGAGCGCATCGAGCCGTCGGCGCCGAGGGGCGTGCCGCCTAGGTGCAGGAAGAAGGTGTCGGTGCCGCAGATGCCGCAGGCGCGGATCCGCACCAGGGCGTCCCGGGGGCCGGGGGTGGGGCGCTCGACGTCGACGACGTCGATCTCGTTCTTGGCGCCGGTCCGGACGGTCTTCATCGTTGCCATGAGCTGGATCTCTCTCGTGAGGTGCGGTGATCTTGGGGGGGATCCGAGGTGCGTGGATCCGAGGTGCGTGGATCCGAGGTGCGTGGATCCGAGGTGCGTGGATCCGAGGTGCGGCGGTACGCGGACGCGGTCGGTGTCACCGGCCCGGCGGTGCTCTTCATTGCTTAACTTAGGCAAGCATGAATGGGTTACTTAAGTCAAGCAAGCATTTGCGGTACGGTGGAGGCATGGCCGCACCGTCATCCGAAGCAGCGTTGCCCGTCCCGGCGGACATCGTGGAGATCGAGAAGTGCCTGACCCGCGTCGCTTACCTGGCGGGCCGGGCGAGACAGCACGAATACCTGATGGCCATGGCCGGTCTGACCCTCGACCGGGCCGCCGTGGCGATCCTGCGCCGCCTCGCCGAAACCGAACCCATGCGGCCCGGCGTGCTGGCGGGGCTGCTGGCGGTGGAGGCGTCCCATGTCACGCGCCAGGTACAGCAGTTGGAGCGGGCCGGCTATGTGGTCAGGGCCGCGGACCCGCACGACCGGCGGGCCCAGCGCCTCGAACTCACCGAGGCGGGCAGGGCGGCCGTGGACCGCTTCCGGGAGGCGAGCCGCGTCGGTATGCGTATGGCGCTGGCCGACTGGTCCGACGACGACCTGCGGCGGTTGGCCGAACTCTTCCACCGCTTGGTCGACGACTTCGTCACCCACGCCGAGGTGGCGGCCGACCCGGCCCTGGGCCTGTCCGCCCCCACTGCCTGACGACCCGTTTCCGGCGCACAACGCACCCCCCCGCCCTGCCCTCGCCCCCGCGCATCCCCCCTCACGTCCCCACACGAAGGGCGTCGCCATGAACGCGAACCTCTCGAACCTCCTGGAAAAACCCTCGCCGCCACGCGGGGACGGACAGCGGGTCCTGGTCGTCGCCGACGATCCGGGAGACAGTGAACTGCTCAGCACCACCCTGGAGTTGGCCGGCTACCGGGTCGGCACGGCGGGCACCGGCGCCGAGGGGATGAGCCGGCTCACGGAGCACCGCTTCGACCTGGCGGTGTGGGACGCCGTACTGCTCCCTCACCTCGCGCGTCTGCCCCCGATCTCCCGCTCCCTCCAGACCTCCCGTTCCCTCCAGACTTCCCCCTCCCCCCGCGCCGCCCCGCTCCCGAGCCACCCCCCGCTGCTCTTCCTCACCACCTGCGACTCCCTCCACCGCCTCGTCCCCGAACTCGGCCCGGGCGAGAAGGACTACGTCACCAAGCCGCTGCGTATCGCGGAGGTCCTGGCGAGAGTCGACGTCCTGCTGCGCCGCCGACGCCCCGAACGGCAGGCGGCCCAGCCCCGCTACGGCGACCTCGTCCTGGACGACGCGACCTGCCGCGCCCGCCGCGGCACACGGGCCCTCGACCTCACCCCCGCCGAGTACCGCCTGCTGCGGCATCTGCTCGTCAACGCCGAGTGCGTGCTGTCGAAGGAGCAGATCGGCCGGCATGTCTGGGACGACTTCCGGGCCAACGAGGCGATCGAGAAGCTGGTTTCGCGGCTGCGCCGCAAGGTGGACCGCGAACCCGGGGAGCCGGCTCTGATCCATACGCGCCGTGGCTTCGGGTACTGGCTCGGCGGCGCCGGCTGACGCCCCGACGTCCACCTGCCGCTTCGCTGCTCTGCCACACCTGCCACACCCGCCACCATCCTCCGTCTTCGGACGGACACATCGGCATCCGGAACCGCGACCAAAGACGCACAGCGAGCGACGATCGGCCGACGCGCGTCGTGCCGCCCCCGGTCGACGATGGACGCGTCCGGCGAACGGGAGGAGCGGGAACATGGCGGACCTGCGGGTCGGGCCGGTCGTATCGGCGAGGGCAGTGAGGGCAGTGAGGGCGGTGACGGCAGCGGCGGCGACAGCGGTTGTGGTGGCCGGGGGGACTTGGGCGGCCCCACCCCCGGCGTCGGCGGCGGGTGGGCGGCCGGTTGCGCAGCAGCTGTACGTGGCGCCCTGGGGGAATGACGCGTGGCCGGGCACGTCGGAGCGTCCGTTCGCGACGCCGGCCCGCGCCCAGCGGGAGGTGCGGGGCCGGACGGCCGGGATGAGCTCGGACATCGTGGTGAACCTGCGGGGTGGGACGTACCGGCTGACCGCTCCACTCAGGATGTCGCGGGACGCCGGGGACTCCGGCCGGGGCGGGCATCGCGTCGTCTATCAGGCGTACGGCTTCGGGACGTCGTACGAGGAGCCGGTGACGCTCAGCGGTGGACGGACCGTCGCCGGATGGCGGCCCGATCCGAGGCGCGAGGGGGTGTGGCGGGCGGACGTCGGGGATCTCGACACCCGTCAGCTCTACGTCGGCGGCAAGCGGGCCGCGCGGGCGGGCCTGGGGTCGGGACTGCCCGGCAAGGTGCGGACGACCGCCACCGGATACACCACCACCAGCGGGATTCCCCGGTCCTGGCGCAACCCCGGCGATCTGGAACTGCTGTACCGCTTCGACTACGCCGAGGGCCGCTGCGGTGTCCAGGGCGTCTCCCGCGGGCCGGGAAACAGGACCACGGTCACCATGGACAAGGCCTGCTGGAAACTCGCCCGCGACCTGTACGGCAAGGAATCCCTCGGCGCGCCCTCCGAGGTCCAGAACGGCCCGGACTTCCTGCACCGGCCGGGGAGCTGGTACCTCGACCGCTCCCGGCCCGGCCGCCATCAGCTGCTCTACCGGCCCACACCCGGTCAGGACATGAGCCGCACACCGGTGGTCGCCCCCGAGCTGGAGACCTTGCTCAGTGGGACCGGCGTGCACGACATCGCCTTCCGGGGACTGACGTTCGCCGACGCGACCTGGCTGGCGCCGAGCGAGCCCGCCGGGTTCGTCGCAGCTTGGAGCATGTACATGCGGCCGGGGGAGGGCGGGGAGATGACGGCGCTCACGGTGCCGGGCAACGTCGCCTTCCGCACCGCCGAGCGCATCGCCTTCCAGGGCAACCGGTTCACCCGACTCGGCGCGCAGGGGCTGGAGTTCTCCGAGAACAGCTCGCGCAACGTGGTGGACGGCAATGTCTTCACCGACATCTCGGACGGCGGCATCGTGCTGGGCGTCCTGCCGCCGGACACGAAGGGAACCAACCGCGCCAACCGGATCACCGACAACTGGATCCACCACATCGGAGCCGACCACCACGCGGCCTCCGGCATCTGGGACACCGGCGGCAGCGAGACGACCATCGCGCACAACCAGGTCGACCACGTGCCCTACACCGGCATCCTCTCCGGCCCCAGCGAGGACCTGCGCGGTCTCATGCGCGGCAACCGCATCACCGGCAACCGCGTCTTCGCCACCAACCGGCTGCTGGTCGACGGCGGCGGCATCTACCTGCGCGGCGAACAGGGCACCTCGCACGCCGACGGCCTGGTCGTCAGCGACAACGCGGTCACGGACAGCCGGTACGGGGTGTGGAACGTCGGCATCTACACCGACGACAGCAGCAACTGGATGACCGTGCGCCACAACGCCGTCTACAACTACCGTGCTTCGATCGGCGGTTGCAGCGAGGAGTGGGGCAACCGGCCGGTGCGGAACGTCCGTTACCAGGGCAACTTCTGGGACGACGCCGTCCCCGAATGGCTGCCCCGCCGGGACTACCCCGGAGCCTGGCCGCCCGCGCCCGACTGCGGCGACCCGCACGATCTCGCGTTCAAGGCCAACACCCGCCTGACCCCGGCCGACCCCGTCGCGGACTGCGGGGCCCGCCCCGCCTGCGCCGCGATCCTGGACCGGGCCGGACCGAAGGCGTCGTACCAGCGCCGGTTGGGCCTGCACTGAAACAGGCGTTGGGCGGCGGCCGACCGGCCGCCGCCCGCCGGAGCGTCAGCTCCCGCTCTTGCCGAGCAGCTTGCTCATCTCCGCGATCTCGGCGGTCTGGGCGGTGACGACGTCGCCGGCCAGCTTCGTCGCGGGGCCGTACTGCCCCTTCGTCTTCTCGGCCGTCGCCATCTCCACCGCGCCCTCGTGGTGCTCGACCATCATGGTCAGGAACAGGGTGTCGAAGGCCTTGCCGGACGCCTTCATCAGCTCGTCCATGTCCTTCTGGTCCATCATCCCGGCCATGTCGCCGGAGCCACCGGAGCCACCGGAGTGACCGCCGGAGTGGTCCATGCCGGGCATCGCCGACGGCACGTCCTCACCCCAGGCCTTCAGCCATCCCGACATGGTCCGGATCTCCGGGTCCTGGGCCTTCTGGATGCGCGAGGCCAGGTCCTTGACCGCGGCGGAGGAGGCCCGCCCGGCGGCCATGTCCGCCATCTGCACGGCCTGCTGGTGGTGCGGGATCATGCCCTGCGCGAAGGAGACGTCCTGGTCGTTGTGGGCGCCGGCCGCGGCGTCGGCAGTGGCGCCGGCGCTCGCCGAGGGCGACGTGTGGCCGCCGGAGGCGGTGTCCGAGTGGTCGGTACCGCCGCACGCGGCGAGGACGAGAGCGGCGGTGACGGCCGTCGTGGCCAGGGCGGCGCGACGGGTCAGGGTACGGGTGTTGGTCATGCTGAGAACTCCTGCGACGTACGTGAGGTGCTGCGCCCTCGGGGCGCGGCATGGGCATGGCTGTCTGCCGTACGCCCGTAACAGCGACGGGGACGGCTCGGCCTTGTCCTAGGTCCGCAGGATCTGCAGTTCGGCCAGTGAGGGAGGCGCGCGCCCGCCCTCGGGAGCGGCGGCCAGGGAACGACCGTCGAGGTCGTCCGCGACAGCGGTTCCGGACGGATCGGGCATCGGTGCCGGCAGCACGGGGCCCGCACCGACGGCACCGGAGGCGCAGGTCGGGTCGGCGTGCTGGGCATGCCCGCCACCGGAATCGGCGCCGTGGCAGACGGATTCGTCGGTCATCGCTGTCATCGCTGTCATCGCCGTCATGGGGGCGCTCACGGCGCGCCCGTGCGGGTGATGAGGCGAGGGATGAGAGGAGACGGCGACCGCGTTGCCGGGTCCGAGCGCATGCATCCCGAACACCCCGGCGAGCAGCCCGAGCAGCAGAAGCATGCGCCACGGCCCCCGCATCGGGAGCCGCAGCGCACGGTGCTGCTGTGCGCGGGCTGTCACGCCCACATGGTACGTATGCCGCCCGCGGCCGACTCACCGGTCACGGTGTGACCTGGGTGCCGCCGAAGGTCACGACGAGCCGCCCGTCCGAGGCGAAGGACCAGCCCAGGGCACCGCCGTACGACGAGCACCGGGAGCCGTTCGTGCCTGACCAGAACTGGTTCGAGCTGTCGGAGTCGCCGATGATCCGGTCGTTCGTGCCGCTGCTGCTGCGGCAGGAGGTGTCGTTGCGGAACACCGAGGTGCCGGCGTCGAAGTTGTAGTTGCGCTGGACGTTGTCGATGCTGACGTTGTCCGACACCGTCATCGTGCCCGGGTTGCTGTTGTAGGTGAACCCGTGCTTGCCGTTCTTGTAGGCGATGCTGCGCTTGATGACGTGGTTGACGGGGATGTCCTCGCCGCCGAGCTTGTAGCCGTTGCGGTCGCCGTTGCCGGCCTGGGAGCCGTCGCTGAGGGTGCCGTTGTTGTACGCGAGGGAGTCCTCGATGGTCACCGGGCCGATGGCGCCGGTGTCGGACTTGGTGTAGAGGTCCCAGCCGTCGTCGATGTTGTTGTGGGCCACGGCGTAGCGGAAGACGTTCCCGGTGCCGGTGGTGAGCTTCGCGGCGAAGCCGTCGGCGTCCTCGCCGTCGGAGTCGGCGTTGTCGTGCGACTCGGCACTCAGGATGAGGTTGTTGGACGGCCACTGCTCCTTGGGGGTGGTGGAGGCGATCCGCCCCAGCTGCAGTCCCGTGTCCCGGTTGAAGCGCGTCACCGTGCGCTCGATGACGTTGTTGCTGCCGCCGACGTAGATGCCGTTGTCCCCGGCCCGCTCGACGACGATGCCGTTGACGTGCCAGTACGACCCCATCACCTGCAGCCCGCGGTTGGACGAACTCTCGCTCTGTGCCGAGAAGTTCAGCACCGGCCGCTCACCCGGGTAGGCGGACAGCTTGGTCCGGGCGCTCGACGTGCCGTTGGTCCCCGCGGGGATGGTGACCGTCGAGGAGTAGGTGTACGTCCCTCCGCGCATGTAGATCGTGCCGCCGGCGGAGATACGGCCGATCGCCGAGGTGAGCGTGGTGGGCGCCGACTCCGTGCCGGCCGCGCCGTCGGTGCCGTTCGGCGCCACGTACAGGACGGGGCCCGTCGGCGCGGGGGTGCTGCCGCTGGTCTCGACGTCCAGGTAGTCGAGGTTGGGCAGGCCGGCGGAGGTGGTCGGGTTGAGGCGGATGGTGTTGCTGCCGGCGTTGACGGGGACGGTGAGCGTCTTCGTCGTCCACGTCGTCCATGCGCCGGTGCCTTCGAAGGACGGTGTCTGGACGGTGGTCCCGTTGACGACCAGGGAGGCGGGGCGGGCGGTGGTGGTGCCGTTGGCGAAGCGGACGTTGAGCGTCGCCGTGCCTGCTGCGGGGGCGTTCACGGTGAACTGGGCATAGCCGCCGGTGGCGTTGGTGCCGTTGCAGAACCCGGTGCCGGAGTAGCCGGCCCAGTCGGAGTCGATGGTGCCGGTGCAGATCGCCGGGGAGCTCTCGGCCTCGTAGCGGGTGGTGGCGGCCTCGGCGGTGGTGCCGGTGAGCGCGACGAGGGTGGTGGCGAGGAGGGCGGTGGAGGCCAGGGCGGGGGTGACGCGTCTGACCGGGCTGGGGTGCGGACGCGGTCTCGGGTGCGCGTGCGGGTGCGGGTGCATGGGGCTGAACCCTTTCTGTTTGGGCAGACAGGGAAAGCGCTTTCTCGATGCTTCTCGGGACCGTAAGGGCCTGTCACATACGCGTCAATAGATGTGTACGTGATTCAGGTTCATGACCATGAACGACCGGGGCCCGACCGGAGCCCGACTGGGCCTGACCGGGATCCGACTGGGATCCGACTGGGCCCCTCGTATGACTTTGCCTTCTCTTTACAACCCGCCCCCCTGCCGCGTCGTCTCTCCGCTCGACCGTCACCCAGCCCGCCGCGTACCGGAGTACCGGAGTACCGGAGTACCGGCCGGGCCGATGAAAGAGAGAGCGACTCGATGCGCCGAACCGTCCTCAGCGCCATGGCACTCACCTGCACCGCCCTGCTGGCGGGCATCACGCCCGCGTTCGCCGACAGCACGTCCCCGACCTCGGTCCCCAGCCCGACCGCCACCGCCCCCGCGGTGACGGCCGTCCCGACGCCCAGCGCCGCCGAACCGACCACCGCGCCGAGCAGCGAGCCGCCCCGGGAGGCGACCCCCGTCCCCTCGGCGCCGTCGGCCGAGCCGACCCGCGCGCCGGACGGCGGCCAGGTCTCCGTCGTACCGTCGGGAGCGCCCGACACCGGAGTCACGGCGCCGACTTCGGGTGCCGGGGGCGGACAGGGCGGGCTGATCGGCGGGGGAGCCGCCGCGCTGCTCGTCGCCGGAGGCGCGACGGCCTTCGTCGTACGGCGTCGGCGGACGAACGGCGCATGATGCCGCTGTCCAGGCGCGCGTTCGCCACGGCGGCGATGGCGTCGGTGCTGGTGGGGTGCGGTGGCCAGGGAGCGGAGGAGCGCGCGAACGCGGGCTCCCGGAGGAGGAGGGGCGCGCAGACGCCCGAGGAGGGCCCGCCTCCCTCACCATCCGCGAACTCGGCGCGCACGCTGGGCCGTTCGGCCCCGGTCCGCCTGCGGATCCCGGCGATCGAGGTCGACACCCCGCTCATCCGGCTGGGGCTGGCGCCGGACGGCACCGTGCAGGTGCCGCCGATCACGGCCGACGACCGGGCGGGCTGGTACCGGCACTCGCCGACGCCGGGACAGGTCGGCCCGTCGGTCATCCTCGGCCATGTCACGGTGGGCGCCTACGGCGACGGGGTGTTCCGTCACCTCGCCCGGCTGCACCGGGGCGACCGGATCGTGGCGCGCAGGGAGGACGGCACGACGGCGGAGTTCGCGGTCAGCGCCGTACGGACGGTCGCCAAGGCGGACTTTCCGGCGGACGACGTCTACGGGGACGTGGGCCGCCCGGAGCTGCGGCTGATCACGTGCGGAGGGCCGCGGGCCGGGGACGAGTACCGCGACAACGTGATCGTGTTCGCGGAGTTGAGCGCTACGTCCCCTTGACCACCCACCCAGGGAACGTACGCCGCCGGTCCGGCATCCCCACCAGTAAGCGTGCAAGCTTCCGCACGACCATGGAGAGCGTTGAAACGGTCCCGAGACAAGGCAGCGTCCGAGCTGTTCGCCGCCCTCTACCCGCGCCTCGCCGGCTGGTGCCGCCGTCTTGTCGACGACGACGAGACGGCCCACGAGATCGCCTCCGAGGCCTTCACCCGGCTCTGGGCCCGCTGGAGCCGGGTGGAGGAGCCGCGCGGTTTCCTCTACGTCACGGCGGCGAACCTGGTCCGGGACCACTGGCGCAAGCTGGAGCGGGAGCGGCGGGCGATGCGCCGGGCCACGACGGAGGCGGCGGTCAACTCGCAGACGGAGCAGACGGAGCCGGCGGACCCGTCCATACGCCTGCTGGTCCAGTCCCTCCCCGAACGCCTCCGCACCCCGATCCTCCTCCACTACTACGCTGACATGCCGATCCGGGAGGTGTCCGTGCTGACCGGGCGCAAGGAAGGAACCGTCAAGGCCGACCTCCACGCGGCCCGCGAACTGCTCCGCGTCCATCTGAGGAGAAGCCTTGACCACACGCTTTGACGACGAGGCGGACGGCCCGGAACTGTCTCCCGGCGACCCTCTCGCGGTGATCCTCCGCCCGTCCTCGGACTACCTCGCGCCACCCCCCGGCAGCTACGAGACGATCCGCCGCAGGGCGTCCCGCCGACGACTGGTGCGTACGGCCGTCGGGGCGGGCGTGGCCTGCGCCGTCGCGGTGCTCGTCGCGCTGCCGCTCCACTTCGGAACCTCCGAGGCGCCGACGTCTCCCGCGCCCCCTCTCGCACCCCCGCCCGCGAGCGGCCGTACGACGCCTCCCGCCCCGTCGGCGATCCCGAGCCCGTCGGCGTCGTCGCCCCGATCGGCATCGCCGACGCCGACGGCGCCGTCCGAGGCCGCGACGTCCGAGCCGACCACGAATCCCCGGCCCGGCGAGTCCCGTACGCCGAGCAGTGCGGCGGTCCCGACCAGCGTGCCGTCGACGACACCGCCTCGGTCGTAGGCCCGCCTGCCCTCCCACGGCCCCCGTGGATCAGAGGTGTTGAGGCACGATGGTCACGGCGCGGTAGTCGTACCCGTCCTGTGGGAAGCCGGGGGCCTCCCACGTGAGGTCCACCTTCTGTCCGGGGGACAGTGCGGCGAACCCGTCCGTCTGGATGGCGGAGAAGTGCCCCCAGCAACCGCCGGGGGTCTCGGGAGAGTCGAGCACCCCCCACCCTTCCTCGTCGCGCCACTCGCGGACCGTCGCAGTCACCATGCACCCGACCCTACGGTGTCAGCGCCCCTGGCTCTTCCCCTTGGCGGAGGAGCGGCGGCGGTCCTGGGCGGGGCGGCTGCGCCGTCCGCGAGAGGAGGAACCCGTACGCGCGGGGCGGGTTTCGGTGACCGGCGGAGTGAGGACGACGGGCACGCCCGAGGGCGCCTGGGCACCGGTGATGCGGCTCAGTTCGGCCTGGCCCGAACGGACCCTGGTGGTCTGCGGGGTGATGCCGGCGTCGGCCATCAGGCGGGTCATTTCGCGGCGTTGGTGGGGCAGGACCAGCGTGACGACGGTGCCGGACTCGCCGGCGCGGGCGGTACGGCCGCCGCGGTGCAGATAGTCCTTGTGGTCGCTGGGCGGGTCGACGTTGACGACAAGGTCGAGGTTGTCGACGTGGATACCGCGGGCGGCGACATTGGTGGCCACCAGCACCGTGACGTGGCCGTCCTTGAACTGGGCCAGGGTCCGGGTGCGTTGGGACTGGGACTTTCCGCCGTGCAGGGCCGAGGCGCGCACGCCGACGGCCAGGAGCTTCTTGGCCAGCCGGTCCGCGGCGTGCTTGGTGTCCAGGAACATGATCACGCGTCCGTCGCGGGCGGCGATCTCCGTCGTGGTGGCGTGCTTGTCGTCGTCCTCCACATGCAGCAGGTGATGCTCCATCGTGGTGACCGCGCCCGCGGAGGGATCGACCGAGTGGACCACGGGGTCGTGGAGGTAGTTGCGCACCAGACGGTCGACGTTACGGTCCAAAGTGGCCGAGAACAGCAGCCGCTGGCCGTCGGGGCGGACCTGGTCGAGGAGCGCGGTCACCTGCGGCATGAAGCCCATGTCGGCCATCTGGTCGGCCTCGTCCAGGACGGTGATGGCGACGCGGTCCAGGCGGCAGTCGCCCCGGTCTATGAGGTCCTTGAGCCGGCCGGGTGTCGCGACGACGACCTCGGCACCGCCCCGCAGCGCGCTCGCCTGCCGGCCGATGGACAGGCCGCCGACCACGGTGGTGAGCCGCAGGCTCAGCGCGCGGGCGTAGGGGGTGAGGGCGTCGGTCACCTGCTGGGCCAGCTCGCGGGTGGGGACGAGGACGAGGGCCAGCGGCTGCCGGGGCTCGGCCCGCTGCCCGGCGGTACGGGCCAGCAGGGCGAGGCCGAAGGCGAGCGTCTTGCCCGATCCCGTGCGTCCGCGGCCCAGGACGTCCCGGCCGGCCAGCGAGTTCGGCAGCGTCGCCGCCTGGATCGGGAACGGCACGGTCACGCCTTCGGCGCCGAGCGCGGTCAGCAGCCGCTCGGGCAGGTCGAGATCGGCGAACGCCTCGGCGGCCGGTAGCGCCGGGGTGATGGTGACCGGCAGCGCGAACTCTCCGCCGGGCCTGCTGGGACGACCTCCGCCTCCGTGGCCGCCGCGGCCGGTTTTGGCCGAACGGGAAGGACTGCCTTCGCCGCCCGCCTTCCGGGAGTGGGAGCGGTTGCGTCCGGACGAACCGGCGGAACCGCCGTTCTTACGGGAGTGGGCGGAGCCGTTGTTCCTGCGAGCTGTGCGGTCCATGGGGAACCTTCCTCGATGCGGCACGTATCGGGGAATTCCCAGCAGCGACGAGAGGCCGCATCAGGATTCGCAGAATGAGCCGAATAAAAGTGAGAAAAAGAAAGGTGAGGCAAAGAAAGGTGTGGCAGATTCAAGAAGCGGGGTGCAACGCGAAAAAGCCAATGAGCTGGGCCCGCACCTCAGCGTGCGGGCCCAGCCATGTCATGTGCGTCAGCGTCAGGCGGGAACGATGTTCTCGGCCTGGGGGCCCTTCTGGCCCTGCGTGACGTCGAAGGTCACCTTCTGGCCTTCCTGGAGCTCACGGAAGCCGGAGGTGGCGATGTTCGAGTAGTGGGCGAACACGTCGGGGCCGCCACCGTCCTGCTCGATGAAGCCGAAGCCCTTTTCCGCGTTGAACCACTTCACAGTGCCGGATGCCATAACGTATCTCCCTGGGAGCAATATCCGGAATCCGCACTTCGCGGTCCCGGAGTCGCCGTAATGATTACCCATCCGGAATGATCCGGAATTCCTCGGAAATGAAAAGAGTGCCCGTCGACGGAGGTCGAAAGAGCACTCAAAGTTTCACTCAAAGTTTCTGGGAACCAAAACCGCAACACCTATCACGATAGCATGGGTGGACGCTCTGGACCCAGGAATTTCCGCCGCTCTCAGTTGCGTCCCCGCGCTCGTCCCGCGCTCGTCCCGGGCTGAGCGTCCCGACCGGCGCACGCGGACGCGGTACGCGCCCACCGGCTCGCCGTCGCGGCAGGACGGCCGACCAGGTGTCCGTGCCCGCCTCGGGGCGCGTCATCTCGTTCGCCGGTGCGGAAAATCGTTGGCGGCTCGAAGCGGGCAGCGTTACGCTCGCCGGCGATGACGACTCATTCTGTTGCCAGATTGGGGGTCCCGTCCGCGCAAGGTGAGTGCTGATGGGCACCCAGATCGCGAACGGGGACTCCCGGCTTTCCGAGCTTTCCTTCTGGCCGCGCGTGCGCGAGTTCGCCGTGCCGGCCTCCATGATCGAGACCGCGACCGCCCGTCGGCTCGCCGGGGACTGGGCGGGGGCGTGTGCCGCCGCGGGGATCGATGTCGATCTCCATCTGCGTTCCGTGGCGCGTGATCACGGCCGGGACGTCGCCGCGCGAGTCCGGGCCGATCTTCGGCATCTCGCTCCCGACCTGTTGCGCTGGCACATGCCGAGGATCGCTCCCGACGGGCTGCTGCGCCCGGGGCTGACCCTCGCTCTGGCCCGGTACGACGGGGTGGGGCGGGACACCGGACGGCCGCTGCAGTTCGTGGCGCGGACCCCGCCGGCTTGGGCGGATGCCGGTCAGCGGATCAGCCTTGCGTTGTGGGGCGGGTCCCGGGCCGGAGCAGCCGTAGGAGGCGAGGACGGTGCCGGTCGGCATCCGCATCCCCGCCCGAACCGGCGATTCCGCCTCGATCTGCACCGCCACCTGTGGGATGCCGGCAGGGCCGGTGAGCTGCGGATCCGGTCCGGGGCATCCGGAGGCGGCCCTCCCGCACGTGACCGACCTGGGCTGGACCCGGAGCTGCTCGGGAGGACGCTGCCGTACGGGCGCCGCTGTGCCGTTGACCGGTGGGCGGACGAGGCGCGGATACTGCTGCGCGCCGAAGGGCGGTCTGAGGGTGCCCTGGTCGTGCGGTTGGGGGGACGGCGGCGGCTCGTACTGGAGTTGCTCGGGGATGGGGATGGGGACGGGGACGGGGACGCGGGCGGCGACGGTCGTAGCGGTGGATCGCCCGTACTGCGGATCTCGGCGGCCACCAAGGGCCGTGCCTCCGCGCTGCCGGTGCTGCCCGACGCGGCGACCTGGGTGCTGCCCGACCTGGAGTTGCTCCGGGCCGGTGCGATCGAGGCCGGTCGGCTGCATCCGCTGGTCGCCTCTGCCCTCGTACCGGATCAGGCCCCGCCGTCTCGGTCGTCTCGCCCCTCCCTGACGACGGACCCGGCAGGGCAGCCACGCCTCGTCGAGTGCCGGGGGGCCCAGCACCGGATCGGGCTGGTCGACGGCGTACTGGCACCGTTGGACCACGACCCGGCCGAGATCCGGCGGGAGGAGCTGCTGGCCGCCCTCACCGGCACGCCGCTCCCCTGCCTCCAGGCCATCGACGTGGCGCACCGGCATCCGTCCTGTCTGCCCGACGTTCGCGAACGCCTCTGCCACGGCGACACCGCCGGTGCGCTGGCCGTCGTCGAGGGGCTGCTGGGACCGGACGCGGTGCTGCGCGACGGTGCGCTGCGGGACGAACTGGAGGCGGCGGCGCGGCAGCGCATCACGTACGGGCTGTTCAGGGCCGGGTTGGCCGGCCCGGCACCGGGCCGCAGGCACATCGACGCCGACGAGCGCGGTCGTCCCCGCGACCACCGCGCGCGCCCTCGCCACGCGACGTTTCCCTGACCTGAGCCTCCATGCACGCCCCGCCCATGCACGCTCCGCCCTGCCCTCTGCCCATCCCGAAACCCACAGGTGACCCACATGCCCACATGCACCCAGACCCAGCCCGCCACCCCTCAACTCGACGTCGCCGCCGACCTGTTGAGCCTCCTCCGCGACACCACCACCGAACCCCGCCCCGACACACAACTGGAGGCCCTCACCCTGGCCGTCGCCGCCGACCTGCCCGTGCTGCTCTGGGGGGAGCCGGGGATCGGCAAGACCGCCGCACTGACGCAGCTCGCCGCCGCTCTGGACCTTCCGTTGACCACGGTGATCGCGAGCGTCCACGAGCCGTCCGATTTCTCCGGGTTGCCCGTCGTCGGCGACGACCCCGCGGAACAGGGCGTGCCGATGGCCCCGCCGGACTGGGCCGTACGGCTGGTGAAGGCCGGGCGGGGGCTGTTGTTCCTGGACGAGTTGTCCACCGCGCCGCCGGCCGTGCAGGCCGCGCTGCTGCGGCTTGTGCTGGAGCGGCGGGTCGGGGCGTTGCGGCTGCCGCCGGGTGTGCGGATCGTGGCCGCCGCCAACCCGCGGTCCTCGGCGGCGGACGGCTGGGAGCTGAGCGCGCCGCTGGCCAACCGGTTCGTCCATCTGCAGTGGGCCCACGACCACGAGGTCGTCGTACGCGGACTCGGCGGGACCTGGCCGCAGGCGACCTTGCCGCGGCTCGACCCGGAGAGGCTGCCGGAGGCGGTGGACTTCGCGCGGCGCGCGGTGTGCGGGCTGCTCTCCGGGCGGCCGGGTCTCGTGCACCGGTTGCCCAGCAGCGAGACGCGTCGGGGTGGGCCGTGGCCCTCCCCGCGGAGCTGGGAGATGACGCAGTGTCTGATCGCCTTCGCGACCGCCGCCGGTTCCTCGCGGGACGTGCTCTCGCTGCTGGTCAGGGGCACGGTGGGGGACGGGCCGGGGCTGGAGCTGCTGGCGAGCGTGGACCGGATGGACCTGCCGGACCCCGAGGTGCTGCTCGCCGACCCGGCGGGTGCCGAGCTGCCCGAACGGGGGGATCTGCGGCAGGCCGCGCTCGACGGTGTGGTGGAGGCGGTGCGGGCGCGCCCGGAGCGGGCCCGTTGGGATGCGGCGTGGGCGCTGCTCGTGCGGGCGGTGGAGACCGGGGCTCCGGACCTGGTCGTCGTCCCCGCGTCGACGCTGGCCTCGCTGCGCCAGGAGGACTGGGACGTACCGCCGTCGATCGAGCAGCTCGCCGGAGTGGTGTCCCTGTCCCGGCGAGCCGATCACGCGGCGGTCCGGACGACGGCGGCCGCCGCGAAGGCGGTCCGATGAGCGCGTCCGCACCGGGGACGCCCCAAGGCACCCCTGGGTTCGCGAAGGCGGGGCCGATGAGCGAGGCCGCATCGGGGACGCCCCAGGACTCGCCGCGGGGTGCGCCTCAGGTCCCGTTGCGGGACGCGCCCCGGCCCTCGTCGGGAGCCGCGTCCCACCTCCCGTTGCGGGGCGTGCCTCAGGACTTGTCGCGGGGTGTGCCCCAGGTCCCGTCGCGGGGTGCGCCTCACGACTCGCCGCGGGACGCGCCCCAGCCCCCGTCAGGAGCCCCGCCCCACCCCCCGTCCCGAGCCACCCCCCAACCCCCGCCCCGCCCCTTGGACCGCGACAAGCTCTTCGCTGCTCGGCTGCATGCTGCCCGTGTTCGTCCCTACCTGGCGACCGCGCTGTTCGCTCTGCATGTCGTGGAGTCGCGGCGGGTGCCGACGATGGCTGTCGACCGGTACTGGCGGTGCTACGTCTCGCCGGGGTTCGTAGAGCGGACGCCGGTGGAGGAGTTGGCCGGTGTGTGGGTGCACGAGGTGTCCCATCTGCTGCGCGACCATCACGGGCGCGGCGACCGGGTGGCGCGTGAGCGCGGGCTGACCGGGCCCGGGGAGCGGCTGCGGATGAACATCGCCGCGGACTGCGAGATCAACGACGATGTGTACGGGGACGGGCTGGCCCGGCCCGAGGGTGCCGTCGAGCCGGCGACCTTGATGCTGCCCGAGGGCGAGCTGATGGAGGACTATCTGCGCCAGTTCCGGCTGGGCCCGCGGATGCAGGAGCTGGCCTGGCTGGACTGCGGCAGCGGCGCCGACGGCCTGGAACGGGAGTGGGATCTGGGGGCCGGCGGCGGGCACGGGCTCAGTGCGCAGGAACGGGACGCGGTCCGGTTCCGGGTGGCGCAGGGCATCACCGGGCGTCCGGGGCACGCCCCGGAAGGGTGGCAGCGGTGGGCGGAGAAGGCGTTCCATCCGCCGCAGCCCTGGCGGGAGTTGCTGGGGGCGGCGGTCCGCTCGGCGGCCTCGGGGCCGGGCGCCGGTGAGGACTACACGTACGGCCGCCCGTCGCGCCGGTCCGCCTCGGTGCCCGGCGCCGTTCTGCCCAGCCTGCGCCGCAGACCGCCCCGCGTCAGCGTCGTCATCGACACCTCCGGCTCGGTCAGCGACGCCGAACTGGGCAGCGCGCTGCTGGAGGTCGCCGCGATCTCCCGTGCCGTGGGCGGCCGGCGCGACCTGGTCAGTGTGGTGCCGTGCGACGCGGCGGCCCAGGGCGTGCACCGGCTGTGCCGTGCCGAGGGGATCCCGCTGGTCGGGGGCGGGGGGACGGATCTGCGCGCGGGGTTCGACAGGGCGCTGCGGGCGCGGCCGAGGCCCGATGTGATCGTGGCCCTGACGGACGGTCAGACGCCATGGCCGAGCACGCGACCGCCGTGCCGGACGGTGGTGGGGCTGTTTCCTCGACGGCACGGTTTCCGGCCGTACGACGAGGACAACCCCGAGTACGTGCCGGACTCACCGCCCGTGTGGGCACGGGTCGTTGACATCGGGTAGGCCTCGCGGCCCCTGCCGCCTGCCGAGCCGGACCTGAACCGGCCTGCGTAGTCTGGGTGATGTCTCTGGCGGCAGCCACGGACGGGGGGAACATCATTCACCGAGTCACCCGAGCGAATCCGAAGGATCAGCGAACGTGTCGTTGAAGAACAGCCGCCCCAGGGTCGCCGCCCTGGCCCTCATGGTGGCGCTCGCCGGCCTGGCCGCGGCAGGACCGGCCGCAGCAGCCGCACCCCAGACGCAGACCACCACCGCGACGTCGGCCCCGACCAGCCCGACGCCCGCCATACCCACCGAGTTCGTCGACCTGCCCACGAGCACCCTCGTCGCCGACAACGCCGGTCACGAGGTCACGCTCACCTACCGCAACGAATCGTCGGCGGATCGCACCGTCGCCCCGCAGCTCCTGGTGGAGTCGCCGGACGCCGGGCCGTTCCTGAATCCGACGGACATCCGGGTCGAGCGGCGCACCGCCACCGGCTGCTGGGAGGCCGTGAACCTCGGCACCCAGACCGGCACCCTGTTCACCGACCTCACCACCGCACAGCGCACGCTGCACGCGGGGGACACCCTCACCGAGGTCTACCGGGTCACCGCCCTCGACCCGGCGGCCGAGGGCACGGTCCACCCGAGGGTGGCACTCTTCGGCTGAGCCACCACCCGCACCACGCCATGACACCGCCGGCTCCGGGGCCCTCGCCTCGGGGCCGGCGGTGTCATGACGTGGTGCGGGTCCCTGGTGTACCGCGCGCCCCGGTCCCCGCCCTGGTCCCCGCGGGGGACCCGCACCCCGGTCCGTACTGCGTTCTCAGTAGCCGGGATTGACGGCAGCCGCACGACGACACGGCACCCCTGCACCGGACAGCCTGGGCAGACGTTCGAGTCCCAGATGTGGAGACCCCCTGCCGTGGCTACTTTCCTGTATCGAGTGGGCCGTCTGGCCTTCCGGCGGCGCTGGTACGTCGCCCTGGTCTGGGCGGCCGTCCTGGCCGCCGTCGGCCTGGGTGCCCTGAAGGCCCCGGGAGCCTCCGACGAGGAGTTCTCCATGCCGGGCATCGAGTCGCAGAAGGCGTTCGACCTGATGGAGGAGCGCTTCCCGGGTGCGACGGCCGACGGCGCGACCGCGCGGGTCGTCTTCGTCGCGCCGGGCGGTGAGAAGGTGACCGCCACCGAGAACAGGAAGGCCGTCGAGGAGGCCGTGGCCGAGCTGGGCGACGGCACGCAGGTCGCGGGCGTCGCCGACCCGTTCCAGGCGAAGGCGGTCAGCAAGGACGGGACGACGGCGTACGCGACCGTCACCTACAAGGTCGCGGCCAACGAACTCACCGATGCCGGCAAGGCCCACCTGGAGCGGGCGATCGACGGGGCCCGGGACGCGGGGCTGACCGTCGAGGCCGGCGGCAGCGCGATGGACGACGGAGGCGGTGCGGGCGGGATGGCCGAGGTCATCGGCATCGCGATCGCCGCGGTCGTCCTTCTCGTCACCTTCGGTTCGCTGGCCGCCGCCGGACTGCCCCTGCTGACCGCCGTCATCGGCGTCGGCGTCAGCATGGCCACGATCCTGACCCTGTCCAGCGCCCTCGGCCTGTCCACCACGACCGGCACCCTCGCCATGATGCTGGGCCTCGCGGTCGGCATCGACTACGCCCTGTTCGTCGTCTCGCGGTACCGGGAGGAGCGCGCCAGGGGCCGTACGCCGCAGGAGGCGACCGGACTCGCGGTCGGTACGGCCGGCTCCGCGGTCGTCTTCGCCGGGCTCACCGTCGTCATCGCGCTCGCCGGGCTCTCGGTCGTCGGCATTCCGATGCTCACCAAGATGGGCCTGGCAGCGGCGGGCGCGGTCGTCGTCGCCGTACTGATCGCGCTGACGCTGGTCCCGGCGTTCCTCGGCTTCTGGCCGAACGCCGTGCTCTCGTGGCGGGCCCGCAAGAGCGGCCGTATCGAGGAGGGCGGCGAGAACAACGGCGGTACGCGCTGGGCCCGGTTCGTGCTGCGCCGTCCGCTGCCGGTACTGCTCCTCGGTGTCGTGGGCCTCGGCGCGCTCGCGGTGCCGATGACGGAGCTTCAGCTGGGCATGCCCGGCGACGAGGCCAAGTCGGCCTCCACCACCGAACGCCGGGCCTACGACGCGCTCGCCGAGGCCTTCGGGCCGGGCTTCAACGGGCCGTTGACCGTCGTCGTGGACGCCAAGGGCGACGCGGATCCGAAGGGTGCGGTCACCACCATCTCCGAGGAGATCGGCGCCACGAAGGGGGTCGTGTCCGTCTCCCCGGCCCGCTTCAACGACGCCGGTGACACCGCGGTCTTCTCGGTCGTGCCGTCCACCGCGCCGACCGACGAGAAGACGAAGGACCTGGTGACGGTCATCCGGGACGAGCGTCCGGGGGTCGAGGCCGAGACCGGGGCGACTTTCGAGGTCACCGGCACCACCGCGATGAACATCGACATCGCCGGCAAGGTGCAGTCCGCACTGGTCCCGTACCTGATCGTCGTGGTCGGACTGGCGATCGTCCTGCTGCTGGTGGTCTTCCGGTCCCTGCTCGTCCCGCTGAAGGCGGCCCTCGGCTTCCTGCTGTCGGTGCTGGCCTCCCTCGGCGCGGTCGTCGTGGTCTTCCAGCAGGGGCACGGCGCCGAGCTGCTGGGTGTGGAGCAGACCGGGCCGATCATGAGCCTGATGCCGATCTTCCTGGTGGGCATCGTCTTCGGGCTCGCCATGGACTACGAGGTCTTCCTGGTCTCGCGGATGCGGGAGGCGTACGTCCACGGCGAGCCGGCCCAGCAGGCGGTCACGTCCGGTTTCCGGCACAGTGCCCGCGTGGTCGTGGCCGCCGCTCTGATCATGATCGCCGTGTTCGCCGGGTTCATCGGGGAGAGCGACTCCATGATCAAGATGATCGGGTTCGGCCTCGCCGCCGCGGTGCTCCTCGACGCCTTCGTCGTACGGATGGCGATCGTGCCGGCCGTCCTCGCCCTGCTCGGGGACAAGGCCTGGTGGCTGCCGAAGTGGCTGGACCGGATCCTGCCCCGTGTCGACGTGGAGGGCGAGGCGCTCAGCCGCCGGTCCGATACGGAGCCGGCCCCGGCCGAGGCGGCCGACCTGGAAGTGGCGCGCACCTGATCCGACCCCGTCCCACCCCCCACCAGGGGCCGCCCGTGACACAGGACACGGGCGGCCCCGTCGGCCGTTCGTCACCGGCGTCGTCCACCATGGCCCCACCCGCACCGACCGGAGAACCCGATGACCACCCACCTGGAGCGCCGCTACGCAGACCGCATCGAGGAATTCGCGGACCGCCACCCCTTCGTCGTCGACCTGGTCCTGGTCGCGGCGCTGATGGGCAGCGCGACCCTCGGCAGCCTGCTCACCCTGCCCGGCGCCGATCCGCCGGACCAGGACAGGACCAGCGCCGTCCTCATGGGGGTGTCCTGCCTCGCCCTGCTGAAGCACCGCACCCACCCGCGCACCGCCCTCGTCGTGACCGCGCTCTGCACGGTCGCCGTCGTAGCGATGGGATACCTGGTCACCCCGCTGCTGCTGGCACCGATCATGGCGGCGCTCTACTGGCTGGCCACCCACACCGACCGCAGGACCACCCGCGCCTACGGCATCCCCACCACCGTGGCGTTGATCCTCGCGGCCGTGTTCTCCGACTCCATGGACCACCTCTCGCTGCTGCTCAGGACGATCGGCCCGTTCTTCTGGCTGATGCTGCCCCTCGCCGCCGGCAAGATGACCCAGCTGCGGCGCGCCTACCTGAGTTCGATGCGGGCCCGCGCCGAACACGCCGAGCGCACCCGGGAGGAGGAGGCACGCCTGCGCGTCACCGAGGAGCGGATGCGCATCGCCCGTGAGCTGCACGACGTCGTCGCCCACCACCTGGCCCTGGCCAACGCCCAGGCCGGCACGGCCGCGCACCTGGCGCTGACCAGGCCGGAGCAGACGCAGAAGATCCTCACCGACCTGACCGGCACCACCTCCTCCGCGCTGCGCGAGCTGAAGGCCACGCTGGGGCTGCTGCGGCAGAACGGAGAACCGGACTCCCCGCCCCTGGAGCCGTCGCCCGGGCTCGCCCGCCTGCCCGAGCTGGTCTCGGCGTGCGCGTCGGCGGGAGTCACCGTCACGGTGACCACGCAGGGGGAGCCTCAGCCGCTGTCCCCCGGCGTGGACCTGACCGCGTTCCGTATCGTGCAGGAGGCGCTCACCAACGTCACCAAGCACGCCGCCGCGGAAGCCGCGCACGTACGGCTCGACTACTCCGCCTCCCGCCTGATGATCACGGTCAGCAACGACGGCCCCGCGTCCCCCGCGGCCTCCGAGGGCGCGCGGAGCCGCGGCTTCGGCGTCATGGGCATGCGCGAACGCGCCCGCTCCATCGGCGGCGAACTGTGCGCCGGTCACCGCCCCGAAGGCGGCTTCGAAGTCTCCACGGCACTCCCCCTGCACCCGCATGCTCCGGACCATGAAGGAAACGGTCCCGGAGCCTGAGCCGGGGGCGGGGGGAGTGCCGTGGCCGTACGGGCTACTTCGTGGCCGTCACCCGCAGGGAGTCGAGGTCCGGGCTCGGCGCCGACCCGGTCCCGGCGGACTGCGGCTGAGCGGTCGTGGTCGTCGGGGTCTGCGGCGCCACGCCCTTGTAGTACGGCGTGTAGACGTAGTGGGTACCCACGCCGATGGCCGCACCGATCTTGGGAAGGACGGAGGCGTCGACCGATCCGTTGCCGCCGAAGACGGCCACGTGGTGCAGGCTCGACGACATCCCCATCAGGTACCGCTTGGTGTCGTACGGCAGCGAGGTCACGTCCGTCCACAGCAGCGGACCGTAGGTGGTCATCGCCGACGCCGCGGAGACGCCGCCGCGCCAGCTGCTCACGGAGGCCACCGCGGCGTCCGACGGCAGCGACCACCACAGCCGGGCGAGTTGTATGGCGTTCGACTGCGGTGTGCCGCCGGCGACCCGGTAATAGGTGTACTTGCTGGGCCAGTTCGGCATCTTGCCGGCGTTGTACGCCTTGCTCAGCGCCGACTCCGCGTCGGTCCCCACCGTGATGATCTTCGTCGTGCTCGGGCTGTACCTGTTGAGGTAGCCGTAGACCGACGCGGTCATGGTCGACCCCTCGGTCAGCAGGACGACGGCGGTCCCCGAACTGCCCAGGGAACCGGCGGCGGAGCTCGCCGCGAGGGCGTTGTGGTAGTCGGTGCCGGTCGCCAGGAAGACGTACTTCGGTGTGCCGGTGACGGCCTTGGCCACGGCCACCGAGGTGGAGTAGCGCGAGACGTCGGACAGCCGCTTGGCGACGTACCCGAGCGAGGTCACCTTGGAGGCCACCGCGCTGCTGAGGATCTTGGTGCCGCCGATCAGATAGACGGTCTTCCCCTTCGGCAGCATGCGCTTGAGCTCCGTCTGCACGGGGGAGTCCACCGCCGTGCCGGAGGTCATCAGCACCGGCCCCCGCTTCTTGCCGGCCAGCGAGGTCGCCGTGGTGGCGTACGCCGCGTCGGACTTGCTGATGAGCACGGCCGCGTTGGCATTGCTCAGGCCGGGCGTGGTGGTGCCCACCTTGTTCCAGGTCCACTTGGACGCGGCGATGTTGGTGTCGTACGTGTCCGAGCCCCAGACGCGGGAGATCGCGTTGTCACGCAGCGGCTGCCAGGCCACGTCGGTGCCGCCGGCCATGGGCACCTGCGTCTGCTCTCCCGAGCCGATCGTGTGCAGCCACACCTGCGGGCCTCCGACGACGTCCGGGCTGCCGGGGACGTTGATGTCGTACGCGATCCTGTCGCCCAGCGGCGACCAGGCGGGCCGGTTGTGGTCGATGGCGTCGGTGGTGAGCTGGGTCAGCCCGGTGCCGTCGGTCCTGACGCTGAAGAGCTGCTTGTGACCGTCGACCGAGCGGGTGAAGGCCACCGACAGCCCGTCGGGGGAGACGCTCGGCTCCCGCGCGTTGTCGGCGAGCTTGGTGAACGCCTTGGTCCGGCCGTTGTAGGCCCAGACGGCCGGCGTGCCCGCGCCGGCGCAGTCGGCCCCTGTCCGTACGAAGGCGAGCGTGCCGTCGACCGCGCCGCTGGGCTGCGAGTCGCAGCCGTCGACGTCGGTGCCGAACAGCGACTTCGGTGTGCGGGTGCCGTCGGCCGCGGTCAGCCGGAGCCGCCCGGCGGCGGTGAAGACGATGTCCCCGCCGCCGTACCAGAAGGTCGGGTCGGCCGGATGCCAGCCGCTGCCCGACGGCATGCCGATGTCGTTGCCGGTGGTCTCGGAGTCGGCCCATGCCGTGCGGATCTGGTCGCCGTTCACGAAGGCGATCTGGCTGCCGTCGGCGGACCAGGCGCCCTGGTTTCCGGACGAGCCGAAGGAGTCGGACGAGGACCCGTCGGTGTTGATCATGTTCATCCAGCCGCCGCCGTCGGTGTACAGCAGCTTCCCGTCGGTGGCCGGCCAGCCGCCGGAGGCGGCCACCGCCGGCCCGGGAACCGCCGCGACGAGGCCCGCCGCGAGCGCGGCGACGCCGGTGAGCGCCGCGAGTGTGCGGCGCGTACGCATGTTCAATGTGCCCCCACAAGTGAATGGATGGCCGCCGGACCTCTCCCCCGAGGTGAACGGACGGCGTCATCACTCATCCACACGGCAGCGACGAAACATTAGTGCTGGGCGGGACGGCTGTGAAGACAGGGCCGCTCGTTCCGTGTGACAGCTGACCTGGTCCGATGTCACCGTCGGGGGGCGGCCGCTCAGGCGACGCCCGCGGGCTTCTCCTGCGGCTGCCCGGTCTCCCGTGCGTCCTCCTGGCGGGGCTGTTCGGTCTTGCGCCGGCCGGGCAGGACCGCGAGGACGATCAGCGTTCCGGCGGCCATGATGATGCCGCCGATCAGGCTGGTGTGGGCGATGCTCTGGGCGAACGCCTCGTGGACGGCGTCGACCAGGGCCTGTGCCTGCTGCGCCCCGCCGGCGGGGTTCTTCGCGACCTCCTCGGCGACCGCGAGTCCGCCGCCCACCGAGTCCTTGGCCGTCTCCAGCGCGGCGGCCGGGAGGTGGCCGCCGATCAGGTCGGTCAGCTCGTCCCGGTACGTCGTGCCGAGCAGGGAGCCCAGCAGCGCGATGCCGAGGGAGCCGCCCAGCTCCATCGAGGTGTCGTTGGCGCCGCCGCCGACGCCCAGCTCGGACTCGGGGAAGGAGCCCATCACGGTGTCGGTGGCCGGGGAGACGCTCAGGCCGATCGCGAAGCCCAGCATCATCATGGGGGCCAGGAAGCCGGTGTACGCCGAGCCCTTGTCGATCTGGGTGAGCAGGAAGACGCCGGCGGTACCGATGACCATGCCGGCCACCACCATCGCCTTCACCCCGAGCCTCGGGGTCAGCTTCCCGGTGACCGCGGCACCGAGGAAGACCGCTCCGGCCAGCGGCAGCAGCCGTATGCCGGTCTCCAGGGCGTCGTAGCCGAGGACGAACTGCAGGAACTGGGTGGAGTAGTAGATCGCGCCGAAGGTGCCGAAGAAGAAGAACAGCACCGCGATCATCGAGCCCGTGAAGGGGCGCAGCTTGAACTTGCGCACGTCCAGCATCGGGTGCGGGTGCCTCAGTTCCCAGGCCACGAAGGCCACGAGACCGACACCCGCGACGACGGCCGCGGCGATCGGGCCGGTGCCCCACCCGAAGTGCGGGCCCTCGATGGTCGCGTAGACCAGGGAGCCGATGGAGGCGATCGACAGCAGTCCGCCGACGTAGTCGATCCGGCCCATGCCCTCCGCCCTGGACGGCGGTACGAGGGCGAGCGCGCCGACCACGGCGAGGGCGGCGATGGGCACGTTGATCAGGAAGGTCGAGCCCCAGGCGTGGTCCTCCAGCAGCCAGCCGGCGACCAGCGGGCCGACGGCGATGGCGAGGCCGGAGGTGGCGCTCCAGGCGGTGATGGCCTTGCCGCGCTCGGCCTTCGGGAAGGTCGCGACCAGCAGGGACAGGGTGGCCGGCATGACAACGGCGGCACCGACGCCCATGATCGCGCGGGCCGCGATGACGAGCTCGGTCCGGTCGACCAGGCTGCCCGTCACCGACCCGGCCGCGAAGATCAGCAGGCCGGCGACGAGGGCGCCGCGGCGGCTGTACTTGTCGCCGATCGCGCCCAGGACGAGCATCAGCGCGGCGTACGGGACGGTGTAGCCGTCGATGACCCACTGCAGGTCGCTGCTGCTGAGCTCCAGATCCCGGGTCATGTCCGGCGCGGCCACGATCAGCGACGTGTTCGCCATGACGACGATCAGCAGGCTCAGGCAGAGCACGAGCAGCGCCCACCAACGCCGTGCGTACGGCCCGGTCATCTTCTCCACGGGTGTGTTGGCAAGGAAGGGCACGAGGACTCCCAGGGGCAGGGGACGAGTTATTTGCACACTGGTGAGCAGGCTAGGTTCTTGCCCGTCGATGTGCAAATATCGAGGGGACCCCATCCCTCGCCCCATCCCCCAGGCCTCAAATCCCCCGCACCGAGGTGCCGACGTGAGCAGCCAGACAGCCCCACCACCCGGACGGCAGCGCCGTGCGACGCGTGCCACGCGCGCCCGCATCCTGCGAGCGGCCCGACGGGAACTGGGCCGCAACCCCGACAGCAGCCTCGGCGACATCGCCGAAGCCGCCGGCGTGGCACGGCGCACGCTCTACACGCACTTCGCCGGCCGCGCGGCGCTGGTGGAGGGCCTCGCCGAGGAGGCAGCGGAGGCGGTGCGCCTCGCCATCGCCGCCACGAGCACCTCGGGCCCCGGCCCGGTGAGCAGCTCGGGCCCCGGCCCCGCGAGTGCCCTTGCGCGGTTCGTTCTCACCCTCTGGCCGGTCGGCGACTGCTACCGCACCCTGATCGACCTGGCCGGCCGGGATCTCGGCCCCGGCCAGGTGCGCGAAGTCCTCGCCCCGGCCCGCGAGACGGTGGCCGGCATCCTCGCCGAGGGCCAGCGCCAGGGCGTCTTCCACGCCGCCGTCCCGCCCGGCCCCCTCAGCGGCGCCATCGAGGCCCACCTGCTGACACTCCTCGCCGCCGTCAACTCCGGGATCTGGGCCGACGACGGCACCGGCGCCGCCACCGCCGCCCTGATCGCCGCCGGAGTCGACGGCGACACCGCCGCTGCCACGGTCCGCCGTCTGCACGGCGCCGAGCGGCTCCCGTCGCCCGACCGGACCCACCGACCCCACCGGCCCCACTGACCGACCCCACCGGCCCCACTGAAGGAGGGCCCCGCCCATGCGCCAGACCCAGTACCAGCACCAGTCCGAGCACCAGTCCCAGCACGGGTGCGACGACGACTCGCCATACGAGCCCCGCCGGACCAGGCGACGACGTATGGCCGTCGCCGCCGCCCTGGTCGCGCTGGTCCTCCTGCCCGTGGCGGTCGACCGGGCCGTCGCGGCCCGCATCGAGTCACGCACGGCCAAGGCATTCCAGGAGGGCATGGGCACACCGCTGCCGCCGGAGGTCCACGTCCGCGGCTTCCCCGTAGTGACCCAGGCGGCCTCCGGCCCCTTGCGTCAGGTGGACATCACCGCGCACGACATACCGGCCCGTGGCACCACCCGCCCGCTGCCGGTGAGCGAACTCTCCCTGCGGCTCCACGGGTTGACGAAGTCCGACGACGACAGCGAGGCGCGGGCCCGCAGCGCGGAGGCGACCGCCTTCCTGTCGTACGAGGACGTGTCGAACGCCCTCGGTCTGGAGATCTCCCAGGGTGGCCGCCCGGGTCAGGTGAGCGCGGCCGTCCTGCTGCCTCTGGGGAAGGAGGCCACCGTGACGACGACCGTCTCGGCGGCCTCCGGCAACCGCATCGCGTTCAAGGACTTCCAGGTCACGGGTGGTGCGCTGCCCGGCGCGGGGAACATGCTGCTCGACAAGGTCTTCGAGCGGCCGATCCAGTTGCGGAACATCCCCGACGGCCTGCAGCTGCGCTCGGTCGCCACCACGGCCGACGGCCTCACCGCCCGTTTCTCGGGCCGGTCGGTCACCTTCCGGCCCGACGGCGGGTCCGACGGCGGGTCCGAGCGCGGGTCCGAGGGCGCGTGAAACCTGGCGTACTGCTGGTCAGTTCAGGTCGGGCAACGGCCGCCGGGCCACCTCGCGGGCGTCGTCCGGTGGGACGCCCAGCATGCGCAGGACCATCTCGGCCAGGTTCGTGGCAGCCTCGTCGCCGTCCAGGTCGGGGCGGGCGAACCGCAGCTCCACCAGGGACAGCAGGGTGCCGCCCAGCGCGGACAGGGCGACGACCGGCTCCATGGCGCTGAAGCGGCCGGAGGCGATGCCGACCTGGAGGTCGCGCAGGGCCCGGACGACCAGGCCGTTGTCCGAGTGGAGGTGGCCGAGGCCACGGCGGCGCAGGACCTGCATGAGCTCCGGGTGGGACTCGGCCATCCGGGCGCTGAGCCGGAAGCCGGCCGCGACGAGTTCCGCGGGGTCGTCGATCCCGGTCAGCCGCTCGTCGAAGGTCTGGCCGAACTCCTCCAGCGCGTCCACCACGGCCGCCTCGAACAGCTCGGTCTTCGACTCGAAGTGGTTGTAGAAGGACCCGAAGCCGACGTCCGCGCGCTCGGCGATCGCCTGGATGCTGGCGCTGGTGTCCCCGGTCTCGGCGAGTATCTGCCGGGCCGCGCGGACGAGCGCCCGGCGGGTCTCGGCACGGCGCCGCTCGAACCGGTTGCTGGGCGGGGCTGACGTAGGCATGGGCCGAGTCTAACCGCGCGGACGAAGGTCATCGCAATTTTGATGGATTCCTCATTTTAAGGTGGCCGGCATATTGACGAGGCTTCCATCAAAGCTGATGATTTCCTCATTACGGCGATGTTGCTCGGAGGGCACCATGTCTGAAACCCACGTGGCCGGAGCCGCCGTCGCGACTCCCCACCAGGACCTTCACAGCGAGCAGGGCGCCCTGCGCGGCGAACACCCCGGCCGCTCCCGGAACCCCGTGATCAAGGTGGCGGACCTGGCCTGGCTGGAGTTCGAGAAGCCGGACCTGGACCGGGCCGAGGTCTTCGCCCGTGACTTCGGCTTCCAGATCGCCGCGCGCACCGCGGGCGAGCTGTGGCTGCGGGGCACCTTCTCCGGCTCGCCCTGCATGGTGATCCGGCGCGGTCGTACGTCCCGTTTCATCGGACCGGCGTTCCGCGCGGCCGAGCGGGCCGACCTGGACCGGCTGGCGCGGGCGACCGGGGCGGCCGTGCGGGACGCGGACGTGCCCGGCGGCGGCAAGGCCGTGAACCTGCTCGACCCGTCCGGCGTCCCGGTGCGGGTCGTGCACTGCGCCGAACCACTCCCCGAGCTGCCGGGACAGCGGCCGCTGCTCCTCAACTTCGGCGCCGAGCACCGGCGTACGAACGCCACGCAGCGCCCGCCCCGCGAGCCGTCCCGCATCCAGCGCCTGGGCCATGTCGTCCTGGAGACACGGGTGTTCGCCCGTGCCCTGGACTGGTACCTGGACACCCTCGGGATGATCGTGTCCGACTTCCTGTTCCTGGACGGGCAGCGCGGACGCGGCCCGACGATGGCCTTCATCCGCTGTGACCTGGGCAGCGTGCCGGCCGACCATCACACGCTGGCCATGCACCTGGGGCCGGGGACGGGGTACGTCCACTCCGCCTACCAGGTCACCGACCTGGACTCGATCGCGGCGGGCGGCGAGTACCTGAACGAGCGTGGCTACCGGCGCAGTTGGGGCATCGGACGGCACATCCAGGGCAGCCAGCTCTTCGACTACTGGCGCGACCCCGACCACTTCATGCTGGAGCACTTCGCCGACGGCGACCTGTTCTCCTGCGACGTCGAGCCCGGCTGGGCGCCCATGTCGGCGAGCGGGCTGGCCCAGTGGGGGCCGCCGGTCACCCGGGACTTCCTGGGCGCGAGCCCGTCCCCCGCCAAGGTCCGCGAGGTGCTGCATGCCCTGCGCGGTGACAACGAACTCGACCCCGCGCGTCTGCTGGGCCTGATGAAAGCGATGAACTCATGAGCACCAACGTCCTGCGCACCGCCGACGGTTGGTGGGCCGTCCTCGGCGACCGCGCCGTCCGCGTCGACACCAAGGCCGTCACCACCGCCGAGCTGCTGGCTGACCGGGCCGCCGTGCGAGAGGCAGCTCATTCAGGCGAGGCGGGCACGCCCGTCGCCGACCTGGTGGCGCTCTCCCCGGTCACCACCCCCTGCCGGGTGGTCGCCCAGATGGTCAACTACCGCAGCCACGCCCGTGATTCGGGCTTCACCGGCGACATCCCGCCCGCCTTCTTCCGCAAGGCGTCCGGCTCGGTCAGCGGCCCGGGCGAGGCCATCGTCCGGCCCTCGCACGTGCGATTCCTGGACTACGAGGTCGAGCTCGGCCTGGTCATGGGGGCACCGCTGCCGGTGGGCACCGTGGTCGAGGAGCGGGACCTGCCGTCGTACGTCGCCGGGCTCGTGATCACCAACGACGTCAGTGCCCGCGAGGTACAGCTGACCAAGACACAGTTCTACGAGAGCAAGTCGTACCCGACCTTCACACCGACCGGCCCCTACCTGGCGCTGCTGGAGCCGGAGGACTTCGTCCATCTCCTCGACCTGCGGCTGAAGTTGAGCGTCAACGGTGATCTGCGTCAGGACCGCACCCTCGCCGACATGATCGTCCGCCCGGCACAGGCCCTCACACTGCTGGCCCGCTTCCAGACCCTCGACCCCGGAGACCTCTTGCTGACCGGTACCCCCGGCGGCACGGCGCTCAAGGCCCCTCCCAAGGCCATCGAGAAGATCGGCACGCTGCTGCCGCCGGCGGTGAAGTGGAAGGCGTTCTTCAAGTCGCAGGCCAAGAACCCCCACTACCTGCACCACGGCGACGTCGTCACGGCCGCCATCGCCACCCCGGACGGCCGGATCGATCTGGGCGAGCAGCGCACGCCCGTGGCCGACGACCACTGAGACCGAAGTGAGCCGCACATGACAGTCGAGCACGACTCGGCCGACGTTCCCGTGGTGATCGTCGGCGCCGGCCCCGTGGGCGTGACCGCCGCCCTGCTGCTGGCCCGGCGTGGGGTGAGGACCGTCGTCCTCGAACGCCACCACGACGTCTACCCCCTGCCCCGTGCCGTCGCCACCGACGACGAGGTCCGCCGGATCCTCCAGGCCGCGGGTATCCACCAGGAGTTCGCCGCCGTCGCCCGCCCCGCGCGCGGACTGCGGCTGCTGGACGCCCGCCACCGCGTGATCGCCGAATTCCGGCGCTCACCGCAAGGCCACCACGGCTTCCCGCAGACCAGCATGTTCGACCAGCCCGAACTGGAACGGCTGCTGCGGGCCGCGCTGGCCCGCCATGCGGAGTGCGAGCTGCGGGGCGGGGCGGAGGTGACAGCGGTCGAGCAGGACGCGGACGGCCCGGCCCGTGTGACCTACCGCGACGACGAGGGCGAACACGTGCTGCTCGCCGAGGCCGTGCTCGGCTGCGACGGCGCGGGCAGCCTCACCCGCGACGCCATCGGGGCGGGTTGGGAGGACCTGCGCTTCGAGGAGCACTGGACCGTCATCGACGTGACGACGAAGGCCGCCGTCCGCTGCTGGGAGGGCGTCGACCAGGTCTGCGACCCGCACCGTCCGGCGACCTTCATGCGCATCGGTGAGGACCGCTACCGCTGGGAGTTCCGGCTGCGTGAGGGGGAGGTCCTCGACGCCGAGCGGCTACGAGAGCTGGTCGCCCCCTGGGTGGACATCTCCCGCATCGACGATTTCCACGTCATCCGGCAGGCGCAGTACACCTTCCGGGCGCGGATCGCCGACCGCTGGCGCCGGGGCCGGGTCTTCCTGCTCGGGGACGCCGCCCACCTCACCCCGCCGTTCGTCGGGCAGGGCCTGTGCTCGGGCCTGCGGGACGCCTACAACCTGACCTGGAAGCTCGCCCGCGTCCTTCAACAGGGCGGTGACGAAGGCCTGTTGGACACCTATGAGCGGGAGCGCAAGCCGCACGCCCGCCATGTCATCCGCCTGGCGGTCGCCACCGGCTGGGCCATGACCGGCGGCCAGGACCGCGCGGCCGCACTGCGCCGCACCGCCGTCGCCGCGGCCTGCCGTGTCCCCGGGGTGACCAGCAGGGCCGGCCGGGACCTCAGCCGCCCGCTGCCCGCCGGTCCGCTGATACGCCGCAGTCGACTCGGCGGCACCTACTGCCCGCAACCCCGGGTGACGAGCGAGGACGGACAACAGGTCCGCCTCGACGACCTCCTCGGGGACTCCTTCGCCGTGCTGACCGCGGTGCCCCTGCCGCCCTCGCTGCGCGCGCTCACCGACGGACTGGGCGCCCGGGTCGTCGACGTACACGAGTCCGGCGACGACGGCACCCTCGCCGCCTGGCTGCGCGCCGGCCGTGCCGACGCCGTCCTGCTGCGCCCCGACCGCGTCGTCCTGGACGTCGTGCCGGCGGGCGGCACCGACTTCACCGACACCGCCGCCTGGGCGCCCCTGCTCTGCACCACCCGTCGGCCCGCCGAACAGCCCGTATCCGCACTGCCCCTGTCGAGGAGTTCCGCGCGATGACCACGCCGTACGCAGACCCCTTCTGGACCCCGGACCCGGAGTCCGCCGCGCGCAGCCGGATCGCCGACTTCGGCCGCTGGGCCGCACAACACCGGGGAGTGGCGGCGGACGCCGACTACGACGTCCTGCACCGCTGGTCGGTCACCGACCTGGCGGGCTTCTGGAGCGCGGTGTGGGAGTACTTCGACGTCGACGCGCAGACCCCGTACGAGAAGGTGCTCGCCGAGGAGACCATGCCAGGGGCCCGCTGGTTCACCGGAGCCACCCTCAACTACACCCACCACGCCCTGCGCAACCTCACCGACGACGACCCGGCGATCATCGCCCTGGACGAGACCGGCCCCGGCTACGAATTGACCGGCGGCCGGCTGCGCGCCCAGGTCGCCTCCGTCGCCGCGACCCTGCGCGACCTGGGCGTCGGGGAGGGCGACCGTGTCGTCGGCTACCTGCCCAACACGCCGCACGCGATCGTCGCGTTCCTCGCCGCGGCGAGCCTGGGGGCCGTGTGGTCGGTGTGCGGGCAGGACTACGCCCCGAAGGCCGCCGCCGACCGGTTCGCCCAGCTGGAACCCACGGTCCTGGTCGCCGCCGACGGCTACCTCTTCAACGGCGCCACCCACGACCGCCGCGAGGCCGTCCTCGAACTGGCCCGCGCGCTGCCGACGTTGAAGGCCACCGTGCTCGTGGACCACGTGGGCCTGCCCGGGCTCGGGCCGAACCACCCGTCGCTGGTCCTCACCTGGGAGGACGCGGCGACCCGCACCGAGGAACTCACCTGCGCGCCCGTGCCGTTCGACCACCCCCTGTGGGTCGTCTTCTCCTCCGGCACCACCGGCCTGCCCAAGGGCATCGTGCACGGCCACGGCGGCGTCCTGCTGGAGCACCTCAAGACCCTCGGTCTCCAGTCCGACCTGGGCCCCGGCGACCGCCTCCTGTGGTACACCACCACCCACTGGATGATGTGGAACCTGGTCGTCTCCACCCTCCTGACCGGCGCCACCACCTGCACCTACGACGGCAGCCCGGCCCTGCTCACCCAACCCGACATCCTCTGGGAACTGGCGGCCCGGCACCGCGTCACCCTGTTCGGCACCAGCCCCCAGTACCTGCTGGGCATGGCCAAGTTCGGCATCGACCCGTCGGTGCACGACCTGTCCTCGATCCGCGCGGTCGGCTGCACCGGCTCCGCCCTGCCCGCCTCCGCCTACCCCTGGGTCGGCGAGCACCTCGGCGCACACGTCCAGCTCGCCTCCATCAGCGGCGGCACCGACGTCGTCTCCGGCTTCGCCGGCGGCGCACCCACCGTGCCCGTGCGGGCCGGCGAGCTGTCCGCCCCCTACCTGGGCGTGGCGCTGGCCGCGTACGACGAGGAGGGCTTCCCGGTCACCGACCAGGTGGGCGAGCTGGTCGTCACCCGGCCCATGCCCTCCATGCCGCTGTACTTCTGGAACGACCCCGACGGCAGCCGCTACCGCGCCGCCTACTTCTCGGCGTACCCCGGCGTGTGGCGGCACGGCGACTGGATCACGGTCACGGGGCACGGCTCGGTGATCGTGCACGGCCGCTCCGACAGCACGCTGAACCGCAACGGCGTACGGCTGGGCAGCGCCGACATCCACGACGTGGTCGAACGCCTCCCGGAGATCACGGAGGCCCTGGTCATCGGGGCGGAGGAGCCGGACGGCGGCTACTGGATGCCGCTGTTCGTGGTCCTCGCGGCCGGCGTCGAGCTGGACGACGCGCTGCGCGACCGCATCCGCGAGGCCGTCCGCACCGGCGCCTCACCCCGCCACGTCCCCGACGAGATCATCGAAGTGCCGGCCGTCCCGCACACCCGCACCGGCAAGAAGCTCGAAGTCCCGGTCAAACGGCTGCTCCAGGGCGCCCCCGTCGAGCAGGTTGTGAACCCCGCCGTCGTGGACAATCCCGGCCTGATCGACCACTACGCCCGCCTCGGCGAGGCGCGCCGCGCGCAGCGCCGCTGACCGCCCGGCCGCGGGCGTGAACGGGACTTCCAGGGGCGTACCGTCGGTGGTGTGGAGTTCACCGCGGACACCCTGGTGTCCCGTGCCGCACATGAGCCCGGCCCGAGAGCGACCAGCTGATCCACGACGTGGAGCGGTGCCTGCGGCGTGAGGTTCCCGAGCTGTGGGACGACCCGGGCCTCGCGCAGATGGCGTTGGACAACATCACCGAGCACGTCATGGCCGGCCTGTTCGGCCTTGAGCAGGGAATCGAGCCGAGCCTGATCGAACCGCCGCCCGCCGACGTGGAGCGCGCCCGTCGGCTGGCCCGGCGCGGGAAGCCCGTCAGCGATCTGCTGCGGGCCTTCCGCCTCGGGCAGGGGGTGATCCTCGACCGGATGCTCGAGGAGATGCCCCGGCTCACCAGCGATGCCGCACTGGTCGGCGCGGCGGCCCGCAAGCTGATCGCGGCGGTGATCGAGTACGTGGACCGCACCTCGGAGCAGGCCGTCCTGGCGTTCCAGGAGGAACGGGACCGCAGGCTGCGGTGGCGGCTGTCCGTGGTGAACGAGGCGGGCATGCGCATCGGGACCACCCTGGACATCGCCCGCACCACCCAGGAGCTGGCGGACCTGGCCACCGAGCACTGCGCCGACCGGGTCACCGTCGACCTGCTCGACTCCGCGTTCCACGAACCCGGCACCGCGGCCGAGAGCCCGCTCGTGCTGCGCCGGATCGCCCAGCGCTCGGTGGGCGAGCAGACCCCGGAACCGACGATCGAGACGCAGCACCTCCACACCTACCCGGCCGGCTCTCCACCGGAGCGCGCCCTGACCCTCGGGCAGGCTTCCCGGCACCGGGCCGACGCGGCCCGCTCCCCGGAGCACTCGCTGCACTCGCTGGTCGTACCGCTGCGTGCCCGTGGCGCCACCCTGGGCGTCGCGCAGTTCTTCCGGCACCGGGGCCGCGATCCCTTCGACGACGAGGATCTGCTCCTCGCCCAGGAGATCGCCGCCCGGGCGGCCGTGGCCGTGGACAACGCCCGCCGCTACACGCACGCCCGCGCCACCGCCCTGGCCCTGCAGCGCAGCCTGCTCCCGCGGAACACGCCGGAGCAGTCGGCCGCCGAGGTCGCCTGCCGCTACCTGCCCGCCGGCGCCGGGGCCGGTGTGGGCGGTGACTGGTACGACGTCATCCGTGGGGCACACGCCACGCCCGGCACGGCAAGACGGTCTGGGCCGAGCTGAACGACGCCACAGCTTCTCGGCGGTGATCAGGCTCCGGCGAAGAGCGGGGAACTCGGGTGGTCAGAGGCCGAACTCCTGGGGGGACAGGTTGAGCACCGAGCACGCCTCGCGCAGGACCTGCTCCTCCGCCGGCGCGACGTACCCGTCCGCACCCGCGACGACGAACCCGGTCTGTACGACCGCCCTGGCCTCCGTCGGCTTCTTCGCGGCCTTGGCGATCTCCTGCAGCGCCTCGGCCTTGCCCTGCTGGAAGTTGAACGCCAGCTGGTCGACGTGCTTGTTGAAGCGCTGGCGCAGCTGTTCGGACGGGAAGTTCTGCAGGACGTCGTTGTTCAGGATCAGCGACTCCACATGCTGCCGCTCGGCCGGGTCGACATGCCCGTCGGCCGCGGCGACCAGGGCGCACATGGCCATGCTGGCGTCGCGGTAGGCACCGCTCTTCAGCTCCGTCTTCAGCGAGGTGAGCTGGGACTTGAGCGTGTTCACCAGCTGCGCCTTCGATCCGCCGGAGGACCCCGAACGCGGCCGGCCGGGTCCACCGGCGGATGCGCCGCGCGCCCCCTGTGCCTGCTGCTGCAGACCCTTGGCCTGGTCCTTGATCCGATCCCACATCGCCATCCGTGCCACCTCGGCTTCAGCCGTGTCGTTCCGGTCGTCCGCGTGAGTTCCGCGCGTCCCCCTGCCAACTCCTGCGAGCCCGCCGAAGTTCCAGCCACCCGATCACCGATCACCGATCACCGATCGACGACCGGCCGGGTGGTGCGGTTGCGGTGATCGTCCCCCGAGCCAAGCCTGCGGGTAGGTGAACGCGAGGCGTCCTAGCCGCCCGGGCGCTCGGGCCGCGGTGCCGTGCTCCGGCGTGGCACGAGCCGGGTCGGGACGAGGGTGGTGCCGTGTGCGGTGTCGTGGGGTGTGTGGTCGTGCCGCATCTTGCCGATGACGCCCTCGACGCAGAGGCGGCCCACTTCGGCGAAGTCCTGGTGGATGGTGGTGAGCGGGGGCAGGAAGGACGCGGACTCGGGGATGTCGTCGAAGCCGATGACGCTGACGTCGTCGGGCACCTTGCGGCCGCGTTCGTGCAGGGCGCGCAGCAGGCCCAGGGCCATCTGGTCGTTGGCGGCGAACACCGCCGTGCAGTCCCGCTCCTCGGCGAGCCGCAGACCGGCCAGATAACCGGACTCCGCCGACCAGTCGCCGCGCACCAGGGGCGGCGGGACCGCGCCTGCCTCCGTGAGGGTGGAGCGCCAGGCGTTGGCACGGCGCTGGGCGGCGAAGGAGTCCTCCGGCCCGGCCAGGTGCCACACCGTGTCATGGCCGAGGTCCAGCAGATGCCGTACGGCGTCGCGGGCGCCGCCCGCCTGGTCGGTGTCGACCACGGTGTAGCGGTCGCCGGCGTCCGAGTCGGCCACCACGACCTGGACGCCGGGCGGCAGCGAGACCGTCGCCGCGTCGAGCAGATGGATCTCCATGATGACGATGACCGCGTCCACGGCGAGTTCCCCGAGCCGGGAGAAGGCGCCGTTCACCTCGTCCTGGGTGGGGACGGCGACGGGCAGCAGCGTGACGGCGTAACCGTGCTGCGCGGCGGAGGTAGCGATCGCTTCCAGGGTGCGGATGTTGCCCATGGTGGAGAGGGAGAAGGTGATCACGCCGAGGGTGCGGAACTCACCGCGGCGCAGCGCCCGCGCGGCGCTGTTGGGCCGGTAGCCCAGCTCCCGCATGGCGGCGAGGACCTGTCGGCGGGTCTCCTCGTTCACGCCCGGGAAGCCGTTGGAGACGCGGGAGACCGTCTGGGAGGAGACGCCGGCGATCCGCGCGACGTCGGCCATGGAGGCGCCCTGGCGGGGGCGGGCGGCACGTTTTCTCGCGCCCACCGCTGTGCTGTCACCGTCCGCAGTGCCCACTTCGTCCCCTCGCTCCCCGGGCCGCGCAACTTTCGGCCCGGAACGACTCCTTGACCCCTGAGATTCGGACAGTGTAGACATCCCGCCAGTGCATGTTTACGTAAACATTACGAGCCAGAACCATACGAGAACGCACCGAATCGCACCGAACCGCACCCCTGCGGTCCCGAAGAGCTGGAGTACTCGAGATGGCACACCGCACCCGTAAGAGAAGCCTCCTGGGGATCGGCGTCACGGCCCTCGCGACCGGGACCGTTCTGGCCGCCACCGCACTGCCCGCCGCGCCCGCGGACACGACCGCGACCACTGCGGTCACCGTCCAGCCCGACCCCTCCTACAAGCACGAGAAGTTCGAGGGCTGGGGCACCAGCCTGGTCTGGTTCGCCAACGCCACCGGCGACTACCCGCCCGCGATACGCGAGAAGCTCGCGGAGCTCCTCTTCGGGGACGACGGCCTCGCCCTGAACATCGCCCGCTACAACATCGGCGGCGGCAACGCCCCGGACGTCAAGGACTACCTGCGCGCCGGCGGCGCGGTCGAGGGCTGGTGGAAGGCCCCGGCGGGCACCACCCGCGAGGACGTCGACTGGTGGGACGCCGACGACCCCGCCGACTGGAACAACAAGGCCGACAAGACGCAGCGCTGGTGGGTCGACCGCATCAAGAAGGACATCACCCACTGGGAGACCTTCAGCAACTCCCCGCCGTGGTTCATGACCGAGAGCGGCTACGTCTCCGGCAACTTCGACGCCGGCAAGGACCAGCTCAAGACCGAGTCCGTGGACGACTTCGCCAAGTACCTGGTGGGGGCCACCGAACGCCTGGAGAAGGCGCACGGCATCAAGGTCGACACCCTGGACCCGTTCAACGAGCCGAACACCAACTACTGGGGCACCAAGCTCGGCGCGGACGGCGAGCCCGTAGGCGGCCGTCAGGAGGGGGCCCACATCGGCCCCGAACTCCAGCAGAAGGTGATCCGCGCGCTGGCCCCGACCCTGGAGAAGTCCAGGACCGGCGCGGAGATCTCCGCGATGGACGAGACCAACCCCGGCACCTTCGCCACCAACTGGAACTCCTACCCGCAGGACGTCCGCGACCTCGTCGGCCAGATGAACGTCCACACCTACGGCACCAGCCAGCGCACCACCGTGCGCGACCTGGCCAAGGCGGCGGACAAGCCGCTGTGGATGAGCGAGGTCGAGGGCGACTGGGGCGACGGCCAGAGCTTCACGGACATGCGGCCCGGTCTGGGTCTCGCCCAGCGCATGGTCGACGACCTGCGCGAACTGGAGCCCAAGGCCTGGGTGTTCTGGCAGCCCGTCGAGGACTACGACAACATGAAGCCGGGCGGCGAGTCCGCGAAGGGCGGCAACTGGGGCGAGATCCAGCTCTCCTTCAGCTGCACCTCGAAGGACACGCTCGAGAGCTGCCCGATCTACACCAACACGAAGTTCGACACCGCCCGGAACTTCACCCACTACATCAAGCCCGGCGACCGGCTGATCAAGACGAACGACACCGCCAGCACCGCGGCGGTCTCCCGCAAGGGCGACGCGGCGACCGTCGTCCACGTCAACAGCGCCACCGAGGCACGCGAGGTCACCCTCGACCTGTCGAAGTTCGGCCGCATCTCCTCCCGCGCCACCGTCACCCCGGTGGTGACCAGCGCCGGCGGCAAGCTGGAGCGGCAGAAGGCGGTCCGGGTCACCGGCAAGCAGGCCACGATCACCGTGCCGGCCCAGTCCGTGACGTCCTTCCTGGTCAAGGGCGTGACCGGCGTCGCCGAGGACGCGGCCGAGCTGCAGAAGGGCCACACCTACCGGCTGACCGGCGCCCAGAGCGGCAAGGACCTCACCATCGCCGACAACGGCACCGGCCTGGTCATCAAAAGCGCCGACGCCGCCGACCCGAGCGGTCAGCAGTGGCGCCTCGAGCAGATCAGCGGCACCGACAACCGCAAGCGCTACGCCTTCACCGAGGCGACCGCTGGAAAGCGCCTGGCGGTGCGCGACGGCGCCCTGGTGGCGGAGCCCGACGAGGGCACCTGCGACAGCGCCGCCCAGTGGATCATGTCGTCGACCGGGGACGGCACCTGGACCCTCGTCAACGCCGCCACCGGCCGGCTCGCGGACGTCGGGGGCCAGTCCACGAACGACGGTGCCTCCGTCGGCGTGTGGCTCGCGAACTCCGGCGCCAACCAGCGCTGGACGGTGACCGATGTGACGGGTGACGACGCCGCGCGAACCGAGTAGCGAGTAGCGCGTCAGTCAGCCCCCGGCCCCTCCCCACGCGTAGAAGGAGGAGGGGCCGGGGGCTTTCACTGGTCCGAGTAGCCGATGTCCCCGATGGTCCAGGCGCTCACGTCCTCCAGCGCGACGCGGTACATGCCTCCCGTGTCGGGGATGCCGAAGCTGCCCTGGAGAATCCGGGCGACGTGGAAGTGCAGGTGGGTGGGCCTGTCACCGTGCTCCGGCCGGTGGTCGCCGCCTGCCTGGAGCGAGGTGAACGCGGCGGCGAACCGCCCCAGGTGCTCGGAGTCCTGCAGGACTTCGGCCACCCGCTCCTTCCACAGGGCTTCCGGGGCCAGCCGTCCCGTGATGACGGCTCCCGGAATCACCACGGTGAGGGACATCTGGCTGCTGTGCCGCGACTCCACCATCGCGGCGATCGCGACGAGCAGGTCGTCAGGGTGCGTCATGCCTCAGGAGCCTAGCCCGACCACGGGCGCCGCGGCGTGCCGGGAACCGAGACGTCACCAGCCGAGCGCACCTTCGTCAGCCCGCACGTCCTGGGCCGGCCTGGCGGGGGGCGCGTCGTGGCAGGTGAAGCCGAGTCGGGTCAGCGCCCGGCGCATCTCACCCGTGGTGAAGTCGCGGCGGTTCTGCCTGGTGATCACTTCCCCGACCTGCATGACGGGGTAGACGCGGTGGTCGATGGTCACGGCCACGCCGGTGACGGGTTCGGGCGTGATGCCGCTCATCGAGTGCTCGACCTCACTCTTGGTCAGGTCGAAGGGGAATCGGGCGATGACACAGCGCATGGATGCCTCCACAGACGCGAGAATGAGCCGAAGACAATTCGAAAATCCCGGCCTCTCGGCGCTGAATCCGAGGCGGTCAACAATCCGGGAACTCGGGAGACGCAGGGGGTTCGTGGAACTGGGGGAACACAAGAGCTGGGGCCCGCACCCCAAGAGTGCGGGCCCCAGCCACATGGTTCGTGTCAGCGTCAGGCGGGAACGATGTTCTCGGCCTGCGGGCCCTTCTGGCCCTGCGTGACGTCGAAGGTAACCTTCTGGCCTTCCTGAAGCTCGCGGAAGCCGCTGGTGGCGATGTTCGAGTAGTGGGCGAACACGTCAGCGCCGCCGCCGTCCTGCTCGATGAAGCCGAAGCCCTTTTCCGCGTTGAACCACTTCACGGTGCCAGATGCCATATTGAATCTCCCTTGGGGGGCAGTGCCGGAGTCCGCACTTTACGGATCCGAGTCGCCGCGATGATCACCCCTCCGGAAGAATCCGGAAAGCTCTGCAAAGAAACAAGTCTCTGGCAACCAAAACTGCAACTGGTATCACGCTAACACGGGTCGGGCCGAAACTCCCACGTTTTTTCGGCCCCGTACAGGAATTCTTATCCCGCCGCGGTAGGTAATTCTGTACCGGCGGGACTAGGTATCCGCGCCGTGCTCGTCCAGCTCCCGGCGCATTTCCCGGTTCCGGCGGAGGGCGTCCTCGAGCTGGTCCTCGAGCGAGACGATGCGGCAGGCGGCCTCGACGGGGGTGCCCTGGTCGACGAGCTCACGGGCGCGGGCGGCGGTGCGCAACTGGCGGCGGGAGTACCGGCGGTGGCCGCCCTCCGAACGCAGGGGAGTGATCAGCGCGGCTTCGCCGATGGCCCTGAGGAAGGCGGGGGTGATGCCGAGGACATCGGCCGCTCGTCCCATGGTGTAGGCGGGATAGTCGTCGTCGTCGAGGTTCCCGGCGGCGGGGGCGTTCTCAGCGGGCATGGCACCTTCGTTTCGCGGACGCGGGACAACCCTAACTCCGGCGGGCGGAGAATATGGTCCCGCTGCGACAGACTTTCTCCCACCGTGCGGGGCGGGCCCGCGGGGTCAGCGCAGGGGACGCCGGACGCGCCGGGACCCCACCACCGCGAAGAACGCCACGTCGGCCACGAAGAGCACCACACCGATGGCCAGCAGATAGCCCAGCCCGTCCGCCGCCGCACCGATGATCCCCAGGATCACGGCCACCAGCAGGAGCAGCAGAAACGTCACCATCGACCCGATCACCTCCTGGCGGTCAGCGGCGCGCGAGTTGCCGTTCGCCATGGACACCCGGCTGGTAGGCGAGGTCGTAGTAGCGGAAGATCGTCTCCTCCTGCTCGGCGGGCAGCACGTCGTCCGTCCCGATCGAAGGCGCCTTCCGCACGGTCCCCTTGGCGTGGGGGACCTTCACGTAGTCGGGCCCCAGGACCGCCTCGTCGAGCGGGACGAAGACCAGACGCTGACGGGTGGGCAGCCCCGTACGGACCGTGGCCATGGCCGGTTCGTCCGTGGCCGTGTCCACGTAGACGGCTTCGAGAGTGCCGATCTTGTGACCCTTGGGGTCGACCACGTCGTGCTCGCGCCACTCCCGCACATCGGCCGCGTGGATCATGGCTGCCTCGTGTCCTGGCTGCTGAAGGTGTCGACGAGGATCTGCTCGGCCCCTTTGAGGTTGTCGGCGCGCACCGCCTGGGCCATCGCCGCCCGCGCCGCGTCGGGCGGGCTGTCCGGCGGTACGACGAGCAGGGAGAAGAGGTCCTGATCGCCCCGGGTGACCAGGACGGTGTTGTCGCCGACGGACGACGCGTCGATGTGCACGACCCGGCCCTCGACGACCAGGCGCGTCGGCAGTCCGTCCCAGGAGGCGGAGTCCAGGCCGATCCGGGCGATCGGCCCGAGGTGTTCGGTCAGGGCCCCGACCAGGCCGGGCAGTTCGACGGCGATGTCACGGGAGCGCGGCCACCACGCGCCGTCGAGGACGCCCTGGCGGTCATGTGTCGTCTCCAGCCGAAGAAGGGCTGTCCCGGGGCGTATGGACTCGTGGACGCCGTCCGAGAGCAGTCCTGTGGCGACGGGGGGATCGGTACCGGGCACTGTGCTCACCTTGTCCGTGCTCACCTGTCCTGGACTTCTCGTTCCACGCTACTCCTGCGCGGGGCCCGGGAACGGCCGGGAGTACGGTGAAAGTGCCGAGGGCTCTTCGTGCGCCCGCTGCCCCGCGGTGCCGTCCTCGGCGAACCATGACGCCGGGCCGGCCTTGTCCGGACCCGGGGCAGGAACCGCCTCATGGCCGTGAACGTGCCCGACCGGAGGGGCAGGCAAGCGCCGTCGCCCCTGGAAGGGGAACGTATCCGCCCGCTGTCGCGATGGCAGATCGAGGACCGGCAGAAGGAACTCGGTGACCTGTACGCGGAGCTCTCCGGGGGCGATCCGCGGGCGTGGAACCAGGCCCGCGAGCTGTTCCTGCGCCGACTCGCGGTCGAGGTGCAGCGACCGGGTTTCGCCCTGCTGGTCGCGGAGCGGGGCGTGCTCCAGGTGCCGGGGACGGCCGAGGTGGGCGGGGCGGGCGGTGCCGAGGACCTCGCTCGCCGTGGGGAGGGCGTCGTACTGACGGGATGTGCCTACGGCTTTCCGGTGCCCGCGCAGGGGCCCTGGTGGCGAGGTCTGGACGGGTATCTCCCGCGGGATCTGCTCCGGCTCGCCGCCGCCGGGAGGCTCTTCGCGATCTCCGGGCTGCTGGTCCCCTCCCGCGTGCGCACCCAGTACCCCGGCCGTGAGTGGAACCTCGCCCGGCGCCTGCAGCGGCGGTTGCTCGCCGACCGCACCGCCGGACTCGCCGGCCGTCCCGTGGTGCTCGGCGTCACGCTGGTGGACCGCGGCGACACCGCGACCCTGCGGGCCTTGCGGGCCTGGGGCTGGCGTTCGGTGCGGGCCGACGCCCGGGACAGGGCCCGCACGGCGCCGTGCCGCGCCCTGGTCATCGGGCCGTGACGGCCGTTCGCGGAATCAGCCTCACCAGGCAGCTCCCGAGCCGGTGTCCCCCGGCTTCACCAGGCCGGCCTCGTACGCGACGATCACCGCCTGGGCGCGGTCGCGCAGGCCGAGTTTGGTGAAGAGCCGGTTGATGTGGGTCTTGACGGTGTGGTCGGTGATGGTCAGGCGTTCGGCGATGTCGGTGTTGGACAGCCCCTGGGCGATCAGCAGCAGCACCTCCGACTCGCGCGCGGTGAGCCGGTCGAGGAGCGCCTCGGGCACCTCGGGCGGGCGCCGCTGGGCGAACTCGGCGATCAGCCGTCGCGTGATGCCGGGCGCCAGCATCGCGTCACCGGCCGCCACGACCCGTACCGCGTGCAGCAGTTCCGGAAAGGTGGCGTCCTTCAGCAGGAAGCCGCTGGCCCCGGCCGCGAGCGCGTCGAAGACGTACCGGTCGAGGTCGAAGGTGGTGAGCATCAGCGCCCTGGTGCGCCCGTCGGTCTCCCGGAGGATGGCGCGCGCGGCCTGGATGCCGTCCAGCTTCGGCATGCGGATGTCCAGCAGCGCCACGTCGGGCCGGTGTTCCAGGGCCAGGGCGATGGCCTGTTCGCCGTTCTCCGCCTCGCCGACGATGTCGATGTCGTCCTGGGTGGACAGCAGGTTCACGAAGGCGGTCCGCACCACCGTCTGGTCGTCGGCGACTATCGCCCGGATCGGTTCCGTCACCGTCACTCGCCCACACCCTCCGCAAGACTCCTGGCGCTCGCCCGTGCCGGGAGTTCGGCGTCGACCAGGAAGCCGCCCCCGGGACCGGCCGCCCCGCAGGTCAGCCGTCCACCGAGCAGGCTCGCACGCTCCCGCATACCGCTCAACCCGTGCCCCCCGGAGCCCGGTTCGGCGGGCTTCGGCTCCGGATCCGGCCCTGGTCCGTCGTCCACGACGCGCAACCGCACCTGGGACGGGCTGAATTCCAGCCGTACCCGGACCTTGGCGCCCGGGGCGTGCCGGCGGGCGTTGGTCAGGGCTTCCTGCACGATCCGGTACACGGTCAGTTCGACCGACGGCGGCAGAGCTGCCGGGCGCGTCCCCTCGGTGTGCAGTTCGACCTCGCCGCCCCCGGAGCGGTGTGCGTCCAGCAGGGCGTCGAGGGAGTCGAGCGTCGGCTGCGGCGCGATCGGCGCCGACTCCTCGCCCCCGGGGTCGTTCGCGCGCAACACGCTGAGCAGTTGGCGCAGTTCGGCCATCGCCGACCGGGCGGACCCGGCGATCTGCTGAAAACCCTCGCGGGCGGCCGGGGACAGATCGGGCGTGGTGTAGGTCGCGCTCTCCGCCTGGACGGCGATCACGGACACCGCGTGGGCCACCACGTCGTGCAACTCCCGTGCTATGGCGGCCCGTTCGGCTGCGGCGGCGTGCCGGCGCTCCATGGCGATCAGCTCGCGCTGAGCTGCCTCACGCGCCTGCAGGGTCTCCTCCCGGCTGCGGAAGGCGTCCGCCACGCCGACGGTGGCCACCACACCCACGGCCAGGACGAACGACTCGGTGAAGTACGACATCGAGCCGTCGGCGCCGACAGCGGGCGCCCTGCCCCCGAGGTCGTACACGCCCGTCACCACATGGCCCACGTTGACCAGCACCGATCCGGTGATGCCGGCCGTGATGAGCAGGGCGGGATGCAGGACGCGGTGCCGCGCGAGCGTGTAGAGGCCCATGACGCCGGCCACCGCAACCGCCAGCAGCAGTTCCGGGCGGAAGAGGAAGTTCAGCAGGGCGGCGGGCACGACCAGGAGCCCGGTGCGGGGTTCCAGCCGCCGCCACAGCAGCGGCAGCACCACGAAGGGCAGCGTGGCCAGGACGGTGGCGGAGGTGATCCGGCCGTTCAGGACCTCGGCGGCGGCCAGCAGGGCCAGCAGCCCGCCGCTGACGTACGGGTAGCGGGGGGAGCGGGGCCAGGCGGTGGGCCGGAGCGACGACTGACGCATCCCCACATTGTCGGCCGGACCGGCCCGGACCGCGTCACCGTACGGGTTGACCCAACGGCCGGACGAGTACCACGGGTTGACGCCGAGGATCGCATTCCGGTGTGACGATTGCGGGCCGCCCCTTGCGAAGACTTGACCGCCAGGACACGTCGCTGACCAGGGGGTAGGGATGCACGGGCTGTCGCGGGGAACGGTGGTGTCGCAGGCGTCCTTGCCGGTGTCCGTACGGCCCGCGGTACCGGCTCCGCCGGCGCCACGCACGGCTGCTGCCCCGTCGGCCCCATCGGTCTCAACGGCCCCAACGGCCTCATCGGCGTCCGCCGTCCGCTGGGAGACGGTTTTGTGGGCGCTCTGCTGCGGGTTCGCGCTGCTGCTCTGGCTGCGCTCGGACCTGGCTCCCCATCAGGTGTGGGGTGCCTGCGCGGCCGTCGGGTACGGCACGGCCGCGATCGTCGCCCATCGGGCCTCGCGACCCTGGGGCCGGCCGAGTGCGGCCGCCGCGGTGACCGGGTCGGTCCTCGTGCCTGTGCTGTTCCTGGTCGCCCACGGGGCGCGCCAGATGGAGGTCGAGGTCGTCGAACGCTCCGGCGCCCTGCTGCTGGACTCCGGCAGCCCTTACGTGCCGGATCCAGCGGAACTGCGGGACTACAACCCGTACTTGCCCGGTACGGCACTCTTCGGACTGCCGCGAGCCGTTCTCGGCGAGAGCCCGCTCGGGGACGCCCGGCTCTGGTTCGCCGCCGTGTTCCTCGGCGCCATGGCGCTCGCCGCCGTGGTGGCCCTCGGCCCTCGCGGCGTGCGCGCAGGCGCCGTCCCCGCCGCAAACGCCCTGCTGTGGCTCGCCGCCGCGCCCGTGGTCGCGTTGCCGCTTGCCGTCGGTGGTGTTGATCTGCCGGTCATCGGGCTGATGTGCCTTGCCCTTGCCCTCGCCGGGCGAGGTGGCTCGGGGGTGGGCGCGGGGCTCGCGCTGGGCGCGGCGGCGGCGTTGAAGTGGACCGCCTGGCCGCTGCTGCCCGTGGGGCTGGCCCTGCTCGCGGTCACCGCCGGGCGCCGGGCCGTGCTGCGCGCCGCCGCGACGGCACTGACGCTGGCCGCGCTCGCGGTGCTCCCCATCGCCCTGGCCGACCCGCGGACCTTCGCCGAGCATCTGCTCCTGTTCCCGCTCGGCGAGGGCGGGACCGGCTCCCCGGCGACCAGCCCGCTGCCCGGTCACCTCCTGGCCCGTCATGTGCCGGGGGGCTTCGTCCTCGCGGTCGTGGCGCTCGTGGTGAGCGCGGCCGCGGTGGCCGTGTCGCTCGCCACCCGGCCGCCGCGCACCACCGTCGCCGCGGCGGACCGGCTCGCGCTGGGGCTCGGTCTCGCCATGTGCCTGATCCCGGCGACCCGCTTCGGATACCTCGTCTACCCGCTGGTGCTGCTCGGCTGGTTCCGCCTCGTGTCGGCCGGCCGGCGCCCGGCCCCGTCAGGAGCCGCCATGCCCACCCGACTCGCCCCGCCCCGGCCCGCCGAACGCCGCGTAGGCCGGACCTACTCCCTGCTGCGCACCCTCAGCCGCCGCTTCTCCTTCGTGGAGGACGAGATCGACGGTCTCCACAAGGTGGTGGGCGAGGGCGACATCTGCCTCGACGTCGGCGCGGAGTACGGGCTCTACACCTACGCCCTGTCGTGCGTGGCCGGCCCGAAGGGCAGCGTGCACAGCTTCGAGCCGCTGCCCGGCCCGTACCGCGTTCTCGGCGCCGGTATCCGCCTGCTGAGCCGCGGCCGGGCGCGTGCGCACCGCGTCGCGCTCGGCGCCCACCCGAAGGACAGGGCGGTCATGAGCCTGCCATACCGCCGTGGACTTCCCGTGCACGGGCGGGCGTTCGTCACCGACGGGGCCCAAGGGCTCGGCCCCAACAGCGAGTTCGCGGGGGAGCGGCGGCTGAACGTGCGCGTCAGCACCGTGGACGCGATGGTGACGGCGGCCGCCCTGCCCCGCGTCGACTTCATCAAGGCGGACGTCGAGGGGGCGGAACCGCTGGTGCTGGCCGGGGCGGCCCGGACGCTGCTGCGCGACCGTCCCACGCTGCTGCTGGAGATCGAGCAGCGGCACCTGGCCAAGTACGGCGCCGACGCCGACGCACTGGCCGACGAGCTGCGCCGCGCGGGCTACTCGATGTTCCTGTGGCGGGACGGCGACTGGCGCCCCGTGGACCGGGTCACCACGGCACACCGCAACTACCTGTTCACCGTGAAGCCGCTGGAGGACTGACCGACCATGCCGCGCACGCTCGTCGTCACCAACGACTTCCCACCCCGCCAGGGCGGTATCGAGACCTTCGTCCACGCCATGACGGTCCGCTTCCCGCCCGACCGCGTCGTCGTCTACACCTCCTCCACCCCGGGCCACCTCGCCCACGACGCCCGGCTGCCGTTCCCCGTGATCCGGGACCGCACCCGCATGCTGCTGCCGACCCGGCGGATCACGACCCGGGCGGTGGGGCTGGCCCGCCAGTTCGACTGCGACAGCGTCTGGTTCGGGGCCGCGGCCCCGCTCGGGCTGATGGCCGACGAGCTGCGCCGCCGTACGGACGTCGAGCGGCTGGTCGCCACGACACACGGGCACGAGGTGTGGTGGGCGCGCACACCCGGCGCCCGGGGGATGCTGCGCCGCATCGGTGCCAGGGTGGACTGCGTCACCCACCTCGGCGCGTACACCAGGGCGCGGATCGCCGCCGCCGTCGGCCCCGAGGCGGCGGCACGCATGCGGCGACTGGCCCCCGGCGTCGACCCGGACGCCTTCCACGGCTCCGCGGACGGCGCGGCCCGGGTGCGCCAGGCGTACGGTCTCGGCAGCCGGCCCGTCGTGCTGTGCGCGGCACGGCTGATCCCCCGCAAGGGCCAGGACACCCTCGTACGTGCGCTGCGCCTGGTGCACCGCACCGTCCCCGACGCGGCCCTGCTCCTGGTCGGCGACGGCCCGTACGACCGTGCCCTGCGCCGGCTCGTGGCCGAGCAGGGGCTGACCGGCTCCGTGCTCTTCGCGGGCGGACATCCGCACGAGGAGATGCCCGACTTCTACGCCGCCGCCCAGGTGTTCGCCATGCCGTGCCGTACCCGCCGGGCGGGCATGGAGGTGGAGGGTCTCGGGATCGTCTTCCTGGAGGCCGCCGCGGCGGGACTGCCGATCGTCGTCGGCGACTCGGGCGGCGCACCGGACACGGTGCGGGACGGGGAGACGGGGTTCCTGGTCGACGGCCATGACGTACGAGTGCTCGCGGACCGGCTGACGGCGCTCCTGGACGACGCCTCACTCGCCCAGGAGATGGGCCGCAAGGGGCGCGAACGGGTGCGTCAGGAGTGGGGCTGGGACCAGGGCTACGGGCAGCTGGCGAGCTTGCTGGGCGTGAGCTGAACGGGGCTCGGCGGGACGGGCACGGCCCGCCCCGCCGACGCCGGTGCTGCTACGCGCAGTTCGTCAGCCACTTGGCGACGATGCCCGCGCGGCTGCGGACGCCGTATCGGTCGAAGAGACGCTGCATGTGGGATTCCACAGTCTTGGGCGACATCCGGAGGATCCGGGCGATCTCCTTTCCGGAGTAGCCCTCGGCGACGAGGGCGACGATCTCGGCCTGCCGTCTGCTGAGTCGCATGGTGTCGTTCTGCCGGCCAGGTCCTCCGTGCTGTGCTGCTGGCGTGCTCAACGTGATCTGCCTCTCCGGTTTCGGTGGGGCTGCACATGCAAGGCCCAAACTGCGAAGTTGCGGCCGCACAAGATCCTGACGTGTATCGGGCCGTCGCGCGCCGGGGGAGTCCCGGGGGGACCCAGGCCGCCGAGGGGCGTTTTGGGGGGAAGCCGGGGGTCGAATTGCCGTGAATAAACCGCTATTTAATGCTTCGGAAAAGGATGAAGTGCGACGGGTGACAGGTGAACGAAAGGCGAAGTGCGTGGTGCGCTCACACACGAAATGATCAATGAACGGGGATCGGAACGGGGGAGCGTGTGCAAAGCGGCTGGTTCGGCCTTGCGGAGAGACAACGGGAAGGAGAACGGATACGGAGCGCCCTGGCAGACGTCGTGTCAGGGCGCGGACGGGTGCTGCTCGTCGAGGGAGAACCCGGATCCGGCCGGTCCGCCGTGCTCGGCGGCGTGGGCGAGAGCGCGCGGGACGCCGGACTGCGGGTCCTGACCGCCCGCGGAAGCACCGAGGAACGCGGTGTGCCGTACGGACTGTGCCTGCAGCTCTTCGAGGCGCTGCTCGACGAGACCGAGCAGCCGGGAACCGACGAGGCCCGGCCCCTGCTCGATCCGCTCAGGAAGCCGCCCACGCAGGCGGAGGGCCGGGCGATGGCCCGGATACTGCACCGGCTCGCGGTCCGGCTCGCCGCACGGGCCCCGCTGGCCCTGCTGGTCGACGACATGCAGTGGGCCGACGAGCCCTCGCTGCAGTTCCTGTCCCACCTCGCCAACCGCCTGGACGACCGGCCCGTGCTGCTCGCCGTCACCACGACCGCACCCGACCAGGACGGACCGGCCAGACGGACCGCCGACCTGCTGGCACGACTGGGCTCCACCGTCCCGCTGTGGCTGGCGCCGCTGACCGAGGCGGCGACCGGGGCCGTCGTGCGCAGCCACTGGGCCGGGGCGGCGGAGGACGGCTTCACGGCCGTCTGCCACGAACTGACCGGGGGCAATCCGTTCCTGCTCCACGCACTGTGCGCCGAAGCCGTCGACCAGGGGCTGCGGCCCAACGCGGCGCGCATCGGCGACCTCCGTACGACCCTGCCCCGCAGCGTCGTACGGCAGAGCCGGCTCAGACTGGCGAGCCTCACCCCGGAGGCGGCCCGCACGGTCGAGGCAGTGGCGGTCTTCGACGCGACCGGCGCCACCGTCGACGAGGCCGCCCAGGCCGCGGACCTCACGGCAGAAGCGGCACACGAAGCCGCCACGGAAGCCGTCGCCGCCGGCCTGCTGCGGGACGGGGAGCACCTGCGGCTCGCCCAGCCCCTGTTGCGCACCGCGGTGGCCGCCCTGACCTCGCCGGCCTCGCGGGAGCGCGCCCACCGGGCCGCCGCCGGGGCGCTCGCGGCCCGCAACGCCCCCGTCTCCGCGGTCGCCGAGCACCTCCTGCACACCCCGCCCGCGGCCGACGCGTGGGCCGAGTCGGTGCTGCGCGGCGCCGCGCGCCAGACCCTGGCGGACGGCCGCGCGGACAAGTCGGTCCAGCTGCTCAGGCGCGCTCTGCGCGAACAGGCCCCCACCACAAGGGAGTACGACCTGCTCACCGAACTCGGAGCCGCGGCACTGGCCGCCGAGAGCCCCGAGGCGCTCCCCCATCTGCGCCAGGCCATGGAGAAGGCGCCCACCGCCACGACACGGGTGGCCACGGGCCTGCACTATGCGCGAGCCCTGACCCGGGAGCACCGGCATCCGGCCGCGCTTGCCCTGCTCAGAGAGCTGTCGTGCTCGCTGCCCAGCGGCGAGGAGCGGCTGCGCACCCGGCTCGACGCCATCACGGCCCTGGTCTCGCTGGCCAGCGTGGGCACCCGTGCCGACGCCCGCGCCCTCGTCCACTCCCGGTACCCCGCGCGCACCGCCGGCGGACCGGAGGCGACGCTGCTGCGGGCCCTGCGCCTGGTGGTCGACCGGGACCACGGAGCCACCGCGAGCACCCTGGTCCGGCAGATCAACAGCATGCTGCGGATCACCGAGTTCGCGCCCGACGGGCTGACCGGACTCCCCGCCGTCCACCTCGTTGTCTGCGTCCTGGCGTGCACCGGCCGGCTCTCCGAGGCGCGCGGCCTGCTCCTGGACACCCTGCCCCACAGCACCGACACCCGCGCAGCGGAACACCAGTCGGACTCCGTGGGGCTGCAGGCCATGCTGGCGTACGGGCTGGGCGAACTGGACGACGCGGAGCGATACGCCCGTGCCGTGCTCGACTTACGGGCCGATGACCGGCCGCCCGGACTGGGGGTCCCGCTGGCCGCGTCCGTGCTGGGGCACGTCCTGCTGGAGCGGGGCGACCGGGAGGCGGCGGGGCGGGTGCTGCGGGACAGCGTGCCGTCGGGGAAGCCGCCCGAGCAGCTGCTCTTCGCCCCGCTGTGGGAGGCGCGGGCCCGGCTCTGTGCCGAACTGGGGCGGCTCGACGAGGCGCTGGACATCTGGCGGCACGCCCGCTGGCTGACGTCCGACGGGCGGCTGGGGCTGCGGGTGACCGGAGCGTGGCACCATGTCGCGCTGGCCCTGATCGTGGCGGGCCGCGAGGACGAGGCACGGGCCATGATCCGGCGGGAGACGGAGTCCGCGCAGGAACTCGGCGCGCCCGTGCCGTTGGCGCTGGTCCACCGGGTGGACGGCGCGCTCGGCGGCGGCAGTCACGGGCTGGAGGAACTGCAGCGAGCCGTGGCGCTGCTGTCGCCCTCCGAGCAGCCGCTCCAACTGGCGGCTGCCCTGGTGCAGTTGGGCTCGGTGCAGCGCCGCTCGCGTCAGCGTGCCGCGGCCCGGCGCTCCCTGACCCAGGGGCGGGAGATCGCCCGGGAGTGCGGTGCGCGGGCACTGGTGGAGCTGGCCGAGGCGGAGATGCGGGTGCTCGGGGCGCGGCCCGTGCGCGGCGGCATCAACCGGCTGACGCCCAGCGAGCAGCGGGTGGCGGAGCTGGCGCGGGCCGGGGTGCCCAACCGGGAGATCGCGCGCGGTCTGTTCGTGTCCGTCAAGACCGTGGAATGGCACCTCAGCCACGTGTACCGCAAGCTCGGTGTCCGGTCCCGGCACGAGCTGCCCTCGGTACTGCCCCAGGAGACCGATGCGCCGGCCCCCGCGTCAGCCCACCAACGGCCGCCGGAACCCCCGCACCGCCAGCAGGATGCCGAGCGCCGCGACTCCGGCACTCGCGGCCAGGGCGCCCCCTAGCCCGCCGAGGTCGGGCGTGCCCAGGCAGAGGCTTCGCGAGGCGTCGACGGCGTAACTGAGCGGGTTGGCACGGGCGATCACCTGGAGCCAGAACGGCATGCCGTCCACCGGGGCGAACGCGCTCGACCCGAACATCAGCGGGAACGTGGCCACCCCGGCGATGCTCTGCATGGCGTCGAGGCTGCGCAGCCAACAGCTCAGGGCCAGGAAGACCCAGGTCAGCGCCCAGATGACAAAGCCGGCCAGGGCGACGGCGGCCGCGGTGCCGAGGATCCCGCCGGGCGGCGAGTAGCCGAACAGCGCCCACGCGAACACCGTCATGATCACCATCTGGACGCAGCAGCGCAGCAGATCGGCGAAGCCGCGGGCGAACAGGACCGAGGACAGGCCGATGGGCAGCGAACGCAGCCGCGCCATCACGCCGTTCTCCATGTCCCGGCTGAGAATGGCACCCGAGGCGGCCGCCGAACCGATCCCGCTCGTCACCAGCAACGCCGGCAGCAGAAACTCCATGTACGGCACCCCGCTCGGCAGCAGCGCGGGATCGACCATGCTGCCGAAGAGCTGGCCGAGCACCACGAGCAGCAGCAGCGGCTGGAGGAGTTTGATCACCAGCACCCGGCGGTCGGCGAACTGGGACCACAGCGCGCGCTTGGTGAGGACGAGGACTTGCGTGACCGGACCGCTGCCGCGCCAGCGCTCCCCGCAGCCGCGCAGCCCGGCCGCGGCGTGGGCGCGGCCGGGGGCACTCGCCGACGCCGACGAGCTGTCGACCAGGGCTTTCATGGGCGCTCCTTCATGGACGCTCCTTCATGGGCGCTCCTTCATCGACGCTCCTTCATGGCCGCTCCTGCGCTGCCGCCTCCGAGGAGCGGTGCCCGCTCCCGGTGAGCGCCAGGTACACGTCGTCGAGGGTGGGAGAGCTCAACTCCAGCCCGGCCAGGGCGACACCGGCCGTGTCCAGTGCCCGGACCACGGCCGGCACCTCGGCGGACGACTCCACGGGTACGCCGACGGCCGACCCGTCGGCGCCCGGTGCCGGGCGCAGGCCCGAGCGGCGCAGCGCGTCCTCGGCGGCCGCCCGCTGTCCGGGCCCGGCGAAGGACAGCTGCACCGTGAGCGTGCCGACGCGCGCCTTGAGTTCGCGGGCCGTGCCCGTCGCGGCCACCTCACCGGAGTCGAGCACCACGATGCTGTCCGCGAGCCGGTCGGCCTCCTCCAGATACTGGGTCGTCAGCAGGACGGCCACACCGTCCGCGGCCAGTGCCTCGACGATCTCCCACAACTGGACACGGCTCGCCGGGTCGAGGCCGGTGGTCGGCTCGTCCAGGAACAGCACATCCGGCCGGCCCACCAGCCCGATGGCCAGATCGAGGCGCCGGCGCATACCGCCGGAGTAGGTGCGGGCCGGCCGCCGGGCCGCGTGCTCGAGCCCGAAGGCGGCGAGGAGTTCCTCGCTGCGCCGCCGTGCCGCACGGGGGCTCGCCCCCAGCAGCCGTGCCACGAGCAGCAGGTTGGCGTGGCCGGTCAGCCGGTCGTCGACGGCGGCGAACTGCCCGGTCAGACCGATCCGGCGGCGTACCTGACGCCCCTGGCGGACCACGTCGTGGCCCGCCACCACGGCCGAGCCCGAGGTGGGCGGCAGCGCGGTGGTGAGGACGTTGATCAGTGTCGTCTTGCCCGCACCGTTGTGCCCCAGCAGCCCCAGCACGGACCCGGCGCGCACCCGGAGGCTGACATCGTGCAGGGCGCGCACCTCGCCGAACGTGCGCCCGACCCGCCGGGCCTCGATCATGGTGGCGCTCATGCGCGGGAGTACGGCGTGACGTCCATGCCCGGGTACAGCTCCGCCAGCCCGGCCACGGTCTCCCGGTTCCAGTACGGCGAGCCGGGCGCGGGGAAGCCCAGCAGCTCACGCTGGCGTGGGGAGGCCTGCGCCATGAACCGGCACAGGGCGGGACCGTCGGCCGAGGCGGGGGAGCCCACCCAGGTCTGCTTGTCCAGCCAGATCGAGTCCGCGGCATGGAAGTTGAGGTACAGGGCGAAGCGGTGGCCGCTCTCGTCGCGCACCGCGGAGCACCGGTGCACGGTGGTCCCCGTGAGCAGCAGCACCGAGCCGGCACGGGCGGGGACCGGCTCCTCCAGCTCGTACAGCCAGGGGAACTCGGCGCGGCTGTAGGCGGAGTATCCCGAGGAGAGCAGGGGCACGTCGGCGGTGTGCTTCCTGGGCACCACACAGGTGGGCCCGAGCTCCTCGGTGACGTCGGAGAGGTAGACGATCGCGAGGACGCGCTGGTACACGCCGTCCCCCCGGGGCGGGACCAGCGTGTTGCGGCCCCAGGCCTCGTTGTGCAGCTGCTGGGTGTGGGCGGGCGCGATCCGGCTGCCGTACTTGGCCTGCATGATCGAGTCACCCAGCCGGACGTCCCGGGTGCCGAGCACGCGCTCCACGCCCGAGATCAACTCCGGGTGGAGCGACAGGTGGTTGAGCGCGGGCGGCTCGTACGGGAATCCGGCCGACCTCTTCAGGGTCGCGTACCGCTCGGGCGTGCGCAGCCGTTCGGCGCTGTCCGGGAAATAACGCAGCGTTGCCTCCCGCGCCTTTTCCAGATCCGCCCCGGAAACGAAGTCGTCCACCAGGACATAGCCGTCGCGGTGCAGTTTTTCCACCTGCTCGTCAGTGATACGCATATCCGCCTCCCGGCCGCCATCTCCTTTGCTCACAGTAACCGCCGGGGCGGCCATCCGACTGTAGGTGATTTCCCCTCAGGGAAATTCAGCAGGGGAAAGAAACCAGGTGAAAGGGACCTGGTGATTCTTCGGAATGTCGCCGACGGCTCTCCGTACGCCAGAGTGGAGGCACGGAAACGGTCCTGCCGGTCCGGATCCGATGTTCACGTCCACAAGTTATTGAGGAGGTGCTCGACATGCAGGAGAAGATCGAGATCACGGTCGACGACTTCGAGTTCGTCGGCGAGCTCGACGAGGTCACCATGGGCTGGAGCGGTCCGACCGACGACACGTTCGACGGCGACTGGACCCCGTGAGCGACCTCGCTCCTTGGGTGGCGGAAGTGATTCCGTCCCGGTGAAACCCCAGGCGTGGCCTTTCCTTCGGTGGAAAGGCCACGCCTGGCCCCTTCCGGGTTTCATCTGTAGCGAAACGAATTGCAGCCCGCCGAGCGAGAAAGAGGAGACCGTGCTTTCCGCCATTCCAGCTCTCCGGTCGGCCGCCGGATCTCCCCGCGAGACCCGGCGCGATCTGCGAAGTCGCCTGGTCCGTTCCGCACTCGGTGGCGTACGCGTGCCCGCGGAGATTCCGGTGCGCGGCCGTGAGCTGCCCCGGGCGGTCGCGGACTACCTGCGGATCGGCCGTGCCTTCCGCGGCGGTGGCCTGGCGGCCGCCCTGCCGCTGCTGCCCGAGGCCGACCCGCGCCGGCCGTGGCGAGGCGGCCGGGACGAGGCGACCGCCTTCTGCGCCCGCGCGGCCGCCTGGCAGATCCAGGGCCTCGCCCGCACCGTCGCGGGAGCCCATCTGTGCCTGCACGAATCGCTCGGTGTCTGCGCGGCGCTGCGCGGGCTCGGGTTCGACGCGGAGGTCGTCATCGGCTACCCGGTCATCGAGCACTCCGACGGCAGCGAGGAACTGCACGCCTGGCCGGCCCTGGGCGACCTGCCGCTCGTCGGCCGCGGCGGGGAGCGGCCCCTCGGCTACGTCGAACTGCTCCGCTACCCGCAGGAGGGCTGATCATGCTGCTCACCGCATTCGGCATGGCGGGCCGGGTCCACGTGCCCGGCGGCGCCCTCCTGGACGCGACCACGACGTACGGCGTTCCCGGCACGGTCCGCGCCGCAGCCGCCGACAGCCGCCCCCTGCTGTGCCAGGGCCCCGTGTACGACAACGGCGCCCCCCTGGACGCGGCCCGCGTGGAGCGCGCCGACCGGCTGCAGGTCACCGGCTGGCTCGACCTCTCCGCGCTGCCGGAGTTCCTGCTGCTCGACGCGGACCGCGAGCCCGGTGCCGCCCTCGCCGCGCTGCAGCGGTTGCTCGACCTGCGCGGCCCCGAAGCGGTGCGCCGGCTGCGCGGTGACTTCGTACTCGCCCATGTCGCCCCGGACGGCGGGCGGTTGAGCCTGTACCGCGCGGTGAACGCCCTGACGCCGCTGTTCTGGCGGCAGGACGGCGGCAGTCTGCTGTGGGCCGCCGACCCGGCCCAACTGCTGGGCGACCGCCCGCCCCGGCTCTCCGACGTCGACACCGACGTACTGCCCATGCTCATCGCCGAGCGCGGCATGCCCGACGACCGCTCGTGGTTCGCCGGGGTCCGCAGGCTGCCGCCCGGCAGCACGCTCGTACTGGAGCACGGCCGGGGCGCCCGGGTCGAGACGTTCGACGAGTTCCGGCCGTACGACAGCCCGCCCCGCACCATCGACGAGGCGGCCGACGGCCTGCGGGAGCGCATCGCCCAGGCCTGCGACCGGATGCTCGCCCACGAGTCCGACGCGGTGCTCATGCTCAGCGGCGGCATCGACTCGGCCGCCGTCGCCCACGAGATCGGCTCGGGGCCGGGCCGGGGCATGGGGCTGCACTTCACCCTGGAGGGCTTTCCCGGCTTCGACGCCGACCGGGAGGCGGCCGAGTCGGTGGCCCGCGCCTGCGGTCTGACGTGGATGCCGTACGAGATGTCCAAGCACACCCGGGCCGGCGGCGACTACGTCGACATCCCCGCCACCGGCGCGCTGCCGCAGACCCATGTGCCCCTGCAGGGCATCGCGGCGGCCGTGGACCAGGCGGAGGCGGCCGGGGCGCGGTTCGTCCTGTCCGGGCTGCTGGCGGACCAGATCTTCGCCCATGATCTGCAACGCGGCCTGTTCTCGGTGGCGGGCCCCGCGATGCTCGACCCGCGGGTGGCCGGCGAGCCCGTCTGGCAGACGCTCGCGGCCGCCGCGAGGACGTCGTTCGCGGCGGGCGCCCCGGAAGCGACCGGGAGCGTCACTCGGCGGGGCACCAAGGCCGTGGCCACCGCCCGCTATCTCTACCGGCTGCTCAGCGGCGACCCCACGACCGCCCTGCCGGACCGCAACGCCATCGTGCACCCCGTCGGCTTCACCGAGGAAGCCGGCGCCCGCGTCACCCTGGCGCTGCGCGACGCCGCCGACCGGGCCCGCGACAGCCTGCACTCGGCGATGCGACGAGGCGGCTGGTCCCCGCGCCGGCTGCCGCAGGGCATCACCTCGCTCTTCATGCTCGGCCAGTCGCTGAGCACGGCCAACCTCCAGGCGGCCTGGATCAACTACGCCCTGCCCAAACACCGGTTGATCAGTACGCCCTTCGCGGACCGGGACGTCGTGGAGTACGCCCTGGCCCTGCCCGCCCGGCACCGCATCGGCTTCGGACACGGGCTCACCGTCGACAAGTTCGCCCTGCGGCTCGCCTACGCCGACCGGGCGGTACCCGCCGGGATCGGCCATCGCATGCAACAGGCCCGCATCGACTCGATGTCCGCGGTGTTCGTCAACCAGAACTTCGAGCTGTGCCGTTCGCTGCTGACCCCCGACTCCCTGCTCTGCCGGACGGGCGTGCTGAGCCGGACGTTCATCGACGGCCTCACCCGGGCCCGGGTGCACCGCAACGGCGAGGAGATCGCCCGCCTGTGCGTGATCGAGCGCTGGCTGGAAGGACTGGACGATGCGTGACGAGGAACGCGACCAGGAACGCGACGAAGAACGCGACGAGATCCGCGAGTTCAGGCTCGCCGACCACATCGTCTTCCGCGAACTCCCCTTCTGCGGAGTGCTGCTGGACACCAGGAAGTTCACCGTCCACCGTCTCTCCCAGCGCGCCGGCCACGTCCTGCGGACCGCACTGGAGACGGGCGCCCCGAACCCGTACGCCCCGCTGCTCCCCGACGGCGACGAGGACACGGCGCACCGGCTGCGCCACCAGCTCCTCGACCGTCTCGTTGCGAGCGGCATGGTGCGCCGGGCCCGGAAGGAGCGTAGGTGAGGCCCGGTCCGACGAGCCGCGCACTGGCATGGGTCGGTGACCGGCTGCCCTCCTTCCTCCCGCCGTCCGACCCGACCGCCTCGCGCGACCGCCTCAAGCCGCTCAGCGAACTCGCGCTCGTGCACTTCCATCTCGCCGGACGGCTCGGCCCGACCGGGGAACTCGACGACTGGCGGGAGTTCCTCGTCGCGGCGTGCACCGACGGTCTGGCTGCCAGGGCCGCCACCGCCGCGCCGGCCGACGGCCTCTATCTGATGCAGCCCTGTCTGTGGCTGCGAGCAGCAGGCCACCGGGACGACGACTGCGAACGCGTCCTGCGCGACCAGGCTCGCGCCGGTCTGCGCCCTGGCTCGCCGGGCGTCCTCCACGCCCTGCAGGCCGCCGGTCTGCTGCGCACGCCGCCGGACTGGCCGGGGCTGTGCCGGACGCGGGTGCTGCGCCGGGAGTGGACGGACGAGGACCTCGTCCGCGACGCCTACCGCGTCACCCACGCGGTCTTCTACGCCACCGACATGGGCCGTACGACGCTCGCGCTGTCCCCCGCCGAACAGGACCGGTTCGTCTCGCTGCTGGAGCGACTGCGTGCCTACGCCCGGGACGCCGGCCGCTGGGACCTGCTGATCGAGACCCTGATCGCCCTGCGCGGCATCGGGGCCGCCGCCCCGGCCGCCGAGGACGCATGGGCGGTACGACGCGAGGAACTGGCCGTCCACTGCGACGGCGGCACCCCCCTGGACGAGGCGGCGGTCCGCCTGCTCACCCGCTCCCGGTCCCGGCCGGACGAAGCGGCGCTCTTCCGTTCCTGCTACCACGCGACCCTGGCCGACCTGCTGCTCCAGTCCCTGTCGGTTCCCGCGCCGGAAGGAGACCCCGCACCATGCCCGAAGCCGTCACACCCCAAGGCGCCGTCCCTGACGCGGACGTCATCGTCGTAGGCGCAGGCCCCGTGGGGCTGATGCTGGCCTGCGAACTGGCGCTGGCCGGCACCGACGTCCTGGTTCTCGAGCGGGCGGCCGACTTCGACCGGCGGCTGCGCGCACCCGGCATCACCGCCCGCAGCATCGAGGCGCTGGACCGGCGCGGCCTGCTGGACCCGCTGATGGAGGCCACCGCCCGGGCCGAACCGGCGTACCGGACCGAGCGCGCCCCGCACGGCAGGGCACCCGAGATGCTGCCCGTCCGCGCCGGGATCCTCGAAGAGGTCCTGTACGACTGCCTGGTGCGCCTGGGCGGCAGGCTGGAACGCGGGCTGAGCGTGACCGGCGTGACCGGCGTGACCGATGCGACGGACACGACGAACACGACGGACGTGACCGACGCGCCTGTCGTGGTGACCGCCACCGACGGCGACGGCCGCGGCCGCGCTTTCCGCGCCGCGTACGTCGTGGGCTGCGACGGCGGCCGCAGTGCGGTCCGCAAGGCGCTCGGCGTCGGCTTTCCCGGTGGGGGACCCGAGGTGACGGGCTATCAGGCGGTGGTGACGGTCGAGCCCGAGGGCGCCCTGGAGCGGACCTGGAGCCGAACCCCCCGCGGTATCGCGGCCTACGCGCTCGGCCCCAGCCGGATCGTCAGCGTCGAGTTCGACACCCCGCCCGTGGACCGGCACCGTGAGGTGACCCTCGACGAGGTCGAAGCCAGCCTGCGCCGCACCAGCGGGGTCGAGGTCACCCTGAGCGACCCGGTCTCGCTCGCACGGTTCACCGGCAACTGCCGGCTGGCGGAGCGCTACCGGCGCGGGCGGGTGTTCCTGGCGGGCGATGCCGCCCATGTGCACCCGCCCTTCGGCGGACAGGGCCTCAACCTCGGTCTGCAGGACGCGGTCAACCTCGGTTGGAAGCTCGCCGCGGCCGTCCGCGGTGACGCTCCGGCGGGGCTGCTCGACAGCTATGAGAGCGAACGCCGACCGGTGGCGGCCCGCGTACTGCGCAACTCGGAGGCCGCGACCCGGCTGCTGCACCCCGGCGCGCACAACAACGCCCCCTACGAGCTGTTCTTCCGGGAGCTGATGACCGATCCCGCGGTCAAGCAGCGCCTTCACGACGTGTACGCGATGAAGGACCTGATCTACCCCATGGGCGGGGACGGCGGGGACGGTGGGGACAGCGAGGAGTCGGATCTCCTCGGCCGTGCCGCCCCGGATCTCCTTCTGGAGCGTCCGCGGCCGTACGACGGCGCGGGCCAGGTGCGGCTGGCCACGCTGCAACGGGCCGGCCGTGCCGTGCTGGTGCACACCACCGACCACAGCGAGCTCCCGCGGCTGGCGGAGGGCTGGCGGGACCGGGTCGACGTGGTGGCCGCCGGAGCCGTGTCACCGGAGATACCGACGCCCCTGCTCATCCGGCCCGACGGCTACGTCGCATGGGCCTGCGGCACGGATCCCGACGGGCTCACCGCAGCGCTGCACCACTGGTTCGGCGAGCCGGCCGGGACCAGCGGCTCCGGGACAGCGCGCGCTGCCTGAGCCGGCTCAGGCGGTGACGCGGACGAGGAGCAGGGCGACGTCGTCGCTGCGGTGCGCGTACTCCCGGGCGTCGTGGACGAGGATGTCGGCGAGGGCTTCCGCCCCCAGGTCGCCGGCCCCGGCCAGTCGGGCGGCGAGCGCGTCGGTGACCTCGTCGAGGTCGACGCCGGGGACCTCGACCAGGCCGTCGGTGTACAGCAGGAGGACGGCGCCCGGCGGCAGGGCGATCTCGGTGGCCGGGTAGGTGGCGGTGGGGTCGATGCCCAGCAGGAGGCCGGGTGCCGGGCGCAGGACCTCGGTGTGTCCGTCGGGGTGGCGCAGGACGGGCCAGGGGTGGCCGGCGCTGGCCAGGCACGCGGTGTGCTGGGCCAGGTCCAGATGGGCGTAGAGGCAACTCGTGAACAGGCCCGGGTCGAGGTCGGTGAGCAGGCGGTTGGTGCGGGCGAGGACCTCGCCGGGGGGTGAGCCGGCCATGGCGTGCACGGCCGTGCGGACCTGGCCCATGAGCGCGGCGGCCTGCACGTTGTGGCCCTGGACGTCACCGATGGCCGCGGCGGCGGTCGTGTCGTCGAGGCGGATGAGGTCGTAGAAGTCACCGCCGACCTCCATGCCGCGGCCGGCGGGGAGATAGCGGGCGGCCACGTCCAGCCGGGGCAGGCGGGGCAGGGCGTGGGGCAGCAGGCTCGCCTGCAGGCTGTGGGCGAGTTCGTGGTTGGCGTCGTAGAGCCGCGCGCGGTCCAGGGCTTGGGCGATCAGGTCGGCCAGGGAGGTGAGGACGGCGCGCTCCTCGGGGGCGAAGGGGTGCGGGCGGTCGTAGGCGAGGACGAGCGAGCCGACGGGGCGTCCGGAGGTGACCAGCGGCAGGAAGGCCCAGGCGGCCATGTCGTCCTGGCGGACTGCCGGGGGATAGGCGCGTTTCAGGTCGGCGAAGGTGGCGAAGAAGCTGGGGACGCCGCTGGTCAGGGCGTGCACCGCGGGGGTCCGCGAGGTCAGCGGCGTGGCGTCGAGACGGCTTATGAGTTGGGCGGTGTAGCCGCGGTGGCCGATGATCCGCAGCCTGCCCTCTTCCGCGGTCATCAGCGCCAGGGCCCGGGCTCCGGTGCCGTGCGGCACCTGGTCGCCGACCCGGTCGACGACGTCCTGCACGCCGACGGCCTCCGTGAGCGTCGCCGCCAGGTGCATGAAGTGGTACAGCGCGGCGGCCCGGCCGATCCCGGCGGGCGGCGCGGGGCCCGGCTCCCGCGGGCTGTCCGGGGTACCCGCCGGGGCGGGGACGATCCGCACGCTGATGCCCGAGGCGTCCGGGTAGAGGCTGAACGACAGCCAGGTGTCCGGTGGGCGCAGCGCGGTGAAGGACGTGGGGTGGCGGCTGAGCACCGCGGCCCGGTAGCGGTCCTCGGCGACGGGGTCGTTCAGCCAGGGCAGTACCTCCCACGGCCGGGCACCCAGCAGCTCGGACGTGCCGGCGCCGAGGAGATCGACGGCGGTGTCGGTGACGAAGACGATCCGCCCGTCGGTGTCCAACGCGCAGCAGCCACCGGGAAGGCGCGCGGCGAAGGCCGCCGCGACCTGGGCCGGGGACGACTCGGACGCGTCGGCTCCGGGCGGGGGCACCAGGAGCGGTTCGGTCTCCGGCAGCACGGGGTGGCCGCTGTCGGCGGCGGCCCGCAGCAGCAGGCCCAGGCTCCGGCAGGCGTCGCCGATCGCGTCGCGTTCGTGTGGGCGCAGCTCCGTGGGGTGCGAGCCGGGCCACTGGAGCACGAGTCCGCCCCACCGGGTGCCGTCGGTGGTGATCGCGGCGGCGGCCAGGGTGAAGGGGTACGGCAGTACGAGGGCCAGCTGCGGGTAGCGGCGGGCCAGCTCCTCCTGACCGCCGAGCCACACCAGGCGGTGCTCCCGCAGGGCGTCCGCCACCGGTGTCGGAGCGCCCAGAGCGGCCCTCGCCCACGGCGCGGCGATCTCCCACGGGACTCCGCTCAACAGGGCCAGCCTCAGCACCCGCTCGCCCGGCCGCAGCAGGTACACCGCGCCCACACAGGCGCCCGTGTCCCGCATCGCCTCCACCAGGGCGGGCGCCAGCAACCCCGGCCCGCGGCCCGTGCCGGACACGGAGCGGGCGGTGTCCCGCACGCCCTCACCCCTTGCCGTCGACGACATCCGGGGAGCCATAAGCGGACAATACGCCCGCCTGGGTGAGGCGGCATCCCTCCCCGCCGGGTCCGTTCGCAGGCGTTGTGGTGGCGCCCGCCGAGGTCGCCCGGCCTCGGGTCTCTCAGCAAGGTCGGTTACTGTGCAGGGCGAAGTGACATGAAGGGGGCAGAGCGGGCGGAGGGCAGGGCTGTGGCGGACGAGGGGCGGCTGGTCGCCGGGCGTTACCGGCTCGTCGAGCCCGTCGGCAGCGGCGGTATGGGCACCGTGTGGCTGGCCGAGGACGAGGTGCTCGCACGCCGGGTCGCGCTCAAGCGGCTCCACACGCAGCCGCATCTGTCCGACGGCGAGGTCGCCACGCTCTACGAGCGCACCCGCCGCGAGGCGCGCAGCGCCGCCCGGGTCGTCCATCCCAACGTGGTCGTCGTGCACGACGTCGTCGAGGACGACGGCCGGCCCTGCATCGTCATGGAGTACGTCCCCGCGCCCACCCTCGGCGACGTCCTCAAGGGCGGACACACCCTGCCGCCCGAGGAGGCCGCCCGCATCGGCCTCGGCATGATCGCCGCCGTACGGGCCGCGCACGCCGCCGGGGTCCTGCACCGCGACATCAAGCCCGGCAACGTCCTGCTCGGCGCCGGCGGCCGGGTGGTCCTGACCGACTTCGGCATCGCGCAGACCGCCGGCGCCTCGACGCTCACGCAGACCGGGGAGATGGTCGGCTCCATCGACTTCATGGCCCCGGAGCGGATCCGCGGCCAGAAGCCCGGCCCCTCCTCCGACCTGTGGTCGCTGGGCGCGACGCTGTACCAGGCGGTCGAGGGCAGGCCGCCGTACCGCCGGGACACCGCCATGGAGACGGCGTACGCCATCGCCGTGGACCCACTGGAGCCGATGCGGCAGGCCGGCCCGCTGGAACCGCTCATCGAGATCCTGCTGTCGAAGAACCCCGAGGACCGGCCCACGGCGGAGCAGACGGAACGGGCCCTGCAGGCCAGCTGGTCCGGCGGCCCGACGACCACGCTGTCGGCCGGGGTCGCCCACGACACCCACCGCGGCACCCCGGACACGGCACCGACGTCCTCGCCCCGGACGCCCCCGCCGCGGCCGACCCCGCCCGTGCCGCCGGAGCAGGGCGGCCGGGGTGGCCGGGGCGGCCGCAAGCGAGGGCGGCGCACTCTCGTGGCCGTCGCTGTCGTCCTGGCCGCGGTCGCCGCGGCCGGCACGCTCTTCGTGTCGTCGCGGGGCGACGGCGACGCGGCCGACACGCACGGGACCAGCAGCGCGCCCACCCCGTCGACCGCCCCCTCGCCCGTCCCCGACGGCTACCACCTGGTCCGCGACCAGCAGCTCGGCGTCTCCTTCCCCGTGCCGGACGGCTGGACGCGGAAGAAGGGCGAGGCCGACGAGGTCACCTACACCGATCCGACCGGCCTGGCCGGCATCACCATCGGCATGGTGGACCCGGCCGGCTCGCACCCCATCGAGCACTTCAAGGACATCGAGGCGAACACCAAGGTCAACTACTCCACGTACCGCAGGCTGCGGATGCAGAAGACCAAGTTCAAGGACAAGCCGGCCGCGGTGTGGGAGTTCACCTTCCACGGCCGCGCCCGCGCCTTCCGCGCCATCGACCTCGGATACGGCACGGCGGGCGGCCGGGAGTACGACATCTACCTGTCGGCCCCGACCGCCGAATGGGACACCTACCGCCCCGTCTTCAACCACGTGCGCGACGGGTTCGCCGACTAGCCCGGCGCATCCACGCCCTAGCAACTACTTTTGCACCGCAAAAGTAGTTGCTAGGGTGGGTGTACTTGCTCGCCAGAAAAACGAGGGGGACTCCGTCGTGTCTCAAGCCCAGAACCCCGCCGCGGACGCCGCCGCGGCCCTGCGGACCGCCGAGCGGGCCCGCGCTGCCGCCGCCCGTCCGCAGTCGGCGCCCGGATGGTTCCCGCCGCTTCAGGGGGTGCTCTTCGCGGGATTCACGATCGGGATGTTCGGCTTCTCGGCGCCGGACGATCCCGCCGACGGCCTGTGGGGGAGCGTCGGTGGTTGCCTGGCCGCCGCCGCCTTCGTCGTCCTGCACCTGCTCGTGGTCCGGCGCTCCGGCGTCGTGCTGTGGCCGGAGCAGGACCGCAGGGCGCGGCTGAAGGCCCAGCTGGTCCCGCTCGCCGTCTTCGCCGCCGGATGGCTGGCCGCCCTCCCCGGGGGCCGGACCGTGGGTGCCGTGGTCTCCGGACTGCTGGGCGCAGTCGCGCTGGCCGTGATGACGGCGCGGTACGGCGCCGGTGCGGCGCGGGGTGGCCGCGGAGCAGGTGCGTCCGATGAGTGACAGAGGACTGCCGGAGCTCGACGAGGTGATCCACCACCCCACCCGTCTGGCGCTGATGGCGTTTCTGTCGGGCTGCGCCGAGGCCGAGTTCGGGGCCGTGCGGGACTACTGCCAGGTCTCCGACGCCAGCGTCAGCCGGATCACCTCCGCGCTGGAAGTGGCCGGATATGTACAGGCGCGCAAAGGTTACATTGGCAAACGCCCGCGAACCTGGCTTGCTCTCACGCCCGCCGGGCGCGAGGCCCTGAGCCGCCATCTCGCGGCGCTGCAGGACCTCGCCACCTCGGCCAGTCAGGCGGGAATGCGCAACTCCGCGCCCTCGGACAGCGACTGAGCCGGCACTGCTCGGGAGGCGCGCTTACGGGAATCGCGAGAAGTGCGCGTACGGGAATCGCGGTCGGCGCCCATCCGGTGGGCGAGAACCGCGGTCTGGACCCGGTTGGTCGTGCCGAGCTTGGTGTAGATGGCGCTGAGGTGGTCCTTGACGGTGGCGGGGCTGAGCAGCAGGGCCCGCCCGATCTCGGCGTTGGTCAGCCCCTCTGCCAGCAGGGACAGCACGTCGAGCTCACGGTCGGACAGGTCGGCCACCCGGGAGCGGGCCTCCTTCTGCGGCCGGGCCTGGAGGTGGCCGACCACGCTGCGGGAGGCCGACGGGGCGAGCGCGCTGCTGCCGGAGGCCAGCAGCCGGACGGCGTTGACCAGGTCGTGCGGGACGGTGTCACGGAGCAGGAAGCCGGTCGCGCCGGCCAGCAGGGAGTCGACGACGAAGCGTTCGTCGGCGGCCGAGGTGAGGACCGCGACCTCGGGCGGTGCGGACTGCGCCCGCAGGGCCGTCAGGAGGGAGAGCGTCTCTTTCCTGCGCCGCTCGTCACTGAGCAGTACTACGTCGGGGTCGTGGGCGGTGGTCGTCTCCACCGCGTCGGCGTAGTCGCAGTCGGCCGGGACCCGTATGTCGTGGGCGTCCTCCAGGATTCTTTGCAGACCGGCACGGAACAGTACGTCATCCCCGACAATGATCAAGCGGATCATGGTCTGTCTCCCCGTTGATGCTTGTGAACCGGAGGTCAGCCCGGCTCCATGACCCTTGATCCTGCTGGCGAGAAGCGGAACCCGTCAAATGCCTGTGCAAAGTTTGAGGTCGATCTGAGCTTCCCTCGAATGGCGGGTTCCGCCCGGCTGAACAAGGGGTTTCGCCACCTGGACGGCGGTTCACACACCCCCGAACGGCGGGGTCCGAAACCACCGGCCAGCGGATGTGAACGGCTGTCCGAACGCGGCAGGATCGACGACGCCGACGCCGCCGGACTGCCTGGTGTGACCGCCAGGCCGTCCGGCCGTCGTCGCCGTAGGACGCACTGCGAACGGGGGGAAGTTGAGTTCGGACCGCAGGAGTTATCAGCCGGTCTCGCTGGACCAGGCACCGGAGGTGAACGAGTTCCTGGACTCGTTGGGCCTCGGGAAGCTGACCGACAGCGAGGTGACCGCCTACCTCGGGCGCAACGACAACTGGGTGGGCACCACCTCCAGCGGCGTCGGGGTGTTCGTCAAGCGGGTGGTGGCGAGCCCCGAGGAGGCCGCGCGCCGCATCCGCCGGTCGGTCGCCCTGGACGAGGTGATCCGCCGTGCCCAGGCACCCGAGCTGCGCACGCCCCGGCTGCTCGGGCACCACACGCCGCACCACCTGATGGCGCACGAGCTGCTGACCGGGGTGTCGACCGGCGCCGAGCTGGCCGCCGACAAGGACTTCGACGACGAACTCGCGCACCGCGCAGGGCGGTTGATCGGCCTGCTGCACGGTGCCCCGTACGGCGATGTCGAGCCGGCCCTGGACGAGGCGCCGCCCGTCCTGCCCGACCTGTCCATGAACGAGGCGCTGCCGCTGCCCATGTTCATGTCCCTCACGTTCGCCGAGGTGAATCTGTGGGGCATCGTCCAGCAGGACGAGGTGCTCGTCGGCGCGCTGCGGGACCTGCGCGAGCGCGAGCGGCACGTCGAACACCGCCCGGCCCACTGCGATCTGCGCCTGGACCAGTTCCTGCGGGACGCGGACGGCGGCCTGCACTTGACGGACGGTGAGGAGTTCCGGCTGGCCGACCCCGCGCGTGACGTGGGCGCCTTCGCCGGGGAGTGGCTCTACCAGGCGGTCATCGGGATCACCGGAGTGGGCACGGACGACTCGGGTGAACAGGCCGCGCAGGACGGCATCCGCGCCGAGCCGACCCACGAGGACATCGTGGCCCGCGGCTCCCGCAACCTGGCCGAACTGCGCCCGCGCATCGAGGCGTTCTGGGCCGGCTACCGCGCCGTACGCGACGACGTCGACGAGGGCCTGGCCGTACGGGCCACCGCGGTCGCGGGCTGGCATCTGATCGACCGGGCGCTGGCGTCGGCGGCGAAGAACACCCGGCTGCTCGCGCTGACCCGGGCGGCGATGGGCATCGGAAGGACCGCGCTGGCGGACCCGGAGCGGTTCGTCACGGCGATGGGACTGGGGGAACAGGCATGACGGCGACCGCGACACAGCTGATCGGCGCTCACCTGGCGAGCGTGCTGGACGACGTGCACATCGCCGCGGACCTGAGCGAGGCCCGGGTCGGCGACCGGAGCGTCGAGGTGAGCGAACCCCGCGACCTGGCGAGCGGCCTGGCCATGCTGCTGTACGAGCAGGTCCACTCCGGCCGCCCGGAGCACGACGGCCCGCGGCCGCGCACCCTGCGCGACGGGCGGCTGGAGGAGCTGCTCGCCGCCGCCACCCCGCACGAGACCACCACGGTCGTGGCCCGCAAGGTGGGCGAGAGCCCGGACGGCGAACTGCTCGTGCTCCTCGTCGACGGGGTACGGGTGGCCGTGCCGGCGTCCGCCCGCCTCACCGGCGACGAGCGGGAGCGCGGCGACGAGGTCGTCGTACGGCTCGGCGCCGTACGGCCCGCCCTGTCGCCCGGGTTCTTCCTCGCCGACGGCTCACGGGGCCGTCCGTCGGGCCGGCCGCTGCTGCGGGTCTACGTCCACATCGAGGACGTCGCCCACGCCCCCGCCGTGTGGTCCGCGGTCCTCGGGCGGCTGGAGCAGGAGGGCGTGCCCTACCGGGCGAAGGTCAGCTCGTCCCCGCTGCTGTACCCGCGCCACGACGCCCTGGTCGTCTACCTGGCACCCGGCACCTGGCACGCGGCCGGTGCGGTGGTGGCCGCCACCCGCGGGCTCGCCGGGGTCGGGATGCGGACCTCGCCGTTCACGCACCGGCTCGGCGCGGGCGTCGGTGCCGCGTGGGAGCCCGCCGACGACCGGCCCGGCCGGGCCGGGATGAGCTTCGGGGAGCACCGGGCGCTGGCGGTCGCCGAGGGACTGGTCGCCCATGCCGAGGCGCCCGACGGGCGGGACCGTACGGCCGCCGTCGCCGAGGCGCTGACGGCCGCGAACATCGACCCGCTGCACCCCGCCCGCAACATCGACTCGCCCGAACTCAGTGCCTTCACCCCGTATTCCGAACACGGAGGTGTGTGATCCATGCCCAGACCTCCAGCGCTGCCGTTGCAGGACAAGGTCCGCATCGTGCTGTCGGTCCTGGCCAAGGAGAAGACCGTGGCCGAGGCGGCACGCCAGGCGCAGGTCTCCGAGCAGTCCATCGCGAACTGGCGCAAGCAGTTCATCGAGGGCGGCAGCACCGGGCTCGCGGGCCCGCCCGCCGTACGGCCCACCGCCCACCAGGAGCACCTCACCGACGAGGTGCGCCGGCTCAAGGTCGCCCTCGGCGAGGCGTACGTCGAGCTCATGGCCTGGCGGAAGATCGGGGACTACCGCCGGGTCCCTTCACGGACCTCGAGGTGATCAGACGGGAATTGGGGATTTCCATCTCGAGGTTCTGCCTGATTCTGGAAATCCCCCGACGCACCTACACCCGATGGCTGAGTCAGCACAACGCAGTGGAAGGACAGAACGATTCCGAAGTCCGGTGACGAGGCGAGCCCGGCGATATCCATCGAGAACCTCACCATGCGGTACGGGGAGAAAGAGGTCCTGAAGGGCGTCGACCTCACCGTCCGGCGCGGCGAGGTCCTGGCCCTGCTGGGGCCGAACGGTGCGGGCAAGACCACCACGATCGAGATCATGGAAGGCTTCCGCCGGCGCACCGGCGGAGACGTGAGCATCCTGGGGGAGGACCCGGACGGTGTTGACGAGGATTGGCGTGCCCGCGTGGGTATTGTCCTGCAGTCCTGGCGCGACCATCAGCGCTGGCGGGTCGGTGAACTGCTGGAGCACTTCGCCTCGTACTACCGCGCCCCCCGCGACCCGGCCGAGCTGCTGCGGGAGTTGGGACTCGCCGAACACGCGGGCCAGGTCTGCCAGAAGCTCTCGGGCGGCCAGCGCCGCAAGCTCGACGTAGCGCTCGGCATCGTCGGCAACCCCGAGCTGCTGTTCCTGGACGAGCCGACCACCGGGTTCGACCCGGTCGCCCGCCGCGAGTTCCACGAGATGGTGGAGCGGCTGCGCGACGGCGGCATGACGATGGTGCTCACCACGCACGACCTGCACGAGGCGGAGCGGCTCGCCGACCGGATCGCCGTCCTCATCGACGGCCGCATCCACGCAAACGGCACCCCCGCCGAACTCGCCGACCGGGCGCGGGCCGAGGCACGCGTGGTCTGGGACCAGGACGGTGAGCGGCAGACGCAGCTCACCGACGACCCCTCCCGGCTGGTGTGGGAACTGCACGACAAGCTCCAGGGGCCGATCCCCGGGCTCCAGGTCCACCGGCCCACGCTGGAGGACATCTACGTACGCATGATCCGCGAGGGGGAGGCGGCCTGACATGTCCCGAGGACTGACCAAGGCGTTCACGGTCGGGCTGCGCCGCGGCGGGCTGGAACTGACGCAGACGCTGCGCACCCCCCGCGAGGCCTTCTCCCTGCTGAGCACGCCGCTGATGTTCGTCGTCCTGAGCCTCACGATCGAGAAGGACATCGAGGGCAGCGACGTACCGATGGCGCATCTGCTGATGGCCGGCGGCATCACCACCATGCTCGTGCAGACGGGCCTGATGACGCTCCCTCAGGTGCTGGCCACCGAGCGGGAGGACGGCACGCTGCTGCGGCTGAAGACCGTGCCCGGCGGCATCACCTCGTACCTGGTCGGCAAGACCGCGGTGGTGCTCGCCACCGCGCTCGGCGGCGCGCTGCTGACGCTGCTGGCCGGTGCCCTGTTCGCCGGCACGGACCTGCCCCGGGACGCCGCGCACTGGCTCACCCTGATCTGGGTGCTGCTGCTCGGCCTGCTCGCGGTGGTGCCGCTGGGGGCCGCGATCGGGGCGCTGCTGCCCAACCCGCGCGAGGCCCTGGGGTTCACGATGATCCCCATCTTCTTCCTGATGGGCTGCTCCGGCCTGTTCTTCCCGGTGACCACGCTGCCGGACGGCGCCCGCGCCGTCGTGGAGGTCTTCCCGGTGAAGTGGATCGCCCAGGGCGTGCGCTCCGCCCTGCTTCCGGACTCGGCGCTGGCCGCGGAGACCGGGCAGAGCTGGCAGCACACCGAGATTTTGATGATCGTCGGCGCCTGGGCCGTCGTCGGATTCCTGTTGGCACCACGGCTGCTGCGGCGGATGACCCGCCGTGAGTCCGGCAGCCGTCTGAAGAAGGCCGAAGCCTGATGACCCGCACCGCGGACGACACCCGCGCCACCTCCCTGATCTTCCCCTCGCAGCCGGACACCCTCGCCTCGATCGTCGACTTCGGCCGCTTCGCCAGGAAGCAGCGGGCGCGGCGCCTGTGGATCGGCCAGTCCCTGCGCATCGAGTCCCACCTGGCCATGGCCGCGCTCGCCGCGCACGTGCCGGGCCTGCCGCTCGGGTCCAGCGTGGCGCTGACCCCGCTGATGCACCCGTACGAGGCGGCGGTCGAGGCGCGCAGCCTCAGCGCCCTGTCCGGCGCGACCTACGTCGCCGGATACGGGCCCGGCGCCCCGGAGTTCCAGAAGGCGTTCCTCAAGGACCCCTACGACAAGCCGCTGCGGGCCGTCCACGAGTACGCCTCGCTCGTACGGCGCCTGCTGGACGGCGAGTTGGTCGACCACCGGGGCGAGCACTACGCCGTCACCTCCAGCCTGATCCCCATGCCCGCGCCGCCGGTCGAGGTCGGCCTCGGCGTGCTGCGCACCGGCATGGCCCGCACCGCAGGCCGGGTCGCCGACGTGGCGATCACCTGGCTGACGCCGCACTGGTACGTGGCCGAGCAGCTGCGTCCCGCGCTGGAGGAGGGCGCCGCCCAGGAGGGCCGCAAGGCACCGCGCGTGGCGGCCGTGGTCCATGCCGCCGTCACCCGCCCGGCCCGCAACCTGCGCCGCTGCGCGCACGCCGCGGCCGGGGTCCACCTGAGCACCGGCCACTACACCGACATGCTGCGCAAGGCCGGCATCGACGCCGACCCGAAGACCCCGCGCAAGGGCGTGGACGCGCTGATCGACTCCGGCGTGTACGTCACCGGCTCGCCGGACGAAGTCGCCGCGGGGCTGCGGAAGTTCCGGGAGAGCGGGGTGGACGAGGTGATCCTCAACCTCTCCGGCGTGTACTTCACGGAGGGCGAGGCGGCGGCGCTGCGGGACCTGCGCGACATCCTGCACGCGGAGGACGGCGGTGAGTGAAGGTGAGTGAACCGGCAACTGAGCCGGGGAGTGAACCGGTAGGCGAACCGGTGGGTGAGCTGGTGGGTGATCCGACCGCCGCCGGGCTGCCCGCCTTCGGCGCGCGCCGCCTGCTGTACGTGGGCACGGGCGCGCTGAGCGCCGCGCACATGCCGTTCTGGCTGAACTGGCTGCGGCAGGGCTACCCGGACGTCGAGGTACGGCCGCTGATCACGCGCAGCGCGGAACGCTTCGTCAGCCGCGGCGCGCTGGCCCCGCTGGCGGGCCGCGAGGCCCTGCTCGACGCCTGGCCGGACGGCCCCGTCCACGCCGCCCCGCACGTCGAACTCGCCGAGTGGGCCGAGGCCGTGGTCGTACACCCGGCGAGCCTGAACTTCCTGGCCCGCCTCGCCCTGGGCCTCGCCGACACCCCGGTGATGCTGGCCCTGCAGTGCACCTCGGCCCCCGTGGTCCTGGCCCCCTCCCTCCCGCCGGGCGCGCTGCGGTCGGCGGCGTACCGACGCCACCGGGCCGCGCTGGAGGAGCGCCCGAACGTTTCGGTGGTCCCGCCGACCCCGGGCCTGAGCAGCACGACGGGCCGTATGGACGCGGCCCTGGCAGCCCCGCTGCCGGAACTCCTGACGGCGGCGGAACGCCTGCGGACGAGGGCGGACGACGAGGTGGCCCGGTGACCACGGCACACGGGGGCCACGCACCCACCCACCCGTCGAGGGAGCCCGGGGAGATCGTCGACGAGTTCGGGACCGGCTTCCTGCGCACCCGTGTCCGGCGGCACGGGCGTGGGTTCGTGTGGGAGCGATCGCCCGGGGAGCTGCGGCGGGAGCCGTTCTCGGCCGTGTCCGACGAGGTGCGCGCCGCCGTGTCGGCGGCCGTGCCCGCGTCGGCACCGGGTGTCGCGGGCGTCCTCCCCGTCCTGGGCGTTCCCCAGAGCAGTGCCCGCCGCTACCCGGCCGGCGCGGCGCGGTCCGTCGGACACCTGTTGCTCTCGGCGCTCGACGCGCGGCAGCGCGGGCTGCTGCACCACCTGCTGTACGAGGTGGGTCGTACGGTGCGCCGCGTGCACGAGGGCGTGCCCGCACGGCTGGTCGCGGGACGGCCGCGCGGCGCCGCCCGACTGGCCTCCTGGCTGCGGACCACGCCGTCTCGTACACCGTCGCCCACGCCGCCTTCCGACGACGCCCCGCACGAACACCTGCCGAGCCTCCACGCGCTCGCCGCCCGGCGGCTCGGACCGGACCGGCTCGCGCGCGTGCTCGGCTGGTGCGACGACCTCGCCGCCGGCCGGGACGGCGACGTCTTCCTGCTGGGCGGTGTGGGCAGCGGCGCCCTCGTGCCCGGTGCGGCGCCCGGCGCCGGGGTACTGCTGGCCGGTGAGGAACTGGCCCGCGGCCCGGCCGCCTACGACGTGGGCTGGCTGCTCGGCGAACTGGCCGAGTTCCGGCTGGTCCACCTCACCCGACCCGAACACGCCGCCCTCGCGGAGCACTGCGCCGAGGCCGCCCGCTCCTTCCTGCGCGGTTACGGAGACCACGGAACCGACCCACAGGCCCTGGGCCGCGCCGCCGCCCTGCGGGTGTTCACCCACGCCCACGACTACGCCGCCTACGTCGGGTGGACGGACGAGTTCCCGGCCTATCTCGACTGCATCGCCGAACTGATCGACACCGACGGCGCCGCCGCGGTGCGCCCGACAACGCTGGAGACAGGATGACCCTGGGCAACGCCCACTACGACGAGAAGCTCGCGAGCGTCTACGACCAGATGTATCCGATCGAGTTCGACACCAACCTCGCGGTGGAGTTCCTCGCCGGACTCACCCCGCCGCAGGGCCGGATCCTCGAACTCGGCGTCGGCACCGGCCGTATCGCCCTCCCGCTGGCCGAGCGCGGCTTCGAGGTCCACGGCATCGACGGCTCCGAGGCGATGCTCGCGAAGCTGAAGGAACGTGACGCCAAGGGCGCGGTGACCACGCGGCTCGGCGACTTCACCGAGACGGGCACCGGCGAGTCCTACGACCTCGTCACCCTGCTGCTCAACACGTTCTTCGTCGCCGTGACCAAGGAACAGCAGCTCGGCTGTCTGCGGCTGGCGCGCGAACAGCTCGCCCCCGGCGGCCGGTTCGTCCTGGAGGCGTTCGACCCCGCGCCGTACCACGGCCTGCAGAAGCCGGACTTCTCGATGCGCTACCTCAACGAGGGCGCGATCATGCTCGACACGCTCGCCGTCGACCGCTCCCGGCAGCTGATGATCGGCACGCACACGATCGTCGACGGCGGGCCGCCGGAGACCAAGCAGCACGTCCTGCGCTACGCGTTCCCGTTCGAGATCGACCTGCTCGCGGAGCTGGCCGGGCTGCGGCTCGTGGAGCGCTACGAGAGCTGGACCAGGCAGCCGTACACCGCGGCCAGCCTGCGCCATGTGTCCGTCTACGAGAGCGCGGACCGTACCGACACCGCACAGGAGGAGGCCTGATGTTCGGCTGGCAGAAGCGGAAGCAGGAATTCAAGGAGCGTTACCCGTCGTACGACGATTTCCGTCGCGCGGTCGACGAGTCCCGTATCCGACGGGTGAAGCAGCAGGACGGCGATGTGAAGGCCATCAAGGTGCTCCGGGACGATTTCCCGGGCGCCCCGCTGGAGCTTGCCACCCGCTATGTGCGGGAACTCTGAGAGGCCCAATTTTCCGGAGTCCTTCGATGGGCAAGGAAACTTTTTTCGGCCTCATTCCGTGCCCGGCATGCTAGAAATGCGACAGGAATTGCGGAGCGTCGTAATTCCGAATCGTGAGTCCATGAAAACGGGAGGAAACTCGTGAACACCACCGAGAACCTGATCGCCGGTTACACCGCCTACACCTCCGCCCAGGAGATCGAGGCCACCCACGCGGAGGAGGCCCCGGGCGCCACCCCGTCCGTGCTGTCCTTCATCGCCACGTCGGGCTGGGCCTGCGGCGCCGGCATCGGCACCAGCATCGGTGTCACGGCGGCCAAGGGCTGCTGAAGCACGGGCTGCTGACGTCAAGCGGCATTCCGCGGCCCCCGGTGTCTGGCGCCAGACACCGGGGGCCGCGTCGCGTCCCGTCGAGCGAGAACAGGGCAAGCGGAGAGAAGGGAAACAGAGGGTGCGGACGGAGACCTTGGACAACGGGCTGCGGGTCCTGCTCGACCCACGGCCGAACTCCCCGGTGACCGGGATCGCCGTGCACTACGACGTGGGCTTCCGCTCCGAGCCCGAGGGCAGGACCGGGTTCGCCCACCTCTTCGAGCACCTGATGTTCCAGGGCAGCGAGAACGTGGCCCGCGGCGAGCACTTCCGCCATGTGCAGGCCTCCGGCGGCACGGCCAACGCCGCCACGCACCACGACCACACCGACTACCACCAGCTGGTCCCGCCGGGCGCCCTGGAGCGCGTGCTGTTCCTGGAGGCCGACCGCATGCGCGCGCTGCGGATCAGCGCGGAGAACCTGCGCACCCAGGTGGCCGTGGTCCAGGAGGAGATCCGCCTGCAGGTCACCAACCGCCCCTACGGCGGCTTCCCCTGGACGGTGCTCCCCGGCGTCCTGTACGAGACCTTCCCCAACGCCCACAACGGCTACGGCGACCTGCGCGAACTGGAGCGGGCCACGGTGGCGGAGTGCGAGGCGTTCTTCGCGGCGCACTACACCCCGGCGAACGCGGTGCTCACCATCAGCGGTCCCGTCGACCCCGATCACGCCCTCACCCTCGTCCACCGCCACTTCGGCGACATCCCCGCCCACCCCGCCGCGCCCCGGCCCCGACTGGCGGAGCCACCGCCGTGCGGCGAGCGCCGCGGGGAGCACCGGGACCCGCACGCGCCCCTGCCCGCGGTCGCCCTCGGGTACCGGATGCCCGACCCCGCCGCGGACCTCGGCGACTACCTGGCCCACATGGTCCTGGCCCGGCTGCTCGCCGGAGGGGACGACGCCCGGCTGCGGCGGCGCCTGGTCCACGACGGCACGGTCACGTCGGTGCGGGCGAGCTGCGGCTTCTTCGGCCCCCTGCAGGCCCGGGACCCCGACACTTTCCTCCTGGTCGCCCACCACCCGCCCACCACCGCCCCCGAGGCGGTGCCGTCCGCGGTGGACGAGGAACTGGACCGCCTGGCGGCCACCGGCCCCCACCCCCGCGAGCTCTCCCACGCCACCGCCCGCGCCTCCACCGCGCTCTGCCGCTCCTACGACGAACCCCTGACCCGCACCCGCCACGCAGGCGCCTTCGCACTGCTCCACGCCAGCCCGAACCTGGTGACCGACCTGCCCACCCTGCTGCCCCAGGTCACCGCGGAGTCGGTGGCCCACGCGGCCAAGACCCTACGGACGGCGGGCCGCGCGGTCCTGACGCTGATCCCGGGAGGCGTGCCGTGACCTGGTGGCCTGCCTTCCTGCCCCCTGACTGCTGACGAGGACGCCCATGACCCCTGTGCCGCCCGTGCGTGAGCTGCCCGCCCTGGAGGTGGGCCGGGCCTTCCCCCTGCCGCCCCTGGTGGACGCCGTATTGCCCAACGGGCTGCGCGTGGTCGCCGCTCGGGCGCCCTCCGTGCCGATGGTGGAGCTGTGGATGCGCGTCCCGTTGCCGGAGGCCGCCGAGGGGCCCGCCCTCGCCCAGGTCCTCGCCGACACGCTGTTCGCGGACGCGGAAGGCGCCGATGACCTGCTGGGACGGGCGGGCGCCACGCTCGGGGCCGGGGTGGACGGCGGTCAGCTGTCGGTGTCGGCCTCGATGACGGCCGCCGCCTTCCCCGAGGTACTGGACCTGGTGGCCGGGGCGCTGACCGGTGCGGCCCATCCCGACCGGGCGTGCGAGCACGCCGTGCGCCGCCTGACCGCACAGCTCGGCCCGCTGCGCGCGCAGCCGCGGATCCTGGCCCAGGACGCGCTGCGCCGCCACTGCTACGGCCCCGACGTCCCGCCCCTCCTCCCCGATGAGCAGACCCTGGCCGCCGTCACCGCCGACCGCGTACGACAGCTGCACCACCAGGGCATGCGCCCCCGCGGCGCCCTCGTGGTCCTCGTGGGCGACCTCGACCCCACGGCAGCGGTCAACCACGCCACCACCGCCCTGTCCACCTGGCCGCCGACAGCCACCTGGCCCTGCGCGTCCGCCGGGTCCTCGGCGTCCGCTGGGTCTTTGGCGTCCGCTGGGTCGTTGGTGTCCGCTCAGCTCTCGGAGTCCGCTCAGCCCTCGGCGTCCGCTGGGTCGTTGGTGTCCGCTCAGGCCTCGGAGTCCCCCCAGCCCTCCGCGTCCCCCCAGCCCTCCGCGCCCGCCCGGCCCTCCGCGTCCGCCCGGCCCTCCGCGTCCGCAGGGTCCTCCGCATCCCCCCACCCCCTGGCATCCCCCCACCCCCTGGCATCCCCCCAGCCCCTGGCGTCCCCCCAGCCCTCCCCACACCCCCGGCCCCCGGACTCCGCCCCGCCCGCGTCCAGTCCCGGCACGGCAGCCCCATCTGCACTCACGCCGACACTCCCGCTACCCCCACGCCGGATGCGGTCGGCCGGTGTCGCCGTCGTCGGTCGGCCCGGGGCCGTGCAGTCGCAGATCATGCTGGTCGCGCCCGGGTTGCCGCGTGACGATCCGGGCTTCGCGGCGCTCAGTCTCGCCAACTGTGTGCTGGGCGGGTTCTTCTCCTCCCGCCTGACGGTCGCCGTCCGCGAGGAGCGCGGGCTCGCCTACCGCATCGACGCCGTGCTGGACGAGCTGCTGGACGAGGAGCTCGTCTTCCTGGATGCCGACACCCGCACCGACGCCACCGAGGCAGCCGTACGCCAGATTCGCGACGAGCTGCTGCGGCTGGCCGAGCGGCCGCCGTCGGCCGCCGAGACGGACGCGGCCCGCGAGTTCTTCACCGGCATGACGGCCCTCGGCGCCGCCTCCCAGGCCGGTCTCGCCGGCGCCCTCATGAACCTGCTGCAGTACGGCCTCTCCCCGGACTGGCTGCGCACGTTTCCGCAGCGGCTCGCCGAGGTAACCCTCGGGGAAGTGGCGCGGGCCGCCCAGGAGTTCTATGCTCCCTCCCGCTTTTCCGGTGTCATTGTCGGCGACCCCTCAGGCCTGGCTTCCCAAGATTTCGACCTCTTCGCCCGGCGCCAATAAATTGAATTTACGGGCCGTCCGCCCAAAAGCACCAGGGGAAACCCCACGCACCGGAAAAGAAACGCATTCCTTGCCCCGCTTCCGAGGTGTTAGAAATCTTCTCACCAGATCGGAACTCCACCTGGAGGAATGAATGAACACCGCTGACCAGCTCATGGCCGGCTACGCCGTCTACACGACCTCCGACGAGATCGGCGCCGGCGCCGCTGCCGATGCTCCGGCCATCAGCCCGGTGAGCATCTTCAGCGCCGCCTCGTCGGTCGAGTGCGCCATCTTCTCCGCCGGTGTCGTCACCAGCGCGAGCGCGGGCGGCACGGTCGCCGGCAACTGCTGACACCCCTCTCCGGCTCCCGGACCGCCCTCGAGGCGTCCGGGAGCCGGCCCCGTTCCGGCCGCACGACGGACAGCCCGGAAGGACCCTGTGATGAGCAAGGACCCCGTGATGAGCGAGACCCCCGGCCCCACCCACCGACTGCGCATCGTCCCCGAACTGGTCCGCGGAAACCTTCCGCAGGTCCTGCTCTCCGTGCTGCTCGCGCTGGCCGCGACCGCCGCGACCCTCGGTGTGCCCCTGCTGGTCAAGGAACTCATCGAGGCCGTCGCCCAGCGCGAGGGCGTCGCCCACCGGGTGGCCTTCATGGCGGCGCTGGCGGTGGGCAGCGCGCTGGCGTCCGCGGCATCGGCGTACCTGCTGGCGCGCCTCGGCGAGCGGTTCGTGCTGCGGCTGCGGGCCCGGGTGATGGAACACACCCTGCGCCTGCCGCTCCAGGTCGTGAAGGCGCAGGGCCCCGGCAACCTGGTCGCCCGGATCACCTCGGACGCCATGCTGCTGCGCTCGGTCATCGACGTCGGCGTGGTCCAGCTGCCGGTGGCGGTGGTGACCGCGCTGGTGACCATCGGCGTCATGGCGTACCTGGACTGGGTGCTGGTGCTGCTCACCCTGGGCGCGTTCGTGATCGCGGGCGCCGTCATCTGGCTGCTGCTGCGCCGGGTGCGCCAGGGCTACGAGTCCATCCAGATCGCCACCGGCGGGCTCGCCCAGCGCTTCACCACCACCCTGACGAACCTGACGACCATCAAGGCCTACCGGGCCGAGCGGCACACCACCGAGGCGCTCACCGAGGACGCGGCGCAGATCACCGGCAGGATGCTCGCCGCCGCGCGCCTGCAGTCCGCCGTGATCCCGGTGATGAGCCTCGGCCAGGAGATCGCGCTGGCCGGCATCGTCATCGTCGGCGGCGTGCGGATCACGCAGGGCGACCTGACGCTCGCCGACTTCGTCGCGTTCCTGCTCTATCTGCTCCAGCTCGTCACCCCCATCACCGTCGTCGTCACCGGCCTGAGCAGGCTCCAGACGGGCCTGGCCGCCAAGGGCCGCTTCGAGGAACTGCTGGCGATCCCGGTCGAGCCGGACTTCGCCGCCCGCGTCCCCGAGCCGGTCGACGACGGCAACGCGGTGGCGTTCGAGGACGTGTCGTTCTCGTACGACGGCCCCGTCGACCTTGCGGGCCGCCGCGTGCTGAACGAGGTCACCTTCCGTGCCCCGCGCCGCGGCCTGACCGCCCTCGTCGGTCACTCCGGCGCCGGCAAGTCCACGGCCCTCGCCCTGATCGAACGGTTCGTCAGTCCGACGAGTGGCCGGGTCACGGTGCTCGGCCACGATGCCGCCGCCTGGCCGCTCGATGAACTGCGCAGGCGGGTGGCGTACGTCGACCAGACCTTCACCCTCGTCGAGGGCAGCGTCCGCGAGAACCTCCTGCTCGGGGCCGGCGCCGACCACCCCGTCGCCGACGAGACGCTCTGGGCGGCGGTGGACGCCGTCGGCCTGACCGCGGACATCGCGGCGCTGCCGCACGGCCTCGACACCACCCTCGGCCGTGAGGTCGACGTCTCCGGCGGCCAGCGCCAGCGCATCGCCCTGGCCCGGGCCCTGCTGAGCGACGCCGAGGTGATCCTGCTCGACGAGCCGACCTCCCAGCTCGACGGCATCAACGAACTGCGCCTGCGCGACCTCGTCGACACCCTGGCGCGCGACCGCGCGGTCCTGGTCGTCGCCCACCGCCTGTCGACCGTCCAGCATGCCGACCATGTGGTGGTGATGGACGGCGGCCGGGTGGCGGCGACCGGCTCGCACCCCGACCTGATGGACCGCAGCAGCCACTACCGCGACCTGGTCCGCAGCCAGCAGTGGCTGAACACCTCCGACGAGCGGGTGCCGGCCTAGGGTCCCTGGGGCCGATCGAGGGCCAGAGCCAGCGCGAGGGCGTCCGAGACGGCGGCCGGGATGTCGCTGACGGGAAAGAGGGCGTGCCGTACGACCCGGTCCGGTCCGACGACGAGGATGAGCCGCTTGATGCGCAGGTTCTGTCCGGCGCGGAACGTCGGCAGCCGCAGTGCCGCCGTGAGCTGGAGCCGGTCGTCGGACAGCAGGGGGAACGGCAGGTCCTCGGCCTGCTGGAAGGCGGCCTGTTCCGACACCGACTGGGTGCTGACCCCGTGGACGGCGATGCCGGCGGCCCGGAACCGGGGCCAGGCGGCGCGGAACTGCCGGTTCTCCAGCGTGCAACCCGCGCTGCCGGGCACCTGGGGTCCCGAGAGGTCGGCCGGGACGCCGGGGACGCCCGTCGCGGGGTAGGCGAAGAGGACGGTCGCCCGGGCGTCGGCGGCCACGGGGTCGTGCTCGTGGCCGCCGGTTCCCGGCAGCCGCAGCCCGACCGGGACGGGTGCCCCCACCAGGGCCGCGACCCGGCGCGCCTCGGCTCCCTCGTCGGGGGCCCGCCCGGTGAGCGTGCCGTCGCCCAGCAGCCATCGGTCGGCCCAGTCCTGGAGCGAGACCAGCACGGGGACCAGCCCGCGGCCCTGCTCGGTGAGCACGTACTCGTAGCGCGGCGGACGATCCTGGTAGCGGCGCCGCTCCAGCACATGGTGGTCGGTCAGGGTGCGCAGCCGTTCGGCGAGGACCTTGCGGGAGACGGCCAGTTCGTCCGCGAGCCGGTCGAAGCGCACATGGCCGCGTGCGATCTCCCGCAGCACCAGCAGGCTCCACCAGTCGCCCACCACCGCCGCGGCCTGCGCGATTCCGCAGGCGTCGTCGGCCACCCGTCGTGGACTCATCGCCGCTCCCCAGCAAAACCTTTGACAGACCGTCGGAGACCGATAGTAGGTTCCCTTTCGGAACGGTAGTCCGTATCGAAGGGGAACTCACTGTGTCTCAGCAGACCTGGACAGCTGTCGACGACTACTTCAACGGTCTGCTGGTCGAGGAGGACGACGCCCTGCTCGCGGCCGCCGCGGACAGCGAGGCGGCAGGGCTGCCGCCGCACCAGGTCGCCCCCAACCAGGGCAAGTTGCTGCACCTGCTGGCCACGCTCCGGGGCGCCCGCACGATCCTGGAGATCGGCACCCTCGGCGGCTACAGCACCATCTGGCTCGCCCGGGCCCTGCCCGAGGACGGCCGCCTGGTGACGCTGGAGGCCGACGAGAAGTACGCCGCCGTAGCCGCCGCCAATGTCTCCCGCGCCGGGCTCGACCGCGCCGTCGACCTCCGCGTGGGCAAGGCCCTGGACTCGCTGCCCCGGCTGGCGGCGGAGGGGGCGGGCCCGTTCGACCTGGTCTTCATCGACGCCGACAAGCCTTCCAATCCCGCCTACCTGGAGTGGGCGCTGAAGCTCACCGGGCCCGGCAGCGTCATCGTCGGCGACAACGTCGTCCGCGACGGCGCGGTCACCGACCCCGCCAGTGCCGACCCTCGCGTCCAGGGCGTCCGCCGCTTCACCGAGCTGATCGCGGAGCACCCCCGCCTCACCGCCACCACCGTCCAGACCGTCGGCGCCAAGGGCTACGACGGCTTCACCCTCGCCCTCGTCACTGCCTAGCGGAACCGGAGGGCACGTCATGGCCCGCGTCATCGAGTTGTCGTACTACCCCGTCAAGGGGTGTGCCGGGGTGTCGGCCCGCGAGGCGCCGCTGACGCCCGCCGGTCTCGCGCACGACCGGAGCTTCATGGTCGTCAGCGAGGAGGGCGTCTTTCGCACCCAGCGCCGCGATCCCCGACTGGCCCTGATCCGACCCGCCGTCAGCGACGACGGCGGACGACTCACCCTCCACGCGCCGGACGCCGAGGCGCTGGAGCTCCGCGTGGACACATCGGGCGCCCGCCGGCCGGTGAACCTGTTCGGGACGGCCTACCAGGGCATCGACCAGGGCGACACGGCCGCCGCATGGCTCTCCGACGTGCTCAGCGCACGCAGCCGCCTGGTCCGGGTCCCGCCGGAACACGACCGAGTGACCGACGGCCGCACGCCGGGCACCTCCGGCTACGCCGACAGCAGCGCGCTGCACGTCCTGTCCCGCGCCACCCTCGCCCTGCTCAACGGCAAGCTGGCCGCACGCGGTGCCGCGCCCCTGCCCATGAACCGTTTCCGGCCGAACATCGTGATCGACGGCTGGGACGACCCGCACACCGAGGACCGGGCCCACGGCCTCAGGGTGGGGACCGCCGAACTGGGCTACGCGAAGCTCGCGATCCGCTGCGCCGTCACCATGGTCGAGCAGGAGTCCGGGCACAGAGCGGGCCCGGAACCACTGCGCACCCTCGCCGGATACCGGCGGGCGGCCGAGGGCGGAGTCGCCTTCGGCACGAAGCTCTCCGTGCTCCGGCCCGGCACAGTTCGCGTCGGCGACGACGTGACCGTCACGGCCTGGGGTGACTCCGAACTGCGCTCGGCGCCGTCCGGTGTGCACGGAGCCGAGCCTGCCGCACCACGCTGAGGCCGCCCGCGAGGCACCACCCCAGCGGCAGGCAAGGGCCTTGCGCACAGAAGCACGGCGTCATGGCGCAGGGCCGCACCCACTCGGGTGCGGCCCCGCGCGCGTTGCCGATCCCGCGGCCGGCCGGGGCCGGGTCAGGCCTTGGAGAGCGTGACCTGGGACTCCTGCTGTCCGGTGTCGGCAGTCACCGGGTAGTCCCGGTCATCCGCTCGGGCTCTGCTGCGCATCGTCGCGGTACCGGGCTGGAACGAGGTGCCGGGTTCCAGGCTGGTGAGGCTGACGGACCAGGGGACGGGCGCGCCCGGGGTGCAGGCCACGGTCGTCTGGTAGGACGCGCCGGGCGTCGCCTTCTTCTGGACCTGGAAGACCTGGCCGGTGAGCGAGACGCTCGCGGGCTTGTTGCACGTCACGGTGCCACCGACGGTGATCCGGCCGTCCGGGGCGTCCACCGTGCCGCCGGGGTCGACGTTCGCCTCCAGGGCGAGCTCAGCCGGAGGCTCGGGCATGACCGCGTGAACCGCACCGCGCAGCGGCACCGTCGATCCGTTGCAGTACTGCTCGAAGGTGGCGTCGAGTTCGCGGACGTAGCCGTAGGGGCCGAAGGCAATGTGCTCGATGGTGAAGGAGCCGGAGCTGGTGTTGCACCATTTCTCGGTCCCGTTGTCGGTCCCGCTGAACACGAGTTCCGGATCCTGGGGCTGGGCGTAGGGCCACTGCTTCGCCCCGGTGTACGTGGTGCCCTCGGTCAGCTTCTGACCGTCGGGGGCGGCGACGATCAGGCGCCAGAGCGTGCCCTCCTGCGCGTCCACCGCGACGGTGAGGCCGTTCTGGTCCGTGCTGCCCTGGACGTCGAAGAGCTGGACCGCTCCAGCCGTGTACGCGTACGACTGACCCCCTGAAATGGGCTCGCCCGCTTCGCCGCCGAAGCTCAGCGATCCCGACGCCGCGCTGTGCGCCTGCGCACTGCCCACCAGCGGCGCGGCCGTGAGCGCGACCGTCATGGCCGTGACGACGCCCAAGGTCCGGGCCAGTATGCGTCTCGGCGTGGTACTTCTCGTCAAGGTCCCCCCAAGGGAGTGTTTCAACAGACTTCTGGGAGGCCGTCAGGCCCCACTGGAGAAGCGCGTGAGCTGCAACAAGCGTCACAGCGGCCTCAGAAGTCGACTTCCTTCGCCGTGAGGATCCGGGCGCCCATGTTGCGCTCCATCATTTCCAGGGCGGCGGAGGCCAGATGGGGATGGATGGAGGCGACGGCGTCCCTGGGCACCGTGACCTCCAGGTGGCGGATGTGCGCGTCCAGGGCGGAGTAGAGGACGCACTGCTCGGTGACCTGACCGGTCAGCACCACTTGTCCGACGTCCAGTCGCCACAGGAGGTAGGCCAGGGGCGTCTCGTAGAAGACGGAATGGCGGGCCTTCACCACGAAGAGCGACTCGTCGTCGGGCCGTATCGGCTCGATCAGGTCGGCGTGCGGCCGGGCCAGCGCGGTGTCCACGAGTTCCCCGTGGTGGGAGCGCCACAGCCCGAAGTTGTCGTTCGCGTAGATCACCGGTACGTCCGCCTTGCGGGCCCGGTCGATCAGCTCCGCCAGGACGGGCACGACACGCCGGACGGACGGCACGAGCAGTTCGGCGTCCTCGTGGTCGTAGGTGTTGATCATGTCGACCACGACGAGAGCGAGCCCCGTCGGATCCGTACGCCGGTCCACGCCCTCCACCGTCCGTCCGGCTGCACTGCGAACGCGCTGGCGAGTACCCGGTGGCTCGACGGGCGTAACAACGGGAAGCCCGTCCCGGGGTGTGGGGCAGGGCGCGCCCGTCAGCTCTCCGCGACGACCCGTACGGTCCGGTCGTGCCGAGGAGGTCGGCCCGCGAGGCCAGTTCGGCGGGGTCGATCAGGTCGCCCTGGAGATCGAACACCGAGCCCATGCCCTTGAGGTCGGCCGCGGCACCGTACGGCGTGGGACTGGTGACCAGGGCCCCGTCCGCGTCCGGATGCTCCGCGAACGCCTTGGCGTAGGCGGCCGTGGACGGGGGGTGGGCGAGGTGCCGGGAGGCGTCCCACTGGGGCTCCACCCACACCGGCTCGACGCCGGACAGGATGAGTCCGGCCGCCACCGACTTGTGCGCGTCGCGCCCGACGAGGAGCCGGTGGCCGGGACAGGTCACCGCCAGCATGGCGGCCTTCACCGACAGGGAACTGCCACAGGTTCGGACGTGGGCACCGGACGCGGACCACGTGGCCCGTGGTCTTTTACGTCGGGTTTCCCGGGTACCCGGCGCTTCGCACACGCACGGGAGGTCGGTACACCCACCGCGGCCGACCCCGGTGAAGAGCGGACAAGGAGGCATCAATGAGCACGGTCAAGGAAACAGTCGACGTGGACGTCTCGCTCCGCAGGGCATACGACCAGTGGACGCAGTTCGAGGAGTTCCCGAACTTCATGGAAGGCGTCGACGAGGTCACCCAGCTCGACGACCGGCACAATCACTGGACCACCAGCATCGGTGGGATCAGGCGTGAGTTCGACACGGAGATCGTCGACCAGATGGCGGACGACCGGATCACCTGGCGTTCCGTCGGCGGTGACACCAAGCAGCGCGGCTCGGTCCGGTTCGAGCGCCTTGACGACGCGCACACCCGGGTGGAGCTCACGATGGACGTCGAGCCGACCGGAGTCGCCGAGAAGGGCGCGGACGCCCTGGGCATGATCGACCGGCGGGTGAAGGGCGACCTGCGCCGCTTCAAGGACTACGTCGAGAGTGGCGGCGGCCCGAGCGGCGGCTGGCGCGGCCGCATCCGGCCGGAGGACCCGGGCACCAGCCTCTGACGCCCCGGCCGGTCCCGTGCTCCAGCGAGGCCGGCCGGGCAGCGTTCCCGGCGAGGTCTGGCGTCGCCGCAGGGCGCATCGTCGGGGTACGGGGCCGCCACGTCACTCGGTGAGTCCGGCCTTCTCGCAAGCGGAGGCGACCTTCGGGGTGCAGATCTGGTCGGTCGTGTACACGCCGTCCTTGACCACGGTGTCCTTGATGTCGTCGACGGTCACGGGGATGGGCTTGAGCAGGACGGCGGGGATGTCTTTGGTGGTGGCCGTGTCGACCGTGGTCTCGGCGATCCCGTCGAGCTTTTCGCCGCGGCCCAGGGCGACGGCCATCTCGGCGGCCGCGTCGGCTTCGGCCTTGAAGGGCTTGTAGACGCTCATGTACTGGTCGCCGCTGAGGATGCGCTGCACGGCCGCGAGGTCGGCGTCCTGGCCGGTGACCGGGGGCCACGGCTCGATGCTGGAGGCCTTGAGGGCGGAGATGACGCCGGAGGCGAGACCGTCGTTGGCGGCGTAGACGCCGTCGATGCCGTCGGCGCCCAGGGCGGCGATGGCGCGGACCATGTTGGCGTGGGCGCTCTCCTGCTTCCAGCCCTGGATGTCGTACGTCTTGCCGATCTCGACCTTGCCCTCGAGGGCGGACAGCGCGCCCTTCTTGAAGGCGACGTTGGTCGGGCTGGTCTGGGGACCGTTCATCATGACGATCCGGCCGTCGTCCGCCTTGTCGCCCAGGGCCTTGAGGAGCGCCTCGCCCTGGAGCCTGCCGACCCGTTCGTTGTCGAAGGAGACGTAGCCCGAGATCGGGCCCTCGACGAGGCCGTCGTAGGCGATGACCGGGATGCCCGCGTCGTGTGCCCTGTCGACCGCGGAGCGCAGAGATCTGAAGTTCACGGCGCTGAGGATCAGGACCTCGACGTCCTTGTTGATCAAGGTGTCCACCAGTTGTTGCTGGGTGGCCACGTCCCCCTCGGCGTTGCCGTACTCCACCGTGCAGTCCGCGCACAGCTCCTTGAGCTTCTTCTCGATCAGGGGCTTGTCGAACTGCTCCCAGCGAGTCTGGACGATCTGGGAGAACAGCAGGCCGACCGTGAAGCCGCCCTCGCCGGAGGCAGTCCCGCCCGAGTCGGCGGACTCCCCGCCCGCGCCGCAGGCAGCCAGGGACACGGCCAGCGACAGCGCGGCGGCCGCGGCGATGGCGGTACGAGCCCGATACGCACTCACCCGGGGACCTCCCTGGCGCGTCCGAGGAACCCCCTGACCGTCCACGTCGGCCACTCACTGCCAGGATAGGCCGGGCTTCTTCAAGGGGCGGTGCCGTGCCGCTGCCCCAGCAGCGGGGCCGCCGCGGTGGTCGCCGTGGCTCGCCCGACGAAGACGCCCGCAAACTGCCGGCTCACGCTCGTCCGGCCTGCCCCCTTGCGGCCAGTACGACGCACATCACCGCCAGCGGCAGCTCCGCGCCCAGTGCCATCGCCGCCGCCGAGACCTGATCCACGCCCGGTGCCGCCGTCATCGTGTCGAACCAGGCGTCGACCACCAGCAGCGTGGCGGCGGCGGTGGCCGTGAGCGCGTGCAGGCGGTGGCCTCGTACGGCCAGCAGCCCCGTGGCGATCAGGCCCAGTGCCTCCGCGGCGTCCAGGCCGATCCAGACCGTGCGCCAGTTCGAGGCAACGGCCGTTCCGGGCAGGCTGCCCGCCAACACGACCAGCCAGGGCAGCAGAGCCAGCCCGCTGACGACCAGGACGTGTTCCATCCGGCACCAGCGGCGCACCCGCCCCGCGGTCGACCCGCCCTCGACACCATGTGGGTGACGGGTGATCAGCGCGCTCATCCGGTCGGCCTCCTCGCGTTCGCGGTTCTCTTTCATGGCCTCCAGCCTCGCCCGCGCGGCGATCACAGTCAGTAACGCAGAGGTCCGTTCCGGGGTGGCACCAGGTACACCCCCAAGACGGACGCCTACGCCATGGACCACCCCTGACCTCGGCACTTACCGTTCCCCCATGCACATAACCGCCCGCCTGCGGCGCGTGATCCTGTGGCCGTTCCAGGGAGCCGGCCGCCCGGTGGCCTTCATCGCCACGGGGGTCCTGATCCAGCTCGCCGTCCTGGTCGTCATGGCTCTGCCGTGGATCCTCTTCGTCCCGGAAACGTTGGCGGCCACCCTCCTCGCGGTTCTCGTCCCGCTCGCCGCCGTCATGCTGGCCGGGCCGTTGCTGACCGAGGCCCAGCACGCCCGCTTCCGTACTCGTCTCGGCGTGGACATCCCCTCGCCCTACGGGGGACCGCGCCCCCGGCTGCCCGAGTGGCTGCGGTCCTCTGCGGGGCGTCGGCAGCTCAGTTACCACCTGCTGTACGGGCCGCTCCTCGCCCTCGCAGCGGTCTTCGTCCTTCTGATGTGGGCCACGTCCGCCGTGGCCGCCTCGATCTACGTATGGATCTGGCTCGTTCCGCCGGAGTGGCGCCTCGGCCAAGCCGGCTACACCACCTGGGCGGCATACGCCACCGCCGCCGGAATCGCCCTGCTCTGCGCGGCATCCTGGCTGTCCGGAGCCCTCACCCGGCTCGACACCCGCACCGCCACGGTCCGGCTCGGGCCCAGCCGTGAGGAGCAGTTGGCGCGCCGGGTCGAGGACCTGGCCGAGAGCCGGGCGGGCCTGGTGGACGTCGTCGACGCCGAACGGCGGCGCATCGAACGGGACCTGCATGACGGCGCCCAGCAGCGGCTGGTCTCGTTGGCGGTCAACCTCGGGCTGGCCAGGGCGACGCTCGGTGACCTGACCGAGGACGTCCGCCGCGTGATCGACGAGGCGCACCGGGAGGCGAAGGAGGCGATAGAGGAGTTGAACGATCTGGTGCGCGGGCTGCACCCGGCCGTTCTGGAGGACCGCGGCCTCGACGCCGCGATCTCGGGTATCGCGGCCCGGGTGCCCCTTCCGGTAGGGGTGACGGTGAACCTGCCGTCGAGGCCGTCGCCCGCGGTCGAGGCCGTCGCGTACTTCATCGTCTCCGAAGCGCTGACGAACGTGGTGAAGCACGCGCAGGCGTCCCGGGCCGAGGTCACGGTGGAGTGCGTCGGCGCGACCCTGGTTCTCGTCGTCAGCGACGACGGTGTGGGCGGCGCCGAACCCGCCGGCGGTACCGGGCTGGCCGGGCTGGCCAAGCGGGTCGCGTCGGTCGATGGCAGGCTGTCGGTCGACAGTCCCGTCGGGGGGCCGACCGTCATGACCGTGGAGTTGCCGTGCGTGCCGTGATCGCCGAGGATTCCGTCCTGCTCCGGGTCGGCGTGATCAAGGTGCTGGAGATGGCCGGCTTCGAGGTGGTCGCCGAAGTCGGCGACGCTGCGGCCTTGTTGGCGGCGGTGGCGGAACACCGGCCGGACATCGCGGTGGTGGATGTCCGGATGCCTCCCGGCTTCACGGACGAGGGGGTACGCGCCGCGCTGGTCATCAGGCAGCAGTGGCCCGAAACGGCCGTCATGCTGCTCTCGCAGTACGTGGAGGAGCGGTACGCGGCCGATCTGCTGTCCGCCCACACGTCGGGGATCGGCTACCTGCTCAAGCAACGGGTCGCGGACGTCGTGGAGTTCGCCGACGCCCTGCGCCAGGTGGCCAAGGGCGGCACCGCACTGGACCCCCAGGTGGTGTCCCAACTGCTGACGCGCCGCCACAGCGACCCGCTGGACCGGCTCACCCCGCGAGAACGCGAGGTCCTGGAGCTGATGGCGGGCGGTCGGTCCAACGCCGGGATAGCCGCGCAACTCGTCGTCAGCGAGAGCGCGGTGGCCAAACACATCAACAGCATCCTCGCCAAACTCGACCTGCCGAAGGCCGATGCGGACCACCGCCGGGTGCTCGCCGTTCTGCGCTTTCTCGGCGTGGCCTGAGGACCGGGGCGGTGGGGGCCGCCTCCATCAAGGCCTGCTCGCGGTCGTCCCGTCCTACTCCTCCGGCTCCCAGGCCTGGAGCAGGTCGAACAAACCTGCGTCTCCCTCGATCTGCAGGGAGTCCGCCGGGATACGGTCGTACACGAAGAGAACCAGCTCACTGGCCGTGCCGCGAACGGAGACGCCAGCCGCGTTCGGGCCCTCGTCGGCAGCGGCGACAGGCGTCGTGCCGGGCGCGGAGACACGGGTGGAGCGTGCGCCGTCGCCGTCGACCGTGAGGCGCCAGGAGTGGCCCTCGGTGGCGTGGAAGTCGAAGGCAGTGGGCTTGTGCGGCCAGGCACCCGTCGTTGCGACGCAGGTGGACAGGAACTCGTCGACACCGTCGAGCGCCGCCTCGTCCGGCAGCGGCTGCGGGGCACCTACGGTGATCTGGGCGTCGTACGTGTGCACCGCCATCTGCTGGAGCTGGTGCCGAGCTACGGCACCGCAGGTCTGCGGCGACTGCGACGCGCCCCACCACGTCCAGCAACCGCGATCCGGGCCGGCCTTCCGCAATGCGTCCAGCAGTTGCTCCGTGGACTCCGCCAACCAGGCCAGCAGGGCCTCGCGCTCCCGAGGCGCAGCCGGGGCGCCCTCCGCTGCGGACTTGGCCGGAGCAGGCCCTGCGGCGACGGTGGCCGCCCAGTCGCGGCGCCCCTCGCCGATGTGCTGCGCCAGATCGAACAGCGTCCACTCGGGGCAGGTCGGCACCTGCACGTCGAGGCTGGGAGCGGAGGAGACCGCGGCACGGAACGCGACCGAGCGTTCGTCTATCAGCCGCAGCAGAACGGGGAACTCAAGTGTCTTTGCCACGCTGCTGTTTACCATCACGCCCGGACAACCGCCGCCGATTTTCACAGCCGGAACAGCCGGAACAGCCGGAACAGCCGGAACAGCCGGAACAGCCGGAACAGCCCCCGCTCGCGCGGCATGCCCCGGAGTGCGACCAGGTCACGAAATTCCTCTGCCTGGTGAGAGAAGTGCCCTGCTCGGTGAGAAAACGGAATCCCGCCGCTGTGCACAGCGGGCCTCCGTGCCATGATCCTCGCCCTGACGTTCGAGCAGAGATCGGGCTGCCATGCCTTCGCACAGACGCCGCTTCCTCGCTGTCCCGGTAGCCCTCACGGCGCTCGCCACAGCCCAGGCCGTCATCCCGGTCACGGCCACCGCCGTGCCGGTGACCGAGGTGTCGACCACGCTGGCCGCGCGGACGACTTCCGTGCCCGCCGCAGACGAGATATCCGGTTCCGGTCAGGCGGTCGTCTGGCGTCAGAAGACCTCCGCCGACACGGCGGCGCACGGCTGGCTCGCCGTCTCCGGAGGCATCCCCCAAGACCTTGGCCGACTCGCCGACACCGGCGAAACGGTGAACGTCGACCCGGTGTCCGTACAGGACGCAGTGGTGGCCGTCGCCACCTCCGCCAACCCGAACGGTGATCTCGCCGACCATGTCACGCTGCGCCACCTCGACTCCGGTGACGTGGACAATCTCCCGGTCGCCTACGACAGTTCGGGAGCCGCGGGGGACGAGCGTTACCGCGCGCAGGCCGGCGACGGCATCCTCGTCCAGCAGAGCTACGACACCGACGACGCCGCCCGTCGCGTACGCCTGCTGCTGCGCACACCCGGCGGCGAGGACCGGACGCTGCTGTCCGATGACGAGCAGTACGAAGTCCTCGCTTCGGACGCACACGGCGCCCTGGTGCTGCGGCGGACCGCGCCCGGCTGGGACCACAAAATCGTGTACGTCGACTTCGCCACCGGCGCGTCGGTCACCGTGGCGGAGCCCACGACCGACGAGTTGCCGCAGGGCCTGGAGTTCACCCCGAGCCATGTCGGAGTCATCGACGGCTCGACCCTGACCGAGTGGCGGCGCTCGGCGCCCGGGGACGGCCCGTCCACCGTCACCCTGCCCGTCAGCGGGGCGCGCTGGATCAGCGACGACACGCTCGCCTGGTACCAGTTCGACTCGTCGGACGGAGCGTCCGAGCTGTTCGCGATGGCCAGGGACGGCTCCACCGCGGCGAAGGACCTCGGCGGAACCTTCACCGACCTCTCGGTCGGCGACGACGGCAAGATGCGCGTGACGCTCTACCGGCCCGATGTGGACGCCGCGATCCAGACTCTCGCCGACGGCCGGGTGTCCACCGCCGCCGGTGACGCCACCACGATCCCCGCCGGCCCCGCCAGGCTGGACGCGCTGGCCCTGTCCCGCGGTGCGCTCTACACGGCCGACGACTCCTCCCGTCAGCAGGGCGTGCTGCTCCGCTCGAACCTGTCGGCCGGCCCGGCCGGGGCCTCGGCGAGCACGCCGTCCCGGGTGCTGGACTACTCCGACGGCCTGGTCCACCAGACCCTGGCCGCCGCCGGGGGACGCGTCCTGGTCGTGCAGGGCGGTCCCCCCGCGCAGGCCCACCTCCAGGTGTACGAGGACGGCAAGCTGGTCGGCACACAGCTGAACTTCTCCGACCCCTCGGACGTGAAGGTCGTGGACTTCGACGGTGCGCACGTCCTGCTGGCGGACAGGACGACCGCGTCCGACGGCACTCTCCTCCTCGACACCTTCGCCGATGACGCCAGGCAGAGGGTGCCTGCCGGCTCCGCGCTGGACGGCGGCGCCGTGTACTCCTCGGTGCGCAACGGCACCACGTCCACCTGGTCGATCCGCCGGACCGACCTGACCACCGGCACCGCCACCACCGTCGCCACCGTGAGCTGCCTTCCCGGCAGCCTCCAGGTGCGCGGCTCCCGGATCCTGCTGACCACCTGCGGGGCCGCCTCCACCACTGGCCTGCTGCTCAAGGCGGGAAGCTCGGCCGGCACCGCCGTGGACGCCTCCGTCCGCACGCCGATCCTCGGCACGGACGTTCTCTACACCTTCACCAAGTCCTCGGACGGCGGCGCCGTCACGCTGAACGCCCAGTCGCTGCTCGGGACGACGACCGCGGCGCAGCCCCTGTTCGCCCTCCCCGAGAAGGCCGACTCCGCCGCCGCCGAACGGTGGGCGGTCGACCGTGACGCGCCCTGGGCGGCCTGGATGGACGACGCCGGTGTCACCCACGTGACCTGGGCGGGCGTTCCCACCACCGCCTCGGCCGCAGCCCCGACCGGCTTCAGCCCCAACGGCGACGGCTCGGCCGACACCTGGATCCCCACCTGGACCTACAACCGGCCGGTGAGCTGGACGCTCACCCTCAAGTCCGGCACCACACAGGTGCGTTCCCTGACCGGTACGGCCTCCGACGGCAAGGTCGCAGCGGTGTGGAACGGAACGACGCAAACGGGCGGAGCGGCCGCCGAGGGCGCGTACACCTGGACGCTGACCGTGCGCGACACCGTCACCGGCCGGGCGGCAGCCGACGTCAGTGGCAAGGTGACCCTGCGCCGGGTGGCCCCTGCCGCCGCCGTCACCGCGCCGACCCTCGCGAGCAGCGCGGCGACGAGCGCCGCGGTGCCGGTCGCCTGGTCGGCGAAGACCGCGGGCGTGAAGTCGTACGACGTCGGCTGGCGCGTTGCCACCCGTGACAGCGCGGGCGTCTGGAAGCTCGGGCCGCTGCACACCTGGCGCACCTCCACCACGGCCACCTCCGCGGTCTTCGGCAAAGCGGGCAGCCCCGTGACGCCCGGGCCGGGGCTCACCTACCGGTTCTACGCCCGCGCCCACGACGACGCCGGCCAGACCGGCTCCTGGAGCAGGGCGGCGACCACCGGCATCCCGGTCGACGACCGTGCGACGGCACTGCACTACACGGGCACGTGGAAGTCGGTGGCGGCAACCTCCGCCTGGTCCGGCACCGAACGTACCTCCGCCACCAAGGGGGCGTACGTCTCCTTCTCGGCGGACGGCACCCAACTGCGCATCGTGGCGACCCGGAAGTCGAACGGCGGGCGCTTCGCGGTGGTGGTGGACGGAAAGACGGTCGGCACGGTGAACACCTACGCCGCGAACACCGCCTACCGGCAGGTGGTGTTCACCTACACCCTCGGCACCACGATCACCACCCACAAGGTGCAGTTGCGGATCCTCTCCGGCAGCACACCCGCAAGATCCACCGTCACCCTGGACGCCGTCATGGTCACCCGCTGAGCCGACCCGCCCGCGCCCGCGAGGTCAGCTCGAACCGGGACCGGAACTGTCGGACGCCGCCTTCGCGGCACGGCGGTACTCGGCGTTGATGCGCTGCGCTTCCTCCAGCTGGTCCTCGAGGATGACGATGCGGCAGGCAGCCTCGATCGGGGTTCCCCTGTCGACGAGCTCGCGGGCGCGAGCGGCGATCCGCAGTTGGTAGCGGGAGTACCGGCGATGTCCGCCCTCCGAGCGCAACGGAGTGATCAGACGGGCCTCACCGATGGCTCGGAGGAAGGCGGGGGTGGTGCCGAGCATTTCGGCGGCCCGGCCCATGGTGTACGCGGGGTAGTCGTCGTCGTCCAGGCGATCGCTGAGTGGATTATCTGCTGCCATGTCACCTCGTTGTGCAACGCGTCGAGGGGCCCCGATGCCGTACGGCACCAGGGCCCCGAAGGGAATTCAACACCATCTGTCGGCCCTCATGCTGTGCCGACCTTCTGTTTCCGCTACCCGGCCCGACGAGGGCAGGGGTGCGGGGATCGCAGCTGCGTGACTGGGGACCACCATCCATTCCGGGGTCGTGCGGTACCCAACCACTGGGGTGAACGGGTACTGCGGTACTGACCTGCGAACTTCAGGTACTGCTACCCGCCAGTTCATGTCTGTCGGGTCTCGCTTGACCGTGTCAACGAGAAAAAGCGTAATTGCGCCAGGAGGCAATGTCTACTCTGGCAAGAGTAGATTTTGGCATCCAGGTGACACAGGCATCCTGGGTCCTGCGGCAGCGGGTGACGGCGATACGACGAAGAGGGCCCTGCCGACGCGCGTCGGCAGGGCCCTCTTCGGGCCTGTGATGGCGGTTTCCCCGCCGGTCCTTTACATCTCCTGCATCTGCGCAGAGACGGTGCCGCCGAGCAGCGCCGATGCGGTCCGTAGCGCAGTGGGGACGCCCACCGGTGCGGTCTCGGGGTGCTCGTGGCAGGTGAAGCCGAGGCGGGTCAGGGCCCGGACGACCTCGCCGCTGGTGAAGTCGCGGCGGTCCTGACGGGTGATGACCTGCCCCACCTGCTTGACCGGGTAGCGGCGGCGGCCGACGGTCACGGACTCACCCGTGACGAGCTCGGGCCTGACGCCCTTCATCGAGGCCAGCACCCCGCTCTTGGTCAGCTCGAACGGGTACCGGGCGATGACACAGCGCATGATGCCTCACAGGGATGAAGGGGGACCGGCTGAGCGGGCGAGGTGGATCAGCGGGCGAGGGTGAGGACGTCCCGTAGACGGAGGCGGTCCGTGTAGGTGGGGCTGCCGCGCAGAACGGCGAGCCCGGCCAGGGTGATCAGGCCCGTGCTCTGTTCGTCCCCGTCGCACAGGACGAGGTGATCGACACGAGCACCGGCCATGAGGGACAGCGCCACCTCGACCGTCATGTCGTCACAGACCCGGGGTCCGCACGCGTCCCTGCCGTCGCCCCCGGCCTTGGGGGAGGGGTCCACTCCATGGTGCTGCATCTGAGCCGGCGTCATAGGTGCCTCCTACGGGAAGGGGTGGGCCTGTGATGGGCAGGGGCGGGCTGGTGCAGCTGGTGCACGCAGCGGCTCTAGGCAGCCGAGCCGAAACCGGTCCGCCGCGGTGCCCTGCGGCGCGCCGCTTCGCCCACGGGTCGGCCCTGGCCGGCCTGGCCCCGGCGGCCCCGACGGCCCCGGGACGAGGACGAGGAAGACGCCGCGCGGGGACGTTCCACGTTGGGCGCGGTGATGACGACCGGGACACCGGAAGGGGCCTGGGCGCCTGTGATGCGGCTCAACTCCGCCTCGCCCGACCGCACCTGGGCGATCCGGGGGGTGATGCCCGCCGAAGCCATCAGCCGGCTCACCTCGCGACGCTGGTCACGGGTCACCAGGGTGACGACGCTGCCGGACTCGCCGGCACGGGCCGTACGGCCGCCGCGGTGCAGGTAGTCCTTGTGGTCGGTGGGCGGATCCACATTGACGACCAGGTCGAGATTGTCGACGTGGATCCCGCGCGCCGCCACGTTGGTCGCCACCAGCACCGTCACATGCCCGCTCTTGAACTGGGCCAGGGTCCGCGTGCGCTGCGGCTGGGACTTGCCACCGTGCAGGGCCGCGGCACGGACACCGCTGCTCAGCAGGTGCTTGGTCAGCCGGTCCACCGCGTGCTTGGTGTCGAGGAACATGATCACTCGGCCGTCCCGGGCCGCGATCTCGGTGGTCGTCCGGTGCTTGTCCGCGTCGTGCACATGGAGTACGTGGTGCTCCATCGTGGTGACCGCGCCCGCCGACGGGTCGACGGAGTGGACCACCGGGTCCGTCAGATAGCGGCGGACCAGCAGGTCGACGTTGCGGTCCAGGGTGGCCGAGAAGAGCATCCGCTGCCCGTCGGGGCGCACCTGGTCGAGCAGGGCGGTGACCTGGGGCATGAAGCCCATGTCGGCCATCTGGTCGGCCTCGTCGAGGACCGTGATGGCGACATCGTTCAGCCGGCAGTCGCCCCGGTCGATGAGGTCCTTGAGCCGCCCGGGCGTCGCCACGACCACCTCGGCACCGGCGCGCAGCGCACCGGCCTGCCGGCCGATGGACATTCCGCCGACGACGGTGGCCAGCCGCAGGCTCACGGAGCGGGCGTACGGAGTGAGCGCGTCGGTGACCTGCTGGGCGAGCTCGCGGGTGGGGACGAGGACGAGGGCGAGCGGCTGCCGCGGCTCGGCGCGCCGCCCGGCTGTACGGGCCAGTGCGGCGAGGCCGAAAGCGAGGGTCTTGCCCGAGCCGGTGCGGCCACGGCCGAGTACGTCACGGCCGGCCAGGGAGTTCGGCAGGGTCGCCGCCTGGATCGGGAACGGCACGGTCACACCTTCATGGCCGAGCGTGGCCAACAGCCGTGCGGGCATGGCGAGATCGGCGAACGACTCGACGGCGGGCAGCGCGGGCGTGACCGTCTTCGGCGGTGCGAACTCGCCCTGTACGGTCTGTCGATTTCCGTGGTTCTGGGAACGGCGCGGACCGCCGGAGCGGTTGGCGGCAGCTCCTCCACCGGAGCGGCCACGGGTATGGGTTGTGCGCGTGCGATTCATGCGGAACCTTCCTTGATGCGGCGCGTATCAAGGAATTCCCGCAGCAGATGAGCGGCGCAGAGAATCGCGAGAACGAGCCAAAGACGATGTGTGCTGCGCCCTGAAATGCAGCGAGCTGGGGCCCGCACCCCAAGGTGCGGGCCCCAGCTGCGAAGTATGCGCGTCGGCGCCAGGTGTCAGGCGGGAACGATGTTCTCGGCCGTCGGGCCCTTCTGGCCCTGCGCGATGTCGAAGGACACCTTCTGGCCTTCCTGCAGCTCGCGGAAGCCCTGGGCGGCGATGTTCGAGTAGTGGGCGAAGACGTCGGGGCCGCCGCCGTCCTGCTCGATGAAGCCGAAGCCCTTTTCCGCGTTGAACCACTTCACGGTGCCAGTAGCCATGTCATTTCTCCTTCGGAGGCGGTTTCAGGAATTCACCCTGTGCGAATTCCGTGTCGCCGTGCTGATTAACCCGTCGGAAATGAACCTTCTGGCAACCACACCTGCAACTGAGATCGACAGTAGCACGGTGCGATCGGCCCTGCACGGTCGATAATTCCGCTCCGGCTGGCGATCGAGGAATACTCGCCGGGCGCCGCGTCTATTTCTCATTTCACGGGCACAGATTTTGCCCTCCGCGGGCGCCGCCTTCCAGCCGTGCACTTCCCTCCACAGCCCTGTGACCTCCGGCGACGGGAGATGTACCGCTGCCACGGGCGTCGGCGGACGGCGCGGTGGCGAACGCCCCGAAAGTCCACTACCGCGAGGAAGGTCACATTCCCGCGACGAGCGTGGCGGCACGGGAGGCGCCCGCCACGACCGCTCAGCGCAGCGCGCTCTTGTGCTGCCACTCGGTCCACGAGAGGTTCCACGCACCGAAGCCGTTCCCCGGCGCGACCACGCCCTTGGTGTCCTTGCCGGTGATCTCGAACGGGTCGCCCGGCCGCACCTGCCCGTAGAACCAGGACGCGTTGGCGTCGCTCATTCCTATGCATCCGGAACTGTGGTTGGCGTTGCCGAAGTAGCGGGCGTTCCACGGGGCGGCGTGCGCGTACATGCCCGACCAGGTCAGGCGCATCGAGTAGTCGACCATCTTGTCGTAGGCGTCGCCCAGGCCCACCGTCTCGGAGTTCATGTTGATCGTGCCCTCCTTGGCCATGAGCACGGCGGTTCCGCGCCAGGAGCGCTTGTCACCGCCGGGCGTGCCGCCGGAGACCGGTATGCGCCGTACCGTCTCGCCGTCCCGTACGAGTCTGAGCTGGTGGCTGTCGAGGTCGACCTTGACGATCTGCTGGGCGCCGACGGTGAAGGTGGTCGTGTAGTCGCGTACGAACCAGCCGCCGTCCGGGCCCGAGTCGGTGCCGTTCAGCTCGGCGTTCAGCGTGACCTTGGTTCCGGGCTTGAAGTACGCCTTGGGCCGCCAGTCCACCCGGTCCCTGCCCGAGAAGTCGCGTATCCAGCCCCAGGAGCCCTCGGTGCCGTTCGAGGTGGTGATCTTGAGCTGCTTCTCGACCTCGGCCCGGTTCTTGACCGGATTGTCGAAGACCAGGGAGATCGGCTGGGCGACGCCGACGGTGGCGCCGGCGCCCGGTCGCCAGTCGACCTTGTTGACCTTGTCCGCCGGAGCCGTGCTGAAGGCGGCCTTGGTGTTTTTTGCGGTTCCGCCCTCGGTCCGGGTCGCCGCCGTCACCTTGTACGACACGCCGGGTACGGCCTTGCGGTCGGAGACCCACGACCGGCCGTCGGCGGCGACCTTGCCGGCGAGCCGGTGGCCCTCGGCGTCGGTGACGGTCACCGAGGTGAGCCTGCCGCCCGAGGCCGTGACCTTCACGGGCTCGCCCGCCGGGACCCGTTCTCCCGTGGGCGTGACGGTGACCGTGACAGGACGGTCGTCGGCGCTGGGCTTCACCTTGGCGTCCGGGGCGCCGGTGGAGCCGCTCGACGAGCAGGCGGCGAGCGGCGCCAGCAGGGCGGCCGCGGCGGCGGCCATGACGGCGGCCCGGACACGGGCATGGGCGAGTACACGGATGCGCGACAACATGACCTCCGAGAAGGACGAGAGTGGGGTGGGCGAGTCGGCGATGTCGTGACTGTAGAGCCGGAAAACCCGAGGTCAGCCGCTATGGAGCTATGTGACGGCGACTGGTGAGGAACGGTCATGGTCCGGTCACATTCGCCGGACGGAGCGGTCATGGACCGCTGTGAGCCTCCTTTGTGTCCCCGCGACAGCCCGGGGAGAAGGAGAGGCTCAGACTGTGTCAGCGCTGCTCGTGCCGCCCAGCCGCGTGTGCCAAGCACGGGACCGGGGCGTGGCCCTGCGCCCCATCACCGCGGAGACCTACCGCGCCTTCCTCGCCACCCCCGACGGCGCCGCGCTCGGCGCCGGTTTCCTGCAGTGCCCGTCCTGGGCCGACGTCAAGGAGGGCTGGCGCGCCCAACTGCTCGGCTGGGGGCCGGATCCGGAGGCGGGCGCACTGAGGGGCGTGGCCCTGGTGCTGCTGCGGCAACTGCCCGGCACCCGCAAGTACTTCGCCTACCTCCCCGAAGGGCCCGTCGCCGACTGGAGCGACCCCGATATCGACGGCTGGCTCGGTCCGCTCCTTGAACACCTGCGCCGCGCGGGCGCCTTCGCCGTGCGCATCGGCCCGTCGCCCGCCTACCGGCGCTGGGACGCCGCCCTGCTCAAGCCGCTCACCGGCCCGGGCCGACGCCTGGGCGACGTCCTCGCCAGTGAGGTCGACCCGCTCGGCACCGCCGTATCCGAGCGGCTGCGGGCCCGGGGCTGGCGCCGCTGCGGTGGTGACGGGACCGGAGGGGGCGGGACCGGAGGGGACGGGGACGCCCAGCCCCGGCACGTCTTCCACGTGCCGCTCGCCGGACGCACCACCGAGGACCTGTGGTCCGGGCTCAACCAGGAATGGCGGCGCAATGTCCGCCGAGCCCAGAAGGAGGGCGTCGAGGTGGTGGTGGGCAGCGCGGCCGAACTCCCCGAGTTCTACCGGCTGCTGGGCATCACCGAGCGACGCGACGGGTTCCGGCTCGGCCGCTCGCTCGCCTACTACGAGCGTCAGTACGCGGCGCTCAACGCCGAGGAACCGGGCCGGATGAAGCTGTACCTCGCCCGTCACCAAGGAGAGATCCTGGCCGCCCACACGATGATCACGGTGGGCCGCCGGGCCTGGTACCAGACCGGCGCCTCGGCCGACCACCGTCGCGAGGTCCGGCCCTCCAACGCCCTGCAGTGGCGGATGCTGTTGGACGCCCACGCCCTCGGCGCCGACGTCTACGACATGCGCGGGGTACCCTCCACTCTCGATCCTGAAGAACGTGCGTTCGGACTGCTGCGGTGGAAGCTCGGCACCGGAGGACAGGTCGTCGAGACGTTGGGGGAATGGGAGAGAGCCTTGGGCGGCAGCGCCAACCACACGCTTTACCGCGCCTTCCAGGCGTACCTGAACCGCCGATGAAGCAGCAGATGACGAAGGAGGCCTCTGCGGCTTCCTCCGCGGCGCGCGGCACTGCCGTCATGGCCGCCGGATCCATCGTCGGCCGGGCCACCGGTTTCGCCCGCTCCGCCGTGGTCGCGGCAGCGGTGGGCACCATCGGGCCGACCGCCGACGGCTACGCCGTCGGCAACGCCCTGCCCACCATCGTCTACATGCTGCTCCTCGGCGGCGCGTTGAACGCCGTCTTCGTGCCCGAGCTGGTCAAGGCCGCCAAGGAGCACGACGACGGCGGTGCCGCGTACACCGACCGGCTCGTCACCGTCTGCGTGGTCGCCCTGCTGGCGATCACCGCGACCGCGGTGTGGGCGGCCCCCGCGATCGTCGACGCGTACACCGACTACACCGGCCCGCAGGCGGCCATGACCACCGCGTTCGCCCGCTACTGCCTGCCCCAGATCTTCTTCCTCGGCCTGTTCACGCTGCTCGGGCAGGTACTCAACGCACGGGGCCGGTTCGGCGCGATGATGTGGGCGCCGGTCCTGAACAACGTCGTCGTCATGACCGTCTTCGGTCTCTACCTGGCCCTGGCCATGGGGCGAGGGGACACCCTCACCGCGACCGAGACCGCCGTGCTCGGCTGGGGCACGACCGCCGGTATCGCCGTCCAGGCCCTCGCCCTCGTCCCCGCACTGCGCGCCGCCCGCTTCCGCTGGCGGCCCCGCTTCGACTGGCGCGGCAGCGGACTGACCCGCCCCCTGCGCTCGGCCGGCTGGCTGGTGCTGCTGGTGCTGGCCAACCAGGCCGCCTACTGGGTCACCACCCGGCTGGCGACGACCGCGGGCCTCGACGGCGGCCCCGGATACGGCGCGTACAACAACGCGTATGCCCTGTGGGTCGTACCGCACGGCATCATCACGGTCTCCGTGGTGACCGCGCTGATGCCCCGGATGAGCGCGGCCGCCGCCGACGGGGACACCGCCGCCGTACGGCGCGACGTCTCGCACGCCCTGCGCGTCTGCGCCTCGGCGGTCGTACCCGCCGCCTGCGCGCTGCTCGCCCTCGCCCATCCGGTGATGGCCCTCGTCTTCGGATACGGCAGAACCAGCGCCGCCGACACGGCCGCCATGGCCGGGATCCTGATGGCCTTCGCGCCGGGACTCATCGCCCTGTCGGGCCAGTACGTCCTGTCCCGCGCCTTCTACGCGCTCTCCGACACCCGTACGCCGTTCCTGCTCAACCTCGTGATCGTCGCCCTCAACGCGGGAGCGTCCCTGGCCGCCGCGCACCTGCTGCCGGCGCGCTGGGCCGTGACGGGCATGGCGGCGGCGTACTCGCTGGCGCTGTGCGCGGGCTGGGCGGTGACCGGGCGGGTGCTGAGCCGCCGGCTCGCCGTCGCCCGCCCCCTGCGCTCGTCCGCCGTCGGCGCTCACGCGCGGCTGCTGCTCGCTGCCGTCCCCGCCACCGCGCTGGGCCACCTCGCGGCTCTGGGCGCGGGACGGGCGGGCGCCCTGGCCGCCGCAACTGCCGGCGCGGCCGCCGTCGTCCTCACCTTCGCCCTGCTCGCCCGTCCGCTGCGACTCGCCGAACTCGACGCGCTGCTCTCCGGCGTGCGCCGGCGAGTGTCCCGGACCTGACCGACCTGACCATCACCGAGGGAGAACCGCCGATGCCCCGCGTGCTCCTCATCGAGGACGACCCGTCCGTACGCGAGGGGGTCGAACTCGGTCTGCGCCGCCGTGGCCACGAGGTACGGGTGGCCGCGACCGGCGAGGCCGGCCTCGCCGCGCTGGCCGAATTCCGCCCCGATCTGCTGTTGTTGGACCTGATGCTGCCCGGAATGAACGGCGTGCAGGTCTGCCGGCAGGTCCGCGAGCGCAGCCAGCTGCCGATCATCATGCTCACCGCGCGCGGCGACGACTTCGACGTGGTCATCGGCCTGGAAGCCGGTGCCGACGACTACATCGTCAAGCCCGCCCGCACCGAGGTGATCGAGGCCCGGATCCGTGCCGTACTGCGCCGCCTGGACGACGGCGGCGCGGGCCGCCCGGCCATCGAGGTCTACGGCGCACTCACCATCGACCGGGTCGGACTGACCGTCACCAAAGCCGGCCGGCCGCTCGCGCTCGCTCCCTCGGAGCTCAAGCTCCTGCTGCACCTCTCCGCCGCCCCTGAGCAGGTGTTCAGCAGGCAGCAACTGCTGGAGCACGTCTGGGACCACAGCTACCACGCCGACGCCCGGCTGGTCGACGCGTGCGTCGCCCGTCTGCGCGGCAAGATCGAGGACGAGGCCGGCGGCCCCCGCTACGTCCAGACGCTGCGGGGCTTCGGCTACCGCTTCGGGCCGCTGTGAGCTCGGACCCCGCCCCGGGCCGGTCGCGGGTCAGGGCGTTCGGGCTGCGTACGCGGCTGTTGCTCGCCTTCCTGCTGGTCGCCGGCGTCAGCGCCGGCACGACGGCCGCGCTGACCTACCGTGAGGCCCGCAACGCGATGCTGGAGACCGCCCAGGACACGGCGGTCTCGTCATTCCGTGACCACGTCCAGCAGACGGGCTTCTCCCTGCCCGTGCAGGGGGAGGGCCTGGAGGAGGTCCTGCGGGACATCGCCCGCAAGGGCAAGCCGCACCCCTGGGTGGTGTTCGCCGAGTACGGTTCGATCCGCGCCTCCTCGGGCGAGAACCCCGTCTCCACCGTCATCACACCCGAACTGCGCCGCGCCGCGCGGGCCAACCCCCACGGCAGCTTCGAGCGGGTCGTCAAGGACGGCGTCCCCTACCTGACCATCGCCATGCCCACCGTCTTCAAGGCGAGCCCGGACAGCCTGCTGCCCAGCGGACTCGTCCTCTACGCCGTCATGCGGATGACCGACGAGCAGGTCAACGTCGACGCCCTCCTCATGGCCGCCCGGGACGGCGCCCTGCCCGGCCTCGCCGTCGCGCTGATACCCGCCCTGCTCGCCGCACGCAGCGTGCTGCGCCCGGTGCGGGAACTGCGCCAGGCGGCCCGGAGCATGGGCAGTGGCAGACTCGACACCCGGATCCCGGTGCGGGGCAGCGACGAACTCGCGGACCTGGCACGCACCTTCAACGAGTCCGCGGGCCAACTGGAGCGCTCCGTGCGGGAACTGCGCGAGGCCGAGGAGCGCGCTCGCCGTTTCGCCTCCGACGTCTCGCACGAACTGCGCACCCCCCTCGCCGGAATGCTCGCCGTCACCGAGGTCCTCGACGAGGACGCCGACGGCCTGGACGCCGACACCGCGCGGGCCGTGCGGCTGGTCAGCGCGGAGACCGGAAAGCTCGCCGTGCTCGTCGAGGACCTGATGGAGATCTCCCGCTTCGACGCACGCGCGGCCGAACTGAACGCCGACGAGGTCGACGTGGCCGAGGCGATCCGCAAGACCCTCCACAACCGGCACTGGACCGACGACCGGGTCCGCACCGAACTCCCCGACGGCATCCGCGCCCGGCTGGACCCCCGCCGCTTCGACATCGTGATCGCCAACCTCGTGGGCAACGCCCTGCGGCACGGCAGCGCGCCCGTCACCGTACGCCTGCGCACCGAGGCACGCTCCCCGGGCACGCCCGTGCTGATCAGCGAGGTCATGGACAGCGGCCCCGGCATCCGCCCCGAAGCGCTCCCGCACATCTTCGACCGCTTCTACAAGGCCGACGCGGCCCGCACCCGCTCGGCGGGCAGCGGCCTGGGACTGGCGATCACACAGGAGAACGTGAAGCTGCACGGCGGAACGATCCGCGCGGGGAACCAGCCCGGGGGCGGTGCCGTCTTCACCGTCGAGATACCGCTTCACGCGGAGGAGGCCGGCGGATGAGGCGTGCGCGGACGCGCCGACGTGCGGCCGCCGTTGCCGTTGCCGTCGCCGTCGCGGCGGTGACCGTACCGCTGCTCGGTGGCTGCGGTATCCAGGAGACCGACGTCATCGAGGCGGGCGGTCCCGCCTCCATCCAGGCCTTCCTCGACCGCGACTACGACATGCTGCTCTTCTTCCGTTCCCCCGACGGAGGCCTGAGCCCCGTGATCCGGACGACCGGGCCCTCGTCCGCGTTCGGTCCCGGATACGTCGAGTCGGGCTCCGGAGACCAGAAGCCCGGCGACACGGCTGGACCGGTGCCGACGGAGAAGGTCGTCATGGCGTTGCTCCACGGCCCACGGAAGGAAGACCGAGCCGCCGGCCTGGGCACCTCCCTTCCCGCCGCCCGCCCCGGCGGGACCGTCGAGGTCGAGCGCTCCCCGGGCGGCAGGGTCACGACCCGCCTGCCCCTCGCCCTGGCGGGCCTGGACAGCACTGCCCTGCGCCAGCTGACCTGCACGATCGCCTACAGCCAGGACGCCGACGGCCAGGTCGTCGTGGAGCTCACGGGACAGGACGGGGCATCGAGATCCGGCACCTGCGGCCTCGCCCCCGGCAACACCGGGACCACAGGCACGCAGACCGAGACCCGGGGCATGGCCGGGGCTCAGCGCACCGGGAAGCCGAAGGAGTAGCCCTGCTCCTTGAGCCGGGGGAGGATTCGGCGCAGGGCCTCGACGGTCTGTGAGCGGTCGCCTCCCGCGTCGTGGAAGAGGAGCGTCGGCCCGCCCGGCAGCTCGCGCTCGACGGTGGCGACGATGGCGTCCGTGCCCGGCTGTTCGAAGTCCTTGGTGTCCACGTTCCAGCCCAGCGGGCGCATGCCCCGGGAGGCGGCGAGCGTGCGGCTGTAGGGGGTGAAGGCCCCGCCGGGCGCCCGGTAGTACATCGGCCGTACGCCCCCGGACGCCTCGGTGATCATCCGCTCGGCGTCGAGTATCTGCTGCGACTGGTAGGCCTGGGACTTCTTGTCCATGGTGGTGTCGTGCGACACCGAGTGGTCGCACAGCCGGTGCCCGGCCGCGACCACCTTCTTCACGAGGTCCGGGTGGGCCTGGGCCTGCGTCCCCACCATGCAGAACGTGGCCTTCACCCCGTACTCCCGCAGCACGTCGAGCACTTGGGGGGTCCACACGGGGTCGGGCCCGTCGTCGATGGTGATGTTGACGCCGCGCGCCCCCGCGTCCGACGCATGCACGATGGTCACCGCGACCGGCTTGACGTCACTGCCAGGCGTGGCCGACGCCGCCGCCTTCGGCGACGAGCCGCCCACGGCACCCGCCTGCGCGGCCCACACCGAGGCACCGGCGGCGAGCATCGTCACCCCGAGCGCCGCCCCGACCACCTTGCCGTACCAGCCCCGCCCGCCGCCGTGCCGTGCCATGTCCGCCCCGCCTTCGCGCAGTTCCTCGCCGATCCTCGATCGCCTTGCGATCACCTGGCAGGACGAGGGGCGGCGGCCACGGGATGCGCCCGTTACCGATCACGGACAATCCCGGGGGCGTTCGCGGACAACTCGGCGAGCAGCGTCAGTCGGACACTCGGCTCCGGGCCTTTTGCTGCTGTGCCGGTGTCTCAGGGAGCGTTACTGGCTCCGTTGGCCAAGGATGCAGAACTCGTTGCCCTCGGGGTCTGCCATGACAACCCACGGCTGGTCACCCTGGCCGATGTCGACACGCTTCGCGCCATGAGCCTCAAGGCGGGCCACCTCGGCCGCCTGGTCATCGGGTACGAAGTCGAGATGCAGCCGGCTCTTGCCCTGCTTGCTCTCCTCCAGCAGGACGAACTCCAACCCCGGCCCGCGATCCTGCTCCGGGCGGATCGCGAACTCCACATCAGAGGTATAGACCACAATCCAGCCAAGAGCCTCGGCCCACCACCGGCCCAGGGCCGCCGGATCTGCCGAGTGAACGATTACGTGTCGCCATTCCAAGGTCATCGGCCGATCCTAGAGCTGCCAGGGCTCGCGTCGAAGGGTGTCGTCGGCACGGGCCCGGACGAACCACGGCGTCCGGGCCCGCGGGGCGGTGGCGAAGGCAGGCTCAGAACAGGCCCTTGTACCCCTGCCAGCCGGTGGCGATCTTCGTACGGCCGCCGAAGGAGCCCTTGCCATCGCCGTTGTTGCGCCAGACGGTGCCGGAGGTGTCGCGGGCGACGATGTCGGCTCTGCCGTCGCCGGTGATGTCGCCCACGCCCACGACCACGTTGTACGACGGGCCCCAGTCGTTGAAGAGCTTCACGCGGCTCTTGAACGTGCCGGTCGCGGTGCCGTCGTAGCGCCACAGCTCGTTCGACTTGTCCTGCGCCAGCAGGTCGCCGTAACCGTCGCCGTTGAGGTCACCCGCGCCCACGATCTTCTTGTAACCCGTCCACGCGGAGGCGATCTTCACCTTGGTGGCGAGCTTGCCCGTGCTCGTCGCCTTGTAGAGGTAGACGTCGCCGGTCGAGGACTGGCGGGCGATCAGGTCGGCCCGGCCGTCACCGCTGATGTCCCCGGGCGAGGTCAGCACGTCGTACTGGTTCCAGCCCGTGCCCAGGGAGGTGTACGCGGTGGAAGGCGTCACCGCCGCCCCGCACGCGGGCCGGTAGGCGCGCAACGCGCCGCTGCTGAACCGTACGAGCACGTCGTTGCACCGGTCCCCGCTCAGGTCGCCGAAGGGCACCGCCTTCACGGTCGTCGGCCAGCCGGAGCCCGTCCGCTTCCCGGTGAACGTTCCCTGCCCCGTCCCGTACTGGTACGTCAGCCCGCCCGAGCCGTTCAGCGTCACCAGCTCGCCGAAGCCGTCCGACCCGACGAAGTCCCGCCACGCCGCTGCCGCGCCGGTGACCTTCACCGTCCCCGTCTTCGCCAGCGCCGCGCCCTGCCCGTCCGCCGGGGTGACGGTCAGCTTCCAGGTGTACGCGCCGTTGGGCACCAGGCGGCCGGAGCCGTCCTTGCCGTTCCAGCTCGGGGCCACCACACCGCGCGCCAGACCGCCGGAGAGCGTGCGCACGGCTTTGCCGGCCTTGTTGGTGATCACGAGCGTCGAGGAGGCCGCGGGCTTGTTCAGCCACCACTTCGGGCTCCACTGCGCGGCACCGCCCTTGACGTCGACCGAGGCGGCGACGGTGGCGTCGCGCTGGACGAGGGCGGAGACCGGGACGTCGCCGGCGGTCAGACGGATGCTGTTGTCGGAGCGGAGCTGGGCGATCACGCCGGTGTACGGGTCGACGTCCCAGGCGTTGCCCTCGAACGTCCCGGCGGTGTGCGCCACGGGCGTCCCGCCGCGCACGTCGATCACCTTGAGCTGCCCGTCCTCGACGTTCGCGACGAAGCCGTCGCCGAGCTGCGGCTGCCCGAAGTCGTCGCCCGACACGAGCGTCAGGTTGCGATCGGTGACGGTGTCGTAGACGCCCATGCCCTCGGAGTCGAGGACGCAGCTCCACAGCAGCCACCGGCCGACCGCCTGGAAGTCGTTCAGCAGGCAGCCGCGCCCGAACGACACCCAGTCGACCTCCTTTCCGGTCAGCAGGTCGACGGCGACCACGGCGTTGTTGCCGGACATCACCCACAGGGTGGTGCCCCATATCGCCCGCACGGTCTCCGTCGTCGTGTACACCGTCCGCCCGGAGTCGAGGTCGACGATCCGGGTCTCGGCCTTGCCGGTGCTGTCCCACGGCCTCATCAGGGCGGCGAAACGGCCGTTCGCGGCGACGGCGGTCTGGTAGGTGCGGGAGCTGTCGATCCTGGTGCCGGGCAGCGACTGGCCGGACGCGAGAAGCTGCGGCTGCTGGGCGGCGCTCGTGCCGAAGCCGGAGACGACCGTCCGGCCGTCGCCGGTGTCGAGGAGACGCGGGCGGCCCTCGGAGTAGTTCTCCAGCGCGAACCGGCCGCGGGTGGTGCGGGTCCCCGCCGTGGGGGAGTCGGCCACGCCGGTCTCACGGGTGTGGAGATACGTCCAGTCACCCACCGGGTCCAGCTCCACGGTGGTCAACCGGCCCTGGGCGAGGGCGAGTTGGGAGACCTTGTGGGCGGCCTTCGCGGGGTACGCGTCCGCGATCCTGCGCACGGTGACCCCACCGCCTGCGGCGGCCTCGATGAGGGAGACGCCCCAGTGGTCCGTGTCGGCGCCGCCCGCGACCAGGAGCCCGCCGTCCGGGGTCGCCACGGCCTCCCGTGACGTCCTGGCCAGCAGCGTCCGCGGCGCGGAGCCGTCGAGGGGGACGGCCTCGACCCGCGAGACCGCGCGGCTGTTGTCGTAGCGGCCCAGGGAGGAGTCGTACCGGGACACGATGACGGTGTCGCCGACCAGGCCCAGCACCTGCGCGATGTCGCCGACCTGTACGGTCCGCACGGCGGCGGCCGGGTCCTGGCGGGAGGCGACGTGCAGGGTGCCGTCGTAGAACCACACCAGGTGGGTGGGGCTGAGCGCGACCAGGTAGTACCACGACTGCACGGTGTACGGCAGGGGGGTGAAGCGAGCCTGCTCGATGTCGAGCCATCCGGTGATCCAGTCGTCGCCCTGGCTGTACCGCACGACCTGTCCGCGCGCGTCACCCAGCCCCGAGGCGGTCCACAGGTTGACGCCGGAGGGGACGCCCTCGACCGTGCGGTCGGTGACGGAACCGTCCGCCTGGGCGTCCAGCAGATGCCACGCGGGGTCGGTGCCCGGGGTTCCCGTCGTGGTGACGACCGTCGACCCGAGCGTGCTGAAGTACCAGTGCCCCTCGGGCAGCGCGACCGTGCTGACCTGACCGGACGTCATGTTCCGCAGTGTCACGGTCATGGCGGAGCTGTCGAAGCGGGACACGACGTCCGAGCCCGCGCCGGCACTCGTGACGCCGTAGGAGTCCGTGGCCGAGGCGTCGACGACCGTGTCGACACCGTCGTACGTCGTCCACAGCTGGCCCCGCCCCTCCTCGTAACGGAGGAACCCCGAGGGCCCCGCGCTCAGCAGACCCGTCCGGGGAACCATGGACGTGGTGGCCGGCACGACCACCTCTCCGGTGACCGTCTCCCCATACGCACTGCCGGCCGTCAGCGGGCCGAACCCGAGGGCGAGCGTGAAGGAAACAGCGGCGGCGGTGGCGCCTCGTACGAGCGCACGTCTGCCCATGCAGGACCTCTCCGGGGGCGGTAGGCGAAGGCTTGGAGAGACATGTGCGCACGCGGTCGAGCCGCGGGTCATGGACCCACGGCACATATGACGTTCGGACAGCCCCCCCAGGCGAGTGGCGGGATCCTAGCATTTTGCCTGCGCATGACTTATGGATGGCCCGCAAGAAGACCGCGCCCGAACTGGTTCGTCATGCTGCGTCAGGTTGCGGGCTGTGCGCTTCCCGAGCTGGGCCGGGAGGGTGCGGTTCCGGTTGCCGCGCTGGTGCGGCCTTCGGTTCCCAGAGTTTGGCGGCGCGTACGTAGCCGTAGACCACCGAGGCCATCGCCAGAATGAGAAGTGGTCCGAAAACCCGCGGATGTGCGGCCATCTCCATCGGCACATAGCGATAGCACACCAAGAGCGAAGCGAAGACCACTGTGCCGTGGGTGACCAGCTGAATTCCTGACCGGTCCCAGCCGTGTTGGTGCGAGCGCAGCGCTGCCTCGATCGTGAGCGCGAAGACCACGCCGGCAACGAGATCCACGCCGTAGTGGTAGCCGAAGCCGAGTGTCGCGGCGAGCGTGGCGACCAGCCAGAACGTGCCGGCGTAGCGCAGAAGCCGTGGGCCCTTGCGGGTATGGACGAAGATCGCGGTGGCCCACGCCGTGTGCAGGCTGGGCATGCAGTTGCGGGGGGTGATCTCGTCGTACGGCATCGGGTGCGGGACATTGATCGGCGGGGGTGTGTGGGGCCACAGGTTGGCCAGCGCCCAGTGCACGCCGCCGGTTCCGGAGGCGCCGGGGCCGTAGGCGAAGACCGGTCCGACCACCGGGAAGATCATGTAGAAGGCCGGTCCGAGGAGGCCGATGACCAGAAAGGGACGCACCAGGTGATGGCTCGGGAAGCGGAGCTCGGCCGCCACGTTGCGCAGCTGGTACAGCGCGACGACGACGGCGGCCACCGCGAGCTGGGCGTAGACGTACTGGAGGACATGGGTGCCGATCGGGCCGGTGGCCGCGAGGATCCGGCCCGCCAGCCATGACGGGTTGCCCAGTGCCTGGTCGGCGGTTGCCACGTACGGGTCGAGCACCGCCGGGCGGGTCTTCGACGTGATCAGCAGCCAGGTGTCGCCCGTCTTGCGGCCGGCCACGAGCAGCAGGCCCAGCCCGACGCCCTTCAGCAGCAGGACACGTTCCTGGCCGGTGCGGCGTGTGATAGCGAGGACCACACACCCCAACATCACCCACAACGCGCCGCTGCCGAAGAAATGGCCGTCGGGCACCTTGGCGTCGACCGCCCACCGTCCCAGTAGGAAGACGAGGTCGATGCCGATCGCGACACCGGCCGCGATGAACCGTTGCCGCCAGGTGAGCACCACCATCATCAACGCCATACCGGCATACAGCGGACCCGGCTTGGGGGCGAATATCAGGTCTTTCGCCTGACTGGTCAGCGGCCCCGGTATGCCGCAGCAGCGACGCGCGCCGATCTCCAGCGCGATGAGGAGGCCGAGTGCCACCACACCCGCCGTGCCCCACAGCATCGCCCGTGGTTGACGCCGTGCGGCGAGCGTAATTCTGTTACTTATTCGCGAAAATGCCCGCGATGGTATGGATGTCAATTGCCTGGCGCCGATTTGTAGTCAACCAGGCCACTTTTCGCGCTGGATGGCATGGTTTTCTGTTTCCCGCTGTCCCTGCTGTCCCTGCTGTCCCTGCTGTCCCCGCTGTCCCTGCTGTCCCCGCTCGCAGCCGAAGGCCGGTGACCAGCGCGGCCCGCGCGCTCCACCATCATTGATCACGGCCGTGACCATGTCAGCCGGAAGAAGTGTAAAGAAACTTTTACCAACTATGGGGCAACCAAGAGGCAACGCAGGGTTTCTGACGTCCCGCGTCCCCCGATCGATTGGAGACACGAGATGCGTCTGTCCGGCTGGGTTCCGGCTGCGGCACTTCTCCTGGCCATGACGACCTCCTGCACCAGCTCCTCGTCGGTGGACGGTGCCGCCGCGGACTCGAAGCCCGGCGCGGCCGGGTTGGGTGATCGGCTGTTTCCCGCACTCGGCAATGGCGGCTACGACGTGGCGCATTACGGGCTGACCCTGGACTACGTGCCCGAGACCAACCGTCTGAAGGGCACGGCTGTCATCACGGCGCGCGCCACGCAGGACCTGAGCCGCTTCAACCTCGACCTGTCAGGGCTGCGGGTACGCCTGGCCACGGTGCAGGGCGCGAAGGCCCGATATGCGCGGGAGAAGGACGAGTTGCTGGTGACACCGGCGAAGCCGGTCAAGGACGGCGAGATCTTCAGGACGGTCGTCACCTACGACGGCACCCCCCGCACGATCGAGAACGACGACGGAAGCCTGGAAGGCTGGATCGAGACCGATGACGGCGCGACCGCCCTCGGCCAGCCTGCCGGTTCCATGACCTGGTTCCCGGGCAACCACCACCCCTCGGACAAGGCCACGTACGACATCACGGTCACCGTGCCCAAAGACGAGGACGGCGACCCCTACGACGTGGTCAGCAACGGCGAACTGACCAAGGAGGAGGACAAGGGTGAGACGGTGACCCGGCACTGGCGCACCGAAGAGCCCATGGCCAGCTACCTCGCGAACGTCTCCGTCGGCTACTTCGAGGTCCACAAGGGCCGGACCGACGCCGACCTGCCCGTCTACGTCGCCATCGACCCCGACGAGTCCGAAGGCGCCGAAGACGCCGAAGGCGCCGCAGACGTCAAAGACCTGGTGCCCGAGATCGTCGGCTGGGCGAGCGAACGCTTCGGTCCCTACCCCTTCTCCTCCACCGGCGCCATCGTCGACCACCTGCCCGAGCTCGACTACGCCCTGGAGACCCAGACCAAGCCCTACTTCGATGAGGCGCCGGACGAGACGCTGCTCGTGCACGAGCTGGCGCACCAGTGGTTCGGCAACTCCGTCACCCCGCGCAAGTGGAAGGACATGTGGCTCAACGAGGGCATGGCCACCTACGCGGAGTGGCTCTGGGAGGAGGAGCGGGGCGGCAGGACCACCGACGAGATCTTCGAGGACTTCTACGACGGCACGGACTCCGAGAGCGAGTACATCTGGGCCTTCCCTCCGGCCGATCCTCCCAGCGCGGCACGCGTCTCCGACCCGCCCGTCTATGGACGCGGCGCCATGGTCGTGCACAAGGTGCGTGAGGCCGTCGGCGACGAGACCTTCTTCGACATCCTCCGCACCTGGACCCGACAGCACCGTCACGGCAACGCCGACACCGCACAGTTCATCGCCCTGTGCGAGGACAAGTCCGGGAAGAACCTGACGAAGCTCTTCGACGCCTGGCTCTTCAACAAGAAGAAGCCGTCCCGGATGCAATGAGAGCGATCCGAGCGCGTGGATCTTCGCGTGAGAGAGGACGCACCCCCGTGCCTGAGCTGCCAGACGTTCACCGAGCCGGAGCGGTACGGGAAGTGGCTGCTCGCGCGCACCGGCGGCCCCACCCTGGTGTTCCACTTCGGTATGACCGGCCGATTGGTGTGCAGCCACCCCGACGACGCGGCCGAGGCGCACGACCGCGTCCTGTTCACTGTCGCCCGCGACCGTCAGCTCCGCTACCGCGACCAGCGCAAGCTCCAGCGCCTCTGGCCGGCCGACGACGAGTCGGAGGTCGCACGGCTCCTGGAACGCCAGGGACCCGACGCGATGGCGGTGAACCGAAAGGAGTTCGAGGCCGCGCCCTGCGCACGCCGCGGCAGTGTCAAAACGGCCCTCACTGCGCCCCATGAACCAGGCGAGCGATCTCACCGAGGCCGACGGCCGTCGCCTGTATACGCACATGCGCCGCACCCTGCGCTCCGCGGTCACCGCCGGCTGCGTCCCGCCGCGGGACTCCTGGCTCACCGGTCACCGCGACGACCCCGCCCCCACCTGCCCGCGCTGCGGCAACTCCCTACGCCGGTCCCGTATGGCAGGCCGCGGCACGGTGTGGTGTCCGCAGTGCCAGTAATACGGACCGAAGGACTCCGGCGCGCCTACGCCCGACGGAGTCGGACGCAGGTCGGCGGCCAGGGCGAGGCGTCGTTCCCGCAGGTAGGTCATGGGCGGCCGGCCGACCAGGGCGGTGAAGTGTCGGGGCAAGTTCTCCGAGTACGCCGACATCGCCGCCCGACGGGGCGTCTGGAGCACCTGAGCTTTTGGCGAGTGCACATCCTCCCGGTGGCGGCGCGCACGCTCTGTTGACGCATCGGCGTCACCGTCTGCTGACAGACACCCCTCCTGGCCAGGGGGTTCATTCCGGGTGGGGGCGTGAAGGGGGTGCATGCGGCGGAGATTCGAGCTTCGAGCGCCTATCTGTTCGGTCACTGAAAGTAATTGATCGCCTGCTAGTTATATGCGGAGCGTGACGATCAATGGGTCGTCGCGTCGATCACTCAAGCGAACGCAAGCGAACAGAAAGAGGTACGCGATGCGGCTCGAGACCGCGACAGCGCCGGCGTCAGGGGCCGAGGCGACGCAGCAACAGGAGCAGCAGAGCCTCAGCACCGCAGCAGCGCGCAATCTGGCCACGACCACCAAGTCCGAACCCCAGATGCAGGGCATCAGCTCGCGCTGGCTGACCCGGATGCTGCCGTGGGTGAACGTGCCGGGCGCGACCTACCGGGTCAACCGCCGGCTGTCGTACACCCTGGGCGACGGACGGGTCTCCTTCGTGAAGACCGGCGCGAAGGTCCAGGTCGTACCGGCCGAGCTCGGTGAACTGCCGCCGCTGCGCGGCTTCACCGACGACGACGCGCTCGGCGCGCTGGCCGAGAAGTTCGTGCAGAAGGAGTACGAGCCGGGCCAGGTCATCGTGCAGGCCGGCCGGAAAGCCGATCACGTGTACCTGGTCGCGCACGGCAAGGTGGAGAAGATCGTCGAGGGCCACTACGGCGACGAGTCGGTCACCGGGCTGCTGGCCGACGGGGACGCCTTCGGCGGCCAGGTGCTGGCCGAGCCCGGCAAGAAGTGGGAGTTCACGGCGCGTACGTTGACCGCCACGACGATCCTCGCGCTGCCGTTGACGGCGTACAAGGCGATCGCCGAGCGGCACGACGGGCTGCGCGCGCATGTGCACATGATCAGCTCCAACGGCCACCGGAAGCTGAACAGGGCCGGCGAGGCGGAGATCGCGCTGAGCTCGGGCCACGTCGGCGAGGAGACCCTCTCGCAGACCTTCGCCGACTACGAACTCACCCCGCGCGAGTACGAGTTGAGCGTGGCGCAGACCGTGCTGCGGGTGCACAGCCGCGTCGCCGACCTCTACAACCAGCCGATGAACCAGACCGAGCAGCAACTCCGGCTGACCATCGAGGCGCTGCGCGAGCGGCAGGAGTACGAGCTGGTCAACAACCAGGACTTTGGCATGCTGCACAACGCCGACTTCGACCAGCGCATCTCCACGTTCTCGGGCCCGCCGACCCCGGACGACATGGACGAGCTGCTGTCCATGCGGCGCAAGACCCGCTGTTTCCTCGCCCACCCCAAGGCGATCGCCGCGTTCGGCCGCGAGTGCAACAAGCGGGGCATCTACTTCGGCGGCGTGGAGCTGCACGGCAACCACCTGCCCGCCTGGCGCGGCGTGCCGCTGCTGCCGTGCGGCAAGATCCCGATCAGCAAGCAGGGCACGTCGTCGATCATCGCGATGCGCACCGGCGAGGACGACCAGGGCGTGATCGGCCTGTACCAGACGGGCATCCCGGACGAGGTCGAGCCGGGCCTGAACGTGCGCTTCATGGGCATCGACGAGAAGGCGATCATCTCGTACCTGGTCAGCAACTACTACTCGGCGGCGGTGCTGGTGCCGGACGCGCTCGGCGTCCTGGAGAACGTCCAGGTGACCCGTACGAACGGGAACTGACAGCCGTGTCGTTGATCTCCCGGGCCCTCGCGCCCGCGGCGTCCCACGACGTGGCGGGGCTGGTACGGACCCTGCTGTCGGCGCGGGCATCGGCACCGCCGTTGCTGTCGGCCGCACCGGTGGCAGCGCGCGGCCCCCGACTGCCGTCCGCCCCCACCGGGCTGGGCACGTCGGCGGCCCGGATTCCCCGGCACCCGCTCGCGCCCGCCGCGCCCGAAGCCGTACGGCCACCGGCCCCCGTACTGCCCACCGGTCCGACCGGCCTCGGCACGGCGGCCGCCCGGCCACGGCCTCCCGCCCCCCGTCAGGAACCGGCGCAGCCCTCGGCATCCTCCGACCTGGACCGCAGGCTGTACTGCCCGCCCGCCGTACGAGACGACCCCGCGCTCGGCGAGACCGTCAACGAACGGCTGGTCGAGTGGGCCGAGGAGGTCGGGATCTATCCCGGCAAGCTCGACATGGTCCGCAAGGCCGGCTTCGGACGCCTCATGATGCTCGCCCATCCCGAGACGGACGACCCCGACCGGCTGCTGGCGGCGGCGAAGTGCGGGCTGTCCGAGTGGTCCGTCGACGACCACTACATGGACGGCGAGGTGGAGGAGGCCCGCCCCGAACTGCTCGGGCAGCGCCTCGCGATCGCCCACTCGGTGATCGACCAGGCCCACCTCCCGCGGGCCTACGCGCCCCAACTGGAGGAGGTCGTAAGCGCCGACCCGGTCATGCGGGCCCTGCGTTCCGGCCTGGACAACCTCGCCCGGATCGCCACCACCACACAAGTGCGCCGGCTCCGCCACGAGCTGGGCATCATGTTCGTCGCCTACAACCAGGAAGGCGTCTGGCAGAACACCGGACAGACACCGCCCGTCTGGGAGTTCCTGATGCACCGGCACGAGAACAGCTTCATCCCGTGCATGGTGCTCGTCGACGCGATCGCCGGATACGAGCTGCCGCAGGGCGAGTTCGCCGACCCTCGGGTGCGCCGCGCGTTCACCCTGGCGGGCTCGGCGACCGTGATCGTCAACGACCTCTACTCCATGGGCAAGGAGAACCCGACGGACTTCAGCCTGCCCCGGCTGATCGCCGCCGAGGACGACTGCTCCCTGGAGGAGGCCGTCGACCGGACGGTCGACATCCACAACGAGCTCATGCACACCTTCGAGGCCGAGGCCGCCGCCCTCAGCCTGACCGGCTCCCCCGAGCTGCGCCGGTTCTTTGCGAGCACCTGGGCCTGGGTCGGCGGCAGCCGCGAATGGCACGCGAGCAGCGCCCGCTACCACGGCGACGACACGAACGCCGCCTGAGCACTGGCCAGTTCCTCACCCCCCTCACCCTCACCCTCCCCCCCCCACGCCCACGAGTAGAAGGCCCCCACCCATGCCCCGTATCTCTACGCAGATGGAGGACATCGCCATGGGCGACGTCCTGCGCACCGACTACCAGAAGTCCGTGGCCGCCTACTGGAACGCCGAGAAGGACCCGGTCAACATCCGTCTCGGCGAGGTCGACGGCCTCTACCACCACCACTACGGCATCGGCGACTACGACCCCTCCGTGCTGGAGGGAGACCCCGAGACCCGCGAGCAGCGCATCATCGAGGAGATGCACCGCCTGGAAACCGCCCAGGCGGAGGTACTCCTCGACCACCTCGGCGACATCACCTCCGGCGACCGCCTCCTGGACGCCGGCTCCGGCCGCGGCGGCACCAGCTTCATGGCGAACGCCCGGTTCGGCTGCCACGTGGACGGCGTGAGCATCTCCGAGCAGCAGGTCGCCTTCGCGAGCGATCAGGCCGCGAAGCGGGGCGTGGCCGACAAGGTCCGCTTCCACTTCCGCAACATGCTCGACACCCGCCTGGACACCGGATCGCGGCGCGCGATCTGGACCAACGAGACGACGATGTACGTCGATCTCTTCGAACTGTTCGCCGAGTTCTCCCGCCTGCTGGAGTACGGCGGCCGGTACGTGTGCATCACCGGCTGCTCCAACGACGTCACCGGCATGCGCTCCAAGGCCGTCAGCAAGATCGACGAGCACTACACCTGCAACATCCACCCCCGTAGCGAGTACTTCAAGGCCCTCGCGGCCAACAACCTCGTCCCCATCGAGGTCATCGACCTGACCCCCGACACGATCCCGTACTGGGAACTGCGCGCGAAGTCCTCGGTCGCCACCGGTGTCGAGGACCCCTTCCTCACCGCCTACAAGGAGGGCAGCTTCCACTACCTCCTGATCGCTGCCGACCGCATCTGATCCGTCGGCGTTCGGCCCGGGCCACTCTCGGAGCCCGGGCCGAACGCCGTTCGGGGAACGCGGATCACTGCATGACTGGACTCGGACCCGTCGCCTGGCCACCTGCCCCGATCAGGACCGAACGGCTTGTGCTCCGCGAGTCCGAGGCCCGGGACCGTGCGGCGTTCATCGAGCTGTTCGCCTCGCCAGAGGTGGGCACCTACGTCGGTGGCGCTCGACCGCGCGATGCGCCTCGCGGCGAAGCTGGGGTTCAGCGAGGTGGAGCGGTTCGAGGAGTACGGCGCCGAGCAGTGGTTCGGCGTGTGGTCTCGGTCACACCGTCCGGTTCCGCATGCGCCGTCAGGCGCGGTTGAGTCGTGCGGCGATCCCATGGCCGATCAGCAAATACGTGACGGCCGAGAGGCCATAGTTGAGGACAACGCGTAGGCCCTCTGTGTCCATCGTGAAAATGTCCTGCGACCACCAGGCCAGCAAATCCGCTGTTCCTCGCACGAATTCGACGAATAAATTCGCCCGGTTCGCATCGAGCAGGAACAGCAGAATCCAGAGGCCAAGCAAACCTGCCGCGATGTCGTCGATGTTGCCCACACCCAAATATTCGCGTGCGAGGGAACATTTGCTGATGGAATGGAAGCCCGAAGCCCGCTGCACGCTGCACGCTGCACGCTTCTGACGCTCGGCGCACGTCGCCTACCAGGACGGCAGCGCCGACTGCTACCCTCCCGCCTCGATCTCCACCAAGTTCTGCAACTGGCGAGTCGACTTCCACCACGCCGCAAGCGAAGGGCAGTGACATGCATCGACATCGTCCGGTGACGGAGGAGACGACCGAGAGCCGAGCCGTGTGCTCCGGCACGGTTCCCTCCTGGATGATCCCGCTGGAGATCGCCGTCTTCTTCACCACCACCGTGGCGGTCGTGTCGCTCATCCTCGGCTGCGTGCAGTTGGCCAAGTCGCCTGTGGTGATCGGAACCGGCTACTCGGCACTCCTCATCGCAGCCGCCGCGATCATCGGCATCGTGGCCGCCACCCGAACCCGCAGCCGGCTGTCGCACCGACGCCGATAGCGCTCGCAGCCCGACACCACAAGGGCGCCTCGGTCGGCCCGTCCGTGCCGCATGTGACGTTTGAGCATGCAGGTGCGCTGGGTATTGCGGGCAGCCTGTGTGACGGCTGTGCCTGAGTCATGGGAATGAACTGGGGGATGAGGATGGCTCCGCGTGCAGCACGTCATCGGCGTGCGGTGAAGCGTCGTGTTCTTGCCGGGGTTTCCGCCGCCGCGGCTGCCGGGATCGCGGTCACCGCGACGATGGCCATGAACGCCGAGGCTGCGTGGACGTCGACGTGGAACGTGTCGGCCTCCGGCTGGACCCCTGACGATTCCCCCACGGTGTCGGTCGACCGGCAGGGCGACGCCCTGCTGGCCTGGAATGCCTGCGACCTGTCGACGCCGGGCTGCTACTACCGGATCCAGACCAGAGTGAAGACCGCGAGCGGTACGGTGACGGCGATCCGCACCCTGTCACCCGACGGTGCCGCGCCGTCCTGGCCGGAGGCCGCCTCCGACGACACCGGCGACTCGGCGGTGGTCTGGCAGCAGGACAGCCAGGTCGTGGGCCGCCGGGTCGCGGCCTCCGGCAGCCTCGTCGGACCGCTGCAGAAGCTGTCCACGTCGGCGCCCGCGACGACCCCGGTGGTCGCCGTGACCCCGGGCGGCACCGCGATGGCGGCCTGGACGGAGATCCGCGACGGAAGCTGGTACGCGGTCGCCCGCCGTATCAAGCTCGACGGCACGCTCGGCACGCCCATCACGCTCGGCTCGGGCTCGGCGGAGAAGCCGGCCATCGGCGTGGACCGCAGCGGCCAGTTCGTCGTCGCCTGGGCGCGCGCCTCGGACGTCGTGGCCAGGCGGATCACGTCGACGTCCGTCTCCTCGACGAAGGTGCTCACCTCGCCGATCGCGTCGTACGGCGGTTTCGGCATGGTGCGGGTCGGCGTGGACCGGGACGGCGACGCCGTCATCACCTACCACTCCGGCGGCGGCGCCCGCTCGCAGGTCTGGGCCTCCCGCTGGAGCCGCACCGGCACCCTGGGGTCTCCCCTGCGCATTTCGGCCTCCACGGACAACGTGGGCTTCCACCACGCCCTGGCGACCGACCTCGACGGCGACTCGATGATCGTGTGGACCCGCTACAACAGCACCGGCAAGCTCGAGTTGCTCGGCCGCCGCCTGTCCGCGGCCGGTGCCCGGGGCGCCGTCACCGGCCTGGGGCTGGGCGACCGCCCCGATCTGGCCCTCGACGACGACGGCGACGGCATGCTGGTCTTCCACACGGTCGTCCCCAAATCGACGCCCCCGTACAGCTACACCAAGACCAGCGCCCGCCTGATCAGCCGTTCCGGCACCTTCGGCACCACGAAGACACTCACGTCGGACGGCCGGGTACCCCAGGTCGACACCCGCCCGACGTCCCGGTTCACGGTGATCTGGCAGCAGGAGAGCTTCCCGTACACGATCAAGTCGGTCACCGGTCCCTGACCGGTCCCTGACCGGTCCCTGACCGGCCTCAACTGCCCCGCTGCTTCCGCTCGGCGGGTTCCCACTCTTCCCTCCGTGAAGGAGACACATGCGCAAGCGCGCTGCCTTTGCTCTGCTCGGTGCGGTCGCCGCGCTGGCCGGCTTCGCCGCCCCCGGTGCCTACGGCGACGAGACCCAGACCGACGTCCAGATCAGCAACGTCACCTTCGACGGTGGCAAGAACATCGTGGTCGGTCTCTACGCCAAGACGGTCACCGTCTCCGGGACCTTCACCCACCCCTCGGGCATCCAGGACGCGGATTTCGTCCTGTGGCGCGGACCGGACGGCGCGAACCCCTACGAGACGTACGACGACCGCATCGTGTCGGACCAGTACTACTCCCATGCGGACTGCGTCGCCTCGAGTGCCACCACCTCCACCTGCTCGCAGACGATCCCCCTCGAACCGGACTGGAAGTACGGCGGCACCGCGCTCACCAACGCCCACGCCGGCACCTGGAAGGTCAGTGTGCAGGGGGTGGCCAATGACGACAGCTGGACGCACACGCCGAACTACTCCACGACCCGTCTGCAGCGGCAGTCCAAGCTCACCGTGAACGCTGGCCCGGAGCCGGTGGCCAAGGGCAAGACCCTCACTGTCACCGGCAAGCTCACCCGGGCCGACTGGGACAACCTCGACTACCGGGGTTACACCAACCAGCCGGTCAGACTGCAGTTCCGCAAGGCCGGCACTACGACCTACACGACCATCAAGACCGTGTACACCTCCAGCACCGGCACCCTGACGACCACGATCGCCGCGTCCGAAGACGGCTACTGGCGCTGGGACTTCGCAGGCACCTCCACCACCCCGGCCGTCAAGGCGACCGGCGACTTCGTGGACGTGCAATAGCCCGAACGTCGCACTCGACAACTCACGCTCGCCCGCTCGCCCGATCGCACGGCGACCACATCAGCGCAGCGGGAAGCCGAAGGAGTGCCCCTGCTCTTTCAGCCACGGCAGGAGCTCGCGCAGGGCGGCCACGGTCTGGGAGCGGTCTCCACCCCCGTCGTGGAAGAGCAGGGTCGGCCCGTTGGATATCTCGCTCTTGACGGTGGCGACGATGGCGTTCGTGCCGGCGCGCTCGAAGTCCTTGGAGTCGATGTTCCAGCCGAGCGGCCGCATTCCACGGGACGCGGCGAGGTGCCGGCTGTAGGGGGTGAAGGCACCACCCGGGGCCCGGTAGTACAGCGGGCGGACGCCCCCGGACGCCTCGGTGATCATGCGTTCGGCGTCCAGGATCTGCTGTGACTGGTAGGCCTCGGCCTTGCGGTCCATGGTGACGTCGTGCGAAACGGTGTGGTCACAGAGCCGGTGCCCGGCCGCCACCACCGCCTTGACCAGGTCCGGGTGGGCTTGAGCCTGCGTTCCCACCATGCAGAACGTGGCCTTCACACCGTTGTCCCGCAGCACCCGCAGCACCTGCGGTGTCCAGACCGGGTCCGGCCCGTCGTCGATGGTGATGTTGACGCTACGGCCGCCCCCATCCGAGGCATGCACGATCTCCGCCGATACAGGCGCCGTCTTTCGGCCCTGCGGCTGAGTGTGCGACTTGGCGGGAGGCGCCGAGACACCTGCTTGGGCGGGCTGTCCGCCGGTGGAACCGAGTTGCGCGTTCCAGAACGAGGCCATGGCAGCCACCGCGGTCACCCCGAGCGCCGATGCGAGCACCTTGCCGTACCGTCCCCGTCCGCCACTTCGCACCATGTCTTGTGTTCCTTGCCGTTCCTGTGGGGCCTGTGCGTCCGGCAAGAGGGGGGAAAGCGGCTGAGGGATCCGTCTGTTACCGATTACGGACAATTCCGCCAGGACGCGTCGTCAGGCCGGTGGCACAACGGGGGCGGAACGAAGGGGGCGGAACGAACCTGCATCGCCTTCCAGACATCTCAAGGAGGGGCGCATGACGTGTGGGGACCGTGCGAGGTGACAAGAACCAAGGGGAGAAAGCGTGTCGGCCATCAGCAAGCGGATGCACCTGGTGCTGCTTGCCGCCTGGACCCTCCTGTGGTTCGCCGTGGTCCAGCCGCACGGGGGCTTCTCCTGGCACTATCTGCGTACGGGTGGGGAGTTGCTCTATGCGGGCTCGGGCAGGCCGGATGGCGGTCTGAACCTGTACGCCCACCACCCCGAACTGCAGATGGGCCCCGTCAGCTTCCTGGCGGCGGGCCTGTTCAACCCCTTCCCCGAGTCCGTCGGGCAGTTCCTGGCCGTCGGCGTGATGTCCCTGCTCGGCCTGGTGATCCTGGTGGTGGCAGGACGCAGCGCCGCCTGGCACTTCCTGGGCACCGGCACCAATCACCAGCGGCTGCGGCAGCGGGTGCTGATCGCGGGCCTCGCCTTCATCCCGATGTGGATCGAGGTCGCCGTCCGTTTCGGCCACCTCGACGACGTTCTGGCACTCTTCTTCACGGCCCTGGCCGTACGCGCCCTCACCCGCGGCAACGCTGCTGCGACGGGCATCTTCCTGGCCCTGGCCATGGACTCCAAACCGACCGCGCTGGCCTTCCTGCCGCTGCTGCTCGCACTGCCGCGAGGGCAGTGGCTGCGCGCGGGTCTGTGGTGCGCGGGTCTGGTCGCGCTCGTCTGGCTGCCGTTCCTCCTCGGTGCCCCGCAGTCGTTCGCCGCGGCCGAGTTCACCATCCCCAACCAGCCCGCGTCCGCGCTGCGCTGGCTCGGCGTCGACGATCCGCAGACCCCTCCCTGGGACCGGCCCGCACAGGCCGCGGTGGGGCTGGCGCTGGGGTGCGTCGCGGTCTGGCGAGGCCGCTGGCCCGCCGTCGTCCTGCTCGGCGCCAACGCCCGGATCGCCCTGGATCCCAGCGTCTACACGTACTACACCGCCTCCGTCCTGCTGGGCACACTGCTGTGGGACGTGATCGGGCAGCGGCGCCTGGTGCCCTGGTGGAGCTGGATCGGGCTGATCACCCTGTACGGCGCGGTCTTCGTCGTTCCCGATGATGCGACCCGTGGCCTGATCCGCCTGGGCTTCGTCGTCGTATCCACCGCGTATGTCCTTTTGTGGCCCGTACGAGACCGGCGCCGGCGACGACTGCTGCTGCTCGGGCGGCAGCTTGGCCCCCGAAAGTAGCTATACATCCTATGTTCCAGTGGCTGTTCGTTGAAGGCTGGTGGACCTGGTACTCATTGCGCGACCTCGGGGATCTGGCAGGCCATGGCGACGGTCCGGGCGAGGTCGAGGCCATCAACAGGGTTGACCTGCTCACCCGGTACATGAACGACTACCGTTTCTTCCTCCAGAAGATCGGCAACTCGCAGGACATGATCGACCTTGAGCCTGATTTCTGGGGCTATGTTCGGTCGCTCGGCGATCCGCACCAGGTTGCCGCGAAGGTCTCGAGCGCAAATCCGACGGATTGCGGATCGCAGGAGAACAGCGCCGCCGGACTCTCCCGCTGCCTGATGGCGATGGCGCACAAATATGCGCCGAACACCACCGTGGGGTTCCACCTTTCCTGCTGGGACTGGCAGAACAACACACAGGGATGCGCCAAGGACTACGCGAACCTCGGGGCGAAGGACGCCGACTTCCTGGTCGCCGATGTGTCGGACCGCGATGCGGGCTGGTACGCACAGCCGGCCCACGGCGGCTATGACAACTTCTGGACCGACCAGAAGGCCACTGCCCAGCTGGGGTTTTACAAGACGATGGCCGAGTCCGTGGGCAAGCCGGTGGTCTTGTGGCAGATCCCCGTCGGCAACATGGCGCAGAACAACACCCTCAACCATTACAAGGACGACAAGGTGGACTGGTTCTTCGCGCACATGGACCAGGTGGCGAACGCGCATATCGCCGGCCTGCTGTTCGGCGCAGGGCATGGGGAACAGACATCGGTCGAGACCGACGGCGGAAACCTGATCAACAAGACGATCGCCTACTACAACTCGGGTCGACCACGACACCGGCGACATGCCCTCCTGCGCCGACGGCGGGGCGTGAGCGGCCGTACCTTCCGGAGGTACGCACCTCGTGGTTTCAGGAGAACAGCAGGCGCCAGGTCAGCGGGCCGGGGTTGCCGTCGGCGTCGCCGCGCAGTTCCTTTCGTGACTTCTGGAAGTCCCGTACGTTCAGCCGGTCCGCCTCGCCCCAGGTCCTGCTCGGGCCGACCTTGTAATGGTCGCCGAAGCCGCGCTTGACCAGCTGCTTGCCGAGCTGCAGGACGTACGCGTTCGAGGCCCCGGCCACGAAGTACTTGCGTCCCGGGAACGCGGGAACCTTCGGCTTGGCGGGTGTGGCGGGTGTGGTCGTCTCCGGGGTGTCGTCGTCCACGTCCAGCTCGGCCTTCGCGTACTTGGTGATCCTGGCGAAGTCGATCGCGCCGGGGTCGCCATGGACGTTCTCGGGCACGTGCATGTGCCCGCAGACTCCCCTGAAGTCCGCCCACTGCGCGCCCGTCAGCCGCTGGCCGCCGCTCCCGTACGACGTGGGGTACGCGGGCCACGACTTCGGGCCGGACAGCGGTACGCCGTGTTCCTCGTGCACCCAGGCCAGGAAGCGGGCGACGCCCTGCAGTGCCCAGTCGGGGGCGTCCGGCCAGTAGATGTGCGCCTGGCCCGCGGTCTTCCACTTCGCGTGGGTCTTCGGGTCGCAGGTGCCGACCAGCTCGACCTGGCACACGTTCATGGTGTTCGTCTCGACGCCGCCCCGCAGATTGACCAGCGCCCGGGAGGAGGTCTCTATGTCGAAGTGCTGGTACCACTTCAGCTTCTTGGCGGCGAGGTCGGGGACCGCCGTCAGGTTCGGTGCGGAGGAGCCGCCGCCGTATCCGGGAAGGGTGCGGCCCTCCGTGGTGTGCAGGACGACGACATTGACCTGCATCGGGTCACCGCCGAAGTCGTCCTGGTACCAGTTCGCCCGGCTTGCGCCGGGATATCTCTGGGGGCCCGTCTTGGTGGCCATCGCATACTCCTGGGTCGAGTGTGGGCCCGCTCGGTTCGGCGAGGCGGAGGTGGAGGTGGGGGAGAAGTGAGAGTCAGTGCCCTTGTCCCAGGGCGGATGGGCGGCTCCGGGCGGGGGCCGCGGCCGGGGCCATCGGGCCTGCCGCGCGCAGGTGCCGGGTCAGGCGCGCCGGGTCGGCACCGTCACGTCCCGCCAGCTCGCGGGCGAGTGCGGCGTGCCGAAGCTGTCGGGAGGACGGGGTCTGGGTGCTCAGTACCACGTCGCGGGGCAGCTCGGGCAACCGGTAGCGGCCGGTGCCACCCGCGAGGGGGTCCGCGTCCCAGACCAGGATCCGGGCGGTGACGGCGGCGTCGATCAACGGCAGCAGCTCGTCCGGTGCCAGACCCTGGACGTCGGCTAGGAGAGCGACGTCGAGCCATTCGCCGTCGGCGGCGGCGTAGGTGAGCATGGTCCGGGCCGCATCGGGCAGCTCGACCAGCCTCGCGTGCAGGAGATTGCGCACCGCGGCCGGTACCTGTGCCTGCGGCCCGGTGCGCTCGCCGGGTGGCAGCTTGAGCAGCTCGGCCAGGGCGAACGGGTGCCCCTCGGCACGCCGGTGCAGCGCTGCCACCTCCTCGGGCGGGACATCCTCGCCGCGCGCCGCGAGCAGCTCGGCCACGCCGTCTGCGGTCAGCGGCTCCAGGGTCAGCCAGGTCGCGCCGAGCAGGGCCAGGTCCGCGAGCAGCATGCTGGACACGGGGGCGTCGGGGTTGCGCAGGGTGCAGACGAAGAGGACGGGCGCCTCCCGCACCACGTTGGCGAGCCGCCTGAGCAGGCGGTGGAAGCCCTGCGGTGCCTGGTCGAGGTCGTCGACGACACACAGCGTGGGTGCCTGCGTGAGCTCATGGACGACCGTGCCGAGCGGGTCCTTCTGCGCGACCTCGTCCTGAGCGGAGTCGGTGCCGTCCTGCCGCAGCGCGTCCAGGAGCTGGACGGTCGGGCAGGTCTGGAAGACCCCGCGGTTCCCGCTGAGCGCCTGACCTCCCTTGGTGCGGGCGACGGTGAACCCGGCCGCCGCGGCCCGGGCGGACAGCTCCTCCACCAGCCGGGTCTTGCCGTACCCCTGCTCCCCGTTGACCACGGCCCACTGGGGGCGCCCCGCGGCCGCGGCCGACAGCAGGCCGACCAGTTGCGCGGTCTGCTCGCCGCGGCCCACGAAGGGGGTGGGGGCGGCAGGTCCTGGGTCCGGTTGCACACGCGCGGCGGTGAAGTCGGGGGCCGCAGGAAGGCCAGGAGGAGGACCAGGAGGAAGACCAGGAGGAAGACCAGGGGAAAGGCTCGCCCCGGACGAGGCCGTGGGAGGCGCGGCAGGCGTGCCGAGTACGCCGACATCGTGCCGCAGGATCGCGGTGTGCAGGTCCCTCAGCTGGGGGCTGGGGTCCAGGCCGAGCTCCGTGGCCAGCATGTGGCGGAACCGCTCGTACTGCCGCAGCGCCTCGACCGGCCGTCCCGCCGCGTACAGCGCCCGCATCAGCAGCGCCCAGGACGTCTCACGCAGCGGTGCCTTGAGTACGAGGCCCTCGGCGACGCCGATCGCCGGTTCCGTCTCGCCCTGCTGGACGAGGACGGCGGCCTGCAGCTCCCTGGCGTCGTGGAGGGCGCCGTCGAGCCTGGTGCGCTCGCGTATCGCGAAGGCGTGCTCGGCGGCCTCGGCCAGCGCCTCACCCCGCCACAGTGCGAGCGCCGCGTCGATCTCCTGCCGGGCGGCGGGGAGTTGCCGGCTCCGCAGCGCCTCGCGGGCCCTGGTCACGGACTCCTCGAAGAGCGTCGTGTCCCGTGCCTCGCGGGGAACCTTCAGGGCGTAGCCGGCCGGACCGCTGACCAGCAGGGCGGACCGGCCCTGCCGTACCGGATCGAGGACCGCGCGCAGTCGGCTGATGTGGGCGCGCACGGAGGAGGCGGCACCCGTCGGACGGTCCGTCGGCCACAGGTCGCGGCAGAGGGTGTGCTGCGAGACGGGGCGGCCGTCCTCGATGAGCAGGCGGACGAGAACCAACCGGCGCTGGCGGGGGCCCAGATCGAGGGAGGCTCCGCCCTTGATGACTTCGACGGGGCCGAGCACGCCGAACCGCATCGCGTGTCCATGACGTGAGTTCAACGGGCGGGCCACCTCCTGGGCGACATCAGGTTTTTGCACGCTACGCGATGGATGCGACGGCGAGCTCGGACAGCTGTCACTTTTTGCGCAGTCAACCAATGGTTCGATGCTCTGCTGTTGTCCCCGTGTTGTTCGCAGTGTTGTTCGCAACGCGCGCACGCCATCTCGTCGTTTCGAGGCTCGCCCTGCTCGTGCTGCCGGACAACAACGTGATGTCCATCAGCTGGCGGACCACCCGGCCGCCCGACGAGACCAGCAGCCTGGGTGGGGGGAGTGCCGTCAGGCGCTTGGCCTTGAAGTGCTCCTTGGCGTCACCGGTCGAGGTCCTCGTACTCCGTCTCGGGTACGCCGACGTCCGAGAAGATGTCCCGTGCCTGCCGCTTCATCGGTTCCGCGGCAGCGGGGTCGGTCTTCCGGTGGGCGCGGGCGAGGGCCATCAGGGTGCGGGCTTCACCGAGGCGGTGTCCGGTTTCGCGGTGTACGGCCAGGGCCTCTCGACCGAGGGCGACGGCTGCGGCTGCGGCGTCCGCGGACCCGGCCTCCGCCGTGCGACACAGGACGGTCAGGGCCTGGCCCTCCACCACACCGAACCCGTACTCACGGGCCAGGCTCAGTGCTTGCTCGGCATGACTGCGGGCCTCGTCACGATGGCCCAGCCGCTGGTGGGTGAGGGACAGCCCCAGGACGCTGTCCGCCTCGGCTCGTCTGAATCTTGCCTTCTGGGCCAGCGCGAGGGCCTGTGTGTCGGCATCGAGGGCGCGGTCGAAGTGAGCCAGACGCCGGTGGGCAGCGGCGACCGTGTTGAGGATGCTGGACTGAATCCAGGGCCGTCCCAGGTCCCTGACCATGGCGAGGGCGCGGTCGGTCTGTGCCAACGCCTCGTCGTGGTGCCCGAGTTCGACGTTGATCTTCGCGACGGCATCGAGCATCATCGCGCGGCCGTTGCGGTATCCGCCCCGGTCGTCAGTGGCCACCTTGGGGCGCAGGACGTGCAGCCCGTCACTGAGACGGCCGAGTTCCCAGTAGACCCAGCCCAGAATCTGCAGCGCCATGCTGTCGTCCCACCAGCTGATTCCCGCATTGCGGCGGATGACCAGTTCGAGGTGGTCCGCGGCATCCCGCAGCCGGCCCAGGTCCCGGGAGACCATACCGAGGCCGTTCAGCCCGAACGCTTCGAGGTAGCGGTTCCCGGTTTCACTGGTGATCAGCAGACCGGCGGTGAGACTCTCGTGCGCTCTGTCGAGACGCGCCATGCTCCATTCCAAGAAGCCTCCGACGCCCAGAGCACCGGCCTTTCCTGTCCGCCAGTCGAGCTCCCGACTGATGTCCAGTTCGCGCGCGTTGTGACCCGCCGCCTCCCTGACATGACCCCAGTCCCACTGGATCACCGCGAGGCTGTGGTGCATGGCTGCCTGACCGAACAGGTCGCCCTCGGCCACGGCCGCGTCCAGCGCAGTCCGTGCAAGGGCCTGCCACGTCGCCCGTGGCAGATGAAGCCAGAAGTAGCCGAACAGTGCGGAGACCAGGTGCCAGGCGACGGGGCGGGGACCGTAGTGGGCGGCATGGTTGATGACGGCGAGCAGATTCGCCCGCTCGGCCTCCAGCCACCGTCCGGCTTCGGTGGCCGACAACGAGCCCGCTTGATCACCGGATGCGAGGTCGCCTGGCAGTTCCGGGAAGTGCCAGGTGCCGGCGGCGGCACGAGTGGTGTGCAGGTACCGGAGCAGGACGCGTTTCAACGCGGCGTCACGATCCGCCACCGTCTCTTCCACCTGCGCACGCTCCTGCGCGTACTCACGAAGCAGATCATGGAACCGGTACCGGCCCGCCGTCGGGGCTTCGATCAGATGCGCCGCGGCCAGCGCACCGAGCAGCCGCCGGGCCTGCGACAGCGATACGTCAAGAAGAGCCGCCGCGGCCTCGACCGTGAACTCCGCCCCCGGGAACAGGCCGAGCAGCCGGAACAGCCGGCGCGCACCGGGTGCCAGGACGCGATACGACACCGAAAAGGCCGTACGCAAGGGAGAACTGGCGTCACCGTCCGGCTCCAGTGCCTCCAGCCTGTTGCCCTCGGTCATCTCGGCGACGAGGTCAGCCGTCCGCAGGGCCGGATCGCCCGCGAGCCTGGCAGCGGCCACGCGCAGGGCCAGCGGAAGACTGCCGCACAGCCGGATCAGCTCGCTTACGGCGATGTCGTCGGCGTCGACCCGGTCCGCACCGAGGGCCCGGCTCAGCAGTGCGCGGGCCTCGTCCGGCTGAAGAAGGTCCAGGCGTAGGGCGTGGGCCCCGTCGCGGGCGATGAGGTCGCCGAGGCGGTTGCGGCTGGTGACGACGACGCAGCAGGTCGCGCTGCCCGGGAGCAGCGGACGTACCTGCTCGGCCGACGCCGCATTGTCCAGCAGGACGAGCATGCGCCGGTCCGCCAGCAGGGTCCGGAACACACGGCCCTGAGCCTCGTGGTTCGCGGGGATCTCCGACGCCGCGAGTCCCAGGCTGCGCAGCAGCAGTTCAAGGGCCTCGCCGGGTTCGAGGGGGCTGCGGTCGTGGTCGAAGCCGTGCAGGTTGATGTAGAGCTGGCCATCTGGGAAACGGTCGCGTACCTGATGTGCCCAGTGCACGGCCAGCGCGGTCTTGCCGATGCCGGCGGCGCCGCCGATGGCGGAGATGACCACGGTGCCCGCCGGTCCCTGCTCCCGCTCGGATGGAAGCAGCCGGTGGAGTCTGGCGAGTTCGTCGGTACGGCCGGCGAACCCTGCGGCGTCATGGGGCAGTTCGGCAGGTGCGGCCGAAGTGGTCGCATTGCTTTCGCGCGGCTTGGGGGGAGGAGCCGGAGGAGGCGGAGGGGGGAGGAGGTAGGTGTCGTCCTGGCGCAGCACCGCTTCGTGCACTCGGCGGAGTTCCTCACGGGGACTGGTTCCGAGTTCGTCGCGAAGTCGTCGGCGCATCTCCTCATAGACCTGGAGCGCTTCCGCCGGACGTCCACAGCCGTACAGGGCCCGCATGCGCAGGGCCACCAGGGACTCGTCGTAGAGGTCAGCCGCCGAGGGCGCCGACAGGCCGTCGAAGTCGTCGAGGGCGTCGCCGAACCGCCGTAGTAGAAGAAGGCACTTGAGCCGCTCCTGCCGGAGCATCCGCCGACGCTCCAGCAACCGCCGCCGCTCGCCCTGCGCGAACGGCCCCGTCAGGTTGGCCAGGGGCTCTCCCCGGAACAGTGCGACGGCCGCGGCGAATTGGTCGGTCGCGGTGGCCAGGTCGCCGGATGCCAGGGTGTGCAGCGCCTCGTCGGCCCGCTCGGCCAGGTCCGCCGTGTCGAGCCGGACGCCCTCGGCGACGAAGCGGTACCAGCCCTTGCCGCTGCGGATCACCGACTCCGTGGGCTGGGTGCCTTCCGGATCCAGGGCCCTGCGCAGCGAGTTGACGTGAGTGGGCAGCACCTTGCGACCGCCCGCCGGCGGCTCCGAACCCCACACCGAGTCGAGCAGTTGGTCATGGCTGACCACGGCCCCTTGGCGGAGCAGCAACGCGGCCAGCACGGCCTGGCGCTTGACGGGCCCCAGATCCAGTGGAGCCCCGCCCCGCCGTGCCCGTAACGGTCCGAGCACCTCGAACCGCAGCAGCCCTGGAGATCCGCCGTCCACCTGAAGCCTCCGCCTGCGCACATCATCGGAAATTCATCGTCATTGCAGCACCTCTGGCCATGGTGAGGGACATGACATCGCACAACCCGCACAACTGAAGGGGGTCCCGTGACCGAAGTGGAGTTGGTCGCCGTCGCGCTGGCCACAGGGGCGGCGCCCGGGCTCACGGATTCCGCACGCGGAGCCATCCACGACCTGTACACCGTGCTCAGAGAGGCGGTCCGCCGACGGCTGCGCGGGGCCGGCGGCGGCAACGGTGTGGGCGGCTACGCCGTACGCGTACTGGACGCGTACGAGACGGACCCCGATGTGTGGCGCACCCGGCTGATCCACGTCCTGACGGGCTCCGGCGTGGAAACGGACGAGGAAATCCTCGCGGCGGCCCGCGCCGTACTCCGCGCCGAGCGTCGGACGGGGCGTCTGGTTCGTCCTTGACCAAGCCGCCCGTCGCGCCGACTGCTGCCGCGCCCGACTCGACCGCCTCGCGATCGAGGAGGACTTCGATGGTGCGCAGGCTGGGCACGCAGACCTGGGGTTCCGATGAGCCCGGCGGTCACCTGAGGGAACCTTCTCCTGGGCCACCTCGCCCGGAGGCGTCCGCTGCGCCCAAGGCTGCGGCCGAATGCGCGAGTGTCAGAGGAAAACTCTTCCTTCTCCGCTGTAACGCATCGCCCTTGCCGGACACAGACACGACGGAGGGGATGTGAACACCGAAACTGACGAGCAGCACTTCACGGACCTGTACCAGCGGCACTACGGCAGCATCGAGGCCTACGTGCGGCGGCGGGTTCATCCAGACGCCGTGCGCGACGTGGTGGCCGATGTGTTCCTGACCGCCTGGCGCAGGATCGAGGAGGTTCCCGGATCCCTCGACGCACTTCCCTGGCTCTACGGCGTGGCACGGCGGACACTGGCCAACTCCCGTCGCTCAGAGGCACGGCGGCAGAACCTGGTCCAGGTTCTCGCCGGTCAGCCGACAGGCACGGTCACCGATCACGCGGACACGGTGTCCGAACAGCTGGCGCTGGCGGCGGCGTTCGACGGCCTGAGCCACGCCGACCAGGAGGTGCTCCGGTTGGCCCTGTGGGAACAACTGCCGCCTGATCAGGCGGCGAAGGTGCTCGGATGCCGAGTCGCCACCTTTCGGGTGCGCCTCCACCGCGCTCGAAAGCGCCTGCTGCGAGGTGCGGCCGACGTCCCCGAACACGAGTCGAATGCACGAAGCGCCCCCGGACTGGGAGCGATGCCGATGAATTGGAGTGGTTCCGATGCGTGACCTGGAAGAGAACTTTCGAGCCCTCGACCCGGTCATGAGGACGGCGGACACCGTGTCCGCACCGGAGCGGGAAGCCGACTTGGCGAGGATCCTGAGGTCACCCCGTCAGGTGTCGCGGGCGGCGGCGTCCTCCCGCGTGCTGTCGCGCCGGTGGGCACTGACGAGTGTGGCGGTGGCCGTGGCTGCGGCGGGCGCCCTTGTGATGACGAACGTCCTCGGTACCACTGCACAGCCGGCGTACGCGGTTACGCCTGCTCCCCTCGCCTACGACAGGGGAGCGGAGTCGGCGACGGACGTGCTGGAGAAGATCGCGAGTCGGGTCGAGAAACTACGTGAGCAGTCTTCGGACGCTCGTAGCGATGAGCACTTCATTCAGGAGAGCTGGTCACTGGCCACCCGGGTGGACGGTCAGCAAGTGACGTCCGCCGTCATTCCCGAGCACCGTGAGACATGGAAGCAGCCGGACGGTTCGATGAAGTGGACCGTACGCACAGAGAAGCCCGGTTTCCAGTCGAGCGAGCAGCGCAAGGCGTGGGAGGAGGCGGGAGCGGTTGGCGAGGAGCCGGAGACGTGGTCGGACTCCTCCGGCCCGGCCGACCCGGCTGACCCGGTCAACCAGGAGCCGCCGACCGATCCGGAGGGCATGGCAAGCTGGCTCCGTCTGGGGCACGAGACGTCGGGAGCCGGCCAACTCTTCAGCTCCGTGTCGGAGAGGAATCTGACCCACTCCTTCACACCTGGACAGCGCGCCGCCTTGCTTCGTGCTCTGAAGCAGGCCCCGGGAATCGAGTACCGAGGCGAGGTGAAAGACCGCGCAGGGCGTGCCGGAGCAGCTTTTTCGGTGAATTCCGAATACGGCGGTCTGCCCACCCGCTACTCGCTGGTGTTCGACGAGGCATCGGGAGATCTGCTGTCTTACGAGGAGGAGCTCACGGGATCTGCCGGGAAGCTGAATGTCAGGACTCCCGCCGTGATCGCGTACGTGACCTACCTGGTCCACGGGCAGGAATGAACACAGAGGTGGGGCCGGTGGAATTTCCCCGGCCCCACCCGATGTGGACTTTTTGGCAGCCTAGGTGGCGGTGAAGAAGTCCGCCTTGTTGTTCAGGCTGGTGGCCACTCCTGTCGAGCTGCTGTGCGCGTTTTCGGTCCACAAGCGGCACACGCCATTCGAGCAGGCGTTGTTGTAGTTGTAGACACGCACGGTGAGCCCGCCACCGTTCACCCACGAGGTTGTCTTGTCCCGGAAGTCATACGGGTTGAAGTCGACGCGCTTGCTGTGCGTCGCGTTCCACTGCAGACGGCGGCCTCCGTAGTTGGTGCCGTCGTAGAAGCAGTACCAGTCATTGCCGAAGGTCTCGGTGGGGCAGCCGCCCACTCGGGTGGCCCGGGGCTCGATCCTGGCGGCGGACCGGGGAAGGCCGCGTTCGGCGGCCTCTTGTTCGGCGGCCTTCACCTGGATTTCCTGCGCGGCGTTGCTGGGCGGTGGCGCTGCCTCCTCTCCGGGGAGAGGGAACGCCAGGATGACGCCGTCGTCCTTCCAGGCAATTCCATAGCGGCTGATCTGTACGCCGCCCTTCTCCGCGATGACCTGGTCGATTTCTCGTTGCAGGCTGTCAGGCGCGGTCTGGGCACTTGCCGGGGTGGCGGCTGCCGTCATGGCGAGCGCGGCCACACCGAGGCCGATCCGTAATGCTCTACGCACCGATTTCCCCCTGTTTTGTTGACGTAAGGAGTTGGTCAGACTTCCTTGCGGCTGTCCGGATGGTATCGGCGAAAGACCGAACAGCTTTGGCCAGAGGATCACTGGCCGATTCCCGAGGGCAACTCAATTTCTGGCAGTGTGATTTGGATCACTTTGTCGCCTCGCGCTCGATCCGGAATTGTGGCTGCCGGGCCGTTGGTGCGGGTATTGTCGGCGTGTAGAGGGTGGCCGAGCACTTACTTCGTTTGAAAGGTTGGATATGTCCAACGCCTCGAATGAGTCGTCCCGGCTCGAGGTGCATACGGCTGTCGACCCGGAGATCCCTGCCCCGGTGGCTGAATCCATTCGTAGAGAACCAGCTCAGTCACGCGTCCCGGCAGAGGAATCCGAGGAACCGAAACCCGGTTCGGTGGTTGCACGAGGTGCTCTGACGACGCTTGGTCTTCTCGGCGGCTGGGCCGTCACCGGCTTTGCCGTCGACGGTGTCGCCGAGCAGCCCGTGGAGGTTCTCCACGCGCTGTTTTCCCTGTCCCTGCCCATCCCCGCACTGGCCACCGCCTTCCGGCTTCGACGACTTGGTCGCCGGGCGGACCGCCGACCGGGAAGGCGTCCCAGGGCCACTGCTGACGAGTACCGTGACCGCTTCGTCCGCCCGGATCAGCTCACCGCTGAGGGGCAGGTTCTGCTGGCCCGCGCCCAACGAGCCGTCAAGGCCGTTCTGACCTCATCGGTTCTCGCGGAGGACCTGATCGACCGGCGGCGCAACGAACTGGCGTTGCCGGCGCAGGAGTGGGACATAGCCAAGTCCCTGGCGGAGTACACGCGGCTTGAGCGGGCGGTTCCAGAGTCCCCTGGAGGACAGGAGCAGCACGTTCAGGACATCGAAGCCCTGCGGAACGACATCGAGCGGGAAGTCGAGCAGCTGGAACGCTACGCTCACGAGGTCCTGAAGGCGGAAGCCAGATACGCGCGCTGGCGTCGGGAGCCGGCCGCTGAGGAACTGGCTCGTCTCAAGGACGAGGCTGCTGCCCTCAACGAGGCTCTGGCTGCTGTCGACCCGTCTTCGTCCGGTTCCTGAGTTGCCGTCCTGAGCATGGCCCATTGCGCCGCTCTCCAGGACACGTTGGTCCGTGCCGGGCGGTCCCCCTGCCCAGAAGCCGCCGAGAAGCGTTCTGGCGCGCATCTGGCACGCGGCGAATGATCACGGCACACAGCAACTAGGCCCAGGTCTCTGACCTGGGCCTTAGCCATGGAGCGGGTGACGAGAATCGAACTCGCGCTCTCAGCTTGGGAAGCGACGGCGCTTGGGGAGTCGGATAGCTTCTGACCTGGGCATATGTGCTCCGGTGTGGAGCTCGGGAGCGCAGGATCGCACCGCTGTTGACCGTGGTTTACCGGTCTTACGGGCATGCTATGCACGCCGTCGACTCGAAGGCGTGGAGGGTCCCTCTTGGTGGCTGGCGAGCGGACGCGCTCTGGGAGCGGGCGTTCGTCGGGAGGGTGCCGTTGCAGGAGCACATAGAGGAGGCTCAGCGGCGACCGAACAACTCGGGGCGGAGGTGGCTTGGAGCGGCCCCCGCAACGCGGGCCTGCTGCAGTTTCGGAACATCCTGTCGAACCGGACAGCTCGTAGTCTGGCGCTGAATCGAACAGAGGGTGGGGGTCGTGGACGTACCGTACGTCGTCGGGGACTGGCAGGAGTATCGGTCCAAGAACTGGCTCGGTCTGCGCGTGCGGGTGCACAGCCTCAAGAAGGGCGAGCCGGCACGTGGGCGCAACAGCGAGGCGAAGGGGCTGACGTATGTCGTCTTCCAAGTCACGTTCGAGAACCGCAGCTCCACACACTTTTCCATCGACCTGTACGAACACCTTCGCCACGTCGAAGTGCGCGTGGGGCGTGACGGGCACGGGGCGTTCGTGGACGAGCGTGGCTCCGACGGCATTCGGGACTTCAACCTCTACCCGCAGCGCCGGGCCACGGCCACGATCTACGTCGCCGCGCCCGCTGCCCGGCTCAAGCAGATGGACATTCAGATCAGCCCGGAGATCGACGGGGAGCCTGCGTTCGGGTACGTATGGGTCGGCGGCCTCGGTGTTCACGAGGGCTCGACGAGTGCGGGATCCCGTGCGTCGACGGCTGAGTCCGGTGTCGCTCGCGAGGTGGAGCGCTTCCTGCAGGACAGCGCGCCCAACGACTGACGATCGCGGCTTGGAGGCAGCTTCATGCGTGACTGGGGCGACAGTCCTCGTGCCTCCAGATGCGCGGGGTGGCCAGACCTGCCCGGGCCAGGGGGTCATGAAGGGCGAGGGCTCGCCTAGGAGGAGCTTGCGCAGCGCCAGGCGGATACGCGACAGAACTCGGCGACGTGGCGATGTGGCGATGTGGCGATGTGGATGCAGGCATGGCCCCCAGTGCGAGTGCTGCGAGAAGGGGGCTTGGTGTATCAGCGCCATCACTTATGTGGGGCCAGCGTCGCTACGAAGTCCTTGACCCGCCCCAACGCCTCGACCAGCCGTTCCGTCGGCACCGTGTACGAGATCCGTACGTGATCCGGGGCCGCGAAGTCCGAGCCGGGGACCACCGCCACGTTGGCGCGACGCAGCACCAGCGCTGCGAAGTCGGCAGCGGAGTCGATGACTTGGCCATCGATAGCCGATCCGTACGTGCCCGAGACGTCGGCGAAGAGGAAGAAGGCGCCGTGGGCGTCCGCGTCGACCGTCACGCCGGGGATTTCGGCGAGGGCGTCGAGGGTGAGGCCGCGACGGTGGTCGAGCTCCTCGCGCCGCTTGGCGAGTTCGGCGTCCAGGTCTGCCGCCAGGGCCCCGAGCGCGGCCCGTTGGGAGACGGAGGACGGGGCCGAGGCGGTGTGGCTCTGGACGGAGGCGATCGTCGACGCCACGGCGACCGGTGCCGCGACCCAGCCGATACGCCATCCCGTCATCGCGTACGTCTTCGAGACCCCGCCGATCGTCAGCGTGCGAGCCGCTATCTCCGGGCCCAGCGCCGCGACGCTCGTGAAAGGCGTGTCGCCGTACACCCAGTGGTCGCAGATCTCGTCGCTGATGATGGTCAGGTCGTGCTCGACGGCGAGTTGGGCCAGTTCTGTCAGTTCGGCCTTGCTGTAGACCACGCCGGAGGGGTTTGCCGGGCTGTTCAGGAGCAGGACCCGGGTACGAGGTGTGAGTGCCGCCCGGATGCGGTCGGGGGCGATCTTCAGGCGGGCGTCCGGCGCGGGGTGCACCGCGACCGGGGTGCCGCCGGCGAGGCGCACCATGTGGGGGTAACTCACCCAGTACGGCGCCGGGATGAGGACCTCGTCCCCCGGCTCCAGGAGCACGGTGAAGGCGTAGTGCAGGGCCTGCTTGGCGCCCGCCGTCACGACGATCTCGTCGCGTGTGTACGTCGTGCCGTGGCGGTTCAGGTGCGTGGCGACGGCCGTGCGCAGATCCGGGATGCCGGCGGCCGGGGTGTAGCGGGTGAAGTCCTCCTGGATCGCGGCGATCGCCGCCTGGGCCGCCGGTTCGACCGTGGGGAAGGCCGGTTCGCCGCTGGTCAGGTTGATCACGTCCACCCCGGACGCGATGAGGGCCTTGGCGTGGGCGTCCAGGGCGGCTGTGGCGGATGGCGGGACTTGGGCCGCGCGCCGGGCCAGGCGGATGGTGGGGGCTTCGGTCGTCATCGCACTCAGCCTCGCGGGAGCAGTGCTACGTGGGCCTCGACCGCACGGCGGTGCTCTACGGCCCGTGTGGTGGCGTCGGTGACCTGGGAGCACGAGTCACAGAACTCGACGCGGGCGGAGCGCGAGCCCCGGAGGGCGCTCAGCGAGTGGCGGACCGAGCGGAGAAGCTTCGGCATGACGAACCCCTTTCATCGATGACTGTCGATGGATCGAGTCTCCCATGACATATCGATGAGCGTCAATGGGTTCATGGCTGGAGCCTGCCCGCTATGGACGAAAGCCCGGCCGATCCGCCAGATTGGGGCGCATGATCGAGTCGCCGCCCCCTGTCTCCGATGTCTCCGCCGCCTCCTGCTGCGGCGTACCTCTGACCCCGGATCAGGCCGCGGAGATGGCCGTCGTGCTGAAGGCGCTCTCCGATCCCGTACGGCTGCGGATCGCGAGCATCGTGGCGTGCTGCGAGGTCGGTGAGATCTGTATGGGCGACATCGCGGCGGAGTTCGACGTCTCCGGGCCGACCATCAGCCATCACCTGCGCAAGCTGCGGGAGGCCGGCGTGCTCGCCTCTGAGCGCAGGGCCACCGAGGTGTACTACTCGGTGCGACCTGAGCGACTGGGGACCGTCATGGGGCAGTTGGCGAGCCTGGGGTTGGCCTGAGCGGCGGAGTCGCATACGACTGCGGCCCGCCCCTCATTCGAGAGGCGGGCCGTTGCCGTCAGCGTGCGTGTGGTGCTGTCGTGATCGTCAGAGCCAGAGCGGCGCGAGGTAGCCGGTCGCGATTGCGCCGGTGAGCAGGATGCCGACCACCAGGGCGACGACGCGGATGCGGGCGATGAGGAGCATGCCGCTGATGGCGCCGATGCTGGTGCCCGCGCCGGTGATCAGGAAGGCGAGAGCGGGTCCCGGGCCCAGGCCGCCGTGCATCAGGGCGGCGACCAAGGGAAGGGAGCCCTCGGAGTTGAGGTAGATCGGGATGCCGAGGAGGGCGGAGACCGGCACGGCGAGCAGGGAGTCGCCGCCGAGGAGTGAGGTGAGGGTGCTGGTGGGGATGGCCTCGATGATCAGCCAGCCGATGGCGGCGAAGCCGAAGAAGTACAGGGCGAGGCGACGCGAGGTCGTCTTCAGTTCGCTTGCGAACTCCGCCAGCTTGTAGCGCTTGACCCAGCTCACCTCGACCGGGGCGGGGGTGGTGGGCTTGGTCGGCGCAGGGCGGGTCAGCAGTGCGGTGCGGGCGAGGCCGGGGGTGGGGAGGGGTACTGAACCGCCGCCGCCCGCAGGGCCCTCGTCGGAGGTCGAGCCGCAGCAACCGCCTTCGTCGGCCTGGTCCTTCGGCTTCGTCTCCTCGACCGTGCCGCAGCACGACACCTCGCCCGACGTCATACGGGCCTGGTTCGCCAGCCAGCCGGTCTTCTCGATCAGCCAGGTGAGGGCGCCTGCGAAGACGCCGATCACTATCGCGGCCACGAAGAAGGTGGTGGCGAAGGAGAAGCCGAACAGGCCGGTCGAGTAGACGTACTCCTCGGGGCTGGTCAGGGGCGAGGAGACCATGAAGGCCACGACCGGCGCCCAGGGGACGCTGGACGCGAGCGCGCCGAGCACGACCGCTGTCGTACCGCAGGAGCAGAACGGCGTCAGGGTCGCCAGCAGGATCGCGCCGCCGATCGCGAGCCAGGTCCGGCGGCGGAGCCAGGACGAGAGGCGGTCGGCGCCGACGTAGACCGGGATGGCCGACGCGACCACGACGCTGATCAGCAGGTACGGCCAGTTGTCGGTGAACGAACCCCATACGTCGAGGGCTGTGCGCCTCAGGACGTCCAGCACTGTTTCCAGCACGATGCACTCCAACTCATTGACGGCTGTCGATGGATTAAAGGTTATTGATCTATCGATGACTGTCAATGGGTTTTGGGAATTATTCATCGATGGCCATCGTTGGGTCGGGTATGCCGACACCCGTCTCCGAGCTCTGTTGCTCGCCGGTCCTGGCCGGACCGCTCACGCCCGAGGCCGCAGAGGACCTAGCCACCGCCCTGAAGGTGCTGGCCGATCCCGCCCGTCTGCGGCTGCTGGGGATGATCCGCAGTCAGCCGGAGGGGGAGGCGTGCACCTGCGACCTCACCGAGCCGCTGGGGCTCAGTCAGCCGACTGTGTCCCACCATCTGAAGGTGCTGTTCGAGGCGGGCTTCCTGGAGCGCGAGAAGCGCGGGCGCCAGACCTGGTACAGGATCGCGCCGGACAGTCTCAGCGTGCTGTGCCAGGTGCTGGATCCGAGCGTGTTGCAGGTGTCGTAGCAGACCAGCGCGTACGTCGAGGGCCGTCGGCAGCTTCTGCCGGCGGCCCTTTCGCTTGCCCGCAGGCAGGTGTGTGCCAGGCGCGTTTCCTGCCTGCGGTGATCTCTTCCGCACCGGTTCCGGCTCGGGAAAACTCATGACCACCGGGAGGGCGGCAAGCCCCCCGGGACGCGGGAAGGACGCACGGAGCGCCTCCCGGTACTGAAGCCACCTGCCATGTCTTGGGGGAGAGCCATGTCTGTTTCGTGTACCTCGAAGCGAGTTACCGCCGTCCGTCTGTTCGCCGGGCTCGGCCTGGCCGCGAGTGCCGCCTTCGGCGGCGCCGCCACCTCGGTCCAGGGCACCGGTGCCGGATGGGACAGTGCGCCGGCCTCGACCCTCGCCGGTGCCGGCTGGGACTCCGAGGCGTCCACCGTCACGCTCGCCCAGGGCGCCGGCTGGGACTCCGTCGTGGCCGGCGCGTCCACCGACGGTGCGGCCTGGGACTAGCCGAACCGCCGCAGCACACCACCCACTTACCCACGTAGGAAAAGGAGTTACGAGAGATGAGCAGCAGCTGCTGCGGGACCGTCGCCGAGGTCGAGGCGCCCGCGATCGTCGTCCTGGCCCCCGAACCCGAGTCCTCCGGCTGCTGCGGGCCCGCGCCTGAGCCGGAGACCACTGGCTGCTGCATCGCCGAGGTCGCCGAGGCCGAGCCGGAGTCCTCCGGTTGCTGCACCTCCCAGGCGGCCGAGCCCGAGCCGGAGGCCGACTCCTGCTGCGGCACCCCCGAACCCGTGGCCGTCTCCTGCTGCGGCACCGCGCAGGAACCTGCCGAGGCCCCGGCGACCGTCCTCGCCGGCCTGACCCTCGACGAAGCCCTCGACCACTTGGGCGGCTCCGTCCCGCACGCAACCAACCCCTCCCCGTACCTGCACCCGAGCTGGCTCAGGGCCACCGAGGTCAGCATGGACGGTGCCAAGCCCTGGCACACGGTCGCCCGGCGCGGCGGGGGCGAGGGCGCCGAGACCGCGTTCCTGCCCGGCTACCTCTTCGACGCCGACCCGCTGGTCGACGTGGACCCCCGCACCTACCTCGGCTGGCAGCCGAAGAGCGGCGAGACCGCCTGCTGCAGCGTCACCTCCTGCTGCACCGACACCGTGAGCCAGGTCGAGGCACTGGGTACCGAGCCCTTCTTCCCCGCGCTGCTGCTCGGCTCACCGCTCGGCTACCGCAGCGAGACGGCCGCGTCCGTCGAGGACCCGCTGCTCGTCGCCGACCTCGTCGACCGTGTCGTACCCGCCGCCCTCGAGGCCGGTGCGCGCTCGATCGTCGCGCCGTGGCTGCGGGACGACGCGCTCAGCGAGACGCTCGCGCTGGCCCTGCAGGCGTACGGCGCAGACATCGCCTTCCACGGAGAGGACAACCAGCTCCAGCTGGCCCACGACAGCTACGACGCCTACCTCGCCTCCCTGCCCGCCCGTAAGCGGCGCCGTATCAAGGAGGACCGCGACCGTGCCGCCGCCTCCCCGGCCCGCATCGAGCGCCTCGACGGCGAGCAGCTGCGGCCGCTGGTGGGCCGTATCGCCGAACTGACCTCCCTCAACCGGCAGAAGTACGACGGCGGCGAGGACTCCGCGCACATCGCGGCGCTGCTCACGGGCATGCTCGACGGCGGAGTCGACGTACGCGCCTATCTCGCCTTCCTGGACGAGGAGGTGGTCGCCTCGCTCGTGACCCTCCGTCAGGGGAAGCTGCTGATCATCAAGTGGGCGGGCTTCGACTACGAGGCCATCGGCGAGCGCAGCGGGCTGTACTTCGAGCTGGTCCTCGACCGCCCCCTGCGGGACGCGTACGCCGAGGACGTCCAGGTCATCCAGGCCGGGCCCGGCGCCGACCAGGCCAAGCGGCTGCGTGGGTTCCAGCCGGCCCGCATCCGGTCCGCGGTGTTCGTCTCCGACGCGTCGCTCCGTGACCAGGTCGCCCAGCTGCACACCGCCTACGCCGAGGCCCGCCGCGAGGCGCTGGGCGCGTCCGCCGACCAGGAGCCGACGACCGCGATCGGCCGGCTGAAGGCGAAGCTGCGGGGCAACACCGCGTACGAGCCCGTCAAGCCCCTTCAGCCCGAGGGCGGTTGCTGCGGCTGATCCGAAGACCGAACTACAACTCCACACCCTCGAATCCACACCCTCGAAGAGCCGGTCCGGTGCGCCCCTGCGCACCGGGCCGGCCTCTGCCATGGGCGGACGTTCAGTCCGTCCAGCCGGCCTTGCTCGCGAGAACACCCGCCTCGAACCGGCTGCGCGCGCCCAGCCGTCCCATGAGCTCGGACACGATCCGGCGCTCCGTGCGCAGCCCTATGCCGAGCTTCTTCGCCGCGATCTCGTCCGTCGCGCCCTGCGTGAGCTGACGCAGGAGTTCCCGTTCCTGCGCGGTCAGGCCGGCGTCGTCGCGGTCACGGGCGCTGCCGAGCGGGGCCGCGCACCCCCAGACCTGGTCGAACAGGGCCACCAGGGCGGTCATCAGGCCGGGGCCGGTCAACTGAACGGCACCCTTCTTGGTGTTGTCCGGGTCGACCGGCAGCAGGGCGACCTCGCGGTCGAAGAGGACCATCCGGAGGGGGAGGGCGGGGACGGTGCGTACCTCGCCGCCGTTGTCGTGCAGCCAATGCGCGTATTCGACCGTGGGGTTGTCGTTGCGCACGCTGTCCAGGTAGACGGTCAGGACGCGGACGCCGCGGCGCATCAGGCCGTCGTCGAGTGGTCGGCTGGCCTCCAGGCTTGCCGCGGACTGGGCGCCGCCGGGCATGAAGGACAAGCACTCGCTCGTGGAGCGGTGGGCCAGTTCCTCGAGTCGGGCCTGAATGGCGTCGATGCCGTTGAGGTACTCGACACCGTGCCGCTCGCCGGTGCGCAACTCGGCGTACTCGCCGAGCAGCTTGCTGATGGCGGCCTGCGATTCGGCGAACTGCTGCTGCTGGGCGAGCAGTTCCGCCTGCTGCCGCTGGAGCAGGAGCTGGAAGCCCAGGTCGGGGCTGACCGGACGGAGTCCGCCCGGGGCCTGCAACGATCGGCGCAGGAGGTTGAGTTCGGCCAGCCGGTCCAGGGCCTCGCGTACGTCCGACTCGCATCGGGACAGGTGGGCCGCGATCTCGGCGACTCCCCAGTCCTGGTGCGTGAGCATCACGCGGTAGACGGCCTCAGCGTCCGCACTCAGTCCCAAACTCGCCAGCACAGCGACCCCCCGGTCTGTGTCTCAAAGGCCGAGATGACCTCGGCAGTTCATCGGCGAGCGCCGATCTTTACAGGTCAGAGAGTTGTCGACAAGGGCTGTTCACACTGCGGTCATGCGCGGTCACCGCTCTGCCTGACCGTCGTACGGCTGGAAATTACCCCTCCCAGGCAGGTGGTTGCCGGGCGCGGTTCATGCCAGCGGATATCCCTTCCACCGCTCGCACCGACTCACCAGACTGGTGATCACGAGGTGTTCGGGAATCCGGCGCAACGAATTCCACGCCTCGTCCCGCCCTTTTCCGCAAGGGAATCCATCCACCCACCACACGGAGGACAGTCATGTCCGCTGCGCGGAAAGTGCTGCGCCTGGCCAACAGGGCTGCCGCGATCGCCTTGGGCTTCTCGCCCGCCGGCGGGCACGGCTGCGGCCCGAAGTGCCGTCATGCCGAGCTGTACAGCGAGGTCACCCGGGCCGAGGCCGACCAGCACGTGTGGTCGCTACCAGGACTCGCCGCCCGGCCGGGAGGACCCATGCTCATGGCCACCGCCACCCTCGTCGCGACCGAGGGCGCCAAGCAGAGAAAGCTGGAGGCGACGGTGGTCACCGACATCGTGTGGGCGTCAGCAAAGCCCGCCGACGATCTCGAGCATGTTCACGCCCAAGCCGCTCCGGGCCGAATCGAGCTGACGTTCTTTCACCGCACACGCAACCCCGCCGAGGCGATTTCCGCCGCGGGGGAGATCTGCCTGCGCGCGCTGAATTCCAGCCCGTCGCTTGCGCATTGGCGGATCATCGCCGCCCCCCAGCTTCCCGACGCCCTGCCCGGCTCGGGCCCCCTTCCCGCGTGACCCAGATCACGCATCCACTGAGGAGATCCACCCCATGAGCGGCATCAACGACCCCCGCCTGAAGGCCGAAGAGCTCACCGTCGAGACGCTGGCCGGCATCGACCATGACGTGCAGGTCCTCGGCTCCAAGAGCTACACGAACCGGCAGATCGCCGTGGCCGCGCTGTCCGGCAAGGAGGGCGTGATCGACGGAGCGCTCATCTCCGACGACACCGTCTACTTCACCCGAGCCGTCGAGTCGTTCGGCCACGTCAGCGCCGAGATCGACTACGACGCCTACCGCATCACGTTCACCCCGACCGGCAAGCCCATGACGGCCCCGCAGGAGGAGATCTACGTCGGCGGCGCCGGCACACCGCTGCGCTTCCTCATCTCCCTGGCGGGCCTGGCCGAGGGAACCACCACCATCACCGGCAACTCCCGTATGCAGGAACGGCCGTTCGGCGACCTGCTGGCCGCGCTGCCCGCCCTCGGCGTCGACGCGGTCGCGGTACGCGGCAACGGCTCCCCGCCGATCCGCGTCACCGGCGGCAACTTCGTCGGCGGGAAGACGAAGATCTCCGGCGCGGTCTCCTCGCAGTACACTTCCTCGCTGCTGATCAGCTCCGTGCTCGCGCAGCGGGACACCGAGATCGAGATCGTCGACGAGCTGGTTTCCAAGCCGTACGTCGAGATGACGCTGGCCACCCTCGCCGAGCACGGCATCACCGTCGAGCGCGACGGATACCGCTGGTTCAAGGTGGCGGCCGGCCAGTCCTTCAAGGGCGGCCACGCGGTCGTCGAGCCGGACGCCTCGGGTCTGTCGTACTTCATCGCCGCCGCCGCGATCCTCGGCGGCCGGGTCACCATCCCCGGCATCGGCTCCGCTTCCCACCAGGGCGACGTCGGTCTGGTCGAAGTGCTCGGCCGGATGGGCGCCTTCACCGAGGTGACCGAGAACTCGGTCACGGTCAAGGGCGGGGCCCTGCACGGCATCGACGTCGACATGGAGGCCATGCCGGACGTCGTCCCGTCCCTCGCCGCTGTCGCCGCCTTCGCCGAGGGCCCGACCCGCATCACCAACATCGCGAGCCTCCGGGTCAAGGAGTGCGACCGCATCGCCGCCGTAACCACCGAGCTGCGCAAGATGGGCATCACCGTCGACGAGTACGACGACGCCATGACCATCCACGGCGGCACCCCGCACGCCGCCGTCATCGACACCTACGACGACCACCGCATCGCCATGACCTTCGCGGTGATGGGCCTGCGCGCCCCCGGCGTTGTCATCAAGGACCCGGGCTGCGTCGCCAAGTCCTTCCCGGCCTTCTGGCAGACCCTGGACGCCCTGCGATGAGCGAGGCGACCAACGGAATCCTTCTCGTCCTCGACGGATGGGGGCACGCGGAGCCCGGACCCGGCAACGCCTTGGCGGTCGCGGACATCCCTGTCCTGGACGGCATCCGCACCAAGCACCCGGCCACGCTCGTCGAGGCGTCCGGGGAGCACGTCGGCCTGCTGCCCGGCACGGTCGGCAACTCCGAGATCGGCCACATGGTCATCGGCGCAGGCCGGCCGCTGGATTACGACAGCGTCCTCGTGCAGCGGCAGATCGATACCGGCGGCCTGCGGGACAACCCGCGTCTGACCGAGGCGCTGGACGCGCTCGCGGCCGGCGGCGGCGCCCTGCACCTGATCGGGCTGGTCTCCGACGGGCAGATCCACGCCCACGTCGACCACCTCCAGGAGCTGCTCTCGATCGCCGCCGCGCGTGGCGTCGAGCGGGTCTGGGTGCACGCCGTGACCGACGGGCGCGACGTCGCCGACCGGACGGCCGGTCACTACCTCGGTCGCGTCGAGGAGTTCTTCGCCACGACCGGCGTCGGCCGCCTCGCCACGGTTTCCGGCCGCGGCTACGCACTCGACAAGAGCGGCGACCTGGAGCTGACCGCCAAGGTCACCCTGGCCATGGCCGACGGACGCGGAGCCCGCGCCCGCGACCGCGGCCAGGTCCTGGCAGGCGCCGGCGACGGCGACGTCTGGGTCACCCCGACCGTCCTCACCGACGCCGCCGGCGAACCGCTGGCGACCGTGCAGGACGGCGACGCGATCCTCTTCACCAACTTCCGCAGTGACCGCATCCAGCAGCTTGCCGACGACCTGGTCAAGCACCTCGCCGAGAACGACGTACGGATCCTCTCCCTCACCCAGTACGACACCACGGCGGACATCCCCGCCCTGGTGGGCCGCGCCGACGCCTCCGGCGGACTCGCGGACCGGCTGGAGGCCGAGGGGCTGAAGTCCGTACGGATCGCGGAGCAGGAGAAGTTCGAGCACGTCACCTACTACCTGAACGGGCGTGACGAGCGGCGCCGGGAGGTCGAGGAGCACGTCCGGATCGTCGCGGACGAGGCGCCCGACTACACCGCCCGGCCCGAGATGAACCTCGACCGAGTCGCCGACGCGGTCGTCGAGGCCGCCGGGCGGGACGACGTCGCCCTGGTCGTGGCCAACCTCGCCAACATCGACGTCGTCGGCCACACCGGCGATCACGACGCCACCGTCAGGGCCGCCGAGTTCACGGACGGCCAGGTGAACCGGATCCTGACCGCCGCCGCGGCGACCGGACGCTGGGTCCTCCTCGTCGGGGACCACGGCAACGCCGAGCGGATGACCAAGCCCGGCCCGGACGGCACACCGCTCGCGTACGGCGGTCACACCACCAACCCGGTCCCGGCGGTCGTCGTCCCCGCGCCCGGGCAGCTCCTGCCCGACACCCTCCGTGACGGCGGCAGCCTCGCCGACATCGCCCCCACCGTGCTTGCCCTGCTGGGCCGACCGAACAGCCCCACCATGACCGGACGGAGCCTGCTGTGACCACTCTCGAAACGACCACGACACCCGGCGGCGCACTCTTCGCCGGCGCCTTCGCCACCGACGCCACCCGCCGCGAGCTGCCCGCCGGACCGGCCCTGACGGCCGACCTCCGCACCAGCACCGACGGCTCGGCCCATGTCCTGACCGTCACCAACATCACGGCCGAAACGCAGGAGGTACTCCCCGAGTCCCTCCTGCCGCACGGCGACGGACCGCTGCTGTTCCTCGGCGGCGCCTCCACCACCGCTGAGCGCGACGGCCGTCTCGTCGCCCGCCTCGACCCGCACGGCTTCGTCCAGCTCGGACGCGCCCTCGACCCCTCCCAGGAGCAGCCCGCATGAGCACAACCACCGTCCCGCGCCCGCGCGTGGCCCTGATCGGGGACCACGGCAAGTCCCCGGCCCACGCCCGGCTCGACCGCTTCCGCGCCGAACTCGACGTGGACACCGAGTGGGTGCCCACCGAGACGATCACCGGCCCGGAGTCACTCGATGCCTTCCACGGCATCTGGGTCGTCCCCGGCTCCCCGTACGAGAACAAGAACGGCGTTCTGGCCGCCGTACGCCATGCCCGCGAGAGAGGCATCCCGTACCTGGGCACCTGCGGCGGCTTCCAGCACGCGCTGATCGAGTACGCCCGCACGGTTGTTGGTCTCACCGACGCCGACGACGTCCAGTACGACCCCGAGGCGCCCACGCCGCTGATCGTGCCGCTGACCTGCTGCCTCGCGGGCGAGCAGGCGCCGCTGCTGCTCACGGCGGACAGCCGGCTCGCGGCCGTCTACGACGGCGCCGAGCGCACGACGGAGACGTACCACTGCAAGTACGGCCTGAACGCGGCATTCGTCGAGCGACTCAGCGACGCGGGGGTGCTGTTCAGCGGCTGGGACACGGAAGGCGCGCCGCGGGCGGCCGAGGTGCCCGGTCACCCGTTCTTCATCGGGACGTTGTTCCAGCCGGAGTTGGTCTCCGGACCTGGTGAAATCCATCCGCTGATCAAGGCGTTCGCGGCCGAGGTGCTCGCGCACGCGACGGCCACCGTCTGACGCGCCGTTCTCCGCTTTTTCCGCTTCTTCCGCCGCCCGGGCGGGTCATGCCTCAGGTATGGCCCGCCCGGGCTTGTCTGCTTGCTCGTCCCAGATCAGGGCGTCGAGTACGGTTCGCCGCTCGGGGCTGACGGAGTACCAGGCCCACGTACCGCGCTTCCTGCGGCTCACCAGGCCGGCGTCCAGAAGGACCTTCATGTGGCCGCTGACGGTGGGCTGGGCCAGTCCCAGAAGCGGCGTCAGGTCGCAGACGCACGCCTCGCCTTCCGGGGCCGCCAGCAAGATGCTGAGAATTTGCAGCCGGGTCGGATCGGAGATGCCCTTCAGATTCCGGGCGAGGGCCTCCGCCCGTGCCCTGGGCAGTGGATCCACGTTCAGGGGCGGCCCGCAGGTCGGATCCTCGTCGATGAAGGGCAGGAGCCCCGAGGGTTGGTCGGTCACCTGTTCTGCGGGCATGTGATCACCCTACGTCCGCTCAACAGGGCGTCAGGCGCCCCATTTCAGCCTGTTCACCGATTGTTTGCCTGGCCTTAAGCCGGGCGACGGGCCTCCCGCGAGGCAGGTGGGTGCCGGGTGCGGTTGCTGCCACCCGGAACCCCTTCTCCGCCGGCCTTCCGCTGAGCAGACTCGTGATCGTCAGGGTGCTTCACCTGCCCTCAACCCTCAGTCAATTCCCTATTCACCAGCAAAGGCACACCCATGTCTGTCGTCATCGCACAGCCCCGCCATGCCTCGTCCCTGCTTGCCGGAAAGCGCACGCAGCGCGGTGTCGCCGCTGCCTCCGCGCTGCTCTTCGGAGCCCTGCTGACGGGCTGCGCGGGCTCCGCCAAGGCCGACTCCTCCACCGCGCTCCAGGCCAGCGGATCCACCACCGTTGCCCCGGTTGCGTCGGACGCCGCCGAGGCCCTCAAGTCCAAGGGCCTGAAGATCACCGTGGCCACCCAGGGCGGTTCGTCCGGCGGTATCTCCCAGCTCGGCTCGGGGCAGATCGAGGTGGCGCTGAGCTCGAAGCCCATCTCCGACGAGGACCGCAAGGCTTACCCGAAGACCGACTTCGTCCCGACGCAGATCGGCGCGGACGCGGTCGGCATCATCGTCACCAAGGAGGTCGCCGACGGCGGCGTCAAGAGCCTCACCAAGGCGCAGGTGAGGGGCCTGTTCGAGGGCAAGGTCACCAACTGGAAGCAGGTCGGCGGCCCGGACCTGGACGTCTTCGTCTACGACAAGGAGCCCGGCCGCGGCACCCGCGAGGTGCTCGACAAGTTCATCTACGGCGAGGAGGGGAAGGCCCCGGCGCCCCCGCAGTCCGACAACTACGCGATCGTCGGCGGCAACCTGGAGACCCGCAACAAGCTGGAGTCCACCCCGGGTTCCGTCGGGCCGCTGTCGACCGGCTTCATCGAGGGGCATGACGACCTGGTGGCCGTGGCTCTGGAAGGGGTCGAGCCCACCGAGGAGAACGTGGCGTCCGGCAAGTACGCCATGACCCGGCCGCTGTTCATGATCACCGACGGCAAGCCGCAGGGCGCCGCCGAGAAGTACATCGACTACGTCCTGTCGCCGGCGGGCCAGAAGCTGCTGCCCGCGCACGGCTACCTGACCCGCGAGCAGATGGGGCTCTGACCGTGAGCCTCACTCTGGAGCGTGGCCGGGCGCGCCAGTCCACGGCGCCTCCCGGATCCGCCGAGTCACGGCCGCCCGTCGAGGGCGGCCGCCGGCCCGGGCGAGCGAGATGGGTCTGGGCATGGACGTACACCGGGATGTTCTCGGTGGTCATCGCCCTGGCAGTGCTGACCGGATACCTCGCGATCGGTGTCGCGAGCGGTGACGTCGACTGGCTCGCACTGATCGGCGACCGGACGTGGAGCCCGACGAACGGCGCCTTCGGCGCCCTGGCCATGATCTACGGCTCGGCCGTCGTGGCCGTCCTCGCTCTGGTGCTGGCCGTTCCGGTCGGCTGGTCGGCGGCGATCGCGCTGTCGGAGTACCTGCCACCCCGGCTGGCCAAGCCCCTGCGGCTGAGCGTCGAACTCCTCGCGGCGGTCCCCTCCATCGTCTACGGCCTCATCGGCATCATGATGATCCGCCCGTTCGTCGCGGCGCTCGGTGACGTGCCGGGCGGCGACAGCCTGCTGGCCGCGGGCATCGTCCTCGCCGTGATGATCATGCCGACGATCGTGGCGGTCAGCGTGGATGCCCTGGCCGCCGTCCCTGCCCGCTACCGGGAGGCCGCCTACGCGCTCGGCCTGACCCGCCGTGAGGTCGTACGGTCGGCCGTACTGCCCCAGGCGCGATCGGGTCTGCGCGCCGGCGTCCTGCTCGGCCTGGCCCGGGCACTCGGCGAGGCGATTGCGGTCTTCCTGGTCGTGGGCCGCGCCGACGGAAGGCTTCCGCAGTCGCCAGGGGACTTCTTCTCGTCCCTGGTGCACCCCGGTCAGACCCTGACCACCAAGCTGGCGGGCCCGGAGCCGACGCTCGTGGGTACGTCCGGCCCTCACTTCGCCGCGCTGTGCGCGCTGGGCATCATCCTGCTCGCGTTGGTGGCGGCGGCGACGGCGTGGGGTACACGGAGAGCGGGTGCGGGTGCGGGTGCCGGTGGGGGTGTGAAGCGTGGGCATCGGCCCAGTGTGTGGCTGCGCACCGAGCGGGACCGGCTCGCGACGGCGTTCCGGCTGGGTGCCCTGCTGCTGCCGGCGACGCTCCTCGTCGGGATGCTCACCATCCTCGTGACACGGGGCAGCTCCGCGCTCCACCCGGCGTTCTGGTTCTCGTCGTCGACCGGTGCCGCCGGGGGCGGTGTGCGTGACCAGATTCTCGGCACGCTCCTGTTGCTGGCCACAACTGCCCTGATCGCGCTGCCCCTTGGCTATGGCGCGGGTGTGCTGATCGGCGCCCATGCCTCTCCGAAGACGGCACGTGTGCTGGAGACCCTCACGGTCGCGGTCGGCGGAACCCCGACGATTCTGCTGGGCCTGGCCGGATATGTCCTCTTCTCCACGGCCATGGGGTGGGGCCGGTCCTGGCTGGCCGGGGCGATAGTGCTGGTCCCGGTGGTCGTACCGGTGATCGCCCTTACGACGGCGGGCCGCATCCGGAGCATGCCGGGTGAACTCACCGAGGCGGCCCTGGCACTCGGCCTGTCCCGTACGCAGTACATCCGTTCTGTGGTCATCCCCTATACCTGGCCGGCCACTTTGACCGGTCTGCTGCTCGGCCTGGCCCGAGCCGCGGGGGAGACGGCTCCCCTGATCTTCACCGCCACGGTGTTCTTCGGGGCGCCCGCCCTGCCGAGCGGGATCGTCGACGCGCCGGTGCAGGCGCTGCCGACGCACATCTTCACCCTGTCCCAGGACTCGGGCGCCCCGGAGGCGATCACCCAGGCATGGGGCAGCGCGCTGGTCCTGGTCCTGATCACCGCGGTACTTCTCAGCCTGGCGGTGGCACTGCGCAACCGCTTCGAAGGAGCACGACGATGGACAACGTGATAGCAGTCCGCGACCTGCGGGTTCTGGACGGCCGTAAGACTCTGGTGGGACCGGTCACCTTCGAGCTGCCCGCCGGCTCGACCACCGGCCTGTGCGGTCCCTCCGGCGCCGGCAAGTCCACGGTGCTGCGCGCTCTGGTCGACCTGCTGCCCCACGGCTTGAGGCGGGACGGCGAGGTGGAGGTCCAGGGGCAGACCATCCGCTACCGCAAGGGCGACTCCGGTCTGCGGAGCACGGTCGTGCTGGTGCCGCAGACACCGGTCGTCTTCGGCGGGAGCATCCAGGACAACGCCCTGTTCGGCCTGCGGCACTTGGTGCGCGCGTCGCGGTCGGAGCTGCGTGACAGGGTAGAACAGGCGCTGAAGGAGGCGGGGTTGTGGAGCGAGGTCCGGGGGAGGCTGGACGACTCGGCTCACTCGCTCTCCAACGGTCAGCGTCAACGGCTGTGCCTCGCACGTGCCTTGGCTCTGGAACCGGCGGCGCTGTTGCTGGACGAACCCACCAGTGCTCTGGACGAGCGGAGCCGGGACACGGTGGAGGAGTCGGTGGCCGCGCTGAGAGGCAACCGCACGGTTCTCCTCGTATCGCACGATCCGGGGCAGGTGGAGCGGCTGTGTGACCGGACGGTGCGGCTGGAGCTGCCGGAGGCGGTGGCGGTCTGAGCGGGGAAAGGGAACCGGGCCTGGTCCGTCGTGGAGCAAACACGACGGGCCGGGCCCGGGGTCTGTCATGCGACGGGTGTGAGGACTTCCGCTCGTACGTCGGCCAGCGCGGCCAGGTACCGCTCGGCGTCCAGCGCCGCCGAGCACCCGGAGCCGGCCGCGGTGATGGCCTGCCGGTAGATGTGGTCGACCACGTCGCCGGCACCGAAGACGCCCGGGAGGCTCGTCCGGGTGGTCGGGGCCTGGGTCTTGAGGTAACCCTCGTCGTCCAACTCCAACTGGTCGGCGATGAGTTCGGTACGCGGGTCATGGCCGATGGCGATGAACAGCCCCGTCACGTCCAGCTCGCGAGTGGCGCCGGTGTTCACGTCACGCAGGACGACGCCGGAGAGCATCCCGCCGCTCTCCCTGATCTCGGCGACCTCGCTGTCGAAGGCGAAGGCGATCTTCTCGTCGGCGAAGGCGCGGTTCTGCATGGCCTTGGAGGCGCGCAGAGTGGAACGGCGGTGGACGACGGTGACGGAGCGGGCGAAGCGGGTGAGGAAGGTGGCCTCCTCCATGGCGGTGTCGCCGCCGCCGACCACGACGATGTCGCGGTCGCGGAAGAAGAACCCGTCGCAGGTGGCGCACCAGGACACGCCCCGCCCGGACAGCTCGTCCTCCTTGGCCAGCCCGAGCTTCCGGTAGCCGGAGCCGGTGGCGATGATCACGGCCTTGGCGCGGTGCACGGTTCCGGCGGAGTCGGTCAGCAGCTTGATGTCACCGGTCAGGTCCACGGAGACGATGTCGTCGTCGATCATCTCGGCGCCGAACTTCTCCGCCTGGGCCCGCATGTTGTCCATGAGGGCCGGGCCGTCGATCCCGTCGGGAAAGCCGGGGAAGTTCTCGACCTCGGTGGTCGTGGTGAGCGAGCCGCCGACGAATATGGAGCTGCCGAACAGCAGGGGCTTGAGCTGGGCGCGGGCGGTGTAGAGAGCCGCGGTGTACCCGGCCGGTCCGGACCCGATGATGATGACCTCGCGCACGTCCTCGGCGTCGGACGGGGTGGTCGTCGTGGTGGTCGTCATGGCGCGGTCAGCTCTCCTGCGTCTTCTGATTCTTGGCGTCGATCTCGGCGACGAGCCCCTCGATGAGGCCCTTGATCTCGTCCCGGATGGGGCGTACGGCTTCCACGCCCTGCCCGGCCGGGTCGTCCAGCTGCCAGTCGAGGTAGGTCTTGCCGGGGAAGTACGGGCAGGCGTCGCCGCAGCCCATGGTGATGACGTAGTCCGACGCCTGGACGGCCTCGGGGGTGAGGACCTTCGGCTCCTGGTCGGAGATGTCGATGCCCAGCTCGCCCATGGCAGCCACGGCGGAGGGGTTGACCTGGTCGCCGGGGAGCGAGCCGGCAGAGCGGACCTCGACTCGGTCGCCCGCCAGGTGACGGAGGAACCCGGCGGCCATCTGGGAGCGGCCCGCGTTGTGGACGCAGACGAAGAGCACGGACGCGAGCGGGGTGTCGGACATCGGTTCTTCCTTTGTGGCAGGCGGGCCTCGTGACATGTGCGGCAGCCACGGCTCAGCCCGGACTGGTATCAGTCCTTGGTGATGTGACAGTATCAGTCCATGCTGACGTCAGTCGACACTGATCTGATGCGGGTTCTGGCAGACCCGCTCCGCCTCCAGATCGTCACCCTGCTCGCCAAGGAGACGCTCTGCTCCACGCACCTGATTGAGGAGACGGGGGCGAAGCAGACCAACCTCTCCAACCATCTGAAGGTGCTGAGAGAGGCGGGTGTGGTGGAGACGGAACCGTGCGGTCGGTTCACCTACTACCGGCTCAAGCCGGAGGTCATCGCCACGCTGGCCGGCCAGTTCACCGAGCTCGCGGAGACCGCGCGCGCCACTGCCGAGAACAACGTCAAGCGGTCCTGCCCCTGACGACCGTCCGTCCCTACGGCGACTGCCATGAAGGCGACTGCAATGAAGGAGTCCTGTTGACCGCCACTGAGGCCGCCGAGCACGACAGAGCCGGTGAGACCGCGATAGCCACTGAGCCGCAGCCCGCGCCGGGCGCCACCCCGCCCCGTACCCCGCTGACCGCCCGGGCCGCGGCCGAACTGCTCGGCACCGCGCTGCTCGTGGCGATCGTGGTCGGCTCCGGCATCCAGGCGACCGAGCTGACGCGGGACGTCGGGGTGCAGTTGTTGGCGAACTCGCTCGCCACTGTCTTCGGCTTGGGGATCCTGATCCTGCTGCTGGGCCCGGTGTCCGGGGCGCACTTCAATCCGGTGGTCACGCTGGCGGAGTGGTGGACGGCGCGGCGGGGCGGCGACGGCGTCACGGCTCGCGAGGTCGCCGCGTACGTTCCCGCGCAGGTCGTCGGTGCGATCGCGGGCGCGGTGCTGGCGGACGCGATGTTCGGCGAGCCTCTGGTGAAGTGGTCCACGCACGACCGCTCGGCAGGTCATCTGCTGCTGGGCGAGGTGGTGGCGACCGCCGGGCTCATCCTGCTGATCTTCGGCCTGGCGCGGACGGACCGGCTGCGGTTCGCGCCGGTGGCCGTGGCCTCGTACATCGGCGCGGCGTACTGGTTCACGTCGTCGACGTCCTTCGCCAACCCTGCGGTGACCATCGGCCGGGCCTTCACCGACACCTTCGCGGGTATCGCGCCGGGTTCGGTGCTGGGATTCGTGGGCGCTCAGCTCGCCGGCGGGGTGGTCGGCCTGGCGCTGGTGGCGGTCATCTTCATGCCGGGGCGGCCGGCCGAATGACGCGCAGGACACAGGTGGTGGTGATCGGCGGCGGCCAGTCCGGCATCGCCGCGGGGTACCACCTGCGCCGCCTCGGCCTGGACTTCGTCATCCTCGACGCCCAGACCGCGGCGGGCGGCGCCTGGCAGCACACCTGGGACTCGCTGCACCTGTTCTCGCCGGCGGCTTTCTCCTCCCTGCCGGGCCGGCTGATGCCGCCGCAGTCGGGGGAGGAGTACCCGGATGCCGGGCATGTGGTGTCGTACCTGCGGGACTACGAGAAGCGCTACGAGCTGCCGATCGAGCGCCCGGTGCGGGTGCTCGGCGTGCACCGGGACGGTGAACTCCTGCGCGTGGACACCGACTCCGGGATGTGGCACGCCCGTGCGGTGATCAGCGCGACCGGCACCTGGTGGCGCCCTTTCCTCCCCGCCGTCCCGGGGCGCGAGGTCTTCGAGGGCCGTCAGCTGCACACGGTGGAGTACCGCAGTCCGCACGACTTCGCCGGGCAACGCGTGGTGGTGATCGGCGGCGGCAACTCCGGCGCCCAGATCGCCGCCGACCTCGCCTACGACACCCAGCTGACCTGGGCCACCCCACGCCCGCCCCGCTACCTGGCCGACGACATCGACGGCCGAGCCCTCTTCGATGCCGCCACCGCCCGCCGCCGCGCCCTCGACGAGGGCCGCACGGACACGGGCGGCGTCGCTTCGCTGGGCGACATCGTGGCCGTACCGCCCGTGCGCGAGGCCCGCGACCGGGGCCTGCTCAAGGCGAGCCCGATGTTCGCCCGCCTCGTGCCGGGCGGTGTCGAGTGGCCCGACGGCACCCGCTCCGAGGCCGACGCGATCATCTGGTGTACGGGCTTCCGTCCCGCCCTGTCCCACCTGGCCCCGCTCCAACTCCGAGGCCGGCACGGACACATCGCCGTGGAGGGCACCCGTGCGGTCGATGAGCCCCGCCTGCACTTGCTGGGTTACGGGGACTGGGCCGGTCCGGCCTCGGCGACCCTGATCGGCGTCGGGCGTCCGGCACGCGAGGCGGCACGCGCGATCGCGGATCTCGTCCGCTGATCTCCAAGGCCATGGCCCCTCGGTGGACGCTGCGGAAGGTGTCGCTCCCGTCGTCCGGCATCAGCCGGAGCCGAGGCTGGTCCGCCTTCGGGGCGTCCAGCGAGAACACGCGCTGGAAGAGCTTCGTCTCCCCCACGTCACGCCGCCCGATCGTCCCCGAGACGGGCGCGGACTTCCGCGTCCCGCTGGAGGGCCGCATCGGCCCTTTGGGCGGCCTCCCGATGCTGAGACCAGCGGTTTACTCGGGTGTTCGCCGAGCTGTCGATCTCCGTGCGCCACCGCGGCAGCACCCGGTCGAGGATCTGCTCCACCACGTGGGCGCCGGCGAGGGGCGGGTGGGTTCAGTCCGAGGTCTTCAGCATCTGCCCCATCGCGGCGATCACCGACGGCTGCACCCGGTAGTACACCCACGTCCCGCGCCGCTCGCAGGTCAGCAGCCCGGCTTCCCTGAGCTTCTTCAGATGGTGGGACACGGTCGGCTGCGAGACGCCGACGTCGGAGATGTCGCAGACGCACGCCTCGCCGCCCTCGTGCGAGGCGACCAGCGAGAACAACCGCAGCCGCACCGGATCGCCCAGAGCCTTGAACATCCGGGCGGTCGTCTCGGCCTCGTCGGCTGTCAGGGGCCGTTCGGTCAGTGGCGGGCAGCATGGCGCCACGACCTCGGGGGCCTCGGGTTCCAGCAGCGGCAGCGCCTTCACGTTGGACATGCCTTCAGTTTGACACATGTCTATGTTGACATCCATCGATTTAAGAGTGATGCTGACTGCATCCTGTATCGACGAATGTCGAAACACTCGCTCGCTTCTGGAGGACTCCATGGACGACCTGCCCGTCGTGGTCATCGGCGCCGGCCCCATCGGCCTGGCTGCCGCCGCCCACCTCGTCGAGCGTGGCCTCGAACCTCTGGTCCTGGATGCCGGCCCGACCGCGGGGAGCGCCGTGCGCGAGTGGTCGCACGTTCGGCTGTTCTCCACGTGGGGCGAGGTTATCGACCCCGCGGCGGAGAAGCTGCTGGCTCCGACTGGCTGGATCCGCCCCGATGCCACCGCGTACCCGACGGGCGGCGACTGGGCCGAGCGCTACCTTCAGCCGCTCGCCGACGCCCTCGGCGACAAGGTCCGCTACGGCGCGACGGTGACCGGCGTCGCCCGCACCGGCCGTGACCGCATCGTCGACGCGGGCCGCGCTGAGCAGCCCTTCACCGTGCACATCACGACCTCGGACGGTCGCGAGGAACGGCTCACCGCCCGCGCCGTCATCGATGCCTCCGGCACTTGGGCGACCCCTTCGCCGATGGGCGCGGACGGCCTCCCCGCGCTCGGCGAGAAGACGGCCGCCGCCCGCATCACCTACCGCGTGCCCGACCTCGACGACCCGGCCGTACGCGCCCGTTACGCGGGCAGACGCACCGCCGTCGTCGGCTCCGGCGCCTCCGCCTTCACCGCCCTCGCCCTTCTCGCCGACCTGGCAAAGGAGGAAGAGGGCACCCACGCGGTGTGGATCCTGCGCCGGGGCATCGGCGCGAACACGTACGGCGGCGGCGAGGCCGACCAGCTCCCCGCGCGAGGAGGGCTGGGCCTGCGGGCCAAGGCCGCCGTCGAGGCCGGCCACGCGAGCGCGACGACGGGCTTCCGTACACAGGCTGTGGAACGCGACGACGACCGGCTGGTCCTCGTCGCGGAGGACGGCCGACGCCTTGCCCCGGTCGACGAGGTCATCGTCCTGACCGGCCTCCGGCCCGACCTCTCCTTCCTCTCCGAGCTCCGCCTCGGCCTCGACGAACGCCTCCAGGCCCCGACCGCACTCGCCTCGCTGATCGACCCGAACGTGCACTCCTGTGGCACGGTCTACCCGCACGGCGTGAAGGAGCTCTCCCACCCCGAGCAGGGCGTCTACCTGGTCGGCATGAAGTCCTACGGCCGCGCCCCGACGTTCCTCGCCATGACCGGCTACGAGCAGGTCCGCTCCATCGCGGCCGCGATCGCCGGCGACCAGGAGTCCGCCGAACGAGTCGAACTCACCCTCCCGGAGACCGGCGTCTGCGGCGGCGCGGGCCTGTTCGACGAGCCGGAGAGCACCGAGCAGTCCGGCGGCGGATGCTGCGCTGCCCCCACCACCCTCCAGATCGGCGCTGCCGCCCCGACCACCACGTCTGGCGGCTGCTGAACACCCCACCCAACCCAAGGAGGTTCGCCATGTCCCGCGTACAGCTAGCCCTACGCGTCCCGGATCTCGACGCATCCATCGCCTACATGTCTGAAGAGGCGCGGCAGGTCCATTCTCATGAGCCATGCCCAAGGACTGAGGGCTAGGGCAGGCTGATCTCGATGGCGAGAGCGCCGAGCGATTCCTTCGCAGGGGGGTAGATGGCGCGGATGTCGGCCAGTTGCTCGTCGCGGGTGGCGGTCGGGTTGACGTTGGCCGGCCCCTCCCCGTCGAGGAGGGCTTCGAAGTCGGTGTACTCGGTGACCCGAACGACCTTCACCTTGCAGGTTTCGTCGGTGCCCTTGATGCGGAAGCGGATGGTGTCGCCAGCGGCGAGATCGGTGAGGTGCGGGTATTTCACCCGTACCTCGATGGTCTTGGTGCCCGCGGCGACGAGGTCGAAGTACTGGCGGTAGAGGTTGAGTTCGCGAACGCGGGCGGTGGCGTCGGTCATGGCGCGGGAACGCTCCTGGGTGCTGGTGCGGTCATCATGCGTCCGACCTCGGAGGCCGAATACGAGCGGAAGAAATGGCGGGGGTCGGACAGTAACGTCGTGGTCAGGGCCAGCAACTGGTCGGCGTACTCGGTGATGCTGCCGGGCTGAGCGCGGGTAAGGCCGACCGCCTGCAGAGCCTCGTCGATGAGGAGCGAGCCGAAGACCCAGTCGCCACCTTTGACCATGACGTGCAGGATGCCGCCCTCTCGCGGGTTGGTCAGAGCGAGCTCCTTGACGAGATTGCGGTACAGGGTGGCCAGGTCGAGATAGGCGCCGGACATGGGCGTGACGGTGGTCCGGTACGGGCCATGGTGGAGGCAAACGGCGGCGACGGTGGCGGTGTCGCGGTCGGTGAGGTGGGCGTGGGTGCGTTCGGCGTGCTTCTCGGCCCAGCCGCATCCCGCGTGCGGGCAGGGGATGCGCAGGCGTCGGGACAGGGCGGTGAACAGGGGCTGGTAGAGGGCGTCGACGAGGTCGGTCAGGGCCTGTGCGTCGACGGCCTGGGCGTATGCCCGTGCATCCGAAAGGGCAAGCAGGGATGAGCCAAGGAGTGCCAGTGCCGGAGCATCAGCAGCGCCAGATCACATCGACCCCGTGGGACGTGGACCGAGGGTGTGGTTCCAGCAGGTTCCGGAGGCGAAGGTCGCCAAGACCCGGTGGCACCTCGACTTGAAGGTCGGTGGGGGCCGTGACGTCCCACTGGACGTCCGCACACAGCGAGTCAAGGCTGCGGTGGAGCGGCTGGTCAAAGCTGGTGCCACCGTGCTGCGGATCAAGGCTGAGCCGGACACGGGGCTCTACGCCGCCGCCATGGACCCCGAGGGCAACGAATTCGACGTCGTCTGAGGGCCGTTGCGACGGTGCGCGTACTCCTTGAGTACTGCTTGACGCGTACGCGGATGCCCAGCCGTGTGAGTGGCCCGCGCTCCAGCGCGCGCGACTCGCCGAGGAACTCGCCATCCTTCTTTTCCTGTGGCCGCCTCTTCGCCGCGTTCAACGATTCTCTCGCTTTAGCTCGGGTGCGCCGAAGGGGGCGCGAACTCGCGGAACGCTGGGTGGAGGCAAGGCAGTAGGTGCCCCGGCGCCCCCTACGGGAGTGGTGGATGCTCCGCCACGATGCGTTCCAAGGAGCGTCGGCCCATACGACTCATGGGCGGGTTGCTTTCGATGTAGTACCAGACCAACCCCATGGCTTGGGCGAAGGCCCACGCCCTGCCCCGCTCCCATTCAACGTCGTCGCACCCCAGGCGATCGCGGAGAACCCGCCGCGGCCCGGCATCGAGCAAATGCCATGCGCTCACGAGATCCAGAGAAGGATCAGCCGGCCCGAAGCCGCCGACATCAAGGATCCCCGCTAGCCGGCCGGCGGACACGAGCACGTTGCCGGGAATCAGGTCACCGTGTGTCATCACGTCCTCCGTGGCACCGCGCGGCAGTTCGCGCAGCGTTGCCCAGAGGTGGCGAAGCCGGGGAACATCCAGGAGCTGCTCGCTGCGTTCGAAGCAGGTCTCCATCCACGCGTCGTGGGATCGCAGGTCGCCTCCCCGGCCTGGGCCGGCAAAGGTGCGACCACGTGTGTCGATTGCGCGTAGGTCGCTGATGAGATCGGCCAAGTCGTGGGCGAACGCGAGCGATTCGCCTGGATCCTCGTCGTCGGCCACGATCCCGGGCAGCCACGTCTGTACCGACCACGGAAGGGGATAGTCCGCCCCGGGTCTGCCCAGCGCGACGGGCTCGGGCGTGGGGAAACGCGTACGCCCCGCCAACTCGCGAGCCGCTTCGACCTCGGATTCCAGTTGGCGCCGCATCGACTCGACGTCCGCGGACTCAAGAGGGAATCGAGCTGTGAACCGATCGCCAATGCGGAAGATGGCGTTGACCGTCCCGAAGGAGGTGATGCTCCTGATCGGCAGGCTCCGCCATTCAGGAAACTGCTGATCCACCAGTATGCGCACTGTCTCAGGCGACACCGTCAGCTGGTTGGCGTGCATCTTCACGGTGGAAGCATCAATGCCACGATCTTCAACTGCAATCAATTTTCCCGGCCTGGCCCCGCTGGCCGAGCCGCGGGCGATGAGGCGAACGTGTCGGTCCCCGTGGCCAACCCCAACAGGGTCGGTCGCTGGCAGCACCGTGACGTGCAGCGACTAACTTGGATGGCAAACGACCGCTGCCGGGGGAGGCCCGGTCTGTAGCGCGCATCCGGCGGTTGGAGACGCGACCACGATGTTGACCTGCGTGTGAAGCCGAACTTCTGGCCGCCACGCGAGGCCAACCGTCGGCTGCTGCGTGCCCTTGCCAAGCGGTGGCCCGGGCCGCGCCCCGCGATGAACGGCGACCCGGCCGAGCCACCCGGTGCCGGCTCGTCAGAGGAAGCTGACGTTCTGGGCGAGCGCGAGGCGGCTCGAATAGTTGATGGTGTTGGTGGCCGGGCGCATGTAGGCCCGCCAGGCGTCGGAGCCGGACTCGCGACCGCCGCCGGTCTCCTTCTCACCGCCGAAGGCACCGCCGATCTCCGCTCCGGAGGTACCGATGTTGACGTTGGCGATACCGCAGTCGGAGCCCTCGGAGGAGAGGAAGCGCTCGGCCTCCTGCTGGTCGCGGGTGAAGATGCTGGAGGACAGGCCCTGGGGGACGTCGTTGTGCAGCGCGACGGCCTCCTCGAAGGTGTCGTAGGTCAGCACGTAGAGGATGGGGGCGAAGGTCTCCTGCCGTACGACGTCGGTCTGTTCGTCGACACGGACGATGACCGGCTCGGCGTAGGCGGCCCGGGGTGCCGTTTCGGTCAGGCGGCGCCCGCCGCCCACGAGCACCTTGCCGCCCTGCGCCTGCGCGCGGGCGACCGAGTCCTGCATGGCGTCGAACGCGGTGGTGGAGATGAGGGGGCCGACCAGCGTGCCCTCGTCGAACGGGTCGCCGATGGGGAGCTTGGCGTACGCCGCGGTCAGGCGGGCGACCAGCGTGTCCGCGATGTCGCGGTGGACGATCAGACGGCGCAGGGTGGTGCAGCGCTGCCCCGCCGTGCCCGCCGCGGCGAAGACGATGCCCTGCACGGCGAGGTCGAGGTCGGCCGAGGGGGCGACGACGGCGGCGTTGTTGCCGCCGAGCTCCAGCAGGCTGCGTCCGAAGCGGGCCGCGACCCGGGGGCCGACCTCGCGGCCCATGCGGGTGGAGCCGGTGGCGCTGACGAGCGCGACGCGCGGGTCGTCCACGAGCTTCTCACCGATGGCGCGGTCGCCGAGGAGGAGGCGGTGCACGTCCCGGGGAGCGCCGACCTCTTCGACCGCCTGGGCCAGCAGCCGGTCGCAGGCCACGGAGATCAGCGGGGTGAGTTCCGACGGCTTCCAGATCACCGTGTCACCGCAGGCCAGCGCCACTGCCGTGTTCCACGACCACACTGCGGCCGGGAAGTTGAACGCGGAGATGACCCCGACGACCCCGAGCGGGTGCCAGGTCTCGGCGAGGCGGTGGCCGGGGCGCTCGGAGGCGATGGTGCGGCCGTAGAGCTGGCGGGACAGACCGACCGCGAACTCGCAGATGTCGATCATCTCCTGGACCTCGCCCAGCGCCTCCGAGCGGATCTTGCCCGCCTCGATGGTGATGAGGTCGGCGAGGTCGCTCTTGTGCTCGCGCAGCAACTCGCCCAGGCGACGCACGAGTTCGCCTCGTCGGGGAGCGGGCGTGGTGCGCCAGGTGAGGAACGCCTCGCGGGTGGCGGCCAGGGCCTCCTCTACGTCGTCGGCGGTCGCGGCGGCCAGGCCGAACAGGTCATCGCCGGTGATGGGCGTACGGGCCTGGAAGTCGGTGCCCTCCGCCACGCTCGCGCCGATGCGCTCCAGGCTCGCCAGGGCGCGGGCGCGCAGGTCCTCGGTGGTGGGCAGGGCGGTCGTGCCGGTCATGATGCTCCCTTGAGGGTGGTGAGGTGCAGTTCCCCGGCGACCTGCGCGAGGGACTCGTTCTGCTGCCGCTCGTACAGGGCGAAGGGGTCGAGGACTTCGCGGTCGATGGCGCCGGAGAGCCAGTCGCTGTCGTAGGCGGCGCCTTGCTGTTCGTTGTCGCGGGAGCCCGCGTCGCTGAGGTTGGACTGGAAGATGCCCGCCGCCGAGCGGGGCAGGAAGTCCTCGTAGACGATGGGCTCGGCCCGTACCCAGCCCTGGGTCAGCAGGTCGCCGAGGGCCTCGGGCGGGCGGCTGCCGTCGCGGGGGCGGTCGGGCGCGACGCTGTAGGTGAAGTACGCCAACTCCTGGGCAGCGAGCTCGCGTTCGGTGCCGGGGACGTGCTCCGCCCACAGGGTGCGGGCGAGTTCGGCCCGGTCGGCACCGGGGTGCGCACTCGCCTGCTGGTCGACGAGGGTGAGCAGCCGGTCGTAGAGCGCCCGGCCCTCGCGCGTCACGGCGATACCGCGCGCCTCGACCTCGCCGAACCGCACGCGCAGGGCGCCGCTGGTGACGCTGCCGTCCGTGAGGCGCAGGGCGCGGGGTTCGGCCAGGGCCCGGAAGGACGTCTGGCGCAGGAGGATGTCGGGGCCCTTCCAGGCCGGCGGGCCCTGGATGGTGTCGATCATCTCGATGCCGCGTTCGGTCATACGGCGGTACAGCTCGTCGATGTCCAGGACGCGCGGGGTGAGGTGGTTGATGTGGGTGCTGCGGACGCCGCCGATGTCCGCGGCGACGGCGGAGACCCGCTCCAGGGTCTCGTACCAGGCCTTGCCGATCGGTTCGGTCGACAACTCGAAGGCGGCGACGGCCAGTTGGAGGAACCGCTCGGCGTCGTCCTCGGGCAGTTCCTGCTCCGCCTCCGCCCGGTCGGCCAGGGCCAGCAGCTCCGGCGGGAACAGTTCGCGGCCGGCGAGGAACGTCTCCAAGCGGGCGCGCAGGTCGGCGTCGAAGAAGCGCGGGTCGGCGGGGGTGAGCATGGACGTGAAGACGCGGAACGGGTTGCGGGCCAGCTCCTCCCCGTCGACGGGACGGAACGCGGTCGATACGACCGGTACCGCGCTGGCGGCGGCCTCGCGCAGGTCGTAGAAGCCGACCGGGCGCATGCCCAGGGCGCCGAACACGCGGGCGACCTGGGAGAGTTCGGCGGGGGTGCCGACGCGGATGGCGCCGTGGCGTTCCGCGGTCACGCGGCTGATGGAGCCGAGGCGTTCGGCGTCGGCGCCCTGGGCGCGCAGGACGTCCTCGTTCACCTCGCGCGAGACGTCCACGAGCGTGTTGTAGGCGGGGACCTCACGGCCGTACATCTCGGAGAGCCGCGCGGCGAAGGCGGCGCGTAGCTGCCACTGGCTGATCGTCTGGCTGACCATCGAAGGGGCCCTTCCTGTCGGGGAGTTCACACCACGTGGGCTTCGGGGCGGATCTCCGCTCCGGTCCGGAAGCGGTCGGCGCTGAGCGGGGAGATGTCGACGAAGGGGGCGCGGCCGAGGTGGAGGTCGCGGACGATCTCGCCGACGGCGGGGGCCTGGAGGAAGCCGTGGCCCGAGAAGCCGGTGGCGTAGAGGAAGTTGGGGAGTTCGCCGGAGCGGCCGATCAGGGCGTTGTGGTCGGGGGTGACCTCGTACAGGCCGGCCCAGCCGTCGGCGATCGCCATGTCGGCCAGGGCCGGGGCCCTGTCCCGGGCGACGTCCCGGAACAGCTCCAGCCACTCCGGGGTCCAGGTGGTGTCGAAGCCGTCCGGCTGGGCGGGGTCGGCGAGGCCGAACAGCAGGCCGTCGTCGCTGTTGTGGAAGTAGGCCGAGGACGCGAAGTCGATGGTGAAGGGGATGCGGGGCGCCGGGGGAGTGAGGGGCTCGGTGAAGGCGAGCTGGCGGCGCACCGGCCGTACGGGGAGGTCGACGCCGGCCATGGCGCCGATCCGTCCGGACCAGGCGCCCGCCGTACAGATGACGGTGGCGCAGGCGATGCGGCCGCGGTCGGTGTGGACGGCGGTGACGCGGTCGCCGGCGGTGTCGATGCCGGTCACGCTGGTGTGGGTGGCGAAGGCGACGCCGGCCCGGGCGGCGGCGTCGGCGTACCCCTGGACGACGAGTGCGGGGCGGGCGTGGCCGTCGGTGGGGGAGAAGGCGGCGGCCAGGAGGCCGTCGGTGCTGATGTAGGGGCAGAGGCGGTGTGCCTCGTCCGGGCCGATCATGCGGGTGGGGACGCCCAGGCTGTTCTGGATGCCGACGCTCGCCTCGAAGTCGATGGCCTGCTGTTCGGTGGTGAGCAGGAAGAGGTAGCCGACGCTGTCCAGGCGGATGTCGGCGCCGGGGCGGTGCGGGAAGTCCTGGAAGGCGCGCAGGCTCCGGTCACCCAGCTCGATGTTGAGCGGATCGGAGAACTGGGCGCGCACTCCGCCGATCGGCTTGCCCGAACTGCCGCTGCACAGTTCGTCGCGCTCGACCACGACGACGTCGGTCACGCCCGCTTCGGCGAGGTGGAAGGCGATGCTGGCGCCCATCACCCCGCCCCCGGTGATCACGACATCGGCGGTGGACGGAACGGTGCCAAAGGCGGAGGAGGAAGGAGAGGGGGAGGGGGAGGAGCTGGACAAGGGTCGTCCTTCCGGAGGGAGGGAGAAAGACGCTGATCAGCTAGCTGTCCGTCATCGTGGCGCAACCCAACCGTTGACGTCCATGAACAGTTCTTGCTGCTGATCTATTAGCTTCTCTATAAGTTTCTCTCTATGGACTGGACGAGTTCCCAGCTGCGTTCCCTGGTCGAACTGACCCGGCGCGGCACCATCACCGCGGTCGCCCAGGCCCTCGGGTACACCCCCGGCGGGGTCTCGCAGCAGATCGCCGCGCTGGAGAAGGCCACCGGCATGGAGCTGCTGCGGCGGGTGGGCCGGCGGGTCGAGCTGACCGACGCCGGGAGGACGCTGGCCCTGCACGCCGAGCGGATCCTGTCCACGGAGGCCGAGGCCGTGGAGGCACTGGAGCGCAGCCGCGGCGAAATCTCCGGGGTGCTGCGGGTCGGTCTGTTCGCCACGGCCGCCGCCGAGATCCTGCCGCTCGCCCTGCGGCGCGTTAACGAGACCCATCCCGGGCTCGACGTGCACAGCCGCGACATGGACGTCGACGAGGTGTACGACGCCGTCGCCTCCGGCGCCGTGGACCTGGCTCTCGGCCTGGACTACCCCGACGTACCCATCCCGCGCGACCCCGCCCTGCGGGTGACGCAGCTGTACCGGGAGCGGTTCGCCCTCGCCGTGCCCACCGGGTCGATGGCCGGCGTCGAGGAGATCTCCCTGGCCGACACCCAGCACCTGCGCTGGATCCTGCCGTGGGCCGACAGCTACTACGGCCGTGCCGTGCGCACCGCCTGCCGGCGGGCGGGCGTCGAGCCGGACGTACGGCATGAGGTGATCGACACCGCGGCCACCCTGGCGCTGGTCGAGGCGGGCATCGGGGTGAGCACGGTGACGGATCTGATGCTCAGGCTGCGCGCCTCGCGCTTCGACGTGGTGCGGCTGCGCGAGACGGTCGAGCGGCACATCGTCGTGGTGTTCCGCTCCTCCGCTGAGCGCCGGCCGACGGTGGCGGCGCTCCTCGACGTGCTGCGGGCGGTGGCCGAATCCCGGCGTGACACCTCGGGGTAGCACGGGTTTCGCCGAGGTTTCGCTTGCTCTTCGGCGGGGGTGCACCAGATTTGCTTGCCCTCAGGGACGCAAGTTGTCGCGCTCCAGTGCCTTCTGCGGACCGGGATCCTGCGTGATGGTTTCAGGCCAGTGGTGACCCCCGCCACGACAGCGGCCGGCGAGGCCGCCGTTGCCTGACAGGGAGCGAGCGATGTCCCCCGACTCCACCCCGAAATCCGCTCTTCCGCCGTTGCTGGGAAGAGGCCCGCAGGGCGTCTTCCGGCGCACCCTCCCCTCCGAACAGCCCACCGGCGAGCGCATGGTGCGCACGCTCGGCCTCCTCCAGCTGACGATGATCGGCATCGGCGCCATCATCGGGGCGGGCATCTTCAGCCTCGCCGCGGCCGTGGCCAAGGAGGACGCCGGTCCGGCCGTACTCATCTCGTTCCTGGTGGCCGGGGCCGCGTCGCTGTGCGCCGCCTTCGCCTACGCCGAGTTCGCCGGGATGGTCCCGAAGGCCGGCTCGTCGTACACCTACTGCGCGGCAGTCCTCGGCGAACTCGTCGGCTGGATCGTCGGCTGGGACCTGCTCCTGGAGTACACGGCCATCGTCGCCGTCGTCGCGATCGGCATGTCCGGCTATCTCGGCTTCTTGTTGAACGCGGTCGGCATCGACCTGCCGACCTGGGCCATGGGCGCCCCCGGCACCGGAGACGGGCACAAGGTCGACCTGCTCGCCATCGTGATCTGCCTCGGGGTGGCCTGGCTGCTGACCCGCGGCACTCGCACCTCGGCCCGGGTGGAGACGGTGCTGACCATCGTCAAGATCGCCATCGTGCTGCTCGTCATCGTGGTCGGCTTCACCAAGATCAACGCCGACAACCTGTCCCCCTTCGCGCCCTTCGGTCTCAACGGGGCGTTCACCGGGGCGGCGACGGTCTTCTTCGCGGTCTTCGGCTACGACGCGCTCAGCACCGCCGCAGAGGAGTCGGTGGAGGCGCGGAAGAAGCTGCCGAAGGCGATGATGATCTCGCTGGCGGTCTCCATGGGCCTCTACGTCCTGGTCTGCATCGTGCTCACCGGCATCCAGCACTACAGCGATCTCAACCCGAACAGCGGCATCTCCAGCGCTTTCGCGAGCGTCGGGCTGAACGGGTTCGCCAACGTCATCGCCGTCGGCGCCGTCATCGGCATCGTCACCGTGACCTTCTCCTTCATGATGGGCGCCTCCCGCCTGTGGTACGCCCTCAGCCGGGACGGCCTGATGCCGGCCTGGTTCGGTGCCATCCACCCCAAGCGCAAGGTCCCGCACCGCGCGACCTGGGTCATCGGCGTCGTGTCCGCGGTGCTGGCGGGCGTGCTGCCCATCAACGCCGTGGCCGAACTCACCAACATCGGCGTCCTGTTGGCCTTCGTGGTCGTCTCCGCGGCCGTCCTGGTCCTGCGCTACAGGAAGCCGGACCTCAAGCGCGGCTTCCGCTGTCCGGGCATGCCGTTCGTGCCGATCCTCGGCATGGTCTTCTCCGTCTGGCTGATGTCGTTCCTGGAGTGGGAGACCTGGTTCCGGCTGGGCATCTGGCTGGTCGTGGGCCTGGTCATCTACGCCGCCTACGGCTACCGGCGTACGCGCCAGGTCATGCCGGGCGGGTCGGTGGACCTCGACGCGCTCAATGAGATGTCGGACTCGGACGAACCGGATGCGCGGCTCGCGCCCCTTTAGGGGTGCGGGGCTGTATCGATATGCGGCTCCGCCGCGTGGGCGCGACCGGCCCCCCACCGGCCCGCAGGTTCACTACGGTGCTTCCTGCGGCTCGGCTGGTTGCAGAAACGGCTCGTCCACAGGGACCGCACGCCGCAGCGACTCCAGCATCGTGGCCAGCAGCGGATTGCTGTTCTCGCTGCGGTGCAGGGCCATCACGGTGCGGTGCGCGGAGCGCTGGGTGACCCGCGTGGCCTCGATGGTGTCCTTCGGCGCGTGGCCGAGTGCCGGCACCACCGCCACTCCGAGTCCCGCGGACACCAACTCCCGTACGACGTCGTAGTTGTTGCTGCGGCAGGCGACCGCGGCCTCGAACCCGGCCGCCGCACACAGCCGTACGGTCGACCGGGCGCCGGCGGTGCCCTCGCGGCTGGTGATCCAGCGGGCCCGGGACAGGTGGGGGAGTTGCGCGCTCAGGCCGCTGCCCCGGGCGCGGAGCAGCACGAGGTCCTCCCTCAGCAGCCGGTGGTGGGTCAGACCATCGGGCCAGGGGTGGGGGCTGAGTCCGTACTCGTACACCAAAGCGACGTCCAGGTCGCCGTCGCCGAGTGCGGCGACCAGTTCCTCGGGCTCGCCCTCCTCCAGCTGGATCTGGGCGCGGGGGTGGCTGTCGACGAACGCCGACAGGGCGGACGGTACGAGCCGGACGCCGGCGGTGGGAAAGCTGCCCAGCCGCAGCCGGCCGGTGACACCGGTGGCCAGCTCCTGTACGTGGTGATCGAGGTCGTCCAGGGCGGCCAGCACCCGGTCACTGAGGTCGACCAGGCGGTAGGCGGCGGCCGTCGGACGGATCCCATGGGCCTCGCGCTCGAACAGGACGAGGCCGGTCTCCTTCTCCAGGGCGGAGATCTGCTGGGAGATCGCGGACGCGGTGTAGCCGAGGTCGCGGGCCGCGATCGCGAACGACCCGCTGCGGACGACGGCCTTCAGTGTGAGCAGGTGCAGGGGCTTCAGCACACGGCCTCCTCATTGATGGGGTCAAGCGTAAGCAGTGCTTGCCCTCAAGCGTCAATTCTTTCGCTCTGCTGGCCCTTGTGGGTGACCCCGCCCGGCCCACATCGTGGTGAGGACCAGGGCGAACGCGCCTGGTGGGCAAGGAGGAGCGAGCACAGTGACCACGACAGCGCCGGGCCGGCCCGGCCTCGACGCGGCGGCTGTGGCCGCGGCCCTCGCCGGAGAGGACTGCGGAGAGGTCGCCGGTGACGCGGGCCGCCGGGCACAGTACTCGGCCGACGCCTCCAACTACCGGCAGATCCCGCTCGCCGTGGTCTTCCCCTGCGAGCGGCGGCACGTCCTCAACGCCCTCGCCGTGTGCCGCCGCCTGGGCGTGCCGGTCACCTCGCGCGGGGCCGGCACCAGCACCTCCGGCCAGGCGGTGGGCGCGGGCGTGGTGCTGGACTTCTCCCGTCACTTCAACCGGCTGCTCGCGCTGGACCCGCAGGAACGGACCGCCACGGTGCAGCCGGGCATCGTCCTGGACGATCTGCAGAGCGCGGCCTTTGCCCACGGACTCCTCTTCGGCGCCGACCCGTCCACCCACAGCCGCTGCACGCTCGGCGGCATGATCGGCAACAACGCCTGCGGATCGCACTCCCTGGCCTGGGGACGCACCGCCGACAACGTCCTGGAACTCGAAGTGGTCACCTACCGGGGCACGGTGGTCCGGCTCGGCGAGATGACCCAGCGGGAGATCGACGAGGCCATCGCCGCCGGCGACGACCGCGGACAGCTGATCGCGTCCCTGCACCGGCTCGCCCAGGACAACCTGGCGGCGCTGCGTACCAAGCTGGGCCAATTCCCGCGGCAGGTCTCGGGCTACGCGCTGGAACACCTGCTGCCGGAACGCCGCTTCAACCTCGCCCGCGCCCTGGTCGGCAGCGAGGGCACGCTCGCCGTCGTCCTGTCGGCGACCGTCCGCCTGATCTCCCCGCCCCCCGCCCGGGCCCTGGTCGTCCTCGGCTTCCAGGACGCCGGCGCCGCGGCCGACGCCGTACCCGCCCTGCTGGACCACGAGTTGCTGGCCCTTGAGGGACTCGACCAGGCGCTGACCGATATCGTCACCCGCCCCGAGACCCGCGCGACGATCGACACCCTGCCCACCGCCCGGGCCTGGCTGTTCGCCGAACTCGGCGGTACGGCAGAGGAGTTGTCCCGCCGCGCCAACGAACTCACCGAGACCGCCCGGCAGGCCGCGGGCTGCACCGGAAGCGAGATCGTCACCGATCCGGCCCGTGCCCGACGGCTGTGGCGGATCCGCGAGGACGGAGCGGGCCTGGCGACCCGCATGCCCGACGGCTCGGAAGCCTGGCCCGGCTGGGAGGACGCGGCCGTCCCGCCCGGTCAACTCGGCTCCTACCTCCGCCAGTTCACCCGGCTGCTGGACCAGCACGACCTGCGGGGCGCGGTATACGGCCACTTCGGCGAGGGCTGCCTGCACGTCCGTATCGACTTCGACTTCACCACCGAACAGGGCACCGCCGTCTTTCGCGCCTTCGTCACCGACGCGGCCAAGCTCGTCACCGCGCACGGCGGCTCCCTGTCCGGCGAACACGGCGACGGCCAGGCCCGCTCCGAGCTGCTGCCGCTGATGTACGGGCCCGAAGTCATCGCCCTGTTCGAGGAGTTCAAGGAGATCTGGGACCCCGACAACGGCCTGAACCCCGGCATGATCGTGCGGCCGCTGCCGGTCGACGGCAACCTGCGTGTCAGCGCGCACCGCACTCCGCTGCCGCTGGTTTCCTCCTCAAGAGGCTTCGCCTTCCACGCCGACGACGGCGACTTCGCCAAGGCCACCCGCCGCTGTGTCGGCGTCGGCAAGTGCCGTACCGCCGCCCACCGCGGCGACGTCATGTGCCCCAGCTACCGGGTCACCCTCGACGAGAAGGACTCCACCCGGGGCCGGGCCCGCCTGCTGTACGAGATGACCCAGGGCGAGGTGATCACCGACGGCTGGCGGTCGACCGAGGTCCGCGACGCCCTCGACCTGTGCCTGTCCTGCAAGGGGTGCAGCGCTGACTGCCCGGTGGAGGTGGACATGGCCACGTACAAGTCGGAGTTCCTGTACCACCACTACAAGGGGCGAGTCCGGCCCGCCTCGCACTACACGATGGGCTGGCTGCCGCTGCTGTCCCGCGCCGCCGCCCGGATGCCGCGCCTGGTCAACGCCCTGACCTCCTCCCGACTGGCCCCGCTCCTCAAGCGGCTCGGCGGCATCGACGGCCGGCGCGAGATCCCGCGCTTCGCCGACGAGACCTTCCTCGCCCGGTTCCGCCGCCGCACACCGAAGGGGGACGGCCACCGGGGCCCGGTCATGCTGTGGGTCGACTCCTTCAACAACCACTTCACACCCGAGGTCCTCGAAGCCGGGGTCGCGGTACTGGAGGACGCCGGCTTCCGGGTCCAGGTCCCCGACGGCACCCAGTGCTGCGGACTGACCTGGATCACCACCGGCCAGCTGGGCATCGCCCGACGCATGGCGCGGCGCACCGTCAACGCCCTTGCCTCAGCCGCCGATTCGGGAACTCCGGTCGTCGGTCTCGAACCCAGCTGCACAGCGGCCCTCAAGACCGACCTGCCCGAACTGCTGGACGGCGACGACCGTGCCCGCGCCCTGGCCGCAGCCACCGTCACACTCGCCGAACTCCTGGTCCGGCACGCACCCGACTGGCAGCCCCCGCGTATCGACGCCCGGTCGATCAGCCAGACCCACTGCCACCAGCACGCCACCTCCGGCTTCGGCGCCGACAGCGCACTGCTGCACCGCATGGGCGTCGACAACACCACGATCGCATCCGGGTGTTGCGGCCTGGCCGGCAACTTCGGCTTCGAACGCGGCCACTACGACGTCTCCGTCGCCGCGGGCGAGCAGGTCCTGCTCCCCGCCGTACGCTCCGCCGCCCCCGGCACACACGTCCTCGCCGACGGATTCAGCTGCCGCACCCAGATCGCCCAGCAGACCGACCGCACCGGCACCCACCTCGCGCAGCTCATCGCGCGAGCCCTGCCTCCCGCCACCGAGCTTCCCGCTACCGACAAGGAACACATCCGTGACTGACGCACTCTCCCTCGTCGACGACTGGGGCCCCGAGAAGATCGTCGTCGTCTCCCACCGCCGTACCGGCATGAAGGGCGTCCTGGTCATCGACAACACCGCCCGGGGCATCGGCAAGGGCGGAACCCGTATGAGCCCCACGGTGACCGTCGACGAGGTGGCGCGCCTCGCCCGGGTCATGACGTGGAAGTGGGCGAGCGCCGATCTCTTCTACGGCGGCGCCAAGGCCGGCATCGTCGCCGCCCCGGCCTCCCCGGACAAGGAGGCGATCCTGCGCGCCTTCGCCCGCGCCCTGTCCAACGAGGTGCCCCGCGAGTACGTGATGGGGCTCGACATGGGGCTGACCGAGAGCGACGCCGCGATCATCCAGGACGAACTGGGCGACCGCGGGGCCGCCGTGGGCACCCCCGAGCACCTCGGCGGAGTCGCGTACGACAAGCTCGGCGTCACCGGCTACGGGGTCGCCGAGAGCACCGATGCCGCAGCCCAGCGCCTGGGCCTGCCCCTCGGCGGGGCACGCGTCGCCATCCAGGGTTTCGGCGCCGTCGGCAGCGCGGCGGCCCGGCGGTTCTCCGAACTCGGGGCCACCGTCGTGGCGGTCTCCACCGCCCACGGGGCCCTGCACGACCCCACCGGACTCGACGTCGACGACCTCCTGACGGCCCGCGAGGAGCACGGCGACCACTTCGTTACCCGCCGCCCGGTCCGGGGCACCACGCTCGCCTCCGGCGCGGAACTCACCGTGGACTGCGACATCCTGGTGCCCGCGGCGCTTCAGGACGTCATCGACCACAGCACCGCGCACGAGATCAAGGCCCGGCTCGTCGTCGAAGGTGCCAACCTGCCCACGTCCGTGGACGCCCAGGACATCCTCGACCGGCGCGGCATCACCGTGGTCCCCGACTTCGTCGCCAACGCCGGAGGTGTCGTCGCCGCCGCCTTCGCGATGGACGCCCGCTACTCCGGCTTCCGCCCCGACACCACCGCCATCTTCGAGACCATCTCGACGAGGCTGCGCGCCAACACGGTCACCGTCCTCGACGAGGCCGAGCGCTGTCACGTCACCCCGCACGCCGCCGGCCGCGCTCTGGCCGAGCAGCGCGTCCGTACCGCGATGCGGAGCAAGGGGCGCCTGCCCCGCGACTGACGACGCGGCGGTAGCCTGGGTCACTTTCCGTCGGCGCGGGTCGCACGCCGTACCAGGTTCACCCAGGTCGCCTGGAGACGTGCGACAAGGACCCCGCACCCGGCGCCCAGGTCCGCGTCGGCGGCAACTGGAGCCTGCTCGTGATCGGCGCCCTCTGGGTGACGTTCCGCGTCGGCCGTGCGCTGTGTGAGTACCGAGTCCGCGCCCCAGGTCGACGGCGACCGCCCGGCCGGACGTCGGTGACGCGGCCACTCCCCGAACCTCTCTCCGCGCCGCCCTTGACTCCCCCCGGGAGCGGCACGGAGAGGGCCGGGGCGGCCGGGGCTCCGCCACGCACGGGGGCCCGGCCGCCCCACACACCCTTCGGACCGGCGGCGGCCGGTCAGCCCTTCTCCGCGATGCTCACCGGCCGGTCGTTCCGCAGCGCGGTGAAGAGCCGTTTCGCCTTCGCCGCGTCCCATTTCACGGCGCTGCCCTTCGACGTGCTGATGCCGACTCCGGCCACGGGGACGCTGAGCTGCCGACCGTCCCCGGACGAGACGCTCCTCATCGCCTGGAACAGCGAGACGAGGGTGCGCGGCTCCATGTCCTTGTCCACCACGAGGGTGTCCAGCGCCGCGCCCAGCAGGGGATACGCCCGGAACGGATTGAGCGCGGTGCCCGGTGTGGCCGCCTTGTGGGCGAGCGCGGCGAGGAACTTCTGCTGGTTCCTGCTGCGCCCCAGGTCGCCCTGGGCCTCCTGGTGCCGCTGGCGGACGAACGCGAGTGCCTGGGCGCCGTCCAGGGTGTGGCAGCCCTTCGTCAGGTCGAGACCCGACTTCTTGTCCTTGATGTCCCGGTCCACGCACATGTCCACGCCGCCGACGGCGTCCACGACACCGACGAAGCCGCCGAAGCCGATCTCCGCGTAGTGGTCGACGCGCAGGCCCGTGTTGAGCTCGACGGTCCGCACGAGCAGCCGGGCGCCGCCCAGGGAGTAGGCCGCGTTCAGCTTGTTCTTCGCCGCGCGGTGCCGCTTTCCGGTGTCGGGGTCGAGGTACGACGGGAGGGTCACCCACGAGTCGCGGGGCAGGCTCACCAGCGTGGTGCCGTGGGCGCCGGTGTGCAGCAGCATCATCGAGTCGGTACGGCCGCCGCCGCCACCGCCGGCGTGCAGATCCTTCCTGTCCTGCTCGGACAGGCCGTCACGGTTGTCGGAGCCCACGATGAGGTACGTGGTCCCCTTCCCCTGCGGCGGACGGTCACCGGCCTCGCCGAGGTCGACCGCCCGGTCGAGCTCGAAGTCGGCCCAGGCGTACGTGCCGCCGCCGGTGAGGAGCAGCGCGCCGAGCAGCAGCGCCAGCAGGCGTGCGATACGGCGGCGCCGGCTGGGGCGTACCCAAGGGGGGCGTGTGCTGCGGGTGTGGCCACCGCCGGGCTGCGCCCCGTTCGGGCTCGGGACGGGTTCCTCGTACGGCCGTATCTGTTCCGTCTGTGCGATGAGCTGTCCCGTGAGCACTCGTGGCGCCTGTGTCTCCCCGTTCCAGCCGCTCATGGGCTGCATGGGTTCCATCGGTTCCATGGGTTCCCCCCTGATCACCTCGACGACAGCTCCCGGGCGGCGACCGGCTGTCTCAGCTGCTCCGTGGCGGCCGTGCCCGCACGCTGCATGCGGTGCCACTTCAGCCGGGTGCCGCCCAGGAGGGCGAACACGGACTGGATGACGACCAGATACATCAGCTGCCGGTAGACGAAGAGCTGGAACGGCATCGACCACAGGGCCCGCAGCTTCTCCCTGTCGAGCCTCAACGCGTAACCGGCACACAGCAGTTGGAGGACGAGGAAGGCGAGCCACACCCCCAGCGCCTGCGCGGGATCGGTGAAGAGCGCGCCGTACAGCGCGAACAGGTCGACGACCGGGGCCATCAGCGGCATGACCACCTGAAAGAGCATCAGGTAGGTCAGCCCGCGGCGCGCGAAGCGTCCGGCGGTGCCCACTTCGAGGACGGCTCCGCGGTGCTTCCACATCGCCTGGAGCGTGCCGTAGCACCAGCGGTAGCGCTGCCGCCACAACTGCCGTAGCGAGGTGGGCACTTCGGTCCAGGCGATGGACGACTCCTCGTAGACCACCCGCCAGCCGGCCCGCCACAGGGCCATCGTGAGGTCGGTGTCCTCGGCGAGGGTGTCCTCGCTGACCCCGCCGACGCCCATCAGCGCGTCCCGCCGGAAGGCGCCGATGGCTCCCGGCACCGTCGGCATGCACTCCAGCACCTCGAACATCCGCCGGTCGAGGTTGAAGCCGAAGACGTACTCCAGGTGCTGCCATCTGCCCAGGAGCCCGCGCCGGTTGCCGACCTTGGTGTTGCCGCTGACGGCGCCGACGGCCGGGTGCGCGAGCGGCTGGATGAGCCGGTACAGGGCGTCGGGCTCGAAGACGGTGTCGGCGTCGACCATCACGACGATGTCGTACGAGGCGTGCGCCAGGCCGGTGTTGAGCGCGGCCGCCTTGCCTGAATTGGGCTGCCGGATCACCCGCACGCGCGGGTCGTTGATCCAGGTGGCGAGGTCCGCGGTCTGATCCGTCGACCCGTCGTCGATCACGATGACCTCGAGGCCCCAGTGCGTGGACGCGAGCAGCGAACGGACCGTGGACTCGATGCCGGCCTCTTCGTTGTACGCCGGTACGAGCACCGTCACGGGTGCGTCGACCTCCCGCAGCCGGGGCGAGCCGGGACGGAAGCGGGTCAGGCGCCGGACGTGGGCGCGGGCGAACACGGTCAGCATCACCAGCCGCAGCACGCCCAGCGCGCCCAGCGCGAGCAGCACCCAGGTCATGGCGTTCGTGAACGCGTGACCGGCGGTCGTGGTCCAGATCAGCGCCTTGCCCTGCCAGCGTTCGGCGGTGGACACCCGTGTGTCGGCCGAGGGCATGCCGAGCGCGTCCGTGACGGTGGTGAACCGGTCGGCGTGCGGGTTGCCGAGCAGGTCCTTCGTCTCGTCGTACGCCAGGTCCGTCTGGCTGAACTGGCGGACCATGCCGTACTTCGGATCGCGGTCGGGCCGGTCCGCGGCGACCACCACGTAGCCGTTCGCGGCGGCGCGGCGGGCCGCCGACCACTCGGCGCCGCACAGCGTGTCCACCTGGGTGGTCAGCGGCATCCGCAGCAGGTCGGTGCGGATGCCCGCCGAACCGGCGAGGGTCTTTTCGGTGAGCGTCAGCTCCATCGCGGTGCGCACGCGCGACGAGGAACCGAGGTCGGCGCCGGTGTACGTGTGCGAGCCGATCTCGTGGCCCTCGTCGAGGATCCGCCGTACCAGTTCCGGATGGCGTGCCGCCTCGGCACCCAACAAGAAGAAGGTCGCGTGCGCGTGATGCCTGCGCAGCAGGTCGAGGAGGCGCGGGGTCCAGTAGGGATCGGGTCCGCCGTCGTAGGTGAGCGCGACGGTACGGGCGGGCACGGCCGAGGACTCGACGTCGTTCCCGCTGATACGGCGCAGGACCGGGCCGCTCTCGTCCACGGCCTCGGGTACGGGCCTGGTGCAGGGGAGGCGTGTTTTGGCGGCGTCGACCTCATGGATGGTCCAGCCCTCGAAGAGCAGGGCGGCGAAGACGACGGACAGGGTGAGGGCCAGCAGCCGCCAGTGACGGCGGGGCTCGCGGGAGCGGGCGTGGCGGCGTCGTGTCGAGCGGCTCACGCCACACTCCTTGGAGTGACGTTAATCACAGCTGAATCGAGGGCTGTTCGGTGGGAGCCGGGGGTGGCCGTGAGTGCTCCGAGTGCGGTGCGGACGGGCGAGCCGAGCCCGTGTCCGAGACCGCGTGAACCGGCGGGAGGTGTCGATCTGACGGCGCGGACAGCGGTGAGTGCGGTGGCACTCCACGTGCTCTTCACAGAGTTGTCGAAGGTGTTGGCACCCGATGAAGGCGCGTGCGTTATCTGCTGGTTTGTCTTCCGGCCGAGCTGTTGCATGGGCGGCGAGTGTAGCCACGAGTGATGCCGCGGGTGTGTCCGAAAGGGGAGGTCGTCCACCGCGACACGGAGGGTGTGACACTCGGCCCTGCCGGTGCGCTGGACTAGGTGGATGTGGGGAAGTGGGCCCTTGTGCGCCCTCCCCGGCGGTGGATCTCCTGTAGGCCGTGGCCCGTCTTCATCGACTGTTTTCAGCCACCCGGCCGGTGTACGTGCTGGGCCACCGAAGTCGGCAAAGGGAAGAACAGCCTTGTGACGGCGATCCAGCACAGCCGGGCGGGAAGACGGCAGGCCATGCGTCGGATCCGGCCCCGCCGTCCCCCCGCGGCACCGCTGCTGGGGCTCGCCTGGACGGGCGCCGCCGCCGTGCTGTGGCTGTGGTGGCGGGGCACCCCGGCCGTCGCCGCGACCACCGCCGACCGGCTGGTGAACGCGGGCCGGATCACCGGACTGCTGGCCGGCTATGTGATCGCTCTGGTGATCGCCCAGATGGCGCGCATCCCAGCCCTGGAACGCCGGGTCGGATCCGACCGCGTGGTCCGATGGCACGCGAGGACCGGCCGCTACGCGCTCTGCCTGACCCTCGCCCATGTCGTGCTGATCCTGTACGGATACGCGCTGCAGGCGGACACCGGCATCGTGGCGCAGACGGTCTCCGTCGTCACCGAATACCCGAGGATGGTCGAAGCGGCCGTCGGCACGCTCCTGCTGCTCCTCGTCGGTTTCGTGTCCGCCGGTGCCGTACGCCGTCGTATGCGCTACCGGGATTCATTCGCCGTGCATCGGCCTTCTGGCCGGTGGTGAATCGAATCTGGTGATGGCGACGCGGAGAGTCGCGGATCCCTGTCCGGCGGAGCCGGACATCGCATGGTCGCCACCCGTGGTACGGAGTGCCGCGAAGGGCTTCCCGGCGAGTCGGGCGATGCTCACACGGGCCGGTTCCGCTGTTCGATGTACTGCTTGACCACGGAGAGCGGGGCGCCGCCCACGGTGCCGGCGAAGAACATCAGAACGAAAACCGGCGCTAAGGATCAGTCGGCCCTGGTGGATGGCTGACTGGGCATCGGTTCCGGAGGCCTCTTGAAGTCGTTGTGCAGATAACGCCCTATTCCCGGTGGGATCGCTGATCACGACCTGCGGCGACGTTCGCGGAGCTGCCCGCAGGGAAGGCGTTGAACGTCCGCACGGCGGCGGACGTGTTCCTCGACTCGCTCGACAACCCGAACACCCCGCGCTCGTACGGCATGGACGACGAGATCGGTGAGGCCCTTGAACTGCTGTGGGGCACCTCCGCGGTCAACACGTGGAACGCCCGTCGGGCAGGGGTGCTGTCGTGGCTGGGCTGGTGTGCCGAGCGCGGCTATGACGGCCCGGCGGTTCCGGCATGGGTGAAGCGGCTCACCCCGCCGGACTCCGAGACCCCCGCCCGTTCGAAGATGGCGGTCGACCGGTTGATCGCCCGCCGCGACGTCCACCTGCGGGAGAAGACGCTGTGGCGGATGCTGTATGAGACCTGCGCGCGGGCGGAGGAGATCCTCGGCGTCAACATCGAGGAGCTGGACCTGGCCGGGCGCAGGGCCCCGGTGAAGGCGAAGGGGGCCCGGCCGCGGACCCGGCGCCGGGGCGCCCCGCGTGAGGAGTTCGTGCTGGAGACCGTCTTCTGGGACGCCGGCACCGCCCGCCTGCTGCCCCGGCTGATCAAGGGCCGTACCCGGGGGCCGGTATTCGTCACCCACCGCAGGCCGGGCCCCGGCAAGGTTCTCAGCTCCCGTGACGTCTGCCCGGACACCGGGCTGGTGCGGCTGTCGTACGGGCAGGCCCGTGCCCTGCTGGATGCCCACACCTCGGTCGGCGGGGCGCCGGGCACGGGCTGGGACCTGCACGAGTACCGGCATTCGGGCCCTACGCACCTGGGTGAGGCCGGGGCCAGCCTGCCGATGCTGATGGCGAAGTCCCGGCACAAGAAGCCGGAGAACGTACGGAAGTACTTCCACTCTCGGCGGAGGCGATCGCCGAGGTCACGAGTCTGCTCGCGCCGGGGGACAGCAGACGGTGAGGCTCTACAGACCGGGACGCCGTGGGAACTCGGCCGCTGTCTCAAGGCCCGGGTTCGCTCCTTTGCCTACGGCGTAGGCCAGACCGTATCCACCAGGGCAGGCCCGTCAGCCCAGCAGCGCGAACAGCCGCCCCAGTGCCTCCAAGACGGGCCTGCCCACCTCGCCCACGGTCGCCGCGATCTGCGAGACGGACGCCAGGATCATGCCGCGCTCACGCAGGGCGGCCCGGTCGGGGGTGAGCGCGGGCAGCGCGTTCTCCACGGTCTGGGCCTGGTCCGGGGTGAGCACCGGGCGCAGGTCGTTGAGGAGGCGGGTGAGGTCCGTCACGGCGGCTTGGAGCTCGGTGTCCTGAGCGGTGCCGTCGTTCTGGACGACGGTGCCGTGGTTGATGCCGATGACCCTTTCGCCGCCGTTCACGTTGACGACGTCTCCGTAGTAGTTCGATGTGTCGCTCACAGTTTGATCCCCGTGTTTCCCCTGCCGCCGTTCATGTTGACGACAGAACCGAAGTTGTTCGTCGTGTTGTACTGCTCGAGGACGGCGGAGAACTCGTATTCCGGGTGGTCGATCGCGTACACGATCTGCCCGGCGATCGCCCGCAGTTCATCCATGGTCGGCAGGGTCAAGACCACCCTGGAACCGCTGTTCAGCTCGACGACCAGCACCGGCTTCCTCGACCAGAGCAGGACGGCGCAGACAATGACCAGGGTGAACAGGGTCAGGACGCCCGGGGCAGGGCCGCCGCCCCCGCCGCCCCCGTCCGTGGAGTCGAGCCGGGCGGAGACCAAGAAGGCGACGACCACCAACAGCAGGAAGTAGACGCCGGCCTTGCCCCAGGCGGGCTTCAGCCTGAACACTTCGACCCAGCTGACATTGCGCAACGGAACCGCCGCCGACCCCACCCACAGGATCTGCCGCTGGACCCGGAGTTCCAGCGGCTTTCCCCTGCGGGGAGGCAGCGGCATCGGCTGTACCTGAGGAGGCGGCTGAGACGGGGGCCGGGGCGGAAGCTGTGGCGGAGGCCCGGGAGGTGGTACGCCGATGCCGCCTGTGTGATCCATGGTCCCCCCGTGCTGTCGTCACAACCACCCGCTCAGTGCGTGGCGCGGGAGCATCATTAAGCCTGTGCGGGGTCGTGGGACGGCAGACGAGATACGGCCAATGTCATCGTCACTCGTCGTCGGCGGCGTCCGGGTCCCGCAGCGGCCGCAGGACGCCGGGCAGGTCGGGGAGCTGGAAGGAGTACCGGCCCAGCATGTTGATGTGGTGCCGTACGAACGGTGAGAGGCGGGCGACGTCCTCGTCACGGATGTCGAAGCCGTCCGCCCGTAGTTGGTGCACCGCGGCGTCCATGTACCGGGTGTTGAAGAGCACGAGGGCGTTGAGGACCAGGCCCAGGGCGCCGATCTGGTCTTCCAAGCCGTCCTGGTAGCGCTGGTAGAGCTGTCCGTGCCGGCCGTGGAAGATCTTGCGGGCGAGGGAGTGGCGGCCCTCCTGGAGGTTGGCCTGGCTCTTGATCTGGCGGCGGTAGCCGGGCTCGTCGGCCAGGCGCAGGATGTGCAGGGTCTTGGCGATCCGCCCGTAATGCGCGATCGCGTCACCGAGCGGGTCGGGCGCCCGTCCCGCGACAAAGGAGACGCTCCAGGCACAGAGCGCGGTCATCGACACGGTGTCGGGCGCCACGTACACCAGCGCGGGCTACAGACAGTCCTTGCAGAGCGCCCTGGACCGGGCCGGCGTCTGATACATCGACTTCTCGACCGGCACTAGCCGAGCCACGCCTTCACCTTGTCGGGGTGGGCCTCGACCCACTTCTTCGCCGCCGCCTCCGGTGTCATCTTGTCGAGCGCGATGTACTTGGCGACGGTGTTCTGGTCGTCATTGGTCCACGTGAAGTTCTTCACCAGGTCGTAGGCCGGGCTGCCCGATTTCGCGAACCGGGTGCTGACGATCTTGTCGAGGTCGAACACGGGATAGTCGCAGGCGACCTTCGCCGGGTCCGCGTCGCAGCCCTCCGTGTGCTTGGGCAGCTCGACGTGGGCCAGCGGCACCTCCGAGAAGAACCACTGTGGCTCGTAGAAGTAGCCGATCACCCACTTCTTGTTCTTCTCGGCGTCCCGGAAGGCCTGGATCAGCGCGGTCTCGCTGCCCGCGTACACCACCTTGAAGTCCAGCTTCAGGTTCTCCACCAGGGCCTCGTCGTTGGTCTGGTACGACGGGTCGCCGTCGAGGAGCTGGCCCTTGCTTCCCGACTCGGAGGTCTTGAAGTTCGCGGCGTACTTGTCGAGGTTCTTCCAGTTGGTGATGTCCGGGTACTTCTTCGCGATCCACGGAGGGATGTACCAGCCGATGATCCCCTTGTTGCCGGTCGGGCCGAGGGCGACGGCGGTCTTCTGCTCGGTGATGTACTTCTTCCTCAGGTCGTCGTGGCCCCAGTTCTCCACGATGGCGTCGACCTCGCCCGTCTCGAACCCCTGCCAGCCGATCTCCGCCTTCAGGTCCTTCTTGACCACCTTGCAGCCGAGTTCCTGCTCCGCGACGTAGGCGATGACGGCCGCGTTGGCCTCGTAGCCCACCCACGGGCTGACCGCGAGGTCGAAGGTGCCGCACTTGCCCGAACTGCCGTCCGCCGCGGCGGAGTCGTCACCGACCTTCGCCCCACCGCAGGCGGTCAGGGTGAGACCGAGTACGGCCATCCCCGCCGCACCGGGACGCCACAGTCTTGCTCGCTTTGCCATGGTCCTGCTCCTTGTGCGCGGGTGTATCGCGCCGTTGTCCGAGCGATGGAGTCGAAGATGGAGTCGAAAGGGGTCACGTCATGTCCAGGGCGCACCGGAACCCCACGTTGCCGGTTGCCGAGTCCGGGAACAGGCCCTGCCGCGCGGCGACCCGGTAGCGGCGGCAGTAGGACGCGTGGCAGAGATAGGAGCCGCCCTTCGTGACGCGCTGCTGTCCACCGGGGACACCGGGGGCGCCGGGGGCGCCGGAGGAAGGGGAGAACGGGTCCTCGCACCATTCCCAGACGTTGCCGGTGGCGTTGTACAGACCGAAGCCGCCCGGCTCGAAGGCGGTGACCGGACAGGTGCCGTACCAGCCGTCGGCCGTCGGGTGCCGGTTCGGGAAGTCGCCCTGCCACACGTTCATCCGGGGGCGGCCGCCCGGCTCGAACTCGTCGCCCCAGGGGAACACCTTCGCGTGCAGTCCCCCTCGGGCGGCGCGTTCCCATTCCGCCTCGGAGGGCAGGCGTTTGCCTGCCCAGGCGCAGTAGGCGCGGGCGTCGTCCCAGTCGACATGGACGACTGGGTGATCCGCCCGGTCCTCCCAGGTGGAGTGCGGCCCGTCGGGGTGGCGCCAGTCGGCGCCCTCGACCTGCCGCCACCAGGGCGCGCCCACCACGCCCCGGGTCGGCGGGAAGTCGTCCGGGAGCAGACCGGCGAAGACGAACGACCAGCCGATCCGCTCGGCCGAGGTGCGGTACCCGGTTTCGGCGGCGAAGCACGCGAACTGTGCGTTGGACACCGTGCAGGCGTCCATCCAGAACGCGTCGACGTACACCGTCCGCACCGGGCCTTCCCCGTCGGCCGGGTAGGCGAGTGCGTCCTCGCTGCCCATGAGGAACTCGCCGGCGGGGACGGCCACCATGCCCTCGGTGGCCGCCGGGCGGACGGTGGACTGCCCAGGTCCCGGTGCCCGGTCCGCGGCCCGGCCGCCGGACGGCGTGCAGCAGCTCACTGGGCCCCCATGACGCGCCGGTGCAGTCCGCCGTCGAACTCGGACGACTCGGTGCTCCGGTCGTCCAGATCGATGCGCACCGTGTGCAGGATCCCGGTGAACTCGTTGTCGAGGACCGGATAGTCGTCGGTCACCGGTGTACTCAGGTCCACCCCTACGTCGAGCGTCTCGTCGAAGGAGAAGTAGTACGGAATGGTCCGCTCGACCCGTCCGGTCGCGTGCTTCTCACCGTCCACCAGGAGCACGGCGGTCCCGCCCTTGCCGAGTCCTCCGCCGTCGTAGTCGAACTCGAGCCGGATCTCGTGCCGTCCGGGTGCCAGGGGCTCGCCGCCGCGCACGGTGTACAGGCTCATGCCGAAGTAGTTGTAGGCGTAGGCCGGCCTGCCCCCGGTGAAGTACAGGGCCCAGCCGCCGAACCGGCCGCCCTGCGCGATGAGCACGCCCTCGGCGGCCGCGCCCTCCGGCAGCTCGACGTCAGCCGTGATGCTGTGCGAGCGGTTCTTGACGTTGAGGGTCGTCTCCTCGGTGAACCGCCGCATTCCCGCGCGGTAGGTGACGGACGTCCGGTCGCCGAGCAGATCGATGCGGCCGGCCACGGCCGGGTTCTCCCGCTCGGTGACCCGGTCGTCCAGGGGGAACACCTGGTACTTCGCCGCCTCGATCAGGAACAGGTCCTGCAACTGGCGCAACTTCTCGGGGTGTTCGGCGGCGAGGTCGCGGGCCTGGCTCCAGTCGCGGTCGATGTCGTAGAGCTCCCAGACGTCGTCGGCGAACCTCCTGTCCTTGTCCGGCACCATCTCCCAGGGGATGCCGTGCCGGGTGACCGCCATCCAGCCGCCGTGGTAGATGCCCCGGTTGCCGCACATCTCGAAGTACTGGGTACGGCGGTGCTCGGGCGCCCGGGCGTCGGCGAGCGTCCGCCGCATGCTCGCCCCCTCGATGGGCTGCTGCGGCACCCCGTCCACGCTGAACGGCGCCGGGACTCCCACGCAGTCCAGGATCGTCGGCAGTACGTCGATCACGTGCGAGAACTGGTGACGCAACCCGCCGCGCTCGGGGACTCCCCGCGGCCAGTGCAGGATCATGCCGTCCCGGGTGCCGCCGAAGTGCGAGGCCACCTGCTTGGTCCACTGGTAGGGAGTGTTCAGTGCCAGCGCCCAGCCCGCCGGGGCGATCGGGTAGCTGAGCGGGCCGCCGATCTCGTCGAGGTGGTCGATCATCTCGTCCGGGTCGTCCACGATGCCGTGCCCCAGCCGGTGCTCGACGATCGTCCCCTCGATGCCTCCCTCGCCCGAGGCGCCGTTGTCACCGAGGATGTAGAGGACGATCGTGTCGTCCAGCTCGCCGAGTTCCTCCAGTGCGTCGAGGAACCTGCCGACCTGTACGTCGGCGTGCTCGGTGAAGCCCGCGAAGGTCTCCATGAACCTGGCCGCCAACCGGCGCTGGTTGTCGGTGAGTTCGTCCCAGTGCGGCACGCCCTCGGCCCAGGGCGCGAGTTCCGCGTCCTCGGGAACCACTCCGAGTTCCTTCTGCCGCTCCAGGGTCAGTTCGCGCTGGCGGTCCCAGCCGTGGTCGAACCGTCCCCGGTACTCCTCCTGCCACTCCCGGCCGACGTGCAGCGGAGCGTGTGCGGCACCCAGCGCGAGGTAGGTGAAGAACGGCCGGTCCGGAGTGAGCGTGCGTTGGGTGCGCACCCAGTCGATGGCGTGGTCGACGAGGTCCTCGGACAGGTGGTAGCCGTCCTCGGGCCGGCGATCCGGCTCGACGGGGGTGGTGCCCTGGTACAGCAGCGGGTACCAGTGGTTCATCTCGGCGCCCATGAACCCGTAGAAGGTGTCGAACCCCTCCCCGGTCGGCCAGCGGTCGAAGGGCCCGACCGCGCTGATCTCCCGCGGGGGTGTCTGGTGCCATTTGCCGAAGGCGGCCGTACTGTAGCCGTTGCCCTGCAGGATCTGGGCCATGGTCGCCGCGCTGCGCGGCCGGAACCCGTTGTACCCGGGGGCCGCGGTGGTCATCTCGGTGGTGCCGCCCATGCCCACCGAGTGGTGGTTGCGTCCGGTCAGCAGGGCCTGCCGGGTCGGCGAGCACAGGGCCGTCACGTGAAAGCGGGTGTAGCGCAGCCCGTTGTCCGCGAGCCGCTGCGCGGCCGGCATCTCACACGGTCCGCCGAACGCACCGGACGTGCCGAACCCGAGGTCGTCGACGAGCACGATCACCACGTTCGGCGCGCCCTCGGGCGGAGGGACCGGGCCGATGGGGGTGAAGGCGGTGAAGGCGGTCTCCTGGTCGTGGACGTCCATCGCGGTCGTCAGGGGCCGGCGGGTGTCCGGCCGCGGAAGTATGTGCCGGCCGGCGTCGAACTCAGTCATGTATTTCTCCGATTCGGGGCCCGGCGGGGAAATGTGACGCCTTCTTTTCGCGGCCGAACTACCGGCGTAACACAGCTGCCTTCAGCGACCTCCGGAATATCTCTGCCCGCGATGCAGTAAAAATGTCAGCCGCCGCCGACGCCGGTCAACAAGGCGCCCTGAATTCTCGTGAACCGGTTTTGAATGAAGGCAATAGAAGGCTTCTATACCCGCAGCAGGTGTGGGCAGCAGGTGTCAGTCCCGGGCGGGCGAGGACGCCAGGTCCACGAACGCCTGGGCGGCGGGAGACAGCGGGCCCGACCGCCAGACCAGCCGGCCGTGGCGCAGCAACCGGGGCCGATGGGACAGCATCCGGGCCCCGTGCAGGGCAGCGTCCCGGGCCATGGAGGCCGGCAGCAGGGCGGCGCCCACGCCGGAGAGGACCAGCGGCACGATCATCGCGCGGTGCGCGGTCTCCACCGCGATCCGCGGAGCCACGCCCAGCGCGGTGCACACGTCGTCCACCGCAGCCCGGGTCTCGGTGCCCGGCGGTGTCACGATCAGGTCCAGCGCGGCCAGTTCACGCGAGGTGATGGTGTCGCCCGCCGGATGCGGATGGTCCGCGGGCAGCACGACATGCATCTCCTGCTCCGGGAGGTCGATACCGCGCAGGTCCGCCGTGGTCACCGAGGCGTCCACCAGACCGAGTTCGCACTGCCCGGCCGCGACCATCTGCGCCACGGCAGGTCCCTGCTCCGGGTCGACCACACGCACGGAGACCTTCGGATGCGCGCGATGGAAGCGCCCCAGCATCCCGGCCAGCGGGTCGACCGAAAGGGTCGTCTGCGACACGATGTCGAGTCGGCCGCCGCTGAGCCCGAGGACTTCCCGGACCAGGGAACTGGCCGTGGACAGGTCGCGCAGGACCTGCTGGGCCGGCCGGACCAGCGCCTCACCGGCCGCGGTGAGGGCGACGCCGTGCGGGAGACGGTGAAACAGCCTGCCGCCGAATTCGCGCTCCAGGGACCGGATCGCATGCGACAGCGAGGGCTGGGCGACATGGAGCGCAATGGCCGCGGCGGTAAATCCGCCGTGCTCGACGACGGCTATGAAGTATTCCAGCTGGCGTCGTTCCATCGGGTCTCCGTCGAGTCTCCGAGCATCCCAGGTCTACCGCACGCCCCGGTCGGGCGAGTGGCAGGAACAGTGTCCACCCATGCCTCAAGGAAGCGGCCAAACGTCGAGGGATGAGCGAGGCCGAGATCATCCGCCAGGGGATCCATCTCGCGGCGGTGACGAACCGTGTCCGAGACGAGCTGCTGTTCTCGCGGACCTTCGAGGGAGCAGGCCGTACGCCGTCCAAGGCCGAGGTCCGTGATGCGGCCGGCCGTGGAGAGGTGCCTCAGATGCTTCCTCGGTGAGGCGCGCATCGGCGATATCGCATGTGCGATCGGTTGGAGCGCTTGGGCGTCAGACGGGGCGGAGGACCTCGTGCTCGCCCCCTGTGCCGAGTGGTTTGTCACCCTCGGTTGTTCTGGGCGATCAGCCACTGGGAGAGGTCGTCCGCGGTGGTGACGACACCGTGGCCGCCGGCGGTGAACCAGCGGGGGTGCGCACGGGAGAACGTCGTGCGCTCCTGGGAGCGCCGGTCGGCCATGGTGAACTCGGGCAGGTAGCGGTGCACAGGCTGGTCCAGGTCGACTTTGAAGGACTCCACGAGCTCGGCCTCGGCCCGCGGGGACAGGGGGCTGGTCGCGGGGCGTGCCGCGAGGGTCTCGGTGCGGTCGACGACACGGTTCAGGACGAGACGGCCCATTTCAGTCATCGTGGCGCGGTCGGGTTCCAGGGGGAAGGGGTGCATGAGGCAGTCCGAAGGCGGTGAGAGGGGGTACGGAGGTGGCAGCGGGACCGACTTCGCGGCCGCGGCGCGTGACCAGAATGCGCCGCCGAGCCCGGCATGCGATGGCGTAGTAAGTGCCCAGACGGCCCTGTGGCGGAGGATTGTTCGTCGAAGTGGCCGTTATGTCGCATTTCATGCCACGACCCTTGTACGACCGTATCGACCGGGCGATCCTGGACCACCTCCAGCGCCAGGGACGCACCCCCAACGTCGACCTCGCCGAGGCCGTACGCCTGTCACCCTCGTCCTGCCTGCGCCGCACCAAGGCGCTGGAGGAGGACGGGGTCCTGGCCGGCTACCGGGCCGATCTGGACCGCGAGCGTCTCGGCCTCGGGCTGACGGTGTTCCTCTCCCTCAAGGTCGAGCACTCCCGCACCACCTCCCAGGTGGTCGAAGAGGCACTGAAGGCGATCGACCACGTGGTCGCCTGCCATGTGGTCTCCGGCGACGCCGACTTCCTCGTCGAGCTGGCCGTGCCGGACCTGCGCACCTTCGAAAAGGTGCTCACCGACCAGATCCTGGCCATCGGTCCCGTTCGCGACGCCCGCAGCACCTTCTGCATCCGCACCGTCATCGACCGCGGCCCGCTCCCCCTCGACTCCTGGCCCGCCCCGCGTGCATGACCGGACCACATGGCTTCAAGGGTTCTGAAGTCGCGGAGCAGGCTGAGGCTGCTCGAACGGCCGTCTGAGGAACGACCACTGCCCGTGATCTCCCGCTGGCACCGAGTTCATCGAACCCGTCCAGCACCGGCAGGATGCCTGCAGAAGGGCCATCAGGCGCCAGGGCATCCGGTCAGCACGTCAAGATCCGTTCGAAGACGGGTCCTAGGTGGTCACACAGGGTGGGTCGTACGGCAGTTTGAAAAGGTATCGGCTCCATTGCTGTCGGCTCAGGGCGCCGGAACTCCCGGCGCAGATACGGCTGATGGCGGACTCGACGTTCAGGTCCCAGAGCGTGGCCACGCCGTCGTCGGTGGTGGCGGCCAGGGTGCGACCGTCCGGGCTGAACGCGAGAACGGCGACGAATCCGGTCTCCACGGTCAGCGGTCGGCCGATGGGGGCGGGGTGGTCGGGATCGGTGACGTTCCACAGGTTGATGGTGCCGTTGTCGGTGTGGCCGGCCGCTGCGAGGGTGTGCCCGTCCGGGCTGAACGCCACCGACCACAGGCTGCCGCCGGGTACCGTCAGGGGACTGCCCCTGCGCGTGAGGTCGTTGGGGTCCGTGGCATCCCACAGGGTGACGGTGCCGCGGCTGTTCCCGGTGGCGAGCGTGCGGCCGTCCGGGCTGAACGCCACCCAGGTGCTGGTGCCGGCCGGCTGGTCGATCGGCTTTCCGATGCGGACCCCGGGGTCCGTCGTACTCCACAGGCCGACCTTGCCGTTGCTGCCGTCGCCGCCGGCAGCCAGCATCGTGCCGTCGCGGCTGAACGCCAGGGATTGGACGGACGACGTGTCGGAATTGGAGATGGTGGTGGCCATGGACTCGGGGCTCGCGGGGTCGCTGACGTCCCACAGGGCGATGCTGCCAAGCGCGTTGTCGCCGGCCGCGGCCAGGGTGTGGCCGTCCGGGCTGAACGCCAGGGAGAAGATGAGCCCGTCCGCCCCGGTGAGGGTCTCACGGAGGCGAACGGGACGGCTGGGGTCGACGGTGCTCCACAACGTGACGGTGCCGTCGCTGTCGCCGGCGGCCAGGGTGCGCCCGTCCGGGCTGAACGCCACGGCGTTGACCGGGGCCTTGGGACCGGTGAGCGGATCACCGCGGGGAACGGGATGGCGGGGGTCGGCGGTGTTCCACAGCGAGACGGTCTTGTTCTGGTTTCCGGCGGCCAGGGTGCGCCCGTCGGGGCTGAACGCCACGGATGCCACATTGCCGCCGGCGCCGGCGATCCGGGTCGGCGGCAGATTCCACAGATCGACGTTGCCGTCGCTGTTCCCGGCGGCGAGGGTGCGGCTGTCCGGGCTGAACGCCACGTCGGTCACCCCGTCGCCGGGACCGGTCAGCGGCCGGCCCAGAGGGCCGATGGTCTTGGGGTGGGTGACGTTCCACAGATAGATGCTGTGGTCGGCGCTGCCGGCCGCCAGGGTGTGCCCGTCCGGGCTGAACGCCACCGACATGACGGGCTGCGCGGGACCCGTCAGCGGCTTGCCCAGGGGGGCGGGGTGGCCGGGGTCCGCGACCTCCCACAGGTGGACCTTGCTGTCGCTGGATCCGGCGGCCATGGTGCGGCTGTCGGGGCTGAACGCCAGGGAGGTGACGGGATGCCCGGCCTTCAGGGAGCGGCCGCGGCCGGGGTGGGCCGGGTCGGTGGTGTTCCACAGCCTGATGGTGCCGGCGTCGTCGTCGCATGCGGCGGCCAGGGTGTGCCCGTCGGGGCTGAACGCGATGCTGTGGGAGAAGCCGTCGGAGCAGTCGAGGTTCAGGGGCGCTCGCGCGGGGTCGACGTCGTCGGGGCGGGTGACGTTCCACAGGCTGACGAGTCCGTTGCGCCGTCCGGCGGCCAGGGTACGGCCGTCGGGGCTGAACGCCAGCGATTCGATGGAGACCGCGGCGTCCCAGCCCTTGATGGCGGGACTCTTCAGCCGGCCGAGCAGGTCTGGGTGGCTGGGGCTGGTCAGGCTCCACAGGTCGACGAATCCGCCGGAACCGGCGTCGCCGTTGTGGTTGGTGTGGCCGCCGATGGCCAGCACCCGGCCGTCCGGGCTGAACGCGAGCGAAAGGATCGAATCGACGGAACGGTCCACGGGCACGGGTTTGCCCAGCGCCAGCGGACGGCTGGGATCGGAGACGTCCCACAGCCGGACGAGCCTCTGGTAAACGTTCCCGGCGGCCAGCATGTGCCCGTCGGGGCTGTAGGCCACGGTGTACACCGCGCCGGGCGGGCCGGGAAGCCGGGTGGCCAGCGGTGTGTTCTCGGTCGAGATGAGCCGGGACGCCGCCTCCGGGGTCGGGTCCATGCGGTAGGCGGTCAGCGCGAGTTGAGCGGACAGCGAGGGATCGGTCGGCGCCAGTTGCACGGACGCGGAAGTGACGGCGGCGTTGATGGCCTGGTTGCGGGCTCGCAGGGCCCGGTCGGCGGCGGCCCGGGCGTTGGCCTCCTGCCGGAAGGCGAACACCGCGGCCAGCGAGGCGACCACGGCCAGCGCGGTGATGGCGGCGACCGCGCCGCGCCGGAGCCGTTGCCCGCGCCGCTGGTGGTGGCGGGCGGCTGCCAGGAACGCCCGGGCGGCGCCGCTGAGTTCCGGCCCGTGCGTCTCGGCCCAGGCGAGGGCGGCCTCCAGGCGGTTGCCACGGTACAGCGCGGCTGCCTCCCGGCCGGCCTGTTCCCAGAGCCCGGCCGCCTCCTCCAGATCCTGTCGTACGAGGTTCCCGTTGCGGTCGTGCTCGATCCAGTCCCGCAGCCGGGGCCAGGCGCGGATGAGCACCTCATGGGTCATCACCACCGTGTCGTCCTGGTCCCGGGTCAGCAGCCGGCCACGGGTGAAGTCGTCCAGGACTCTTTCGGCCGCTTCCCGGTCCGGCGCGTGGCGCAGCAGCTCGTCGTACCGGACGCGGCGGCGGCTGTCGTCGGCGTCGCGTCCCACGATGACGAGCCGCAGGAACACCCACCGTGCGGCCTCGCGGCAGGGCGGCGGCAGGGTGTCGTAGAGCCTGTTCGCCGTGGTGGCGATGGCGCCCTGGATGCCGCCGGTGACGCGGTATCCGTCCACGGTGAGCGTGTGGCCGTGGCGCTGCTGCCAGGTGGCCCGCAGCGCGTGTGCGAGCAGCGGCAGCCGGCCCGTGGTGCTCGTACCGACCGGTCCCCCGACCGCGCCCAGGTCCGCCAGCAGCACTTCTACCAGGCCGTCTTCGACGTCGAGTCCCACGTTGTCGGCCGGGCGGCGGATCGCCTCCTTGAGTTCGTCCTCCGTCATCGGCTCCAGCAGGACCGGTCCGGCCCGGAGCGCCGCCCGGAGCTGCGGATGGGCCGTGCACGCGGCATAGAAGTCCGCGCGCACTCCCAGCACCACGACCGCACCGCCCGCGGGCCGGGCCAGACGGTCCAGTACGTCGATGAACCACTGCCGTTCGGTCTCGTCGCCGCAGGCCGTGAAGACCTCCTCGAACTGGTCGACCACGACGACCAGGCCCGCGGAGGGGGACTCCCCGGCCGGCGCCGGATCGCCGGCTACGGTGATCTCGCGCAGCTCGGCAAGGCACTGTGCGGGATCGGCCCGCCACTGTGGTGCCGTGCGCCGGGCGGTCTCGGCGTCGAGCCCGGCGGCGGCCGCCAGTGCCAGGGCCGGGGACGCCGTCGGGGTCAGCAGCAGCCGGGGCCAGGTGCTCGAACCCGCCACGGGAAGCCGGCCGTCGTCCAGGGCCGGCAGCACTCCGGCCGCGAGCAGGGACGACTTCCCGGCCCCCGAGGGGCCGATCAGCACCAGCGGGCCGCCCTCACGCACCCGGGCGTCCATCCGCTCGCACACGAGGTGAACCATTCGCTCACGGCCGTAGAACCACTGCTTCTCCTGCGCGCCGAACGGGGCCAAGCCCGGGTACGGGCACAGCACTTGGTCGGCGCCGGGGCCGGGCACGGTTCTGCGTCCCTCGTCGCCGTAGCGAACGTGGATGTCGCGGCCGGCCATGAAGGCGCTGCCCCCTCCCATCACGGTCGCCTTTAGCCCTTTCGGCTGCCAGGGGGGCGGACCGTCAGGGGTGGGCCCGTCGGTGGGTGGCTCGTCGGGGGTGGGCTCGTCGGGGGTGGGCCCGTCGAGGGGCGCGGCCCCGGTGTCGTGTTCCGTCACGCCTGTCCGCCTCTGGTGACGGTCATGTCCCGGCCGGCCAGGAACGCGTCGCCGCCAAAGACGTGTGCCTCCAGCGTCATCGAGCCCGTGATCTGCTGTTCCGGGGTTTCGGCGGTGCGCAGTTCCCCGCCCAGCAGCGCGCGGAGCTCGTCGACGGCGTCCGGCCGCGTGGCCATCAGCCGGATGATGCGGGCCTGCCACTCGGCGACCAGCAGCCCCTGGAGCTCCTGGCCGTCGCCCGTCCGCTGTGCCTGAAGCAACTCGCCGCGCGCATCGGCGAGTTCCTCATCGACGCGCTCCGGGTGCGCGGACCGCCACAGCGACAGGACCGAGGACTTGACCGCGGCCCAGCCGTCCGTCGCCAGCAGATCGATCAGGCGCGCCGCGGCCACCGATGCCAGGCCGGCGAGTTCCACACTCGTCTCCATGTCTTCTCCTTGTCCCTTACCGACCGTGGGCCGCGATCGCGGTCATGGTCAGGTGGGAGGCGATGAACACGCGGTCGCCGCCCACCGTCCACAAAAACCCCCAGTCCGGCTGCCCGGGGTCGCGGTATTTCCACCGGGCCCTGCCGGTGGCCGCGTCGATGGCCCACAGCGTCTTGGCGTTGTCGGTGGCGAAGACGGTGTCGGCCGAACACTGCGCGCTCCTGCCGGAAATCCTGCTGGAGGCTTTGAACATGTTGGAAGTGCCTATGTCGCTGGCCCCGTCGAGCTTCGCGACCCACTGGATCGTGCCGTCGGCCGCGGCCAGGGCAACCAGGTCGCTGCCGACCGGTACGTAGACGGTCGCACCGTCCAGGCTGGAGAACGGGGTGCCGATCTGGACCTGGTCCCCGCTCTTCGCAGCGAAGCGCTGATGCCACTTCTCGCTGCCCGTGGCCGCGTCGACAGCGAACAGTGTGTCGCCGTTGCCGCCGGCGAACAGGAACAGCCCGGCGGCGTAGCACGTCAGCGGCCAGCCGGTGGAGAAGTAGTACGCGGCGTCCGGGACGGATACCTTCCAGCCGCGGGCGCCTTTCCTGCCGGCGTCGATCATCTGGACGCGGCCGGGTTCCTTGCTCGGAACGGCCGAGGTGGCCAGCAGGTGAGAACCGGAGGGCGGCACGAGCACGTTGTTGATGTCCGTGCCCTTGACCTGCCAGAGTCGCTTGCCGTTCGCGGCGTTGAACGCACGGATGTAGCCGGTGGTCGGAGACTCGGCGGAGTAATTCCGCTGAGACAACGTCCCGCATACATAGACCGTGTTCCCTGCGACTGCCACGTAGTGGCTGATGTACATCGGCGCATCCGAGCCGCCGCCGGGATCGACGTCGGCCATCACGGTCGCCCACTTCGTCTTCCCGCTGGCGGCGTCGAACGCCGCCAGCAAGCCTGTCTGACTCGGTGTGTCGCAGAGCAGGTAGAACACTCCGTCCGCGTACGCCGTCAGGTACCTGTCGGAACTCGTGCCTAAGAAGACGGTCGTGTTCAGCGGGGAGAACACGGATTTTCCGGTCGTGGTGTCCAGGAAGGACGTGGCGGCGTCCGTGACCACCATGACCACCTTGTCGGACGCTTCCAGGCATTTGGGGCGGTTCTTTCCGGCGCCCGACCATGCCTTGGCGGCGTCGGGTCCGGCCAGAACGATCGCTTCCGGTCCGTCCGTCGAGGACGGCGACGCGGAGGCCGACGTCGAGCGCACGCCTGACGGAGCGGTAGGCCGCGCAGTGGACCCGGACCCGGACCCGGACCCGGACCCGTCGGCCCGGCCGCCGGGTGTCGGCGACGAGTCGCCGGAGAAGGCGACTGCCGCCGCGGATCCGCCGAGTACGGCCGCGCCTCCGGCCAGACCGATGATCAGCTTGCGGCGGCTGACACCTGTCCCGGCGGCGCTCACCGGCGGCGGAGGAAAGGGGCCCCGGCCACCACCCCCGGCGGACGCCGACCCCACCGCCGCGGCCGCGGCGGCCATGTCGGCGGTCACCGCCGGCGGCAGCCAACTGCCCTCCAGGTCCGGCAGGTTCTGACGTCTCAGGTAGTCGACGAGTTGCTCGGCGGTGGGACGGTCCGGCGGGTCCGGGTACAGGCAGCCGCCGATCACCTCGCGAAGTGACACGGGGAGGGCGTCCGTGTCCGGCTCGCCTTCGGAAGCCGCGAACAGCACGGTCGACCCGAGGTCGAACATGTCGTCCGTCGGTGAGGGCGCCGGACTGCCGGTGGCTCCCACGATCCCCAGGGCGGTGATGCGGGGCCCGTTCATGGTCAGCAGCACGGAGTCCGGGCTCACCTCGCCGTGGACCCTCCCGGCCGCGTGGAGCGCGGCCAGCGCCCGGGCGAGGCCGTCGGCGAGCACCCGCAGAGCCGGTTCGGACAGCGGGCCGTGCCGGTCCACCGCCTGCCGGAGCGGCAGTCCGGCGGTGAACTCGGTAGCCAGCCAGGGAACCGGCGCGTCGGCGTCGGCATCCACCACCGGCATGAGGAAGGCACCGGACAGCGTCCGTGCCGCCTCTACCGCGGCTCGGAACCGGTCCCGGAAACCCGGGTCCGCGGCGAGTTCGGGCGCCACGACCGTGACCGTGACGAGTCGCCCCTCGTCCGTGCGGGCCGCGAACACTTCACCCCCGCCGACCGTGCTCTGCCTTCCGAGCAGCGCATACGGTCCGATCCGATGAGCACCGTCTGCTCCGGGATGATCCATCGTCCGCCCGCCCCTCACGCCAGCCTGATCGTCTGATCACGGGCCGCCTGGTATGCGCTGCCACCGCCGGACACATGGGCCGTCATGGTCACCGACGGCTCCGGATCGACGGCCGGCGCCGTGCCGTTCCCGGGTTCGAGAGCGGTACCGGCATCGACATCGGTGTCGGTACCGGCGTCGGACAGGAGGGCGGTCAGCTCGTCGCCCAAGTGCGCCAGCCCGTCCGGCAGATGGGTCTCCGGAACGCGGAGGAACTGCAGGCGCGCCAGCTCCGCGATCTCGGCCGGCAGCGCCGAGGCGTCGGGCAGCATCGTCGCGTCACCCAGAAGGACCGGGACGACGCGGTTTCCCGCCCGCAGAGCTGTCGCGATCTCCAGGCGGACCCAGTCGTGAGCCCGGTCCAGGAGCCGCACACCGTCCTCGCCCCGCGCGTCGAGCCACCTTGGCCCGATCAGTACGCACATGAGCTCGCACTCGGCGGCCTGCCGCCGCAGGATCTCGGCGAAATCGGCCCCGGGCGGTATCGACTGGCCCGACTTGAAGATCTCGTTGGCACCTAAGCGGTCGGACAGCGCGCGGTAGACGCGGTCTCGCATCCACCGGGAGTCCGGTTTGCGAAAGCTGAGGAAGATGCGCGGCACAATTGCCCCCTCTGTGGCAAGCGTTGACGCCAAGAATCGTGCTCACCCTAGGGGTGGAGTACACGCTCGGTAGCTATTCGCCGGGGATTGAATAGCAGCCGCAAGGCTCCGTACGCTGGCCGGTATGGACCCGGCGGACAGTGCGGCAGGGATAGTCCCGGCAGGGAGATCGACCAGCACGCGTCTGCCGCCGGGCGACTTCGGCGTCGTCCTGGCCACACTCCGGGCACGTCGGGGGTGGAGCGTGCGCGAGTTCGCCCGGCGTGCGAACGTATCCGAAGGGCAGATCTGCAATCTGGAGAGCGGGTTGCGCAACCCGACGCCCGCTGTGGCGTCGGCATGCGACGCGGCCTTCGGCACCGGCGGGGAACTTGTCGAGCTGGCCGGGGCCGGCCGCCGCGGCGCCCGGGCCGAGGGCGTCGTCGAGGCCGGCCCCGTGGTCGCCGGTTACGAGCGGGTCCTGGGGGAGCTGAAGGACATCGGCAGATCCACTGGACCGAGGTTCGTCACCGCTTCGATGAAGTCGATCACGCGGATCCTGACGGACGCCGGTCCGCACGCCGTTGGCGAGCAGCGTGCCGAGATCTGGCTGCTGGCCTCGAGGTTCGCCGAATACACGGGGTGGATGGCACAAGAGGCGGGAAATCCCGCGGAGGCGTTGCGCTGGACGAATCTCGCGGTCCGCTGGGGCGCACGCGGCGGGGACGAAACGGTGGCCGCGTATGCCCTGGTCCGCAAGGCGTTCATCGCCCAGCACCGTGGTGACACCGATGCGGCGATCACATTCGCCGACCAGGCGGCCGGGCACCCTGCGGCCAACCCGGTGATCCGCGCGCACGCCGCGCGGCGCGCGGCCCAGGGGCATGCGCGCCGTGGCGATGCCGGGGCCTGCGGGGAGGCACTGGAGCGGTTCAGAAGCCACGCCGCCGAGGTCATCGGCGACCGGACCCCTCACTGGGGCCCGCGCATCGAGAACGGCAACCCTCGGCTCATCGAGGCGTCCTGCATGCTCAGCCTCCGTCGCTTCGAGCCGGCCGCCGCCCTTTTCACCGCCGAGCTCCGGCACCGGCCGGCCGTCCCGGCGGACAGCAACTCCCAGGCCCGCTTCGCGGTTCGGCAGGCGACAGCCCTGGCCGGTGTCGGCCGCCTCGACGACGCCTGTCAGATCGTCGAGGTCACGCTGCCCGTGATCAAGCGCATCGACTCGGCCACCGTCCGTGCGGAGCTGGGCCGGTTCGTGGAACAGGCCCGGACCCGGAGAGCCGGCCCGGGCCAACTCGCCCTCATCGATGCATCGGCCGCCCTCGCGATCGGCTGACAGTCGCGATCGGCCGGCAACGGACAGTTCCAGGCTCCGTCTTCATGGATCATCGGGTGGTGGATCACGGTGGGGTGATACGTCGTCATGAACTCACCGATCAGGAGTGGGCCTTACCGGCTCCTCTGATACCGCGGGCTGCGACGGGCCGGCCGCGGGTGTCGGACCGGCAAGTCATCAACGGGACGGTTTACAAGATCCGGACGGGGATTCCTGGCGTGACCTGCCGGACCGCTACGGCCCATGGCAGACCGTCCCCGCCCGCTTCCGCCGTTACGCCCCCGCGTAGCCGTCGGCCTCCCTGAGGGCTTCCGCTTCTACGACCTTCGTCACACCGGACACACACTTTCGACCCGCTCAGGAGCGACCCTCAAGGACACGACGGTCCGAGCCGGGCAGTCCTCCGGGAAAGCCGCGCTGCATGGGCTCTCAGTTGCAGGTGGACCGGGGCTAATGGTGCGGTTGTGGTGCGCCACCCGCCCACCGGTCGAGACAACAAAGAAACCCCCGGGTCTTTGACCTGGGGGTTTCGCATGGAGCGGGTGACGAGAATCGAACTCGCGCTCTCAGCTTGGGAAGCGACGGCGCTTGCAGAGCCTCACACCGTCTGACCTGCGCAGATGCGTACAGTCGCTGCTGGTGTGGGGGCTTGGTGGCCCCGTTGTTGACCGTGGTTGTCCGTCCTTAGGGGCACGCTATGGGCACGGCGCTCCAGGACGGGCAGGTGTCGGGCTGAAGTGGCCCGCTTTCTACACGGAGTCTGCCGGTGCCGAGGCCGACCACGCGGCGTCCTTGCGAGTGCACATGGACTCGTCTTCGGCCTATGGGCTCCGGTGTGGTGTCCATCTCCTGCTCCGGGTCTCTCAGCGGCTCAGGCAGCCGCCAGTTTCCGGATGCGCGGATGGTTCTCCAACGCCCTGCGCACGGTCTTCGGCGGGCGTCCGAGCAGGGTCTCCAGTTGGTCGGTGGTGCCGCGGTACCCGCCGCCGCCCATCAGCCGGGTCAGGGTCTTCAGGTGCTCCGCGGTGTGTGGGAGCGCGGCCAGGGCGGGGTCCACGTAGGTCTCGTTCCAGGTCTCGACGTCTTCGGGAACGTAGGTGACCGGGCGGCCCAGGACGGCGGCGTAGTCCTCCGCGAACCCGTGCATGTCCTTCAGCTCCGGGCCGTTGAGGTCGTAGGACTTCGAGATGTGCGGCGCCGGGTCCATCAGGATCTTCACGCACAGTTCGGCCACGTCGTAGCCCGCGATGGGTGCGAGCCGGTGGTCACCGAAGGGCAGGCGCAGTTCACCTCTGCTCAGCGGATCCAGTGCCAGCCAGGTCATCAGGGGGTTCTCGACGAACATGGCTCCGCGGATGTTGACGGTCGGGAGGCCGGACCAGTCCAGCACCTGCTCGGCGACCCAGTGGGCCCGTTGCTGCGGCGACCAGTTGGCGATGAGTCCGCCGAGCCACGCGCGCCGTTCTTCCTCCGGTGCGGTCATCTTGTCGAACGTCATGAACGACTGCTCGTACTCGGAGATGTTGACGAACACCTCGATGTCGCCCTGGGCCCGCGCCGCCGCGGCCATCAGGCTCACGGCGTCGGTGTAGTACGGCGACAGGCTCATGCTGAAGTAGATGCGCCGCACCCCCTTCAGCATGGCGGTCACGTCGGCGACGGTCAGCAGGTCACCGACGAAGACCTCGGCGCCGGCCTGGCGGAGCGAGTGGGCGCGTTCGTCGTCCTGGCGCACGAATGCCCGTACCGGGTGCCCTTGTTCGAGCAGCATGTCGACCATCGTCCGGCTCACACCACCGATCTCGTCGGCGGCACCGGTGATCAGGATGGGATTGCGCTCTGGCATCAAGGTGTCGTCTGTCTGGTGGAGGTGGGGCGGCTGTCCGGAAAGCCCAGGCAGCGCGTGCGCGTCAGTCGGCCAGCTGGTTCATCTTGCGGATCTGCTTGTCGAAGACTCCGGCGGGAGCGAGACGGCGCAGTACGCGTGCGCGTCCGGCCAGGGGGCCGGCGGTGTAGCGCGCCTTCGGCTTCGGGTCGGTCGCTGCCGTGACGATCGCCTGGGCGACGACGGCGGGGGCGTCGCCGCCCCTGACGGCCTCCGCCATGACGCGGTCGACGGCCTGCCGCTGCTTCCCGTACGCGTGCAGGGGGGTGTCGGGCTTCGCGCTGTTGGCCTCGAATCCGGTCCTGGTGTAGGCGGGTTCGACGATGAGTGCCCGGACGCCGTGGTCACGGATCTCGTGGTCGAGGGACTCGGTGTAGCCCTCGATCGCATGCTTGGAGGCGGCGTAAGCGGCCATGTAGGGCTGGGGCAGGAACCCGAGCACGGACGAGATGTTGATGATGCGCCCGCGTCGCTGAGCGCGCATGTGCGGCAGGACCTCGTTCACCATGCGCATGACCCCGAAGACGTTGGTGTCGAAGACGGACTGGGCCTCCTCGACGGAGGTCTCCTCCGCCGCACCCATCGAGCCGACGCCGGCGTTGTTGACCAGGACGTCGATCCGCCCGAACCGCTCGCTCACCTCCTGGACCGTGGCGGCGACCGAGGTGTCACTGGCGACGTCGAGTCCGAGGAACGTCACGCCGTCGAGCGGGGTGACGCGTGAGGTGTCACGGCTTGTGCCGACCACGTTGAATCCGGCTGCGACCAGGGCGAGCGCGGTTTCCTTCCCGATGCCGGATGACGCACCCGTCACGAGTGCCACCGGCTGATCTGTCGTCATCATGGACTCCCGCGCTCACTCGAAACCGATCGGTTTCCCCTACAGTAAACTGATCGGTTTCCGCGTGCAAGTTCAAGCAGGGAGAATGTCGCCATGGGCAGGATCAGTGCGCCGGAGAGGCGTGAGAGCGTCACCCGCGCGGCGATCACCGAGTTCGCGATCGCCGGCTACCACGGCACCTCCACCGCGGCGATCGCCAAGCGGGTCGGCGTCACGCAGCCGTATCTCTTCCGGCTCTTCCCGGACAAGAGGGCGATCTTCGTCGCCGCTCTGGTGCGGAGCATGGACGACACCCGCCTGGCTTTCGAGACGGCGGCCGACGGGGCGGAGGGCGGCGAGCGGGTTCTTCAAGCCATGGCGAACGCTTACGCGCAGCTGATCTCGACGCGACCCGAGACGCTCCTGATGCAGATGCAGGGATATGCCGCCGTGGCGGCCACCGAGGCGCAGGGCGATGACCTGATCGGTGAGGTCGTCCGGGCCGGCTGGATGAGGATCTGGGAAACCGTGCACCTGTCGCTGGGCGCCGATGCCGACGAGACCGCAAGCTTCTTCGCTTGCGGCATGCTCGGCAACACGCTTACGGCCATCGGGCTTCCCGCGAGCACCGGGAGGTGAGGGAGTCTTCTGGACGGCCGACGCGTCAGCGCACGCCTGCCGCGTCGAGCAAGGTGGTCACCGTGGGTGCGATGAGCCCGGTCAGGTTGTCGGCCTGGATTCCCGCGCGGGCGCTGGCGCCGTCGAAGACCAGGCTGAGCTGCCGGGCCAGCAGATCGGGATCGCCCGCCCCGCCCTGCTCGGCCTCGGCGCGGAAGAAGGCGGTCAGGTTCGCCTTGACCTGATGGGCGACCCGGCTCGCGGGGTGACTCTGGTCCTTGAGTTCGACCTGCACGGCCAGGTACCGGCAGCCGCGGAACTCGGGGGCGCTGGACTGTGATTCCACCTGCTCGAAGACGTGCAGGATCCGCTCGCGGGGTGAACGGTTGTCGTCCGCCGCAGGCAGGAGAGTCGCCACGTAGGCGGAGGAGCGCTCCTTCAGGCTTGCTGCCAGGAGTTCGTCCTTGCTCTCGAACAGCTGGTACATGGAGCGCTTCGACACCCCGGCCGCCTTGCACAGCGCCTCGACGCCGATGCTGACGCCGTCTCGGTAGGTGAGCGTGGCCGCCGCCTCCAGCAACCGCTCCCTGGGGCTCAGTTTCACTTCGGTGGTCATACCGCGAGGTTAACCCGAAGCGGACGAAATAAAAACCGATCGGTTTCCTGGGGTCCTGAGGGAGAGGCTCGGCGACGGCCTGGGGAAAGGGCCGTCGCCGAGCCATGACGGTGCGCGCGCCTGTCGTCCACGGCGGGGCCACACACACCGGGGCCACCCCGAGTAATGGCCCGTCTTGGGTGACCTGCCGTCACGCCGGGACGGCGGTCTTCTCGGGCTTCGTCTCCACCGGGATGCGATGCAGCCCCTTGCGGTCGTACCACCCCAGTACGCCGAAGCCGAACAGCGCGGCCGCCACGAGGCCGGCCGCCATCATGACCCAGCCCCGCGTCAGACCCGCGTCGCCCTGGGCGTCGTAGTAGAGGATCGAGCGGATGCCGCCGGTGATCTGCCGCAGCGGCTCGAACTCGGCGAGGAAGCGGTAGAAGCCGGGCAGCGCCTCGATGGGGGTGGTGGCACCGGCCGTGGGTACCGCCATCCCGATGAAGACCAGCGTGACCACCAGCATGCCGGGCGTGCCGAAGACCGCGAGGAGGGTGAGTGCGCCGATCCCCGAGACCGCGATGGCGCACACCGAGTACAGCCAGAGGAGCGGCAGGTGGGAGGCGTCCATGCCCATGATGCCGACCGCGCCGGCCATGACCAGGGTGCCCATCAGCAGGGACAGTCCGGCCATGAGGGTGCTGCTGATGGTGAGGGTCTGCACCCGGGTGGCCCGTATCAGCGGGCGGTGCAGGCGCAGCGGTCCCACGTCGTTGTGGGTGTAGCCGAGGGCGTGGTCGACCTGGCTGCTGATGACATTGGCGGAGAGCATGCCGCAGACCACGAGGACGAGCGCGTAGTAGAACGCCGTCAGGCCCAGGCCGCTGTGTGAGTCGAGGGGGTGGCCGTCCTCAACCGTGACGGCAGCCGGGTCGGCGAGCAGGACGCGTGCCGCTGCGGGCAACTTCGCCTGCGCGGTCCCGATCTGGGCGGTCAGCTCCTTGCCCACCTGGAGCGAGGCATTCTCGGCCGCCTGGGTCGTCACCGTCCGGGCCAGGCCGGAGCCCAGGCTGCCGGCGGACTGGTTGGTCAGCACTGTCAGCGTCGGGCGGGCCGGGGGCCCGGCGGGCGCGGTGCCGGTCAGTGCGGTGGTGGCTGAGGTGAAGTCGGCGGGCACGACGAGCGCGCCGAACAGCTTGCCCTTGCCGAGTTCCTCCTTCATCTCCTTCTCGTCCATCACCTTCCAGTCGATCCTGTCCCCGCTCGTGGTCGACTTCTTGATCGACTCGGTGATCTGAGCCCCGAGGTCGACCTCCTTGCCGCCGACAGTGGCTCCCTTGTCGGCGTTGACCAGGCCGACGGGCAGCTTGGTCAGGTGATCGGCCGGATCGATGTTGGCGCCGACGTAGAACACGGCGAACAGCAGCGCGAGTACGCCCGTGATGACGCCGTTCGCGATCCACAGAGGCTTGGCGCGCAGGACGCGGAAGGGGGGAATGCCACTCATGATGTACGTGTCTCTCGGTCGGTGGACGCGGAGCGTTTCGCCGGGGGCTGCCAGCCGCCGGTGACTTCCTTGACGGGCTTGTGGGGGAAGCGACGCCGGGCGTACTCCTGCGCGTGCGAGCCCGGCAGGACGTACAGGGTTTCCTTCTTGTCCTGGAGCGGGCGCAGCACGGTGTCCATAAACGTCTTGCGGTCGTCCAGGTACGGGCCCAGGACGTCCTCGCCGGCGGGGCAGACGGCAAGGCAGTAGCCGGACTTGTAGCCGGGCGGCGAGCTGAGGCTCTGCCACATGGAGGCGCTCTCGGAATCAGTGACGCGGGAGCGGTAGTCGGCGGCGTCCTCGCTGTCGGCCACCGTCTGCGCCCAGTCGGTGAACCCGCTCATGAACTCGCGGTAGTTGTGCGTGGTGCAGGCCAGCGCGTCGAAGGCGCCGTCCTTGGCGATGGCGCCGACCGGACAGGCGGCGACGCACAACTTGCAGTCGATGCAGGGGTTGTAGTCCAGCGCCTGCCCGTACTCGCTCACCTCCGTGTCCACCAGGACGGTGACCAGCAGGACGAAGCTGCCGAACTTCGGGTGGATGACGTTGCGGTGCAGGCCCATCACGCCGAGTCCGGCGGCCACCGCGACCGTCTTGTGCGCCACCACCCAGATCCGCTCGCTGGGGAAGCGGTCCATCTCCTGGGGGAAGCCGACGGACGGGTTGAGGGCGCGGTAGCCGGCGTCCTGGAGCGCCTGGGTGACGCTGCGGGCGGCGTGGTTGGCCTGTTCGTCGGCCTGGTGGAACTCCTGGTTGGCCACGCTGCGGGCCGGGGAGCGGCAGTTGTCGCGGTTCATCCGCACCGCCATCGCGATCAGGGTGCGGGTGCCGGGCAGCGCGGACTGTACGTGCTCGCGTTCGCCGGCCAGATCGGGGTGATCCAGGCTGACCGCGGCCGCGTCGTCCGCGCCGGCCGCGAGGCACAGCTCGCGCAGCCATTCCGCGTCGATCACCGCCGACGGACGTGCGATGCCGCCGGTCCTGCGCCGGGCGAGTACGGCCTGCACCGACGGGTGGGCCGCCAGTTTCGCCGGAAGCCTGGGAGGAGTGGGTTGCCCCTCGGTGTCGCGCGCGGCAGTCATCCGTGCTCCTAGGGATGCGGGTTCCAGGCTTGCCATCACGGCGAGAAACCGACCAGTTTCACCACCGTAAACTGATCGGTTTCTGCGCGCAAGCCCAAGCGGCGAGCCTCTTCCTCGGACCGTCGATCAAGTTCCTTGCGGACGTTGGTGATCGATCGCCAGGTGATCAGGGCTCAGCCCCGCGAATTGGTCCGGGCCGACGTCCATGCTGCGAGGCGACCGCACCACCATGTACGTCGAGAGCCTGACGGGCACCCTCTCCGGCATCGAAGGCATCCCCCTGCCCTCAGTCCTCCGCCTCCACCTCACGCCCGACACCGTCCCGGAGTGGCTCTACGGCATGGTCGGGAAACTCGGCCCAGACTCCGAGTCGACTTGGGCGACGCCGACATCGACCAGGCCGGTCGGACAGGTGGAGAGCTCGTCATCCCGGGGATCCAGGGGTACGGAACGCCCCGGTGAACCCGGGGAGCCTGTTGGGCTTGCGCTTGGAAACCGATCGGTTTACCTTAATGGAAACCGATCGGTTTCTCATTCTGTGGAGGCAGTCATGACCGCACTCAAGGGCGCCAACGTCTTCGTCACCGGCGGCAGCCGAGGCATTGGCAAGGCCCTGGTGGAAGAGCTGTACGCGCGCGGTGCCGGCAAGGTCTACGCCACGGCCCGCGACCCGCGCACGGTGACGCACCCCGACGCGGTACCGGTGGCGCTGGAGGTCACCGACCCGGCTTCCGTGGCGGCCGCCGCGGCGCAGGCGCAAGACGTGACCGTGCTGATCAACAACGCCGGTGCCTCGGTCGGCGCGTCCTTCCTCGACTCCCCGGTCGACGACGTACGCCGGGAGTTCGAGACCAACTTCTACGGCCCGCTGCTTCTCACCCGCGCCTTCGTGCCCCTCATCGAGCGCAACGGCGGCGGCCACCTCCTCAACGTGCACTCCGTGCTCTCCTGGCTGGCCCTCGGCGGCTCCTACAGCGCATCCAAGGCCGCCCTGTGGTCGCAGACCAACTCCCTGCGCCTGGAGCTGCAGCCGCGCGGCATCGCCGTCACCGGACTTCACGTCGGCTACGTCGACACGGACCTGGCGGCGGACGTCGAGGCGCCCAAGTCCGACCCGCGTGACGTCGCCGCACTCGCCCTCGACGGCGTCGAGGCGGGCGCGTACGAGGTGCTCGCCGACGACATCTCGCGGCAGGTCAAGGCCGGCCTGGCCGGCGAACTGGCCGGCCTGTACGCCCAGCTGGCGAAGTAACCCCCTTTACATCCGAGGAGTCGGCGAGATGCCCAGCCACAAGTCACGTCCCACGATTCACATTCCGGGGACCACCAGCCACACCATCGCCCCGCGCGCGGGGCTCGACGGCCGTGAGGGAACCCTGCGCTACCTCAAGGCGGGCACCGGTGCTCCCGTGGTCCTGCTGCACACCGTGCGCACGCAGGCCGAGCACTTCCGCTCCCTCATCCCGCTGATCTCGGACCAGTACACCGTGTATGCCCTCGATCTGCCGGGGATGGGCTACTCCGAGATCGTGCCCGGGGCGTCGTACGACGAGCCGGCCATGCGCGCGGGCGTCGAGCGGCTCCTGACCGAACTCGACCTCCACGACGTGACGTTGGTGGGGGAGTCCATGGGGGCGGTGCTCGCCCTGACCGCCGCGGCCGACTTGCCCGAGCGGGTCCGGCGCGTCGTCGCGGTGAACGCGTACGACTTCCGCGGCGGTATCGCCCGGTCCAGTCTTCTCGCCCGTGTGGTGGTCGGCGGTGTCCTCACTCCGGGGGTGGGCCCGGTGGTCGCCGGGGTGGAGCCCAAGCCTGTCGTCCGCAGGATCCTGCAGGGCGGGCTGGTCGACAAAACTGCGCTGCGGGAGGACTACGTCGACGAACTCCTCCAGGTGGGCCGCCGCCCCGGCTACCCGAGCGTCGCCCGGGCCGTGTATCAGAGCATGCCCAGTCTCATCGCCGCCCGCTCGCGCTACCGCGAGGTCAAGGCGCCCATCCACCTCGTCTACGGGGAGAAGGACTGGTCCCGTCCTTCGGACCGGCAGGCCAACAAGGAGTTGCTGCCGGCCGCCGACTTCACGCAGGTCCCCAAGACCGGCCACTTCATCGCCCTGGAACGGCCCGACGTGCTGGCCGACCTGTTGAACGCGGTGGCCTGACCCCCGGGACCACTGACATAAATCATCCCCGAATTGGACTAGACAACAAGTAACCCCCGGGTCGATGACCTGGGGGTTCGTATTGGAGCGGGTGACGAGAATCGAACTCGCGCTCTCAGCTTGGGAAGCGACGGCGCTTGCGCGGCCAGATAGCTTCTGACCTGGGCAAATGTCTCTCGGTCCAGGGCCCGAAGGTGCGGGATCGCACCGCTGTTGACCGTGGTTTACCGCTCTTACGGGCACGCCAAGGGCACACCGTGCGGACGGGGCCGCTGGGAGCCCGCGTCCGGGGCCGGCGGACTGCCGATCCTTGGACGTCCGGTCGGTCGCGCAGCCGTTCCCATGCGTGCCGAGGCGGCTCCTCAACGTCCCCAAGCTGAACTCTGAGCGTCCGGGTCGGCGAAACTCGCCAACTGAGGCGCTCAGTCACACCGGTCCGGGGAGCGCTCACATATCCGCGGGGTCCCACGCGCGCCGTTTCCAGCGCATCCGCGTTCAGTCGCACCACCGTGCGCCCCCGATCGGTCCTGCTCCGACCAGCCCGGCGAGTCGGCGTACGAGCGTGCCGTGCCCAGCCAGTAGCCCTCGGGACGCTGCCACGCCTCCATCGGCTCCACGGATGTACAGCGACGGCTCCTTCCTGCTGCGGGCGCAGTGGGAAGGAGCCGTCGGCCGGCCGCCGGGACCGCTCGCGTCAGCGGGTGCCGAGCAGGGCGCGCCAGGTCTCCGGGCCGATGACGCCGTCGACCTGCAAGTGGTGGTTCTGCTGGAAGGCGACCGCCGCCGACTTCGTCTTCGAGCCGAACCCGCCGTCGACTGCGAGGCCGTAGCCGTAGACGTTCAGCTGCGTCTGCGCTGCCTTCACCGCCTGGCCGGACGAGCCGTACTGCACCGTCGTGGTCAGCTTTGACCAGGTGTTCGGGCCGATGACGCCGTCAGCGGCCAGGGACTGGGACTTCTGGAACTGGATCACCGCGGAGCGGGTGTTCGGGCCGAAGATGCCGTCGGCCTCGAGCGTGTAGCCCCGCGCGGTCAGCAGCTGCTGGGCGGACTGCACGTCCGCACCCTTGGAACCGCTCTGGAGGATCGGCCAGGAGACACCCGGGGACGGGAGCTGCCCGCCGCCACCGCCATCACCCAGATTGACCGGGCGGAAGGGGTCGTAGTTGTCACTGCCGATTCCGTAACTGAGCTGCCGGTGGGTCGTGCCGTACGTACCGCGCTGTTCGTACGCCCAGTAGGCGCTGTGCGACGTGTCGGCCCACTTCTCGAAGATCACTACATGACGGAAATCGCCGTCAGTGGTGCTGTAGTCGAGCAGCAGGTCACCCTTCTTGAGCTGACTCGTGCTGCTGAGCCGCGTGGTGACGCGCGAGTCGGCCAGCCCGACGGTGTTCAGGCCGGGCTTCCCCAGCCCGAGCGCCATGGAGACATAGCCGGAGCAGTCCTGGCGGTAGCCGTCCTTCCAAGTGCGCTCCATGCTGTAGGGGACTGGGGCTCCGTTGTCGGCCGTGAGCCAGGTACGGGCCCGGTTGATCATCGTGTCGGGCGAGAGCGTGGCCGTGGCCATGGTCGTCAGCTCGCTGACCTGGGTGACGAGCTTGCTGTCGGCCTCGGGCTCGGGCCCGTAGTCGGTCTCCTTCTGGGCGGCGACCGTCGCCAGCTTCGAGGAGTCGCTGTCGGCGAGCGACGGTACGACGGCGATTGCGGCCGCGACACCTCCGGCGGCGACGCCTATGAGCGTGACCCGCGCGCGGCGCGTGAGTCGGCTGCGAAGAGACATGATTCCCCGTATTCCTTTTGTTGTGGCACGCCGAGCCGAGTGGGCCGACCAGGGCTTGGAATGCTTGTCGTCAGCGGATCTTCACTTGCAGGAGTGATGGCGAAGGACCGGACCCGGCCAGGCGTTTCGTCCGGATCACCGGGCGGACCGGAGGGACACGCGCGGCCCGTCCCTTCCTGCATGAGGGGACGGGCCGCGGTGGGTTCGTGGGACGGCTGGTCCGTCAGAGCCTGTTGGCCCACGTCTTGAACGCCGACCTGGTCCCGTCGCCGGCGATGCCGTCGATCGCGCCGTTGTAGTAGCCGTTGGCCTTCAGCAGGCGCTGCAGCGCCTTGATCGTGTTGGGGCCGACGATTCCGTCGATCGCGTCGTTGTAGCCCCAGTACGTCGCCAGGCAGCGCTGGAACGCCTTCCAGCTGTTGGTGCCGAGGTACCCGTCGATCGCGTCGTTGTAGCCCCAGTGCGTCGCCAGCCAGCGCTGGACGTTCCGGGCCTCCGCCTGGGTCAGCCCCAGGTTCTGCACCGCGAGCGGCGTGACGGCCTTGGCGCTCGCCGCCTGCTGCTGGGCCGGCGCGGGAGCCGCCATGGCCGTGCCTGCGGTGGCCAGGCCGCCGGCGGCGATCCCGACGGCGGTGGTGACACTGACGAGTGCCTTGGTGAGAGCTCGCATGCTGTTCCCCTCCGTTGACGTGCGTTGGTCGGAGCCGACCGCACCGGCCGGCTTCGCAACGAGACTGCGGGTTCGGCGTGATGTTCGGCCACAGCTGACGCAGAAGTGACCTCATCCCGGGACGTCCCGTGCACTGACCTGCGGAGATGTCGCCGGCTGAGTCCTTGCGGCGGGACTGCGGCGAGAGGGAATGGCTGATTCCGCGCCAGGGCTGGGTCGCACCAGGGCGTCGTGCCCGCTCTGTGATCCCCGTGACAGCTGATGCAGAATGAGACCGGGACACGGGGGCCGGACCAGCGGCCTCTGACGCGAGCGGGGGGAACATGTCGCGTTGGAAAGAGCTGCCTGCTGAACTGCATCCACACGTTCACCAGCTGATCGTGCGATTGCGCAAACTGAAGGACCGCAGCGAACTGAGCGCCCGTCAACTGGCCGCGAAGACCGGGTACAGCGCGAAGTCGTGGCAGCGATATCTGAACGGCAGGTCTCTGCCGCCCCGGGAGGCCGTCGAGGCGATGGCCCGCGTCGGCGGTGACGATCCGCACCGGCTGCTGGTGATGCACGAGATCGCCGCCCAACGCTGGGCGGAGGGACGGGCGTTCACCACCGACACCCCCGAGGACTTCTCCGCGACACCGGAACACACCCCCACGGAGCAGCAGCCGTACGGGCGTCACCTGCGCGTCGCGCTCACGGCGGGAGCCGTGGTCACGGCGCTGTCCGTCTCCGCCGCACTCCTGTTGGCCGTGCGGCTCACCGAGGCCCGTGCCCAGCTCGCGCACGACCGCAGCGATGCTGTCGCGACGGCCCTGGCCACCGTGTCGGAGTCCATGGTGCCGGTCATCTACACCTGCCGGCTGGAGCAGCGTGACGGCCGCTGGTACGCGGGCCTGAGCCGGACCACGGACATCCTCCTGTCCAACACCCACGTGGGGCTCGAAGTGGCCGAGGCGCAGTGCCTGCTGAGCCGGGCGGGCACCGCGCCGGGGGAGATCGACGGCGTCTTCGGCCCCAAGACGCGCCGAGCGGTCGAGCGCATGCAGAAGCAGAACGGGCTGATCGTGAACGGAGTCATCGACCCGCCCACCTGGCAGGCCCTGCGGGAGGCGGATCCGAAGTGACCGCGGAACACACCCGGCTGGTCGCGGCGCTGCGGGAGCTGCGGGCCGGTGCGGGGCTGAGCCTGGCGGCGCTGGCTGAGCGAACGCCGTACAGCAAGTCCTCGTGGGAGCGTTACCTCAACGGCAAGAGCCTGCCTCCTCGCCAGGCCGTACGGGAACTGTGCCGGCTCGCGAACGAACCGGACGGGCGGCTGCTGGCCCTGTGGGAGATCGCCGAGTCACACTGGAGCGGACGCGCGGTGGCCCCCGCACCCGCCCCTCCCGCGGACGAGTCGCCGCGGCCACAACCTCAGGAGGCGCCACCACCCGCCGGGACCGGGCGGCGGCGACTTGGCGGGAGCAGGCTCCTGGTGGTGCTGGCGTCGGCGTACACAGTGATCGTCGGTGGTGCTGCGGCCCTGCTGTTCCTCCTGCTGCCGGACTCGGAGGCTCAGGAGGACGAACCGCTGCCGGCCTCCGTCCCGTTCTCCCTCGCTCCCCAATGCCACGGAGCCGCCTGCGAGGGCCGGGACCCGATGCGCCTGATCTGCGGCCTCGGCCCCGACACCCTCGCCTCGTACCGCACGGCCACCGGCGCCCACGTCGAGCTGCGCCACAGCAAGAAGTGCGGTGCGAGCTGGGCCCGGACCTGGGGGACCGAGATCGGCGACCGGGTGGACGTCACGGCAGGCGGCCCGACCCACAGCGTGCGCATCAGGAACAAGGACGACGCGGCAACCTTCATCTACACCGAGATGACCGAAGTCCGTCCCGGCAGCACCGTCCGGGCCTGCTTCCGGCCCGCGTCGGCCGACGGCGAACGGGAGTGCTTCGAGGCCCGCGTGGGTGGGGCCGCCACCAAGACCCGGCTGCCCTCACCTCCAGTGGCGTCAGGCTCTCGCGAGTAGCGTCCGGCCCTCGGACGTGTCGATGCCGGAGTCGGGAATTCCCAGTGGGGGGTGGGCGGGTGGGGAGGCCGTCGGTGGTGGTCGGAAGAGCTCGGCGTCGGGGCCCGGGGGTTGCGCGTGAGTCGCTGACTTCTTGTGGTTCGAGGGAGCCGATGCGAGGGTGACAAGAGAGGCATGCGACCACCAGATGAACCGCGCGGCGGCCAGGGTGCGGACGAGCACGAGTTCGACGCCTTTTGCGCCGCGAGCGTCGGCCGTCCGGTTCTACGACAGGAGGAGGTCGCCGCCGGGCTGGACGCCACGGTCCGCAGGGCTCGGGCCGCCCGGGACGCTGCCGTCCGGAAGAAGCCCGACGAGCCTTCTGGCACGAATCTGGCACGCGACCGCTGATCACCACGGACAGCAAAAAGCCACTGACCTGCGCGGATTCGTCGTTTCGGTACCGTTGCGCGGGCCCGATCGCACCGGTGTTGACCGTGGTTGTCCGTTCTTACGGGCACGCTCTGGGCACGCGAACCACCAGCGGCTGAGCCATACGGCGCGCGGCACTTCGCACCGACCAGCGGGCATCGCCTGCCGGACTGATCCGGAGTGGCCGTTGCGATGGCAGATCCGGCAACAGCGCCCGGAACGGACGCGAGTACGACGAGAGCGCGGGGATGTTCACCGACCTCTGTCCCGATGCGGCGGTGCCGAAGAACGCGGGGCGTGGTGAGCCTGCTGACCCGCGGCGTCCCGGCGACCAGGTCGGCGACCACAGTCGTTCGTGTACGGCCGAGACCGACCCCCGCCAATCGGAGGGGGGGCAGTTGGCCGAGCGGCGGGGCACCTTCCGAAGCCCGGCGGATGGTCGACCGCCCCCCGCCTCGGCAAGGTTGTCCCGGTGACCGAGATCGAAAGCGCCAACAAGACGCCTCCCCGGCCCTTACCCTCACCCGAGTCCGCCACGGCGACGGAACGCCCCGCGCCGATGGCGCGGCTGGTCGGGGTGGACCTCGCCCGTGCACTGGCCGTGTTCGGAATGTTCACCGTGCACGTCGGCCCCGCCCCCACGCCAGGCGGCGGCGTCGGCGACTGGTTCCTGGGCCTGGCGAGCGGCCGGGCGTCGGCGCTGTTCGCCACCCTCGCCGGGTTCTCGTTGATGCTGATCGCCGGTCGCCTTGAGCCGAAAACCGGACTGGCCGGCCGGCAGGCGAGGGCCCGGATCGTGATCCGGGCCGTGATCCTGCTGGTGCTGGGCAGCGCGTTGGCGATGACCAACTTCGGCGGCGCCGGGATCCTCAACTTCTACGCGGTGTACTTCCTGCTGGCCCTGCCCCTGCTGCGGCTGCGGGCCAGGACGCTCGCGATCATCGCGGTCGCGCTCGCGGTCGTCACGCCGCAGCTGGCGTACGTGATCCGGGCACTGCTCACCGAGTCGATCGTGAACACCATCGACTTCTGGGACCCGATCGCGCGACTCTCCGGCGTGGGCGTGCTCGACCTTCTCCTCACCGGCCTCTACCCGGCGATCACCTGGATGACATTCGTGGTCACCGGCATGGCGTTGGGCCGACTGGATCTGACCTCCGGCGCGGTACGGCGGCGGCTGGCCGTGGTCGGTCCCGCGCTGGTCGCGTTCGGATACGGCGTCTCGTGGCTGGCGCTCCGGTTGACCGGCGGCGCTGAGAAGATCATGGCCGGGATGCCTGCCCTGAAGAACCCCGGTGCCCTGAAGGACCCCGGCATGGCAGCGGGATCCTTCGACGCGCCGGTCGGTGGTGAGCTGTGGGGCCCCGACGCATGGGGGCTACTGGCAGCCGAGCCGCACACCGGTTCCACGTTCGACCTCATCGGCAGCATCGGGATCGCCATCACCACGCTCCTGTGCCTGACGGTGGCGCTGGACCGACTGCCCTGGCTGCGCCGACTGGCAACTCCGATCATCGCCGTCGGCACCATGTCCCTGACCCTCTACGTCGGCCACATCCTGGTCATCCTCGCCCTGCCCGGCGAAGCGGCCACCCCGCCGCAGTCCGCCTCCGCCGCGCTGCTGCTCTGCTTCATCCTCGGGGCCACCCTGTTCGCGGCGATCTGGTCCCGCTTCTTCCGACGCGGACCGCTGGAGTACCTGCTCAACAGCGCCACCAAACTGGCGAATCGCGTCCGCTGAGCCTCGGGCGGGCACCCCGGGAAGTCCGTACAAAGAAGTGACTGCTGCTCGGGATCACCGCTGGCCTCCGGCGTGCGGGAGCCGGAAGCCGGAGCCGTCTCTCGACGCGCATCGCCGGTCTGTCGGGCGGCGTACCGCCGGACGGCACGCACGTGCGGTGCCCGCGGCTCCCGCGCAGCCTTCCGCCTCTCACCTGCCATTCCGCCTCACCACTGATCCAGGGACCTTCACCGTGGCCGCCACCCCCACCGCCCAGAGCACCGGCTCCCATGGCCTCCGCCAGGAATCGCACCGCCGCGCCGACCGGCCGGAAGCTCCGGCGCGCTGGGAACGCCCGGCGCTGGCCGCGGTGTTGGGCGTCGCCGCACTGCTGTACGCCTGGGGCATGGGGCACGCCGCGATCCACCCCTACTACAGCGCGGCGATACGGTCGATGGCCACCAGCTGGCGGGCCTTCTTCTTCGGCGGTCTCGACACCAGCGGTTCGATCACCCTCGACAAGGTGCCCGGCGCCTTCTGGCCCGATGCCCTCTCCGTATGGATCTTCGGGCCGCACACGTGGGCGGCCGCGCTGCCCCATGTGATCGAGGGCGTGCTCACGGTATGGCTGCTGCACCGGATCGTACGGGCCTGGGCCGGGCCGTTCGCCGCACTGATCGCCTCGCTGGCGCTCACCTTCACTCCGGTCACCGTGGTACTGAACAGGGCCACCATCCCGGACACCGCCCTCACCCTGCTGCTGGTGGCAGCCGCCGGAGCCCTGCAGAAGGCGGTGCGGACCGGGCGGCTGCTCCCGCTGATCATGTGTGGCGTCTGGGCCGGGCTCGCTTTCCAGACGAAGATGCTGCAAGCCTGGCTCGTCCTGCCGGTATTCGCCGTGGTCCATCAACTCACCGCGCCCAACTCGCCGTTGCAGAGGGCTCTGCGCCTGCTGCTCAGCGGTGCGGTCACGCTGGCCGTCTCCTGCTCGTGGGCGCTGATCGCGTGGATGACTCGCGCGGACAGCCGCCCGTACATCGACGCTACGTCGAACAACAACCCCTTCAGCCTGGTCTTCGGCTACAACGGCCTGAGCCGCTTCAGCGACGACGCCACCGCGTTCGGCGCCGTCCCGGCCACCGCCGCCAGCCGTATGACCGGGAACACCGGATGGGGGATGCTCCTCAACCACACCGTCGGCCCGCAGATCGCCTGGTTCCTGCCGCTCGCCGTGCTCGCCGTCGTCACGGCCCTCATCTGGAGAGCCCGTGAGCCGCGGACCGACCCGCTGCGTGCGGGTTTCCTCCTCTGGGGCGGCTGGCTCGTCATCCATGCCGTGGTGTTCAGCGTCTCCAACGCCAATCACGTCTACTACACGGCCGTGCTCGCACCGGCGATCGCCGCGCTGGCCGGAGGCGGGCTCGCGCTCTTTCGGTCCGCTTACGAGGCGGGCGGCCGGCGACGGCTGTGGCTGCCGTCGGCGATCGTGCTGACGGTGGCCTGGGCGCTCGTACTCGACGGGCCGACCTGGTTCGCCTCCCGGCTGCTGGTGTTCGCCGTGATCTTCGCGGTGTGCGGGACGTTCGGCCTGTGGCCCAGCGGGTCACGCGCCTCCCGGCGGCTGGTCCAAGGCTCTCTGGCCGCCGGAATCGCGGCCACTCTGCTCGTACCCGCCGGCTGGGCCGTCTCGTCCCTCGACCCGCGCTACGCGGGCGCCTCCACGTCCCCGACAGCCGGTCCGGTCGGCGAGTTCCACCACAGAGCCCTCCACGACCCGCGCGCCCTGCGCCGGGCCGAGCTCGGCCGGCCCAGCGCCCGCGACGCCGCGCTGCTGGACTACCTCATCGCCCACCGCAAGGGCGAGAAGTACCTGCTCGCGACCCAGGCCGCCTACCCCGCGGAACGTCTGCTGCGCGCTCAGTCCCAACCCGTGCTCGTCATGGGCGGGTTCACCGGGAAGACCCCCTTCCCCAGCGCCCCGCAGCTCGGCAACCTGATCGCCACCCACCAACTCCGCTACGTTCTGCTCACCCACCTGCGACCCACCACCCCCGCCACGACGTGGGTGAAGTCCCACTGCGAGCGCATCCGCTCCGGGGCCTACGGCTGGCGCACCAGGGGCAACTTCGGCCTCTACGACTGCCGCACCCCCGCCGATCGGCGGGGGTGAAACAGCCGACTGCGGGATGGGCGAGGAAGAAGAAATGCAAAATAATCCTTGCGGGTAATTGTCGTCCCGTTCACGGGTTGGTCCATCGCGATTGTTCGCATTTCGTGAAGCCCAAATTCACCATGCTCACGGGTATGCAAACCAGCAGGTCATGATGGCTGCTACATTCTTTCGGTGAGCACCGTCACACCTCCCCGATAAACCGGCGAAGCATTCCCGTCGTCAGACAGGTCGAGAACTTCTTTCCTGGAAAGGATTCTTCTTGACCATCAATCGATCCCCGATATCCAAATTGCGCTCCGCTCGGCGTCGCGCGGACATGGCGGTGTTAGGAGGTGTGCGGCCGCCACTGGCGGCCCTGCCGGTTCTGTTGGCGCTCGTCGCGGGCCTGACGGTGTTCGCCGTCGGGAGCGATGCCGAACGCGGCGTTCCCGAGGCCGTCCTCAGCTCCCAGCAGCACATCGCCGAGGACGGGGCGGTCGCGCTGCAGGGCGCCGTCGACCAGAGCGTCACCGATCTGCGGACAGCGGCCGCGGACTTCGCGGGCTCCAAGTCCGTAACGGCGGACGGAATGCTGACCCGCCTCAACCGGACCTACCCCAAGTGGCGCGGTACCGCCGTCGTCGACCAGTCCACCGGTCGGCTGCTCGCCGCGCAGGGCGAGGCCCTACCGCTCGGGAAGGTGAACCTTCGTGGACTGCCGGCGAACCCGCCACCGAGACTGGTGCGGGACGACTCGGGCGTAACCCGGCTGCTGGCCTTTGCGACGCTGTCGCAAGGCGGCAGGCAGGAGTTGCTCGTCGCCTCCCAGAGCGTGAAGCTGCCGGGCATCTCCGTCGGCAAGCAGCACACGCTCAACGTCGTGGACCGTGACGGGGCCACCCTCACCTCGGCCGGGCCGGGATCCGGCACCGAGCAGGCCAAGTCGCTGGCCGGCACCGCCGCCCGCCAGGCGCAGAGCAGGGGACCGTCGGACACCGCCGCCGGCGGCTTCGACGGTCCGAGCGGCAGCCTCGTCCGGGCAGCGGACGGCAACACCCGTACCGCCGTCGGGTACGCCGCAGTGGCTCGGGGGCTTGCCTCGAAGGAGAGTCCGAGCAGCGGACTCGGACTGACGGTCGTCACGACGGTGCAGACCGAGCGCCATGGGGCCGGGACCGGTGACCTGCGTCTCGCCCTCCTCGCCGCGGCCGTGCTCCTGGCCTTCGCGGCCGGGGTCACCGCCGCCCTCCACATGCTGGTGCAGCGGCCTGTGCTGCGGTTGCGCCGCGACGCGCAGAGGCTCGGCTCGGGTGACCTCACGGCTCCCGTCCACGTGTCCCGCTTCGGAGAACCCGCCCGGATCGGCGCCGCACTGGAGGCGCTGCGCCTTCAACTCCGCGGCAGGGGCGGGCCGTCGCAGGAGACGGTCGCGCAGCCACCGGCCAAGGGGCGTGTTCCGCGCGGGACCGGCAAGGGCCGGCGCCGGCTCGGACTGCGCACCGTCCTTGTGGTGTGCGCGTTCGCTCTGCTGGCCTGGCCCGCGTCGATGCTGCTGACGCTCGGCAGCACCTTGCCGCACCCGGCTGCGGTCGTACCGCGGGTGATCTCCGACGACCAGCGGCAACGCACCGAGACGACGGCGGATCGCGTGCGCAGGGGGATCAACGACGGATACGCGGACCTCACCCATCTGGCCACCGTGATCGACGCTTCCCGGTCGGAGGAGGCGCGCAAGGTCCTCGACAGGTCCCTGGAGCAGCACGGCCGGTACCGGTCCCTGTACGTCGTCGACGGCGCCGGCAAGATCCTCGCCCGCGCCGGTGATGAACCCCGTACCCCGACGAAGGTCCGCATCAGGCCCGGGGTCAGGCAGACGAACACCTCCGGCACGGAGCCGGTGCTCGCCGCCGTGGCCGCTCAGCCGGTCAAGGGTGGGACGGCGGCATCCGGACGCCACTATGTCGTGGGCGAGTTCAAGGTCCAGTACCTGACCGGCATCCTCAACCGACCCGGTCTCGGCTCGGTGTGGCTGGTGGACTCCGCGCACCGGGTCATCGCGTCCAACAAGGGGTTCGTGGCCTTCGGGCGGGTCTCCGACAGCCGGCTGCGGGCCCAGATGAAGGCCGTCCGCACGACCAAGGGCTCCACAGAGCTGCTGCTCGGCTGGAGGGATCCTGCGGTCGCCGCCGTGGCGCCGTTCAACGACAAGCTGGGCGTCGCGGGCGCACTCGGCTGGAAGGTCGCCTCGATCAGGCCGGTGTTCTGGATCGGCCTGCCTGAGTACGAGGCACAGCGGCGGATCATGCTCGTCGGTCTGCTGGGGGTGACCACGGGCGCCCTCTGCATCAGCTGGCTGTACCTCGTCGTCGTACGTCCGCTGCGTGAAGTCGCCCAGGGCGCCGAGGCGTTGGCAGCCGGGAACCGCAGAACGGTGCTCTACCCGCGCTACCACGACGAGGTGGGATCCATCGCCCGCAGCCTCGAACTGACCAGACAGCGACTTCTCCGCACCGACACACCGCCCGTGCCCGGTTCCCCGGACGGGGCGCACACCCCGCACACCCCCTCCACTTCCCCGTCAGGCCCCGGTCCCAGGAGCTGACCTGCCATGCTCTTCCTGTACTGCGTCCTCGCGGCGTGCTGCGTCGGCCTGCTCGTCGCAGGCATCGTCGAACAGCGCCGCCACGACGCGAATCTCGCCGCCATACCCACCCGAGTGCTGGTCAACGGCATTCGCGGCAAGTCCTCCATCACCCGGCTGTGCGCGGGCGCGCTGCGCGGCAGCGGCCTGGTGACCGTCGCCAAGACCACGGGCACCGCGGCCCGGTTCATCCACCCCGATGCCACCGAGGAGCCGGTCTACCGCAAGTTCGGCATCGCCAACGTCGTGGAGCAGATCGGCATCGTCCGGCGGGCCGCCGGCTACCGGCCCGATGTCCTGGTCATGGAGTGCATGGCCGTCATGCCGGCACTCCAGGAGATCAACCAGTCCAAGCTGATCCGCTCCACCATCGGCGTGCTGTGCAACGTCCGCGAGGACCATCTCGCCGAGATGGGCCCGACGCTGGACGACGTGGCCCGCTCCCTGTGCCGGTCCCTGCCGGAGGGCGGCGTCTGTGTCACCGCCGAGAAGGAGCGCTTCCACATCCTTCAGGAGGAGGCCGACGCCCGGAACTGCGAGCTGGTCTACGCCGACCCGGAAACCGTCACCGACGAGGAACTGCGCGGCTTCAGCTGGTTCACCTTCAAGGAGAACGTCGCCATCGCACTCGCGGTCGCCGAACTGCTCGGCGTCGACCGCGCGACCGCGCTGAAGGGAATGTACGAGGCGCCACCGGACCCGGGTGTGCTGTCCGTCGAGCGGTACCGCACCCCTGACGGAAAGCGGCTGGGCTTCGCGAACGTCTTCGCCGCCAACGACCCCGAGTCGACGCTGATGAACATCAACCAGCTGCTCGAACTGGGCGCGATCCACCGTCCGTTGCACGTCGTCATCAACTGCCGTCCCGACCGTGTGGAGCGCAACGGGCAGATGGGCGCGCTCATCCCCCAGCTCGACCCGGAGACGGTGTTCCTCATCGGCCACCCCACCAAGTCGGCCGCCGACGCCATACCCGCCCACTGGACCGGGAACGTCGTCGATCTCGGCGGCGACCGCCGCGACCCCGACCGGCTCACCACCGATCTGCTGGCTCACCTGGGGCCGGACTCCTCGCTCGTCGCCATCGGCAACATCCACGGCCAGGGCGAACTCTTCCTGGAGCGGCTCGCGGCACTCGCACCCGACCACCTCGACCCCGCCGACCCGAGCGACGCCCTCACATCGCCCGGCGCCCACCACAACTCCTCCCACGGAGCATCCCGTTGATCCCCGCAGTAGTCACCCCGCAGATCGCCGCGATCGGCATCGCCCTCGGTCTGGTCTTCTCCCTCCTGTGCTACCTGACCACGAACCTCTCACCGGGCGGCATGATCACCCCCGGCTGGCTCGCCCTCACCCTCGTCGACGATCTGCGGCGCGCCGCCATGGTCGCGGCCGTGGCAGGCCTGACCTACCTGCTGACCAAGCTGCTGCAGCGCTTCGTCATCCTCTACGGCAAGCGGCTGTTCGCCGCCGTCGTGCTCACCGGTGTCCTGCTCCAGGCCGGGCTCTCCCTGTTGCTCCAACAGCAGTTCCCGCTGCTGTTCGCCCATCAGGCCCTCGGGTTCATCGTCCCCGGTCTCATCGCCTACCAGCTCGAGAGGCAGCCCAAGACAGCGACGGTCCTCTCCACCGGCGCGGTCACCTTCGCCACCTACGTGATCTTGGTTTCCGGGCTGCTGCTGGGCGCCCTGCCCACGAAATGAGCCGCCCCCGCACCGACCTGCGGCGCCATCTCCCCTTCCCCCCCATCGGAGTTGACCAGTGAAACGCCTCCTGCCCAGAATCCGTAGGTTCTCCCTGACCAGGAACACGGTCCTGTTCCTGGTGACAGCCGTTCTGCTCGCGGCGAGCTGCGAGCTGTCCCTGCAGCTCAAGCACCGTACTGACAAACCGGATACCTCACCGGCAACACAGACATCAAGGGCATCACAGGCATCGCAAGCATCACTGGGTGACGGAATCCGGGTCAGGAGCGGCCCGCTGCACTTCGAGCGGATCGGCAACCCCGCCCGCACGGTGGCACGCGACCCGCGCGGCACCGTCGTCGCCACGTTCACCGACGGCGCCCGTACGGCCGTACTGACCGGGCCCAGCAGGACCTTCGCGGAGCCGCGTACGACGGATGCCAAGGTCGTCACCAAGAGCTGGGTGCGGTTGCTGCCCAAGCCCTGGGCCCGAGGCGCGGAGCGGAGCGGCTGGTTCAGGACCTGGCTCAGGTCCCGGCTCGGCAGCCGCGACCCCGACATCCTCGCCACGGCCTTCGACTACGTCGCCGGTGCCCCGGCCCGGACGACGGCAGCGGGAGTCAAATACAGCGGTGCCGCCCGCTACACACCCGACACCACCAGCGGCTCCGGGCGTGCTGCGCAAGGGAAGCCGAAGCCGCGCACGGGCTCGGACTTCTACGACTACCTGGGCATCCCCTGGACCTTCCCCGACGCGGTCACCCGCCGCCCCGAGAAGGACCGCGCGCGCTCCGTCGACAGCTCCGGCTATGTCCGGCTGGTGTACGGATACCGCGCCAAGTTCCCGCTGAGCAGCCGGGACAGCGCGGCGGGCAGCGGGCTGCAGCGGACCCCCGACGCGATCGCCCACGGGCGGCTCGGCGTACCCGTCATCCCCCTCACCGACCGCCGCCCCGCCGTCATCCAGCAGCTCCAGCCCGGCGACCTGGTCTTCTTCAGAACACGGGAGCTGCCCGGCAAACGGATCGGCCACATCGGTGTCTACCTCGGCCTGGACACCGCCGACCACCCGCGCTTCATCTCCAGCCGGAAGAACGCGGGCGGCCCCACCATGGGTGACAAGGGCGGCACCTCACGGCTCGACGGCGACGGCTACTACGCCCAGGGGCTGCGCGGGGCCCGGCGCCTCTGACGGCGCTCCGCCCGGGCCGACGCCGGCCTGTCGGCGGGGCGGATCCCGCTGATCGGCGGAGTGACTTGCGGTGAGCGGTGCGCTGGGATGAGAAGGGCGACGGTTCCGAGTTCTGAAGCGGATTCACATGATCTTTGTCCTGATTGTGATCACCACGGTGGTGGCCGGGTGGTCGCTGGTCGCCGGCCGGCTGGAGCAACGGCATGTGCGGGCTCCTCTGGTGCTGGTGCTCGCGGGCGTGGTCACGGGGGTGTTCACCCACAGTCATATCGCTGTCACCCTGAACTCCCAGGTCGCTCAGCATGTGGCCGAGGTCATCCTGGCCGTCCTGCTGTTCGTCGACGCCACCGAGCTGCCGGGCGGGCGACTGTTCGGCAACGACCCCGGCTCCGCCGCGCGGGCCCTGCTGGTGGCCCTGCCGCTGAGCCTGATCACGATGGTCCTGCTGGGAACGCTGCTGTTGCCCGGACTGCCGGTCGCGCTGCTGCTGCTCATCGCGTGCATCGTCGTCCCGACCGACTTCGCTCCGGCCGAGACGCTGGTCCGCGACCGGCGTATCCCGTCGAGGGTGCGCAGCGTGCTCAACGTGGAGAGCGGCTACAACGACGGCATCGTGTCGCCCCTCTTCCTGTTCGCCCTGATCCTCGTCGGCACCAACTCCGTCACCCGAACGCCCATGCAGGCCCTCGGCACGGCCGTGCCGTTCGCGCTGAAGGCCCTCGTGGCCGGCTTCGTGGTGGGGGCGCTGGTGGCGTGGCTGATCAATCTGGCCGACCGCGCCGAGTGGATGACGGAGCAGTCCCGGCGGATCGTCGTGCTGGTCACACCGCTGCTCGCCTACACCGTGACCACGGCGATGGACGGCAACGGTTTCGTGGCCTCGTTCGTGTGCGGGATCGCCTTCCGCTACATCAGGCAGGCACCGGTCCGCCGACGGGGCGCTTCGGCTCCCCACGCCTCGGACTTCCAGCTCATCGAGGACACCAACTCGATGATGACGATGTGCATGTGGTTCTTCTTCGGCAACGCCGTGGTGCTCGCCGTGGGGGAGGGCGTCCACTGGCCCACCGTCGTGCTCTGCGTCGCCGCGCTCACCGTCGTGCGCATCCTTCCGATCATGCTCGCCTTCCTCGGCTCGACGTTCACCTGGCGAGAACGGCTCATGGTCGGCGCGCTCGGACCACGCGGCACCACCTCCATCGTGTTCGGCCTGCTCGCGTTCAACGCTCTGCCGGACGGGCGGTACGCCGACACCGCCCTGTACGCCATGACCCTGGTGGTGCTCGGCAGCGTTCTGCTCCACGGCGGCGGCTCGGTGGTCATCGCCCGGTCCCTGACCGGCCCGCCCCCGTCGGCTGCCGGCGGCCCCGGCTCCCCGGGGACCGACGAGCCGGACTCACGGGTCGTCGCCATGCAGGGTTGATGTGCCCCTCCTACCTCAGGCCGGTCTTCTCCAGCCACTCGGCGGGGGAGGGCCCGACAGCCGCCGGATGTGCGGCGAGCGGCCGGGCGTCCAGGCTGAAGGCATGACACAGCACGTTCGTGACAAGGAGCCCGAGACCGCCGTCGAGCCTGGCAGAGGCCGGTTGCTGGAACTTCTCTGCCTGACGCTGATGGCGGGCGCCGGTGTCCTGTTCGTCGTCCGTCCTGAGTTCTACGAAGCAGGGGTGCACCTCTTCGCCTCGCGGGCGGCCTCACTGGTCCACTGAGCCTGCGATCGCACATCTCTTTGGCGGGCGTTGCTGACGGGCGGCCTCTCTCTGGCCGTCGTACGCCTGATCTCCGCGCCCCAAGGCCCCCGGCGGGCCGATGCCCGTAACCGCTGACGCGGTGCGCGGCCGAACACATAGGAAAGGAACCCTGTGAACACCGCATCCGCCCCGGAGGCGACGGGTGCCGAGTCCCTGCGCGCCCGCGAGACGCTCAAAGCGCTGTACGGGTACGTCCGTCCGCACCGGTGGGCCGTCGCGCTCGGTCTGCTGTGCGCGCTGGCCGGGGCCGCCGGCGGGCTGCTGCAGCCGCTGGCGACGAAGACGCTGGTCGACCGGCTCTCGTCCGGTGGCACGATCGGCACCGTCCTGCTGGCGATGACCGTTCTGGTCCTGCTGAGCATGGTGGCCGAGGCGTTCGGTGCCTATGTGCTGGAACGGACGGCGGAGTCGGTGGTGCTCGCCGCCCGCCGCAGCCTCATCGGACGGTTGCTGCGGCTGCGCCTCGCGGAGGTGGACCGGATGCAGCCGGGCGATCTGATGTCGCGGGTGACCTCCGACACCACGCTGTTGCGGGCGGTCAGTACCCAGGCGGTGGTCTCCGCGGCGACGGGGGCGGTGACACTGGTCGCGGCGGTCGTGGTGATGGCGTTCCTCGATGCCGTCCTTCTGGGCGTCACGCTCGGCGTGGTCGCGGTCGTCGGTGTGGGTGCCGTGCTGGTGATGCCGAAGATCGGGCAGGCCGCCGAGCGTGCGCAGGCGGCTGTCGGGGAGATGTCCACGGGCCTGGAGCGGGTCTTCGGCGCGTTCCGTACGGTGAAGGCGTCCGGCGCCGAGGAGCGGGAGACCGCTCGCGTCGAGGCGGCGGCACGCAGGGCGTGGCGCCACGGCGTGCGCAGCGCGAAGTGGGAGGCCGTGCTGGGCTCGGCGGACAACCTCGCCGTCGAGCTGGCGTTCCTCGCGGTACTCGCCGTCGGCGGGGCGCGGGTGGCGTCCGGCGACATGCCCGTTTCCACGCTGATCGCGTTCCTGCTGTACCTCTTCTACCTGATGGAGCCGGTGTACAAGCTGGTCGAGGCAGCGTCCCACTACCAGGAGGGCGCGGCCGCGATCGCCCGTATCGCGCAGGTGGACGACCTGGCGACAGAGAAGCAGGACCGGCACCGGTCGGTGCGGCCCGCGGCGACCCCGGCGGTGCGGCCGCGTCCGGCGTCGGTTCGCTTCGAGGAGGTGTCCTTCCGGTACGGGCCCCGGCTGCCGGACATCCACCAGCGGGTGGACTTCGAGGTGCCGGGAGGCGGGATGACGGCGTTCGTCGGCCCCTCGGGCGCGGGCAAGTCGACGGTCTTCGCGCTCGTCGAGCGGTTCTACGAAGCGACCGGCGGCCGTGTCCTGGTCGACGGCAAGGACGTGACCAAGTGGCCGCTGCCCGAGCTGCGGTCCGTCATCGGGTACGTCGAGCAGGACGCGCCGGTGCTGGCCGGCACGCTGCGGGAGAACCTGGTCTTCGCCGCGCCCGGCGCGACCGACGACGACATACGCGCGGTCCTCGCCCGAACCAGGCTCGACGCCCTCGTCGAGCGCCTCCCGCACGGCCTGGACACCCCGGTCGGGCACCGCGGCACGAAACTGTCCGGTGGCGAGCGCCAGCGCGTCGCGATCGCCCGCGCGCTGCTGCGCAGGCCCCGGCTGCTGCTCCTTGACGAGGCGACCTCGCAGCTCGACGCCGTCAACGAGCTGGCACTGCGGGACGTCATCGCCGAGACGGCACGCGAGACGACCGTGCTGGTGGTGGCCCACCGCCTGTCGACGGTCACGGACGCCGACCGCATCGTCGTCATGGACGCGGGCACGGTCCGCGCGGTCGGCACTCATGAGGAACTGGTGGCCAAGGACGAGCTGTACGCGCAGCTCGCGGCGACGCAGCTCCTGACCACGGCGGGACGCCCCCGCGACTGAGACGGGCCTGACCATGGGCTCGCCGGTGTCGTCGGTCGTACCGGGTGGCGGGATGGTGGCGTCGGGCATCTGCCGGATACGCCGTGCTGTACCGCCACGGCCGGTTCCTCGACGTTCTGCTCGCCGACAGCCCCGCGACCCGGACGAGCCCGTCGAGCACATCGCCGGCCTCAGAGCCTGTGTCATATCCCCGGCCGGGCGCGCGGCGCCTGGCACGCACTCCCCCAGAGGGGGGACCCCCAGCCGCGTTGCCGAACCGCCCACGTGGCTCCGCCACGAGGGCGCTCCGGCGCCTTGCGATCGCACGCACCAGACGCCGCGCGCTGATCCGACCGGAGATATGACACAGGCTCTCAGGGTGGAGTACACCCTCGGGCGAAGGGGATCGTGCGCGCGGTGCACCGTGCGCCAGGCGCGAGCCGACGCACACGTACGCCACGTCGTGATCAACGCTCCCTGCGCGCCTGCCAGTACTGACGATCGCCCCCGGGCCGCGCCGGCACCCTGCCCACGCATGTCCCCGACATCAGTCGGTCAAGAACAACAGCCGAAGCCCGCAGGGGCGATCCCCCTGCGGGCTTCGGCAGACCGTTCAGGCCGGGATGGGGCAGGAAGCCGAGCCACCCCGGCCGGACCTCACCGGACGTACTTGGCGGGCTTGGTGGCGGTGTTGAGCACGTGCTCCAGAGGGCCGCGGCGGAAGAAGCGGGACCAGACGGTGGCGAACACGATCGCCCCGAGGACGTACATGAGCAGCGGCACCCAGGACTGCTGGGTCCCTGTCCCGGCGGGCGTGGACAGCACGGACTGCGCGACGAAGTGGCCGACGTAGGCGGTCAGGGACATGGTGCCCACGGCGATGACCGGCTTCGCCAGGCGCCGCAGCCGCGGCAGGCGGTCCATCACCACCGTCGCGCCCACGATCACGAGGATCGCGACGCCCACGCTGCCGATGATGTCGAACGTGGTGCCGCTGTGCGGCCCGGCGGACAACAGATCCGAGAACGACAGCTGGGGCTTCATGGACCCACTGCCCATGGACGCCGACCCGGAGCCACTGGACGACGCCCCGTCCTCCGCCATGCTCCTCAACGCGTTCTTGCCCGCCAGCAGCAGGGACAAGCCGTAAGCCCCCACGACGAGGCCGGCGCCGATCGCCGCCAGGCGCCGCTGGACGGCGGCCGCCGACAGGTCCATGCGACCCAGCGCCATGCCGGCGATCACGAACGGCATCCAGGTGAGCGCCGGGTAGAAACCGGTGAGCAGCAGATCGAGCACTCCCACCTCGCTGAGGTGGCGGAGCGGGTCGTAGGCGTTGATGCTCTGCTGGACGGATTCGCTCAGCCCCGTGGTCAGGACGAACGCCAGCTGCGGCATGACGAGCGCGAGCCCCGCCGCGATCATCGCGAGGGTCCCCGCGCTCAGTCGCACCAGGGGCAGGGCGAGGAGGAAGTAGACGCCGTAGAAGCCGAGGATGATCACGCCCCCGTACTCCATCGCCATCACGGTGCCCAGCGCCAGGAGGATCACGGCGCGGATCGCGATCCGGGCCTTCGCCTGCCGGCCCGCCAGGCCGGTCTTCGGCTCGAAGCGGCCCGCGATCAGCATCAGCGAGAACCCGGCGAGGGTGGCGAACAGGACCGACGAGTGGCCGTCCGCGATGTACCGGACCCAGCTGCCGACGCCGTGTGTGGCCGACAGCGGCGGGCCGATGTGCACGACGTACATGCCGAACACCGCCAGCGCGCGGGCCAGGTCCACCCCGACCAGGCGTCCCATCGAGGGACCGCCGGGGGTCTGCCCGGCGGAGTCGGGCGAGGTTCGGGACCGTGCAGGCGCGCTCTCCTGCGGAGCCGGTGTCTCCTGGGGCGGCTGTATCTGTGTCATACGGAAAATCCTTCGGTGCCGTCAGGAGGCGGACCATCCGGCAGGCTTCGGTAGCACCCCCGCCGACCGGCCGGGTCTGCCCCGCCGACCGGCGGAACAGCGCCGCGTCGGCCGTTCGGCGGGCCCCGGACGGCCAACTGCCCTACTTGATGAGGGCGTTGGCCACCACGACCGCCAGCCCGAGCAACGCGTCCACTGTGCCGATCTTCAAGGCGGAGCCCCACGTGCGACCTGCGGCGCGGGCCGCGAGCAGGCCCCAGGCGAACAGCAGCACCACGTTCACGGCGAAGGCCACGTACTCGACGCCCTCCGAGGGCCACCACCCCCAGCCCGCGCCGAGCAGCAGGACCACTGTCGGCACCGTCGCCACCACCAACGGCCACTCGGCCAGCAACAGCCGCAACGCGGCGCGCACACCGTGATGGGTCCGGTCGCCGCGCAGGGCGATCAGATGTGCGTAACCGTGCGCCAAGGCCGATGCGGCGGCCGTGACCAGGAGCCACTGGGCGCTGCTGAACCGGTCGGCGGGCGCAGTCTCACCCTGCTCCGTCAGGGCGGCCACCATGGAGCTGGCCAGTACCGCCCCGTACACGCCCCCGAACAGCACATGGGGCCGCGCCGCACAGCGGCGCAGAGCACGGACAGGCTGACGAAGGTACAACTCGGGCATGGCTGGGTGATCCTCGAACGGTGCGGAAAACGACGGCGGCCGGCAGACCCGGTCGGGCCCGCGGAGCGATCCCACCGGACGAGAGCCGCCGACACCATCCGCCGAGCCTCGCCCACCCGCCCGCCGCCGGGCCGGAGCGCTCCCCCCGAACGGCTGGAACCGGCCTGCCGGGTGGCGGGAGTCCACAACGGCCGCACCGTCGCGCACCTGGCCGGACGTACTGTCGACAGCGAGCGATCACCGTGCGGGAACGTGGACGCCCCGATGCGGGGTGTACTGGTCGCCGAGAAGCTGGACAGAGCAGACGAGTGTGAGGCGGAACGCCGGTGATCCGGGTAGTGGTGGTGGACGACGAGGCGCTGGTGCGGTCCGGGTTCGAGCTGATCCTGAACGCGTCCGACGGCATCCAGGTCGTGGCGACCGCGGAAGGAGCGCAGGCCGCCGACGCGATCCGGCGCGAGCATCCGGACGTCGTGCTCCTCGACATCCGCATGCCGGACGTGGACGGCCTGACCGTCCTGAGGGAGATCCAGACGCTGCCCGAGCCGCCGACGGTGGCCATGCTGACCACCTTCGACACCGACGAGTACATCCTGACCGCGCTGCGCACGGGAGCCGCGGGCTTCCTGCTCAAGGACACCGAGCCCGAACAGCTCGCCCAACTCGTACGCACCCTGGCCGCGGGCGGGGTGGTGATGTCCCCGAAAGCCTCGCGGGCTCTGCTGCGCGGCCATCCGGGGGCGAACGCGCCCCAGGACGCGGACGTGGCGCGCGTGAACCTGCTCACCGACCGCGAACGTGACGTCCTCGTCCTGATCGCGGAAGGACTGTCCAACGCCGACATCGGCACCCGCATCCACCTGAGCGCGGGCACCGTCAAGGACCACGTCAGCTCGATCCTGACCAAGCTCCGGGTCTCCAGCCGCGTCCAGGCGGCGCTCCTCGCGGAGCGGGCCGGGCTGCTCGGCGACGACGGCGCCAACAAGGCAGGGGGCAACGGATGATGAGCACGGCTCAGGAACGGTGGCGGCGGGTGCCGCCCTGGGCCGTCGACGCGGGCCTCGTCGTGCTGGCCGCCCTCGACGCCTGGATCAACCTCTACGGCGAGGCGACACCGTTCATATGGGCCTGCGCCGCCCTCGGCTGCGCCGGACTGCTCCTGCGCAGGCGCTTTCCACTGACCGTCTTCCTGTTGACCCTGCCCATGACCCTGTTCATGGACGTGGCGGTCGCGCCGATCGCCGCCCTGTACACACTGGCCACGCGCACCCGCAACCGCCCCCTGCTGGCCGGCTGCGCCCTGCTGAACGCGGCGGCGGGCACCCTCGCCTGGCCCCTGTCCGACACGTTTTCCGGCGACACGTTTCCCGGCGACCGCACCTGGACGCTCATCCAGTTCGTCTACACGCTGGCCACGGCCTTCGCCCCGATCCTGTTCGGCCAGCTCGTGCAGGCCAGACACGACGTGGCCCGCCAGCTCGTCGAGGTCGAAGTGGCCCGCGAACACGAACGCGCCCTGTACGCCCAGACCGTCCTCGCCCGCGAACGCGCCCAACTGGCCCGCGAGATGCACGATGTGGTCTCCCACCAGGTCAGCCTCATCGCCGTGCAGGCCGGAGCCCTGCAGGTCGCCGCCAAGGACCCCGACGCCCGCGACGCCGCCCGCACCATCCGCACCCTGAGCGTGAACACCCTCGACGAACTCCGCCACATGGTCACCCTGCTGCGCGCCTCCGGCGGCAACGACACCGAACTCACCCCGCAGCCCACCCTCGCCGACCTCCAGCAGCTGATCGCCAACAGCGGCATCGAGACCACCCTGACCGGGGAGCTCCCGCCCAGCATCAGCACAACCGCCCAACGCACCGTCTACCGAACGGTCCAAGAAGCCCTCACGAACGTCCGCAAGCACGCCCCGGGCGCCCGCGCGGAGGTGCGCCTGTGGCATGACGCGCAGCACTTCGGCGTCACCGTCACCAACACCGCCGCCACCCGCCCGTCCGTCGCCCTGCCCAGCGCCCGGCACGGCCTGATCGGCCTGAGAGAACGCGCCGAACTGCTCGACGGCACCCTCACCGCCGAGCCCGTCCCACAGGGCGGATACAAGATCGAACTACGGGCCTCCACTCGGCCCGCCTGAGCACAACCCGTCCGACGCGGATCGGCGTGAATACCCCTGAGGTGGCCATTTCGCCTCGACTTGGGGCACCCAGAGGGCATGAAGCCCTCAGAATGGCCCAGACGCGACAAACCCCAGGCCGCTGACCTGGGGTTCGCATGGAGCGGGTGACGAGAATCGAACTCGCGCTCTCAGCTTGGGAAGCGATGGCGCTTGCGGAGCCGGATAGCTGCTGACCTGACCTTATGTGCGCTGGCGTGCCGCCTGAGGGTGCGAGTTCGCGCCGCTGTTGACCGTGGTTGACCGCTCTTAACGGCACGCTATGGGCACGACCGGCGGAAAGTCAGTGGGTCCTGGAAGCTCTCGGTGACGCGTCCGTCGGTCGGCGTGGCCGGATGTCCATCGCGCAGGACTGACCGCGACATCCCGGTCAGCACGGCGACCACCCTCGCCGGCCGGGACGACGGTGGTCAAGAGCGCAGTGCTCGCCGCCCTGTGTCCGGAATCGAGTGGCGGAACGGGAATCTACGGAAACGCCGTGTGAGTCCTGACGCTGGATGTCACGTACGTCACTTCGTCAACGCGCCCATCGCCCGGTCGAGCAGCACGGCCAGCGGGACAGTGCCCTCACAGGCCACCCACGCCGTGGAGGCCACGTCCAGGCAGGCGAGCGCGGCGGCGGCCAGAGCGCTCGGCCTGGTGTCCTCGGGCCGGTCCTGGCTTGCCCCCAGCCGCCGGGCGATCTCCGGCACCAACAGCTTCTGCCAGCTCAGCTGCTTCTCGTAGTGCCGGGCGCGCAGGGACGGGGTCTCCTGGAGCATGCGCAGATAGCTGAGTACCTGCTCGGGCGGCGCTGCCTCGTTCATCCGCGTCAGGACGTCGAAGGCCCGGCGCAGTGCCTCCCAGGGCTGCTCGTCGTCGGGGCGGGCGGCGAGTGCCTCCGCGATTCGGCGGCCGGATTCCTCCAGGCGTCCCAGGACGATGTCTTCCTTGGTGCCGAAGTACCTGAACAGGCTGGCGCGTGACAGGCCCACCTCGGCGGCGATCTGGTCGACGGTCGTCTTGTCGAACCCCTGCTCGGTGAAGAGCCGGTGCGCCACCTCGACCACTTCCGCCTGAACCGTCGCACGCACACGCTCGCGCAGGCCGGGCGGCTTGCGTGCGGACTGGTCGGCGGTACGGGCGCTCTCGGACATACCAGGAGGGTACAGCAAAGACTCAATCTGATACCGAGTATCATTGTGTGGAGCGCAGTTACCCATCCTTCTACGCCGCCGACGGTAAGCGCCGCGAGCAGGCATCGATGCCGGGTGCACGGCCTTCACCGCAGGTCGTCCTCCGTGTCCACGACGAGGAAGGCGGACCCGAGGCGCCTCACCGCCGTCGCAGTCAATGCTGACTGTGAAGAGGTGGAGGCGGCCATGAACAGGCGTGACGAACAGCGCGACGCCACGAGGGCACAGATCGTGGACGCTGCGGTCGAGTCGCTGATCGAAGTGTTCCCGGGGCTGCTGCGACGAGCGCCGGCTCTGGCCGACGCCTGTGCCCTACGGTTACGCGGCGCTGCCATGGGCCTCGGTGGCGACGTCGGCCCATTCCTCCCAGGTCTTCAGGCGTTCGGCGTAGACCTGGGGGACGAGCTGGAGCGGGGAGGTGCCGAAGAAGACCCGCAGGGGCGGGTTGTCGGCGTCCACGATCTTCAGCAGGGCCGCGCCGGTGGCGGCAGGGTCGCCGGGCTGGGTGGTGCTCCAGTAGGCGGCGAGGGCCGTGCGCAGGTCGTCGTAGGCGGGGAGCTGCTCGGCGAAGGTGGCGGAGGGGCCGGACCAGTCGGTGGCGAAGCCGCCGGGCTCGACGAGGGTGACCTTGATGCCGAATCCGGCGACCTCCTGGGAGAGGGCCTCGCTCAGTGCCTCCAGGGCCCACTTGGAGGCGTTGTAGACGCCGAGGTTGGGGAAGGCGGTGACGCCGCCGACGCTGGAGATCTGCACGATGTGGCCGCTGCCCTGGGCCCGCAGGAGGGGCAGGGCGGCCTGGGTGACCCACAGGGCGCCGTAGAAGTTGGTCTCCATCTGGTTGCGGACCTGCTGTTCCGTCAGTTCCTCGACGGCGCCGAACAGTCCGTAGCCGGCGTTGTTGACGACGACGTCCAGGCGGCCGAAGTGGTCGTGCGCCCGCTGGACGGCCTCGGTGACGGCGGCCTTGTCGGTGACGTCCAGGGTGAGGGGAAGGATCGCCTCGCCGTGGGCGGCCACCAGGTCCGCGAGGGAGTCGGTGTCGCGGGCGGTGGCCGCGACCTTGTCGCCGCGCTCCAGGGCCGCCTGGGCGAACTGGCGGCCGAAGCCGCGGGATGAGCCGGTGATGAACCAGATCTTGCGCACGAGAACACTCCCGTTCGAGGTGAAGTCTTATGGGGAGACTCTACACCGATATGAGATTCAGTATCAAGATGAGCCATGGGGTCGATGCTGTACGCTGCCCTGCAACGGCGAGGCACGTTGGACAACTGGAGGACAGAGATGTCTTCACATGTGGCGCCCGATGACCAAGCGACGTCCGGACTTGACCGGCGTAGCGAGCTGAGGGAGTTCCTGCGGTCGCGCAGGGCCCGGCTCAGGCCCGAGGACGTGGGCCTGCCGTCGTACGGGCGGCGGCGGGTTCCCGGACTGCGGCGCGAGGAGCTGGCGCAGCTTGCGGGGGTGTCGTACGCGTACTACGCGCGCCTGGAGCAGGGACACGGCGAGACGATGTCGGCCGATGTGCTGGACGCCGTCGCCCACGCCCTGAGCCTGAGCGAGGAGGAGCGGGAGCATCTGGTCCGGCTGGCCCAGCCCGAACGGCAGGGCACCCCGCAGGCCGCGCCTCCGCCGCAGCGGCTGCGGCCCAGCGTCCAGCATCTGCTCGACGGGCTCGGCGTGCCCGCCTACGTTGTCAGCCGGCGCCTGGACATCCTGGGGTGGAACCGGCTCGCCGCCACCGTCTTCGGGGACTGGGCCCAACTGATGCCCGAGGAGCGCAACATCGTCCGGCTGATCTTCCTCTCGCCTGAGACACGCGACCGGTTCGCCGACCCGGAACGGACGGCTCTGACAGCCGTCGGCGCTCTGCGCATGAACGCCGGTAAAAGCCCCGAGGATTCCTACCTCTCTTCGCTGTTCGAGGAGTTGTCGCAGAAGAGCGAGGAGTTCCGGCGGTTGTGGGCACGGCATGAGGTGAGCTGCGGGACCGTTGGCGACATCGTGCGGATGCGGCACCCGCTGGTGGGAGAGTTCGACCTCGTCCACGAGCCCATGGCGTTGCGCGGGGGCGCCCCGATGCGGCTGGTCACCTACCACGCCGAGCCGGGCTCCCGGTCGGAGGAGGCCCTGCGGATGCTGGCCAGTTGGGAGCTGGAGCCGCAGCGCTGAGACGCGGGTCCGGCCAGGGCCTGTGACGGCATCACGCGCCGACCCATTCATCGGTCCCGTCCGAGAACTTCTGGTGTTTCCAGATGGGCACTTCGTGCTTGAGGTCGTCGATCAGTTGCCTGCAGGCTGCGAAGGCATCTCCCCGGTGGGGACATGCCACGGCGACCACGACCGCTGTGTCGCCCACCGCCAGTTCTCCGACCCGGTGCACCGCGGCGAGGGCGCGCACCGGGTGGTTCGCCACGACCTTCTGCGCGATCCGCCGCAGCTCGGCCTCGGCTGTCGGGTGGCACGAATACCCCAGTCCGTTCACGTCCGCGCCCGCGTCATGGTTGCGCACCGTGCCGACGAACAGCGCGATCCCGCCTGCCGCTTCGTCGCCGACGGCCTGGAAGACCTCCTCCAGGGAGAGCGGTGTCCGCCGTATCGCGAGCAGCCTGACCGGCTGCGGATGCGCCCGCTCACCGCGGTGCTCGCGGGCTCGGTCAGCTGCCACGCCTCCATACCTTCCTGACCTGCCTGTCACAGCGTCAGCCTCCGATCGCCGACATCGGCCTGTCCGGCTGCACGAAGGACGGGTCGTCCAGGCCCGCTCCCGCCTTCTTGCCCCACATCGCCAGGCGCCAGATGCGGGCGATCTCCTCGTCGGGGGCTCCGGCGCGCAGGACGGCGCGGAGGTCGGTCTCCTCCTGGGCGAACAGGCACGTGCGGATCTGGCCGTCGGCGGTGAGGCGGGTGCGGTCGCAGGCCGCGCAGAAGGGGCGGGTGACGGAGGCGATGACGCCGACGACATGAGGGCCGCCGTCGACCAGCCAGCGTTCGGCGGGGGCCGAGCCGCGCTTCTGCTCACCCTCGGGGGTGAGGTCGAAGCGGGTGCGCAGGGAGGTCAGGATGTCCCCGGCGGTGATCATGCCGTCGCGCTTCCAGCCGTGCTGGGCGTCCAGGGGCATCTGCTCGATGAAGCGCAGTTCGTAGTCGTGCGCCACCGCCCAGGCGAGCAGGTCCGGGGCCTCGTCGTCGTTCAGGCCCGGCATCAGGACGGAGTTGACCTTGACGGGCGTCAGGCCGGCCTCGCGGGCGGCGTCGAGGCCCTCGATGACGTCCTCGTGGCGGTCACGGCGGGTGAGGGCCTCGAAGACGTCCGGGCGGAGGGTGTCCAGGGAGACGTTGACCCGGTCCAGGCCCGCCGCCTTCAGGGCGGGCGCGGTGCGCCTGAGGCCGATGCCGTTGGTGGTCAGCGACATCTGGGGGCGCGGGTCGAGGGCGGCGATGCGCTCGACGATGCCGACCAGGCCGGGCCGCAGCAGGGGCTCGCCGCCGGTGAAGCGGGCTTCCTCGATGCCGAGGGAGGCGACGGCGATGTCGATCAGGCGGACGATCTCGTCGTCCGTGAGCAGGTCTGGCTTGGCCAGCCACTGCAGACCCTCCTCGGGCATGCAGTACGTGCACCGCAGATTGCAGCGGTCGGTCAGTGAGACCCTCAGGTCGGTGGCCACTCGGCCGTAGGTGTCGATGAGCACGTGGGGCCTCATACGGCCAGGAGTTCGGCCGGCGACGACACCTGGGCCATGGGGCCGGAACGGTGGATGGGGCCCGGGATGTGGGACAGGGGCAGGCCGGTGCCGTCGTTGATGTGGGCGATGATCTCGGCGGTGATGGAGATCGCCGTCTCTTCGGGGGTGTGGGCGCCGAGGTCGAGTCCGATCGGTGAGCGCAGGCGGGCGAGGTGTTCCTCGGGCACGCCGGCCTCACGCAGACGTTCCAGGCGGTGTTCGTGGGTGCGGCGGGAGCCCATCGCGCCGATGTAGCCGACCGGAAGGTCGAGGGCCAGGCGGAGCAGGGGGATGTCGAACTTGGCGTCGTGGGTGAGGACGCAGATCGCGGTACGGGCGTCGACCTCGGCGCGCTCCAGGTAGCGGTGCGGCCAGTCGGCGACGACCTCGTCGGCGTACGGAAAGCGGGCCGGGGTGGCGAAGACGGGGCGGGCGTCGCAGACGGTGACCCGGTAGCCGAGGAAGCGTCCGGCCTGGCTGAGGGCGGCGGCGAAGTCGACGGCGCCGAAGATCAGCATGCGGGGCGGCGCTGCGTGGGTGTGGACCAGGAGTGTCAGCTTCTGAGGGCAGGTGTCGGCGTCCCCGCCGACTTCGACGTGGGCGGTCCGGCCTGCCCGCAGCAGCGCGCGGACCTGGGTGGCCACCGTACGGTCCTGCTGTCGACTGCCCAGGGTCCCGTCGTACGCGCTGCCGCCCCCGAGAACGGACAGGGTGCGGCCGAGAAGGCGCTGCGGCCCGTCGATCACCTGTGCCACGGCGACGGGCACACCGGCCGACACGTGTTCCAGGGCGGTGGTGAGGTGGGACTGGTCGGCGGGGTCGACCCGCTGGACCAGGACCTCGATCTCGCCGCCGCAGGTCAGGCCCACGGCGAAGGCGTCGTCGTCGGAGTAGCCGAACGAGGCCCGTATCGGGGGTTCGCCCGTCTCCAGCACCTGTCGGCACAGCTCGTAGACGGCGCCTTCCACACATCCTCCGGAGATGCTGCCGACCGCCTCGCCGCCGGTGCCCACGGCCAGTGCGGTGCCGGGTGGCAGGGGTGCGCTGCCGCTGACCCGGATCACGGTGGCGAGGGCGAAGGGGCGGTCCTCGCGGCACCAGCGGTGCAGCGTGTCCGCGATGTTCAGCATGAGAGGTGTCCTTCGGTGGGTGGTTGGGAAGCCCGCCGCCGCGCCGGCATCGGGGGATCGGAGACACGGCGGCGGGCCGATCAGTGGGACGGCTCTCAGAGCCCCGCCCGGGTGGCGGGAGGGGCCCTGCCGCCCGGGGTTCAGAGCAGGGCTTCGGCGGTGATGGGCAGGTCGCGGACGCGGCGGCCGGTGGCGTTGAAGACCGCGTTCGCGATGGCAGGCGCGACCCCGACCTTCACGATCTCGCCGAGGCCCTTGACGCCGATGGGGTCGGCGTGGAGGTCCTCCCCGTCCAGGTAGATCGCCTTGATGTCGGGGATGTCGGCGTTGACGGGCACGAGGTAGTCGGCGAGGTTGGCATTGACGATCCGGCCGTCGCGGTGGTCGGTGACCGTGTGCTCCAGCAGGGCCTGCCCGACGCCGCCCACCATGGCGCCGAGGGCCTGGCTGTCGGCGAGCTTGGGACTGATGATCCGCCCGACGTCGTAGACGCCCAGCATGCGCCGCATCCGCACCAGGCCCAGCCGCTGGTCGACGGCCACCTCGGCGAACGTCACGCTGTAGGCGTTCATGGAGTACCGGTCGTCGCCGCTCGGGGTGAAGATCCCGCGCGTCTCCAGGTGCGTACGGCTGTTACGGGCCAGCAGTTGCCGGTAGGTCTCCCCGCGCGCGGGGTTGCCCTTGACGTGCAGCCGGCCGCCGCGGACCACGATGTCGGCGGCGTCGACGCCGTGCAGCGGTGACCGCTCGTCCTCGACGGCGAGTTTGATCGCCTCCTGTCGCAGCTTGTCGCAGCCGTCCTGGACGGCGGAGCCGACGCCGGCCATGGTCTGCGATCCGCCGTGCGGCGGGGACGGCGGGAAGGTGGAGTCACCGAGTTCGAAGCGGACCGTACGCATGGTCAGGCCGAGGGCGTCGGCGGCGACCTGGGTCATGGAGGTGTAGGTTCCGGGGCCCATGTCGCTGGTCGACGCCTGGACCAGGGCCGTGCCGTCGGCGTCCAGCCTGACCCGTGCCTCGGACCGCATGCGCAGGGTGTCGTAGATACCGCTGGCCATGCCCATGCCGATCAGCCAGTCGCCGTCCCGCCGGGAGCGGGGCTTGGGGTTGCGCCGGTGCCAGCCGAACTCGCGGGCTCCGGTCCGCAGGCACTCGCTCAGGCGCCGGGTGGACCAGGGCAGCCCGTTGGCAGGGTCCTCCTGCGGTTCGTTGCGCAGCCGCAGCTCAATCGGGTCGATGCCGGTCTCGTGGGCGAGTTCGTCCATGGACGACTCGATGGCGAAGGCGGCGCTGGACCAGCCGGGGCCCCGCATGAACGTCGGTGTGTTCACGTCCAGCGGCACGGTCCGAAGCGCCTGGCGGACGTGGGGCGTGGCGTAGAGCATCTGCCCCGGGTTCATCACGCCCTCGACGTAGTGCTCGTACGAGGACGTCTCGGCCCGTATCCGGTGGAGCGCCGCGGTCAGGCGTCCGCCTCGGGTGCTGCCCAGACGCAGCTCGTACTCGTAGGCGGGCCGGTAGCCCACCCCGTAGTACAGCTGCTCGCGGGTCAGTACCAGCTTGACCGGGCGGCGGATCTGGCGGGCGGCGAGGGCCGCGATGGTGGTGTGCGGCCAGGTACGCAGCGCGTTGCCGAACGCGCCGCCGACGAACGGCGAGATGACGCGCACGTTCTCTGCCGGCATGCCGAACACGGCGGCGAGTTCGTCCCGCGCGCCCACCACCCACTGGCTCTTGTCCCACACGGTGAGCTTGTCGCCGTCCCAGCGGGCGATGGTGGCGTGCGGCTCCAGCGCGTTGTGGTGGTTACGGGTGAGCCGGTAGGTGCCCTCCAGTTTGACCTCCGCCGACGCCAGCGCGTCTTCGGGGTTGCCGCGCACGTAGTTCTGCGGCGGCAGGGGGTCGTTCTCCCGGACTCCGGGTGCCGACATGTCGGTCGACGGCTTGTCGGCGTCGTAGGTGACCTTCACCAGGTCCGCGGCGTGCTGGGCGACCTCCAGTGTGCGGGCGACGACCACGGCGACGGGCTGCCCCAGGAAGCGGACCTTGTCGTCCTGGAAGACGTGCAGCCGTTCGCCGACGAAGGGGTCCAACCAGGCGCCCGGGTTGTCGCGGTAGGCCAGCGCGGGTTTGTCGAGGTGGCTGATGACGCCCAGGACGCCGGGCTGGGCGTCGGCGGCGCGGGTGTCGATGCCGGTGATCCGTCCGCGCGCGACACTGCTGTCGACGATGACGGCGTGCACGACTCCGTCGATGATGGGGGTCCCCCCGCGCGAGGTTGTTCGAGCGTGGGGGAGGTCGGCGGTGTACTTGGCCTGGCCGGTCACCTTCAGCCGTCCGTCCACCCGGGACAGCGGGGCGCCGACGGCTGCCTGCGGCTGCGGGCTCACTTGCCACCTCCCACGATGCGCAGCTGGCGCTCGACGGTCCGTTTGAGCAACTCGACCTTGAAACGGTTGTGTTGGAGGGGCCGTGCCCCGTCGGCGGCGTGTTCGGCGGCCGTGGTCCACAGGGCGTCGGACGGCCGCCGCCCGATCAGCTGCCGTTCGACGGCGGTGAGCTTCCAGGGCACGGTGCCCACGCCTCCGGCAGCCACCTTCGCCTCGCGGATCACCCCGTGCCGGATGTGCAGGGCGACGGCCGCCGAGGTCAGCGCGAACTCGTAGGACTGCCGGTCGCGGACCTTCAGATAGCCCGACCTCAGCGGGCGCGGAAGGGCCGGAAGCTCGACCGCGGTGATCAACTCGCCTGGGCGCAGGGCCTGTTCACGGTTCGGGGTGCTGCCCGGCTTGAGCAGGAAGTCGGCGAAGGGCACGGTGCGCTCGCCGTCCGCCCCCATCAGGTGCACGCTCGCTTCCAGGGCGGCGAAGGCCACGGCCACGTCGGAGGGATGCGTGGCCACGCAGTCGTCGGAGGTGCCGAGGATCGCGTGGGTGCGGTTGACGCCGTGCAGGGCCGCGCAACCGGAGCCCGGCTCCCGCTTGTTGCAGGCGGCCGTCACATCGCGGAAGTACGTGCACCGGGTGCGCTGCATGATGTTGCCGCCGATGGTCGCCATGTTCCGCAGCTGCGCGGACGCGCTCAGCTCCAGGGCCTGCGAGATCACCGGGTACAGGGCGCGCACGCCCCGGTGGGCGGCGGCCTCGGACATCCGCACCAGTGCGCCGATGCGCAGGCCCCCGCGCCGGGTGACCATGATGTCGCGCAGCGGCAGGGCGCTGATGTCGACCAGCGTGCGGGGGCGTTCGACGGTCTCGCGCATCAGGTCGACCAGCGTGGTGCCGCCGGCGATGTAACGGCCGCCGTCGCGGCCGGCGTGGAGGGCTTGCCGGGTGTCGGTGGCCCTGGTGTAGGAGAAGGGATGCATGGGGGCCGTGCCTCATTTCCCGTGCGCGGTCTGCTCGACCGCGCGCACGATCTTCACGTAGCAGCCGCAGCGGCAGATGTTGCCGCTCATGAACTCCCGGATCTCCTCCGGTGAGCCGGTGTGGCCCTCCTTGATGCAGCCGACGCCGGACATGATCTGGCCGGAGGTGCAGAAACCGCACTGGAAGGCGTCCTGGTCGATGAACGCCTGCTGCAGCGGGTGCAGCCGTTCGCCCTTGGCCAGGCCCTCGATGGTGGTGACCTCGGCGCCGTCCAGCCGGACCGCCAGCGTCAGGCAGGAGTTGACCCGCTGTCCGTCGACCAGGACGGTGCAGGCGCCGCAGGCACCGGCGTTGCAGCCCTTCTTCGATCCGGTCAGCCCCATGTGTTCGCGCAGCAGGTCCAGCAGCGAGGTCCGGTTGTCGACCGTGACGGTGCGGCGCTCGCCGTTGACGGTCACGGAGACGCTGCTGGTGGGCGGCGCCTGGGTGGCGGCGTCCGCCGGCTCGACGCCGAACACGGACGGCCCGCCTATCAGGCCACCCGCCACGACAGCACCGCCGACGGCCGTGGTCGCGATGAACGTGCGCCGGGACGGGGCGGACGAAGATCCCTCGGAATCTCCCTCCGAATATCCTTCGGAGGGAGAAACAGTTGACTCGGGGGGTTCGATGGACATGCCCACTCTCTTGGTCGACGGAAGACGGATGGCGTACCGACCACCGTCATGTGCACGAATCGGCGTGAGTACGGGAGACGGTTCACGCCGCGGTGGACGAGCCGGGCCCTCGGCCCGCGAGGATGGTGGCGACCGGGGGTCGAACACGGTCGGCAGCCGCCTCACCAGGCCCTCGGTGCGGCATGGCATCCACTGTGCTGCATGCGGCGCGATACAACGAGCAAGCAGTTTTGGGACGACTCCGGTAGCTACGACTGCCGTTGGTACGTCTGGCAGTAGCAGTCAGAGCGGTCGTCCCGTGGCAGCCGCAGCGGTCCACCCGTCGGCGGCGCTGATGTCGTCTTGCGCGACGCGGGTGCCACAAACGAAAGGCCTCTGCGTGACTGCCTGTTCAGCCCGGAGCTCAAAGAACAAGGTGCGTGGCATGAACCGCGCACGCGACGGAAGTCCGCCCCGGTCATGCCCCCTTTTCCCCGCACCCCCCCAGCCCGCGTCACGTCAATCGGGCCGCCGACACGTCACGCCCTGGTCGGCCAAGCCGTCGGCAGCACCGCCGTGACCTCCCAGCCCTGGCCGGTGGGACGGGGGCCGGTGCGCAGTTCGCCGCCGAGGGCGGTGACGCGTTCGGTGAGGCCGACGAGACCGAAGCCGCCGCCCCGCGCGGCCTGCGGGATCCGGGTGCCGCCGCGGCCGTCGTCGCGCACGGTCACCGTCAGGGCGCGGCCGTCGTGGACCAGGTCCACGGTGACCTCGTCGGCGTCGGCGGCGTGGCGGCGGACGTTGGTCAGGGCCTCCTGGACGACGCGGTATGCGGCTGTCTGCACCTCGGGCGGGAGGTCGTCGGGTACGGCGGGGTCGCGGCACACGACGACCTTCGGGCCGACGGGACCGCTGAAGCCCTCGACCAGGCTCGGGAGCGCCGCCAGATCGCCGAGCGGACGGCTCGTGCCGTCGGCTGCGGTGGTGTGGTCCGGGGCCTCGCGCAGCAGGCCGACGGTGCGCCGCATGGAGGCCAGGGCCTCGGTGGCGGAGGTTTCGATGTTCCGCAGCACGGGGCGCAGTTGGTCCGGGTCGGTCGCCATCATCTGGGCCATCTGCGTCTGCACCAGGATCCCCGTGACGTGATGGGCGACGAAGTCGTGCAGGTCGGCGGCCATCGCGAGGCGTTCGCTCCGGCGGGTCCTGTCGACCATCGCGCGGCGGCGGTGATCGAGGAAGCGCAGGTAGCCGCCCAGTCCGGCGGCCACCATGACCGGAAACAGGAGCCCCAGCCCGACTCCTCCGGCAGGCACGTCGGGGACGGGAATCCTGGCAGGCAGGATGACGACGGCCACGCCGCACAGCCCCACGAACGCCGTCGCCCACCACCCGGGGCAGGAACGGACGGCAACCAGCAACAGGTACAGCAGTGTCGCGATTTCCCCCAGGCCGAACGCCATCGGCCAGTCGGTCAGGACAGCGACCACCGTCAACGCCACCGAGGCCCCGGCGGGTACGGCGATGCGCAGGGCGGGGCTGACCCACGCAGGCCGCCTGGCCATGGGCCAGAGCACCGCGGCCAGGCACAGCGGCAGCACGGTGGCGGGCTGCAGCCACGGCGTCACGCCATACCCGTCCTGCGGTCCCAGTGCCGCCATGAGGCCCGCTTCCAGCAGGTCCGTGCCGGCCGCCAGGATCATCAGGGCCACGCCGACCGCACGCAGCCCTCTGCGCCGACGGCCGCCTGGCACGGCCGGTCCGTCGATCACGGGCACAAGGTTCACGGCGCCAGAGTAAGCATCCTGCGGCCCGGCAGGATTCGGCCGAACGGCCATCGCCGCCCGAGCGGGGCCGCCTCAACAGTGGCCGAATGACCGAGGCGCGCGCGGGATCCCGCGAGGAAGGCGGGCGATGTCCGTCTCAGGTGCGGTCCTCCGCGCGCTGGTACTGCTCGCCGTCCGGCAGGGCGCAGCCACCGTACCGACCGCACCGCCTGTCGCACCCGGCTCCCCTGGTGCTCCGGCAGGCCGTCCGCACGGCCCGAGCGGTGTGTGCTCAGGCGCTGCTGGAGCAGGCCGGCCACCCAGGACGTGACGTCGTCGGCCGCGGCAGGCCACTCAGGCCTGGCTCGCACGGCGGCGGCTCGGTACGAGGCAGGGTCCGGCCGAGTCACCCGGCAGGTGTGGGCCAAGCATCCGACGACAAGATCCGGCTCTTCCGCGCGTTCCGGCAATCACTCCCCGGCGCCTTCCTGGTCCGGCCAACGGGGGCAGCCGGGACCGACCGTCGTCGTGCGATGAACGTCGCCACCGCGATCATCCACGCCCTCCGGGCGTACGCGCACCCGGAGGCGCCGGCGGCCGTACCGCACACCAGCACCATCGCGAAAACGTCAGAGGCCGACACGCGGCACCTTCTCCCGTGAGCCCTCACACCCACCATCACCCTCGACCGACGGGACTTCCGCGCCGTACGCCTTTTGGGCCGGCACAAGGCATTTCCGGGTTCTCCCCGACGACCTCCCGCTCTGACACGAGATCCTCCGTGGCCAAGCATCCTCTCCCGCAAGGGGCTTGGCCCCCTCCTGCCGAGATGCGATGCGCGGTAGGTGTCCGGCGCCGTTCGGGACGGGCGACGTAGGGCCCTTGCCGGGTGATGGCAGCAGTACCCAGTAGGCACCGCCTGCCTCTCAAAGCCGCGCGCTGGTCGCCGACTCGCCTCATTCACTACGGAGACCACCTGACTGCTGGCTGACTGCTGGCGCTGTGAGGCCCCCGGAACCCGGTCGGAGAGACGGCCCTCGAAGCAGCTCTCACTAGAGTGCGATCCATGGAACCCCGTTGGCTCTCCCCCGAGGAGCAGCGCGCCTGGCGCGCCTACCGCGACCTCAGCCTGGTACTGGAAGACGCTCTCGACCAGCAACTGCGACACAAGGCCGACCTCAGCCACCTGTACTACTCGGTGATGGTGTTCCTCTCGGAGGCCCCCGAGCGACGGCTGCGCATGACAGACCTCGCCGAACAGCTGAAGATCGCCCGGACACGGCTCTCCTACACCGTCAGCCGCATGGAGGAGCGCGGCTGGGTGCGCCGCGAGGACGCGCCGGGGGACGGGCGGGCCCAGCTCGCCGTGCTGACGGAGGAGGGGATGACCGCCCTTGAGCAGGCCGCCCCCAGTCACGTCGCCACCGTCCGGGCTGCCGTCTTCGACCGGCTGACGCCCGAGCAGGCGCGCGCCTTCGGTGAAGCATGCGAGATCATCCTCGCCGGCCTCACGGGCCCGGACCGCCCGGCCTTCCCCGCCGACCTCCCCTGGCGCCGCTGACCTCCCTCCAGAGGCAGAGGCGAGCCTGCCGAACTCCCACACCCCCCCGACTTCTCTGCGCGACCACCCCAGGCACTCATCCCAATATCTTGCAGATTTGCAATACCTGTCCTAGGGTGAAAGCAGATGGTTGAAGTGTCAACCTTCCCCTTCTTGCCCCACCACGAAGGAGTCGAGTGTGAAGTCCCCCCACAAGGCATGGGCCGTCGCCGTCGCCCTGGGCGTCCTGGCCGCGAGCGGTGCCACCGTCGCCGCCGCCACGCCTTCCCCGAAGTCCGCCCCCAAGCCCACGAGTGAAGAAGACCAGCTGCAGAAGCTGTACCAGGAGGCCGTGGCCGAGGGCGGCCGTCTGGTCGTCTACGCCGGCGGTGACAAGCCGGGCCAGGCGGACTACCTCAAGGACGCGTTCGTCAAGAAGTTCCCCAAGATGAAGGTCGACATCGTCGTCGACTTCAGCAAGAACCACGACGCCCGCGTCGACAACCAGATCGCCGAGCACCACGTGGTTGCCGACGTCGTCCACCTCCAGACCGTCGACGACTTCCCGCGCTGGAAGAAGGAAGGCGTGCTGCAGAAGTACAAGCCGGTCGGCTGGGACAAGGTCTTCGACCAGATCAAGGACAAGGACGGCTACTACACCGGCCTGTTCTTCTTCGCCTTCTCCAACGTCACGGCCACCAAGCTCGGCGACGACGCGCCCGTCGAGGCCAAGGACTTCCTCAAGCCCGAGTTCAAGAACAAGCTCGTCTTCACCTACCCGAACGACGACGACGCCGTCCTCTACTACTTCAAACAGCTCACCGACAAGTACGGCTTCGACTACCTGAAGAAGCTGCTCGCCCAGAACCCGAAGTTCGTCCGCGGCACCCAGGACTCCGCCGACCTGGTCGGCTCCGGTGACTACGTGGCGAGCTTCGGCACAAGCGGAGGCGTCCCGGGTGTCGCTGAGACCACCCTGCCGAAGAAGTCGCCATGGGTCGCCTGGCCGCAGACCGGCGCCATTCTCAAGAACGCCCCGCACAAGGCCGCCGCCAAGCTCTACCTGAGCTGGCTGCTGTCCAAGGATGCCCAACACGACTCCATAGGCACCTGGAGCGCCCGCACCGACGTCGCCGCGCCGGCGGGCCGCAAGGGCATCTTCGACTACGAGAACATGAACCCGCTCGGTCTCGGCGAGTTCATGGGCAACCGCACCGCCCTCGACCGCTACAAGGCCCGCATCAACCTCTATGTCGGCGACGTCAAGGGCGCGAACCCCTCCGACCCGCAGGGCGTGCTCGGCCTGTACCCCGTCAACCAGGACGGCACCCAGGGCTGACGGCCCTTTCCACCCCTCTGCTCCCCACCAGTCAACCCGCGATGAGCGCGGCCCTGGCCCGGCTGCGCCGCCACTTCGACGATGACCTGCTCGCCCGGGTGGGCGGAGGGTACGAACTGACCGCCCTCGGGCGGGCCCTCCTCGACCGGACCACCACCGCGTGCGACCTGCTGGAGCGCGTCTTCGCCAGTCAGGCCGAATTCAACCCCTCCCGCGAGGAACATGAGTTCACGCTGATCGCCTCGGACTACGCGGTTGCCGTCTTCGGCACCGAACTCGCCCGCACCATCCAAGCCGAGGCGCCGGGCATCCGGCTCAGGTTCAAACAGGTACCGAACGAAATCATCGACGACACCGGGTCGCTGCTCAGCACTGTGGACGGGCAGCTCACCCTCGACGACCTGGCCCGACTGCCATGGGTGACGTACCAACGAGCCTACGACGCCCCCGCCGCCCGCCAGATCGCCATGCTCGGCATCGAGCCGCGCGTGGCGGTCTCCATCGACAGTTTCCAGCTGATGCCACTCCTGGTCGCGGGCACCCGCCGGGTAGCTCTCCTTCAAAGGCGTCTCGCCGACGAGCTGGACGGACTCGCACCCGTCCGCATCATGGAACCGCCCTATGACGCCGTGCCGATCCAGCAGGCCCTGTGGTGGCATCCGGTCCACATGCACGACGCGGCGCACATGTGGCTGCGGGAAGGCCGGTCGGCCCACGATCTCCGGTCCGCCGAAATGAGCGTTGGGCTGTGCCCTGCACGCCACCCCCAAATTGGCCTGGACAAAAAACAAACCCCAGGCCACTGACCTGGGGTTTCATCGTGGAGCGGGTGACGAGAATCGAACTCGCGCTCTCAGCTTGGGAAGCGACGGCGCTTGCACAGGCTCCACGGCTCTGACCGGCACAGTTACGTGGACCTTGGGGTGGTCGTGTGGGCTGGCTCGCACCGCTGCTGACTGGCTCGCACCGCTGCTGACCGTGGTTTTCCGTTCTTACGGGCACGTGGAGGTCACGGAATCTCGGAAGGGGGGTACGGGCATCGGACTGTCCAGGCCCGACCGGACACCCCAGGGGCGTGAGGCTCTGCCCATCAGCGGCCTCCAGCCGCGGGCCGCCCCCGCATTCCTGGACCACGCACCAGATGCGTGCCGCCCGGACGCGGAGCGAAAGCGGGCGACCTGGGGGTACCTCCCATGCCCCTGATGAGGGTCTGTTGCGAAAGGGGCGCCGATTCATGACAGTGAGCCACCCGCGCGCCGCCCTGAGGTGACGCGCCGATGGCTCACTGATCACATAGCTCTTCGCGTAGCCCGGTCGCCCGGTTCCGGTCCCTCACTGAAACCGGATCGGTGCGTCCGGCCGGTCCTACTCCTTGTAGAAGGTGGCGTCCTGCTGGCCGACGGTGGTGGTCACCGGCTGGGTGTAGAGCAGGTGGTTGTAGTGCCGGATGTACCGGCCGGGGAAGTTGTACGACTCGTACGACACAGCCGCGGGGTCGGCGAGACCGGCCCGCTCGTGGAACGAGGCGTCATTGTCGAACAGGGTGGTGCCGTCGTCCTTCTCCACCCACACCTCGTTGTTCTTGTGGCGCAGGTAGTAGCCGGGGAAGTTGGCCGATTCGAGGGAGACGGTGCCGTTGCCGGCCAGGCCGGGGACGACGCGGAACTGCGAGTCGGCGAGTTCGGTGACGTTGGACTCGGTCTTGGCCCGGAACTCCCAGTGCCGGATGAACTTGTCCGGGTAGTTGTACGAGGAGAAGCGGACGGGGGTGACACCGTCGGCGACGGGGATGCCGAAGTTGGGTGTGCCGTCGGCGTTCCAGTAGATCTTCTGGTAGCGGGTGCGGCGGTTGGGGTCCTTGAGCGGGTCGCCGACGATGTCCCTGTAGTTGCGGGCGTGGTAGACGAGGATGTCCGACTTGCCGTCCTCGGAGACCGTGAACGTGTTGTGGCCGGGGCCGTACTGGCTGGTCTTGTCGTTGCTCTTGAGGACCGGCGTGGGAGTCTTGCTCCAGGAGGCCGGGTTCATCAGGTCGGCGGTGGCGTCGGCGGTCAGCAGGCCGAGGCAGTAGTTGGCGTTGGTGGCGCTGGCCGAGAAGGTCATGAAGACCTTGCCGTTCTTCTGGATCACGGCCGGGCCCTCGTTGACGCGGGCGCCGGCGGTCTCCCAGGCGTACTGGGGCTTGGAGATCATGACCGGGCTGCCCTCGATGGTCCAGGGGTTGGCCATCTTCGCCAGGTAAATTTGCGTGCCCTTGCCGAACGCCGGGTCTTCCTGGGCCCAGCTCAGGTAGCGGGTGCCGTTGTGCGTGAAGGTGGTGGCGTCCAGCGAGAAGGTGTCCATGGGCAGGCTGATCCTGCCCTTCTCGGTCCAGGTGCCGGTGATCGGGTTGGCGGCGCTGGTCTCCAGGACGTACGGGCGGATCCGCCAGATGTCGTTGGACCAGCCGGCCGTGAAGTAGATGTACCACTTGCCGTCGATGAAGTGGATCTCCGGGGCCCAGATGTGGGCGCCCATCTCACCGGTGGGGTGCTTGGTCCAGATCGTGGTCTCCGGGGCCGTGGCGAGGCCCTGGAGGGTGGTGGCCCGGCGCATCACGATCCTGTCGTACGCGGGGACCGTGGCGGTGAAGTAGTAGAAGCCGTCGGTGTGCTTGAAGATGTGCGGGTCGGCGCGCTGCTCGGCTATCGGGTTGGTGAAGGTGACGGCGGGGGACGCGGGCACGGCAGCCTGGGCAGGGGTGGTCACGGTGGTGAGCACGGCGAGCGCGGCCGCCGCAGCCACCAGAACCCGTCTGGCGAGATGTCTCATGTTTCTGTTGCGGCCCTTCGGGATCAGGCGGCCGTGGGGACGAGCCGCCACTGCTGGCAGGTGGTGCTGAGCCAGCTCCACCGGCGTACGTCGGTACCGTTGGCGTGCCGCGGTCGGCGACGTCCATGACCTTGCCGGTGGAGGCGTTGACGATGCGGGCGTAGTCGCCGCCGAGGCAGACCAGGCCGAATGGTGTTCGACGCTACGAACGGCGTGCGGAACTGCGGACGAAACGTAAAGGCGGCTCAGGGGCGGCGTCAATGGGGCGAATGAAACCGATATCCCGAACGCCGCCGACCACCCGAAAAACCATTGTCAGCCACACGACAAGCCCAGGCCGCGCCCCGCGGCGAGTCGTACGCTTGGTCGGCCCGAACCCGGTCCGGGCGCTTGCGCGGCCTGCCCGGCCCCTGCCGCGGGACCCGGACGGACCAGGGCCGCTTCAAACTGCTGCCGGCGCCGGAACAGATATTGCCACCGTTGCCCAGGTCGATGCCCTCGCCGAGCGATCGGTATCCGCTGGCGCCTCATGGTCTACCTCGGCGTGTATGGCCCGACGCGACCCGAGGAACTCGCCGGTCTTCGCCGCCGGGACGTCGGCCTCGACGGCCTGGTGCGCGCGGAGCGTGCGAACCACGACGACCCCGCATCCCTACCCGCGCACCGCAACGAGGAGGCTGCCAAGAGCTAATGGCGCGGTTGTGGTGCGCCACTCACCCACCGATCTAGACAACAAAGAACCCCCGGGCCGCTGGCCTGGGGGTTTCGCATGGAGCGGGTGACGAGAATCGAACTCGCGCTCTCAGCTTGGGAAGCGACGGCGCTTGGATGGTGGTACTGCTTCTGACCTGCAGTTATGTTGCCGCAAAGCGGCTTCGGAGGGCTGGCTTCGTGCCGCTGTTTACCGTTGTTGCCCGGTCTTATGGGCACGCTTTGGGCACGGACCCACAGGGGGACGGTGTGCGGGGGCTCGACCGCTCAGTTGCGGTACTGCACCTGCGGGTGCGGGATGTGCCTGACGTGTTGGCATTGCAGATGCACACTCCTGTGACAGCGTATGCGGTCCGAGGGCAGCGGTGGCCCAGTGGGCGGCCACGTTCGGCCGAGCAGAGCAGCCGGGTCAGTGCGGAGGCGTCGAAGATCCTCTGCGCTGCCCTCATCCAATGCCTCGACAGAGTTCGACACCCGCTTTGGGAGTGGGATCGAATCCTTGCCGGGTGCGCTCGTCGGTGCTATCTGATGTTGTTTTCCCTGGTCAGCAACATGCGGGCCGTGCACTCAATCCCGCGCATGACGCTCCGTCGCGGACGCCTCGGCAGCAAGGGGCAACCCTCAACACGCTGTCCAAATGTTCGTCTGGGGGTTCGGGACTGATCAGGAGTGCTCACCTGCTGGCGGCCACTCATCGAGTCTCACTCACGACCCGATAAGCCCCATGAGGCGGCTGGGAGGCGGCGGCGTGGCGGCGCGCGAGCAGGTCGCGGTGCCACCGCAGCACCGTGTCCGGACGCATCAGCAACCGCAGCCTGGGCGGCACGTCCTTCGGGAGCTGGTGCAGCGGCGCCGCCATGAATGCCCGATCACCCGGGTGGAACCGCACCCTCTTCTTGCCGAGTCGGCGGTCCAGGACGGTGATCTGATGGCGCAGGACGAGGATCTCGACGTCCTTGTCCCTGTCGCTCATCACCAGCAGACGCAGCATGGCGAACGCGTTCGTGACGCCGAAATGGTGCCAGTCGCAGCAGCACGGCCGATCACCATGTCGCAGCGATCGCCAACTGCGGGAGAGCACAGGCGCAAGCGGCCGGCAACTGGGAGCCGGAAGGCCGAGTCGAACTACCGGATGGACGGGCATGAGGGCAAACGAAGCACGCCGCGCCGCAACCGTAGGCGCGGACTGGTCACGGGCATTCCCTTGGCGCTGCTGGTCGTCGGGTGCCGGCGTGCCGTCCCCCCGGGAGCGGGACCGGTGTCATGATCACCGACATCTACGGGGAGCGGCTGACCGTCGACGGCACCGCCGTGCAGCCGGACGTCGCGCAGCCGACGGGCGTCCAGTTCGCCCGGCATTGACCAGCCCGCCGGACAGCCTTCACCGGTCCGCAACCGAGCACGACCGCCGTTCGAATCCCGGGCCGCGCACTGTTAGGCTGCGCCCCCTGTTGTTAAACATGCAACTAACGCGCACATCATCGCCAGGAGAGGGCGACGGAGGGATGCTCGTCGACGGCGCGTCCGCGGAGTTCCACGAATTCTTCGAACGCCACTATGCCGAACTCGCCCGTCTGGCACACCTCCTGACCGGCGAGACCGACGCGGCGGACGACCTCGCGGCGGATGCCCTGGTCGCCCTGTGGCAGCGCTGGGACCGGTTGCGGCAGGCCGACCACCCGCTCGCCTACGCCCGCGGTGTGGTGGCCAACCTGGCGCGCGGACGGATCCGCAGCGCGGTGCGCGAGCGACGCCGGATCACGCTGTTCTGGTCCCGCAGCCCCGAGAAGGTGGACGGGCCGGACATGGCGGCCGTGCTGGACGTCCGCGCGGCGCTCGCCCGGCTGCCGTTCCGCAAGCGTGCCTGCGTGGTGCTGCGGCACGCCTTCGACCTGTCGGAGAAGGACACGGCGGCAGCGCTGGGCATATCGGTCGGCACGGTGAAGAGCCAGACCTCGAAGGGAATGGCCGAGCTGGAAAGGATACTGGGCGCACGAGCGGTCGGGGACCTGGTGGCAGGGAGGAGGAACCGGTGAACGACGAGATCGCACGTCGGCTGCGCGAGGCCGCCGAGGCGCACCGGCCCGACCGCGCGAGGATGCTGGCCCGGGTGCAACGCGGCATGGCCGGCCCCGCCGTCCGTCACCGCGCGCGGCCGTTCGCGAGGTCTGGGACCAGGGTCGCGCTCGCCGGGCTCGCCACCGTCGGCATCCTGGCGACCGGCGGCCTCGCCGTCGCCGCCATCGTCGTGACCCCGTCGCCGTCGGCCACCGTGACCACGCCTGCCACCCCGTCCCCGACCGTCAGCTCCCCGCACCCGACATCGGGCCGCCCCACCCCTGTTGCGCCGGCCCCGGCCACCCCGGGCAGGGCGCGCCCGACTCCGCCGGCCACCAGTCCATTGCCGACCGCCGGCGAGAGCCAGAACGGGCCGCTGTGGTCGGCCGGCTCGGTGGACCCGCACAGCACCGTCTACTGGACGCAGAACAACCTCGCCCTCAAGACGACCCGGCCGCTCACCTCGCTCACGATCGAGATGCGGATCGTGCAGACCGGCGGGGTGAAGAACACCGGCACCTGGCAGACCTCGCCGAGTGGTGACTTCACCGTCACCGCCCAGGAGGCCGACGGCACGCTGGTCTACCGCTGGGTCCTCAAACCGGGCCTGACCGTGCCAGCCGGGAGCTATGAGTTTGCCGCCCAGTTCGACAACGGCACCGGCGTGCGCAGTGCCGCGCGCGACGGCTACCGCGTCGACGCGCAGGGTTCGGGCGGCTCCGTGTCGGTCCGGGGAGGGTTCGTCCCGACCCGGTGAACGCCGCTGTGCGGCAAGGGGACGAGACCCTGATCGCTGACGGCCAGAACATGTACCTGTTCTTCGCCGGCGACAACGGCAAGATCTACCGGGCGAGCATGCCGATCGGGAACTTCCCGGGCAACTTCGGCTCGTCGTACACGACGGTCATGAGCGATTCGACGAAGAACCTGTTCGAGGCGCCGCAGGTCTACAAGGTTCAGGGCCAGAACCAGTACCTCATGATCGTCGAGGCTCGGGGTGCGAACGAGCAGCGCTACTTCCGCTCGTTCACCGCCTCCAGCCTGAGTGGTTCCTGGACCCCGCAGGCCGCCGGCGAGAGCAAACCCTTCGCGGGCAAGGCCAACAGCGGTGCCACCTGGACCAACGACATCAGCCACGGCGACCTGGTCCGCAACAACCCCGACCAGACCATGACCATCGACCCCTGCCACCTGCAGTTCCTCTACCAGGGCAAGTCCCCCACCGCGATCGGCCCCTACGACCGACTGCCGTGGCGGCCGGGTGTCCTCACCCTGCAGCGCTGACCCGCCTGATCCACGGTGATGGCGATCGGGTGCGGTGCACCGGCGCGTAGACGAGCGGTCTACGGCGTGGGCACCTCCACCCGCTGACCGCTGCTCACCGCCTCGAGGAACCCCAGCCGTGCGCCGGCTGGGGTTCCAATCGTTTGGGGACCAGGCGGAGGCTCGGCGAGGCTTGTCGGGCTGATGGGTGGGCTCCTGGTCCTGCGTCAGCACGATCATCCCCTTCGCCAAGGCTGCCTCGATCGGCGCCCGCACCGACGGCGGCATGGCCGGCGCCGACGGGAGAAGGCCTCAGCCCGACGCAGACGACGAAATGCGCCCCCATCGAAGAGATGGGGGCGCATTCGCCGGCTTCGCCTACTTGAGTCGTGTACCACCCGAGTTGTGATACGCGATCGTCTTGCGGATCAGGTTTCCGCCGTCGGTCTCAGGCGTCGTCTGCTCCGTCCACCCCGCACCGAACAGCAGGCCGGCGATGTGGGCGTTCGCCACCTGGTCCATGTGGCCGAAGAGCCAGTCCACCTTGTCGTCCTTGAAGTGGCCGGGAGTGTTGTTCCCCGCCATGTTGCCCACGGGGATCTGCCACAGGACCACCGGCTTGCCCACGGACTCGGCCATCGTCTTCCAGAACTTCAGCGAGGCGGCGGCCTTCTGGTCGGTCCAGAAGGTGTCACGGCTGCCGTGGGCCGGCTGTGCGTACCAGCCCGCGTCGCGGTCCGACACATCGGTGACCAGGAAGTCGGCGTTCTTCGCCCCGAGGTCCGCGTAGTCCTTGACGCACTTCTGGAGGTTGCTCTCCCAGTCGAAGCAGGAGAGGTGCAGCCCCACGGCGGCGTTCGGCGCGTACTTGTGCGCCATGTGAATCAGGCACTGGGCGAGTCCGGCGGCGCTGTTCTCCTGCGATCCGCAGTCCGTCGGGTTGGCGCCCGAGACCTGCGAGGGAACCTGGTGCAGATTGCCGAGCGACCGGGCGAAGCCCCAGAAGTCGGGCTCCAGGTCGATCATGTCGTGGGACTTGCCGATCTTCTGGAGGAAGAACCGGTAGTCGTTCAGGTACATGGTGAGCAGGTCACGCCTGTTGATGGCCTTGACCTCGCCCGGGCCGTCACCCTCGCCTGCCATGTCCCCGAGGTCGCGCAACGAGTACCAGGTCCAAAGATACTTCTGCGGTCGCGACTTGCCCTGGTACGTCGCCTTGGCCGCCACGCTGTCCTGCCAGGTCACCTGGTTTCCGGGCGCCGTGCTGCTGCCGCCCCAGCAGCCCCACCAGCCCGACCACTCATCCTTGCAACGCGACGCCGTATAGGCGGCCGACGTGGGCGCGGGCTGGCTGTGTATATAGGCGTAGCGCACGTCGAACGGCGCGGCGTTCGCCGAGGCGTCAGTCATCGAACCGCCGATGAACACCTTGTCGCTGCCCATGAAACGTGTCGTCGAGCTGCCGTTGGTGGGGGTCGGAGACGTCGGCGGCGACGCCGGAGCGCTGCCGCTCGGAGCCGGGCTCGCCGGAGTGCTGCCGCCGGGCGCGGGCGTGCTGCCGGAGTTCCCCGGCTTCCCGGTGCCGCCGGCGACGCTACCGGCCGCGACGAGCTTCCACTGCTGGTTGGCACCGCCCCGGTCGCGGTTCTGGACGACGTCGCCCCCGTTGGCCTTGGTGGCGTTCTTGACACCGACAGCCATGCCACTGAAGCGATTGACCAAACGCACGTAGCCGTCCGACGACTTGGCCAGTTTGAACTGCTGGTTGGTGGCGTTCAGGTCTTTCCACTGCACGATGGCGGAGCCGACGGTCTTCGACCAGCCGAAGTCGTCCAGCACCTTGCCGGAGGTCCGGTTCTGCAGCCGGTAGTACCCGTCACCCGAGTCGACGAACCGCCACTGCTGGTTGGCCCCGCCGTGACGGCTCCACTGCACCACCGCCGCGCCGTCGTTCTTGGCGGAGCCGCGGTCGTCCAGCACCTTGCCGCTGTTGCGGTTGACCAGCACGTACCACTTCTTCAGATCCAGGGTTTTCTGCTGCGCCGAAGCCTGGTTGACCACGACAGCCGAGCCGGCCACGACCACCATGGCGAGACCCGCCCAGAAACCCCGACGCGCGAGCAACCGACGGCCACGATGCTTCGGGCGGTCACCGCGCGCGCCGCCGTCGGCACGGTGGCCGCCGACGCGGGACGCCACCGATGACGTGGGTGGGCCGGGGACATGTCTGTGCTCTCGTTCCAGGGACATGCCTGTGCTCTCTTTCAGCCGTTGCATCTGACCGGACCACTTGGCCGGACAACGCTTAGTGGTCCGAGAGGCCGAAAAGGTTGCCGCGAAGATCCACAGATTTTTTCGCCTTGACCGCTTCCCGTTCGCTGCGGAGCACGGCACGCCTGACGCCGGTGGTGGCGAACGCCTGATGGCTGGTCGGGGAAGGTGGGGGACAGCAGCGCGATCCCGACCCGGCAAGGCCGCTCCGAGCGCCTCGCCGACCTTGCGGCAGGGCATTCCCGTGCTGCCCTTCCACACCCAATGCGCTTGTGGACCACCTGGCCGCCCAACGAGAAGCCCACCATCCTGGACCCCACCCGTGACCGCCGGCATCTCCGACACCCTCGCCCTGGGCATCCTGTGCGAGGGGTACGGCATGTACTGGAAACGCGACCGCTGATCACCCCACACAGCAAAAAGGCCCGGGTCTCTGACCTGGGCCTTAGTCATGGAGCGGGTGACGAGAATCGAACTCGCGCTCTCAGCTTGGCAAGCGACGGCGCTTGGGGAGTCGGATAGCTTCTGGCCTGGGCATATGCGCTCTGCTGTGGGGCTCGGGAGCGCAGGATCGCACCGCTGTTGACCGTGGTTTACCGGTCTTACGGGCACGCTATGGGCACGCCGTCGACTCGAAGGCGTGGAAGGCCCCTCTTGGTGGCTGGCGAGCGGCCGTGCCTTGAAAGCGAGCGTTGGCCGGAAGAGCGCGTTGCAGGAGCACATGAAGGACGGCTCAGCGGCGACCGAACAACTCGAACAGCGTTGGCGGTTGATCTGACAGATGGCATGATCGCCGTTCATGGACACGCTGCCGTTCGACGCGGTGCTGTGCGACTTCGACGGAGTCGTGCACCTGTGGGATCCCGACGGGATGGCCTCGCTGGACCGGGCCTGGGGCCTGACCGAGGGCACGCTCGCAGCAGCAGCGTTCGATGGCGAGCTTCTGCAGGCAGCCGTCACGGGACGTCTGAGCGACGAACAGTGGCGGGGCCAGGTCGCCCAGGCCCTGGCCCCGGTCTGCGGATCACCGGAACGGGCCCGGGGGCTCGTCGAGGCATGGAGCGGGCTCACCGGCCGGGTCGACCCTGACGTTGTGGATCTGCTCGCCGTGCTCCGCACGAGGGTGCCGGTGGTCCTGGTCTCCAACGCGACGACCCGGCTGGAGGCATATCTTTCCGCGATCGGGTTGGACGAGGCGTTCGACGTAGTGATCAACACAGCCCGGATCGGGGTGGCCAAGCCCGACCGGCGCGTCTTCGACATAGCCGCCCAGCGGGTCGGAGCCGATCTCAAGCGTTGTCTGTTCGTCGATGACACCGCCGCCCATGTCACCGCAACACAGGCGGCAGGGGCGACCGGCGTGCACTACCAGCACATCAAGCAACTGCGCGCCGCGGCCGCACCGCTACTGGACTGACCGGCCACCCGCCCCCCTACGACGCTGGCTTCGAGTGTTGCTGCTCCTCACCGACACAACCACCTGTCATCTCCGGTACCGCTGCGCCACTGCCGCGAAGGCGGCCTTGGGTTCCCATTCCATGTCGGGGTAGGTCTGCCCCCGGCGCCCTTCGAGGAGTTTGACGATGCCCAGGCCGGCCCGGTCCAAGTCGTCCCGGGGATCGCCGTCGGGGCGGTGCGGGTAGCCGGGCAAGGCGAACAGGAACACGAACGCGCTGTCCACGCCCTCGGTCTCGAAGATCTCCAGCAGTTCGCTCAGATATGCGGCCTGGCCGGCCTCGTCACGCTCGTATATGCCGTTCAGCCGTACTGGTGCCTTGGTTTCCGGGTCGTACTCGACCACTTCCAGCACCCGCCCACCGCGGTCTCCCGCGCCGCGGTAGGCCGCGGTGCCGAACCCGGTGATGGCGAGCGGCTTCGGGCCTTGGGCCAGGGAGCGCACCGCGTCCCGGAACCGGTCGGCGACCCCGGCGGAGCGGATCAGCTCGAACGTCACCAGGTCGAAGGGAGTCCAGTCGACCTGCTCGAACTGGATGGATGCGTAGGTGAGCTCGCCCTGGAAGCACGCGCGGACCGTGGCCGCGGCGTCGCCGAGGAATGCGTTGATGCGCACGCCCAGCTCACGCATCGCTTCGGCCCGCCGCTCGGGTTGGCTCATCAGCTGCTCGACCCGTTCCTCGGGGCTCTCCCCGGGCAGGAACCCGCGGTTCATCACGCTCAGCTCGACCCCTGCGACGAACACGACTGTGGCCCCCTGCTGCCGGAGCCGTTCCGCTCGCTCGGCGCAGTCGCGGAGCAGCGTGAGGATCCGCTCCGGGTCCAGCTCCAGCGGATAGGGCGAGAACCAGACCTCCAGGCCGAGCCCGGCGGCGGCACCGGCGGCCAGCTCCAAGCGGTCCGGGGCACCGCCGATGATCTGGACCGCGTTGCAGTGCAGGTCGTCGCGGATGACGGCGAGCTCGCGCCGGACCACCGCGGGGTCGAAGTGCTCGCGGGATATCCGGCCGTGCACGACGAATCCGGTGTCGTAGGTCATTCCTCTTGCTCGCATCGTGGTGACGTCCTCCCTGTCGGTCTCGGTCGGGCCGACGCTGACAGGAAAAGTGCGTGCACGCAAGTTTGCGTGCACGCACCAGTGTGGAACGCTGACACCGTGACGACGCCACCACCCGGGCTGCGGGAGCGGAAGAAGCAGGCCACGCGCGAGGCGCTACGCGAGGCGGCCCTGCGCCTGGCCGTGGAGCGCGGACCGGACCAGGTGCGGGTCGAGGACATCGCCGAGGCGGCCGGGGTCTCGCCGCGCACCTACAACAACTACTTCGCCAGCCGCGAGCAGGCGATCGTCTCCGCTGTCACCGCGGACCGGGAGGCGCAGATCGCGGCGGCGGTGGCGGCCCGGCCCGCAGAAGTGCGCCTGGCTGACGCCGTCACCGAAGCAGTGGTCGAGCAGTACACGAACACCGGTGAGCACGAACACCGGGCGCTGCTGCTGATCACCACCCGGACCGCGCTGCTCGACGCGTTCCTCGACGCCACCGCCGGCATCGAGCCCCCTCTCACGGCGGTGATCGCCGAACGCATCGGTGACGCCGGAGCGCACACAGCCCGCGTTCTCGCGGCAAGCGTGGCCGCAGCGGTGCGCATCGCGCTGGAAGGCTGGCTCCAGCCGGCCGAGAACGCAGAGGCCGCCGGGAGTCTCGGTGCCGGAGGACTGGTCGTGCCCTCCGGCTCACTGCCCGACCAGCTCCGCGCGGCACTGTCCCCGCTCACGCCCGCGTTCGACGCCGCCGAGCGACGCGCCCAGCCGTGAAGTCGACCCGACTGGGGCATCTGCTGGACAAACAGTAGATCCGGAACATGCCGATGCGCCCGGCCGTCATCATCCTCGTCAGCCGATGCAACCGTAGATGACGATGCGTCAGCTCGCGATCTACGACTGAAGTACCAGTACTCCAGTGCGACTTCGTGATCGGGTGTTTGGATGCCTCGGCGGGGGCGACGTTATTGCCCGAGGGTTGAGATCGATCTGACGGCTGACCATCTGCTGTCAGCGAATCCGCCTGGCCGGGCGGTGATCCCGGTGCTTGTGTGTCGGTATGGAGATCCTGGTTCTGGGCGGAACGGCATGGGTGGCTCGGGAGCTGTCGCGGCAGGCGATCGAACGCGGCCATCGGGTGACCTGCCTCGCGCGTGGCGAGAGCGGAGAAGTCGCGGACGGAGCGACACTGGTCGCCGCCGACCGGCGCGATCCGTCGGCGTACGAGCCCCTGCTCGACCGCGTATGGGACGCGGTCGTCGAGGTGTCATGGCAGCCGGGCTTCGTTCGTGGAGCGCTCGACGTGCTGGGCAGCAAGGCCGGGCACTGGGCGTATGTCTCGTCCGGCAACGCCTACGCCTCCCACGCCACGCTGGGGGCGGACGAGTCCGCGGCCCTGCTCACCCCGACCGACCAGGGCGAGGTCGACCGCGAGTTGTACGGCGAGGCGAAGGTCGCCTGCGAGCAGGCGTCGACGGCCGCTGTGGGCGACCGCCTCCTCATCGCACGAGCCGGGCTCATCGGCGGCCCGGGCGATCACAGCGGGCGTTCCGGCTACTGGGTCGCCCGCGCCGCACGCGATCCGCGAGGGCCGATGCTGGTCCCCGACACACCGGCCGTGCCCACCCAGGTGGTCGACGTGCGGGACCTCACCTCCTGGCTGCTCGACTCCGCGGAGACGGGAACCACCGGCACATACAACGCTGTCGGCCCGGTCGTTCCGTTCGAAGAGTGGATCGAGCTGTCCCGCGCCGCCGGCGGGCACACCGGTCCGGTGGTCACCGCCGAATCGGCGTGGCTGCTCGCCAACGGCGTGGCCCAGTACATGGGGTCCGAATCGCTGGCGATGTGGCTGGTTGAGCCGGGCTGGGAAGGGTGGTCGGCCCGGGACGGGTCCTCGGCGCGCGCCGCGGGGCTGCGTCACCGGCCCCCGGCGGAGATGCTGGCCGACACGCTGCGCTGGGAACGCGAGCAGGGGCTGGACCGGGAAAGGCGCGCAGGCCTCAGCGCGCAGCGCGAGCGCGAGTTGCTCGACGCCCTCGGCTGACGGCGCTGGACCGGTCTCGCACACCCGAGCGTCTGTACAGGCGCCTTCCGTTCTGACTTCCCGATCTCGTGGTGGGCCCGGCCGAGAACCGGTACGGCCACCGCGTGATCATCGAGGGTTGTGTGGACTCCTGAAGATCGTGCGGTGCTCACAGGCCATAGCGTGGACCCTGCCCGCTGGCGGGCGATGTTCGACCAGGTTATGGCCCGAATCGCGGGCCGGTTCGGGCGAGTTGAGCCCCGGGCCGCGGCCTGTTCCTACCTGCTCGGGCGAAGGGCCAGTCCTCGGCGGGGTGCAGAGGCAACGGCGTGGCCCACCTGGTCCCATGACCCCGAACGCCGCAGCGCGGCTGGGATACCCGAGGCGGTGCAATTCGCCACCAAGCCCCGTTTGCCCTGGAGGTGATCGGTGCTGCCCTCGAGGCACGCGGCAGGCGGCACCGGCTACGTGCTGGCCGTCGCCTGCTCGATGCGAGTGGGAATCAACCACGGCCGCACTGCCGTCCGCGCGGACACCGTCGCCGCCCGACTGCCCGCCACGGCCTGGCAGCGGCACAGCGCCGGCAACGGCACGAAGGGGCCGCGGTACCACGACTGGGCCTGGATCCACACCGGCACCGACAGCCACCACCACCTGCTGATCCGACGCAACCAGACCACCGGCGAACTCGCCTTCCACCTGTGCTGGTCACCCACCGAAGTGCCCCTGTCCGAACTGGTCCGCGTCGCCGGTGCCCGCGGAGGGCACGCAACGCCCAAATTGGACTAGACAACAAACAAACCCCAGGCCACTGACCTGGGGTTTCATCATGGAGCGGGTGACGAGAATCGAACTCGCGCTCTCAGCTTGGGAAGCGACGGCGCTTGCGGAGGCGAATAGCTTCTGACCTGGGTGTATGTGCTGTGACGTGACGTCCGAGGGTGCGGGATCGCACCGCTGTTGACCGTGGTTTACCGGTCTTATGGGCACGCTATGGGCACGCGGTTGGCTCGGAGGTGCGGGGAGCGCTTCTCACGGGCTGACGGAAAGCCGGCTTCCGGAGACGAGCCTCGGTCGGCAAGGTGCCGTTGCAGGAGCACATGGAATCATCGATGTCCCGGTCGTGCGTGGCGGGTCAAGAGTGGCTGAGAGGTCTGCTACTCCGGCACAACGACTCCGTTAACCGTCTGCCCGGGCGCAGGAGCCGGGATCTTCTGCATGCGCACCTTCGTCTTCGCCGTCAACGCTGGCCAGCCGGACAGCATCTGCCGCGACGGCGACCTGATGCGCCAGCAGAATCCGGTGACTGCGGTCGGGCGCTCATGTCCTAGGCCACGGGACGAAGGGTCGGCACCAGCACCATCGCAGGCAGCGCACCCAGGGGCGATTCCCCTCCAGCGAGTGCGGGGCTACTTCGAGGCGTCTTCGATGGCCTCGAAGATGTCGGCGTCGGTTTCCTTCTGCCAGTCGGGCAGGTCGGGCCAGTCGGCCACGTAGCCGGGCTTGGGGTCGTCGAAGTGCTTGTACATCTGCGCGGTCCAGCAGGTCGCGACGAAGCGGCTCTTCTGCTCGCGGGTAAGCCGGGAGGCGTGGCGGTCGCTGAGGTCGAGGAACTGGCGCACCTGCTCGTACACGGCCCCGGCGGCCTGGCGCTCCCACTCCGGTGTCTCTTCCCAGGGGGTGATGTAGCCGGGCTTCGGTTCGCCAGGGAAGTGCTTTCGAACGCCGGTGATCCAAGCCTCGCGGAACACGCGTGCGCCCTCGATCTGCGACATGCCTTCCCCTCTCGTCACGTCGTGCACAGTGCGTCGATCTCGGCGCCCAGTTCGACCACACGAGCGTCGCGGGCGAGGGGGCCGAGGTCGGTTCGTAGCCCCTGGAGTTTACGGGCGACGTAGCCGGAGGACGTCGCTCGGGCGAGTTGCAGGGCCTCGCGGCCGTAGGTGAGGACCTGGTCCGGGTCGTGCCGCTTGGCGCCGATGGACGCGAGGTCGGTCAGGACGGCGCCGCGGCGCCGGAAGGACTGCCCGGAGGCGAGTACGTCCTGGCGCAAAGCAGCGGTGAGGGCCTTCTCGGCGAGGTCGAGGCGGCCGAGTTGGAGGTAGCGGGCGCCGCGTTCCTCGGCGAGGCGGGAGCCGTCGAAGCGGAGCCAGCCGCCGTTGTGGAACGGGCCGCCCAGGTCCGTGACCTTCTCCGCCTCGTCCAAGGCGCGCTCGCAGGCGGACAGGTTCCCGAGTCCGGCATACGCCTCGGCTTGAACGGAGGCGACCCAGTGGCGGGTGGACAGGGAGCTGTCTCCTCGCCGCGCCACCCGCTCAGCCGCCGAGAGTGCGGTGGCGGCCTCGGCGTAACGCCGTTCGTACAGATCGACGTATGCGTGTCGGACCAGGGCGCATGCCCAGAGGTCGTACGACTGGGCTTCCTTGCTCGCGGAGGCGGCGAGCGTGTAGGACGCCGCTGCGTCGGTGTAGCGGTTGCCGTCGAAGGCCAGCTCACCGGCGAGCTGGAAGAGGTCGCCGGCCGCGCCGCACAGGGCCTGGGATTCAGATGCCGGCTGGCCGTCGAGGGTGTCGTTGAGCGTGGTGAGCTGGTCGCGGACGATCGGGTACACGGAGCCCTTGGCGCGGGCGAGTTGATACACCTGCCACAGGTGGCCGTTCATGCGCAGGAAGTCCTCGGACGTCCCGCGGTGGGCTCCGTCGGTGAGGGCGGCGCTGTCGTCGGCGGGCAGGGCCACGAGGGCGCTGGTGACGGCTATGGCGCGCAGAAACTGGCGTCGGATCATGTCGTCGGGGTCCCCTGAGCCGTGGTGGTCGCGAGGCGGCGACCCTGCCGACTCCGGACGGGCTGCTTGTGGCTGTCCCACCAGGGCGTCGAGTTCATCAAGGTCGAGGTGCAGCAGCTCGGCCAGCCGTGGCCGTAAGGGCGGCTGGGGTGTGGTGGTCCGGGTCTCCCAGCGGCCGATCGTGCGCCGGTCGACGCCGAGGGCGTGCGCGAGCTCTTCCTGACTGTAGCCCAGCGCCCTGCGCCGCTCCGCAAGCCCCATGCCACCCCCTTTCCACGTTCCCGTCCGTGTCTACCCTGGCGGCGCTGATCTGTCCCATGAGTGTCCCAGGAGTGCCTCATGGATGCCGTGGTCCGCGCCAACCCGCTCCGGTTTTCTGGACGTTGTCAGCCACGACAACGGTGGACACCGGAGAAGGGGTGCGGGCATGGGAACACAGAGCGCCATGTCGTCCGAGGCTGCGCAGCTCCCGATCGTCATGGAGGCGGTCGACGAGAGCGTGGCCACCGCGCTTGCCGTCGGGCTGGCGATGCCCGAGCGCCCGATGATCGACGCGACGACCCGGGATCTGGTTGGTCACCTCAGAGCGCTGATGGCCGAGGACCTGGGCTTCGACGAGGACCCGGCCGTGCAGGCGCTGTTCCGGGAGGGCTACCGGGTTCTCGACCTGACGCGCCGGCCCACCGCGGAGTCCACTCACTTCGGTGCCTACCAGTACATGCGTGAAGTCGGCCTGCTCACCAGGCGCTTCGCCGACGTCTACCGCGAGTCGCAGGAACAGGACGAAGCCGATGCCTGACGAAGCCCCCATCGAACTGCCCATGCGTCCACCCGGAGCGACCCTGCCTGACCAGAAGCGGGCAAGGCGCCTCTTCATCAGTTCACCCGGCCTCCCGCCCGTCGTCCGGCAACCCGAGAAGGGTCACCGCGAACAATGAAGAACAGCCAGCGCAGCAACCGGCGCCGTGGCCCCTATGGCTGGCGCCAGTGGCTGCTGTCAGCTCTGATCATCGCCTCCACCGCACCGGTCGCCTGGGCCTTCTGGTACTTCGACCGCTCCTAGCCCTCGACGGGCACTCACTGACTCCCGCTCTGGCTGCGCGAGCCCTCAGGGAGACCCGGCTCCCCACCGGGGCGGGCTCAACAACTCCCCAGCGGCCAGGGCGGGATCCCACCACGGCACACCGGCGCCCTGCCGCCGTGGCAGCAGCACCCGATGAACCCCCGTCTTGGCCGCCGGGTCTGCCCGCGGCCGGGACGGGTCCAGGGCTCCGCACTTCGCGGGGCTCATCCACTCACTCCGTAGGAGAGGAACGACCATGAACATCGACGACCTGTTCACCGGCCACCTGATCACCGGCGTCCCCAGCATGGACGCAGCGCTGCTCGACAAGATGCCCGGCGGTGGCGACAACAACGGCGACCACTGCAGCTGATCAGCCCATGAACGCGGTGGAGCAGGGTTGAGCACCCTGCTCCACCGCCCCATGACCGAGGGGGAAGCAGGTGCTTTCGTTTCGTGTGCGGCTGGCCGACACCCGAAGCACAGCCTGGCGCTGGGACACAGACCGGTGGGTCAACGGGCAGAGCTGGATCAGACCCGCTCACGTAGCCGCCCTGGAAGCCGAACTTGTGCCGGGCGATGGATCCGGCGTCCACGCGCTGGTGAGGGAGGACAAGGGCGGGGAGGTGGACTTCACGTCCCTGTTCCTGCGCCCGGACGAGGTTCAGGTTTCAGCGGGTGTGTTCGGCACCGCGCCGCTGTACCTCGTCGCGGCCGGAGAAGACCTGTACGGCTCATGGGACTTAGCTGACCTACGACCCCACCTGCGACCCGACCGACTCAATCCCCGGGCCATGGCGCGCACCTTGACTCGCCGACATCGCTACAGCCCCGACACCCTCTTTGACGGCGTGTACCGGCTCACGGAACGCGCCACGGCCCTCTTCACGACCGCGGGACTCACGCTCCTCTACCCCGAGCCCGCGCAGCACGTGCTGGAGCCTCGAAGGCTGCGCGCGGGTGTTGACCCGGTGGAGGCGTTCGATGCGCTGCTGACCGAGGCCGTGGCCGGGTGGCGTTCTACGGTGAGCTGCGTCGGCGTGGAGGTGTCCGGCGGGGCCGACTCGGGCAACGTGGCTCTCTCGGCCGCCGCGGCCGGCTTCGGCTCCGTCCACACGTTCGGGCTGCTCATAGGCGGACGAATCGGTCGGCTTCAGCAGGACCGTCGCCGCAGGTTGGTGGATCACTTCGGGCTGTGGGACACCGCTGTCCCGGCCATGCAGTACCCGCCGTTCGTGCCCGGTGGAGTACGGGAGCGCGGATTGCCGCACGACCCGGCGGGAGCCTTCTATCAGGAGGCGTTCGACGTCTTGCGCGGGCACGTGGCCGCCCACGGTTGCGAGGTGATCTTCACGGGGGGTGGTGGAGACGAAGTCAATGCCTGTCACTCCCGTACAGGCGCCGAACTCCCCGCGGCGGAGCCCGTCCCGTGGCTCGGGGATACGGCAACCGAAGCCCTGCCCCAGGTGGACGAGGACCTCGCCCCGATCCCCGTGCTCCCGGTACCCACGCTCATGGCATTCGGCCTGCACAACCCTGCCTACCTAGGGCTCGGAATCTGGCCCGTCGCTCCACTCGTCCACCCCCGAGTCGTCCGCTTCATGGAGCAGCTGCCGCAGGAGCACAAGCGGGGCAAGGTGATGTTCCGCGACCGCCTGCGGCGCGCGGGACTGCCCGAGTCCGTCGCGGCCCCGACCGAACCGGAGAACTTCCTCGCGGTCATGGAGTCGGGCCTGCGAAGCTACGGCCTTCCGCTCCTGGACGACATGCTCCGCGAGTCGCTGCTGGTCGACCTCGGCTACGTTGATCCCGTCGCCCTGGCCCGAGCCCGGGAGCACGCCGAGCGAGCCCCCGTGGTGCCTGACCTGCTGTGCGACACACTCGCCCTGGAAGTCGGACTCCGGAGCCTTGCATGAGCAGCCTGGACATCGTGGAGGCAGAACGCCTCGAAGCGTCGAACCTTTTCTACCGGGACCCCGCGCTGTACGACGACGTGCAGTCCGCCAGCGACAGTGCGAGCATCTGCCGGGAACTCATCTACCGGCACTGCCCGGAAGCCCGGACGCTGCTGGACTTCGGCTGCGGCACCGGAAGAGACCTGGAGCTGCTTGCCCGGCGCTTCGACTGCGTCGGCGTTGATCTCCAGCCCGGCCTGGTCGACTACGCCCGCCGCACGCGCCCCGGACTCGACGTCCGGGTCGGGGACATGCGCTCCGTCCGACTCGGCCACACCGCCGACGTCCTGGTGTGCCTGGGCAACTCGCTCGCCTACGTGCACGACAACGCGGACGTCCGGGCAGCGTTCCAGACCTTCGCCGCGCACGCGCACCCGGACACCCTGCTCGTCTTGTGCTCTCCAGTGGCCCCGATCGAGTCCCGCAGCTCTCAACAGGCCCGCGTCGACACCCGCCTCGGGGCCGCCACGGTGACCATCAGCTACGAGTGGGACCTGCGAACACAGATCAACACCATGCGCCGACACTGGGTATTCGACTCGGGCGAGGAGTGCCACGATGCCATCCGGCGGCGTGTTCTCGGCCCTCGCGAACTGGAGCTGCATGCGCTCCTCGCCGGTTTCGAGGTCTTTGAGATCGTCAACGAAGCTGGCGCACTGCCTGTCCTGGGTCCAGGCGCCTACACGGTGGCTCGCTATCAGGGGTAAGGCTCCGGCCAATGCCGCCGCGACATGGCGGGAAGGAGACGGGGCCGCCCTCCAGCACGTGCTGAACCCCCAACCGCACAGCATCGAGGGCATCCGAAAAGGACCAGCGGTATGAGCCAAAGAGTGCCGGTGCCGCACAACGAAAAGTGCCAGATCACCGACGAGCAAGTCGGCTTCTTTCCGGTCGTGGTCTTCAGCGGCGGCAGCCCCACCGTCGGTGGCAACGGCTGGACCGTGGCCCCCTCGGCCACGGCCTGCTGACGCCGAGCCGGCCGAGGCGGTGGGCGCCGCGGTTCAGGACCGTGACGGGGATGCTGCGGCGCCCGGGCGGGAGCGGTTGGCGCGGATCTCGTCGTGGTGGTGGGCCGCCCAGCCGATCAGCTGCTTGACGATCTCGTTCAGACCGCCGCCTAGCGGGGTGAGGGCGTACTCGACGCGCGGCGGCACCTCGGCGTAGGCGGTGCGGCTGATCAGGCCGTCCTCGGTGAGCTGGCGCAGGGTGTGGGTCAGCATCCGCTGGGAGATGCCCGGGATCTGGCGCTGCAAGTCGGTGTAACGCATCGGGCCGACCTCCAGGACGGCGATGATCAACATGCTCCACTTGTCACCCACGCGGTCGAGGACCTGGCGGATGAAGGCCATGTGATCGGCGGGGATGCTCGCGCACGGCCCGACCGCCGCCGCCATCCCGGTCTCCGCGCTGTCCTGCATGGCGCCCATTCCTCTCTGTCACGCACACCGATGTGCCTTTTGTACCGCCTTCCATACTGGCGCATCATGGCGTTACGAACAAATAAGAGGAATTGGAGGTCGGGGCTATGAAAGTAGAGATCTGGGCCGAGGTCACCTGCCCCTGGTGCGGGCTTGGCAGCCACCGTCTGGACCGGGCCGTGGAGCGATTCGAGCACAGCGACCAAGTGGACGTGGTCCACCGCTCCTTCCCGCTGGCTGGCGGCTTTCCCGCCGACCGCACGGTCAGCGTCAGCGAGGCCCTGCTGAGCAAGCACGGCATCAGCGGCACGCAGGCCAAGGCGGCGACCCGGCAGATCGAGACGCTCGCCGGCGCCGAGGGCCTGAGCCCCTACCGGGTGCTGGACAACGTCGTCGGCAACACCGAGCTGGCCCACGAGTTCCTGGCCCACGCCTCCGCCGAGGGCAAGAACCGCGAAGCCTGGGACACGATCTTCCGTACCTATTTCGGCAAGGCCGAGCCGGTCTTCGCCCTGGACGACCTGCTCCACCTCTCCGACGAGCTGGGCCTCGACCGCAGCCTGACGCGCCAGGTCCTCACCGACCGCCGCTACCGCACCCAGGTGAAGGACGACGCCCGCCGCGCTCAGGGCTTGGGCGCCACCGGCGCTCCGTTCATCGTCGTCGACGGCCGCTACGGCGTCCCCGGCGCGCAGGACAGCGACACCCTGCTCGACCTGCTGCAAACGGCCTGGGACGAAACCCACCCCATCATCCTCACCCCCGTGGGCGACGCCCCGGGCTGCGGCCCCGACGGCTGCGCCGTCCCCGCCCGTCCCTGACCCCTCACCATTCCCCCGTCTCGTTGAAAGGCACCACCACCATGTCGTATCTGCTGCACATCGACTCGTCCTCGCTTGGCGAAGCCTCCGTCTCCCGCCAGGTCGCCCAGTCCTTCCGCGACCAGTGGCAGGGCCCGGTCGTCCACCGCGACCTCGCCGTCTCGCCGGTGCCCCACCTGAGCGCCGCGGGCATCACGGCCCGCATCACCGACCCGGCCCAGCACACCCCCGAGCAGGCGAAGGCGGCTGCGCTCCAGGACGAGCTGATCGCGGAGTTCCTCGGCGCCGACGCCTACCTGTTCACGGTGCCGATGTACAACCTCTCGATGCCATCGGTGTTCAAGGCGTGGCTGGACCAGATCATCGTCGACGGCCGCACCCTGAACCACGCCGGTCCCTCTCCCGCCGAGGGACGGCCGGCCGTGCTGATCTCCGCCCGAGGCGGCGGCTACGGGCCTGGCACACCCAATCACGGCCTGGACTACGTGGTGCCCGCGCTGGAAGCGGTCCTGGGCAACCCCAACCTCCTCGGCCTGGACGTGACCGCGGTGACAGCCGACCTGACCATGGCGCCCCACGCCCCGGCGCTGGCCTCGCTCATCCCGCTGCACGAGGCATCCCTGGCCGACGCCCACGACCAGGCCCGCCGTCTTGCCGCCGCCCTCGGCACCCCGAGTGCCGCCTGACCTCTCTTCACTCCAGGTGATTCCCATGACTGACCTGCTCGTGCTCGGCGGCAGCGGCCGCACCGGAACGCACGTGCTCGCCCAAGCCGCCGAGCGTGGGCACCGTGTCCGCGCTCTGGTGCGCAACCCCGGCGCCGTCCAGGCCCCGGACGGCGTCGAGCTGATCCAGGGCACACCCGCCAACATCGACGACCTGCGCAAGGCCGCCCAAGGCACGACCGCGGTCATCAGCGTCCTGAACAACGCCCGGGCCTCCGACAACCCCTGGGCCAAGCCGATCAGCCCGCCGCACTTCATGAGCGACGCGGCCCGCGACACCTTGACCGTGATGGGCGAGCAGGGCATCCGCCGGATCGTCCTGACCTCCACCCAGGGCGCCGGAGACGATTGGGACCGGCTCAACCCCGCGGTCAAGGCCGCGATCAAGCTGTCCAACCTCAAGGTCAGCTTCGCCGACCACGACGGCGTCGACCGCCTGGTCCGAGCCTCCGGCGCCGACTGGACCCTCGCACGGGCCGTCGCACTGACCGACAAGCCCGCCAGCGGCCCGCTGAAGGCCGCCGAGACCGGCAAGACCAAGCCGGGGCCCCGGATCAACCGCGCCGATCTCGCCGGCTTCCTTCTCGATGCCATCGAGCAGGCCACCTGGATTCGCAAGGCGCCGTTGGTGTGGAACGCCAAGGGCTGACCCAACCACCTCATCCGTCATCCACCGTCACTGTGACGGCACTTGGAGGAGTACCCATGCCCAAAGTGATCGTGATCTTCGGTGCCGGCCCCGGCCTCGGCGCCTCCGTCGCCCGTCGATTCGCCGGCGAGGGCTTCCGCGTCGCTCTGGTGGCCCGGCGCAAGGACCGCCTCGACGCGCTGGTCGACCAGCTGGGCGGCGAGGGCATCGAGGCGGCAGGCTTCACCGCCGACCTGTCCGCGCCGGAGGAGATCCCCACGGTGATCGAGTCCATCCGCGAGCGGTTCGGCCGGATCGATGTCATCGAGTACGGCCCCATCCCCAGCGTTGGCTTCACCCCGGCCGCGCGGCTCGAACCGGCCACCCTGATCCAAGACATGCCGCTGCTCGTGCTCACCCCGCTGGCCATCGTCCAGGCCGTGCTGCCCGAGTGGACCGAGCGCGGCGACGGCGCCCTGCTGATGACCACCGGAGCGACCGCGGTCCACCCCATGGCCAACGCCAGCGGCGTCGGCCCGCTGATGGCCGCCGCCCGCAACTGGCTGTACTCCCTCAACGGCGAACTCGCCGAGTCCGGGGTCTACGCGGGCACCCTGTCGGTCGCCGCGTTCATCGGCGGTAGCGAGGCTGCGAAGGCTGCCGGGGCGTCGGGGGCCGCGAGCGAGTTCCCGGTCGTAGACCCGGCCGACCTCGCCTCGCTCTACTGGGAGATGTACACCAAGCGCGACCGGGTCGAGGAGGTCTACCCACAGGCGTAACCCCGCTCCGCGGTGGGCCGCCGATCTGGAAACACATTCCTGACACCGACTGCAACACCGCATAGCTGCGCGGCGTGGCGGTGAAAACCCGCTGGCCCGCACGGCACCGCGACGGTCGCGGCCAGGTTGGAGAAACGGGGCCTGCTGCGCCGCGCCCCGGACCTCACCAACCGGCAGCACCCTGGCCGTTCTCGCTGATCCCAGCCAACCGAGACGAGAACCCGCTCTGGGCATCCTGTGCGAGGCGTACGGCATGGGCATCCTGACCGCTGTCCTGCCGTACCTGAACTCGGCCCAGGCCGCCCACCCCCCCTACCGCCGGAGTCTGGAGCATCTGCGCGAGATGGGCGTTCTGATCGGCGCGTACGAGCCCCACAAGCCCAAGGCCGGCGGCGGAGCCGACCGGTACCGGTGAGAGGAGGCATCGGAACTCCTCGACCCTGTGGTGTCCGTGGCGACGTGATCAGCGCTGTCGTCCCTTGGCCTCCGGAAAGAGCGAGGGCGCGGCCGGGCGCTGCACGGTGTGGCGGGCGTTGGCTGCCTGTGCCTGTGGGCCGGGTGCGTGGCGCTGGCCGAGGCGATGGATGCGCCAGGTCAGGGCGCGGGCGGGGCTGCGGGCGTCGTCCAACGTGCGTTGGCGGACGGCCTGGTCGAGGAGGGCGGAGGCATTGTGGCCTGCCGCCTCCGCTTCAGCGAGCACAGTGGCCAGGGCATCCCAGGCACGGTCGTTGAGGATGCGCTCGGCGTGCTCGGGAACCGCCTGCTGGAGGTGGCGGGCATAGCGGCGCTTGCTCTGCAAACCCGGTGAGCGGTGGGCCAGCCCCACCAAGACGGGTTCCGCGACCTGCGCGTACGCCGCTTGCAGATGGACCAGGGCCTGTTCTGCTGCGGCCTCCTGCTGGGCGTGCCGGCGGGTGCGGTGCCAGTGCACGGCGTAGGCGACGGCGGTGAGCGCGGCGTCGATCAGCATCGCCAGTCCTGTGCCGTCGCCGTGGAGTACGGGGTCGTTCCAGATCGCCTGGACGCTGCGGCGCAGGGCACGGGCACTGGCGTGGTCGGCGGCGATGCGGGAGCGAGTGGCCCGCTCGAAAGCCGCGGCGGCTCGTTCCAGCTCGGCCCGTGCTGCGGCCGGGGCGGTGAGGGAGAGCAGGTCGAGCGCTCCGCCGAGCGCTGAAAGGTGTCCCTGGGCCATGCCGTCGCCGCTGTGGGTGAGGTGGTGGGGGATGCGTTCGGTGGCGGCGGTGGCCTGGTGCCACGGGTTGCCCGGTCGGACGGCGACCGCTTCAGGAGCGGTCGTTGCGAGGCGCTTGCGGATCTGGGGCAGGGAGAGGTCGCCGGAGAGAGTGGAACCGGCGTACCAGATGGGTTCGCCCTGCTTGTTGACGTCGCCGGGCAGGCTGACGCTATAGCCGGACACATCTCCCGACGGCTCTGTCTTCGACCGCACCACCACGCCGGACGCCTCTAGGAAGGCGAAGAACTCGGTCTCCGTAGGGGCGGCGGCCATGGCGCGGCGGACGCGTCGGCGCAGGATCTCGCGGGCGGTGGCGTCCTGGCCCAGGCGCTTGGCCTTGAAGTGTTCCTTGCTGGTGGGGCGTTTGGCGGCGGTGCCGTCGCCGGGCTTCAACCGCCTCAGCCCGTAGTCGATTTCGATCTGGCGGGCTTCGCGTTGGACGGCCCGGATGTCGTAGTCCCGGCGGGGGCGGCGGCCGTCTTGGCGGACGAGGGTGGCGGCTATGTGGATGTGGTCGTCGGCGTGGCGTACGGCCACCCAGCGGCAGGCTTCGTTATCTCCGGCGGGGGCGATGCCGGCGGCGGCCACGATCCGGCGGGCGATCTCCGCCCACTGGGCGTCGGACAGGATGGGGTCCTCGGGGGCGGCGCGGACCGGGCAGTGCCAGACCGTGGTCTGGGGAGCTCGGCGGCCGAGCATGGCCACCGGCTGGTCGAGCTGGGTGTAGAGCTGTTTCTCCACCTCCTTGGGGTCGCGGTGTGGGCTGCGGCCGGGGTCGGGGGCGAAGTCGTTCCAGGACGCGAGCAGGTGGGGGTCGACGTGCTCGTTGGCGTCGCCCTTGCCGAAGAGGTAGGCGATCAGGCGGCGGGTGCTGCCCTTGCCCGTAATGATCTTCGGTATCACCGGCCCTGCCTTCCCTCGGTGACCTGGGCGACGGCAGTGTCCACGTCGTCGATCGACGCTTCGACACGGGCCAGGAGCCGGTGGACGGCGTCCGGCTCGGGCCAGGCGTCGTCCTTGTTCAGGTGCCAGGTGAGCTGGTTGAGATTGTTGCCAATCATGCCCAGCTGGCGGTTGGCGGCCATCAGTGCCTTCACCGTGGCGCGGTAGTCGGCGATCGCGGCGGTGGGGTCCTCGGCGCGGGCTGCGGCGAGCGACGCCTCGGCGACGTATCCGCCGATCTGCATACGGCTGAGCGCGGCGGCGTGGGCGAGGTCGGTGAACTCGCTGTCGCTGTAACGGGGGTGGACGCGGCGCTCACGCAGGCGCGGCTGACGCAGACGGCGCTGCGGCGTCGGCGTCTGTGCGGCGTGGGGCGACGGTCTGGTGTCTCCCGTATCGGTCGGCACCCCCGGGCCGACCGCACCCGGCGCCCCCTCGGCGCCGGGTGCCTCCGCCACCCCAGGGGCGGAGGCCGGGTAAGGACTCCTTACCCGACAACTTGCTGCGCGGTTGTCCGGGGCGACGGGCGTCTCCTGCTGGTTGGTGTCTTCGTGGCGTCGGTCGTGCACGTGTGGTTCTCCGGGGGTGTGGTCGGTAGAGGAGCTGAGCCGCCGAAGCGCCGAGCGATGGCAGATGAGGCCAGTGGCCGAGCGGTTCGACGGTCGCGGGAGCTGCGGTAGGTGCCGTCAGGGGCAGGGCTGTGGTTGCGAGGAGCGCAACGGGGACCGGTCCCCAAGCGCTGAGGCATACGGTCCCCAGACAACGGGGGACGGGATGCGACGCTCATCGGGGACGGTCCCCCTGACACGCCGTCACGGGGACCGTCCCGTTCCGCTGCACGGTCCCGGTCCCCGCGGGGACCGAAGAGGCTGCCGTGGGGACGGTCCCGGTTACCGGGACGCCTCAGGGGACCGGCATAAAGGCCCTCTGAGCTGCATGTTCAGCGGGACCGGTCCCCGGCAGCCGTCGGCACGGTCCTCAAAACGCGGTCCCCGGGACATGGTCCCCCAGCGCAACGTCGGGACCGTGTACGACCGGTTGGGGACCGAGCCGGTCCCAGCCCACGCAACTGCCGCGAGGAGTGAAACGGGACGGCGTCACGCTGCTCGGTGTCGGTCCATCCGGGCAGCGGCGAGGTCGACGCGCGACGGATGGGGAGTGGCACGTACGGCATTGCCCCGGGCGGTTCCGTCAGGGCTCGCCCTGCGCTGACGGCACGGGGAGCCCACGGCCGCGTGGCATCAGTCGCACCGCACGCCGAGCGCGTCCGGGACGCCCGCGGCGACGGCGGTCTCGCGCGCGGCGCGGGCCGGACGGTAGCGGGCCAGGTCGGCGCGTACGGCCGGCGGGATGCACGACCCGACCTCGCGCAGGCGCTCCTCGACGTCGCGAGGCCGGCCACCGCTGGTGATGTGCCGGTACGTCGAAGGGGCGGTCACCCCGGTCGCGACAGCGTTCCGGGACCGGAGCAGCTCGGCACGCCAGGCGACAGGGTCGTCCGGGTCGGCGTCAGGAGTGGGGTCGGTGTGCCGATCGAGACGGTCGCGTCGGTGGGCACGCCATCTACGGACGACGTCCACGGGCAGGATCGGGTACGGCGAGTCGAGGACGTGCGACCGTATCGCCTCGCGGACGTCCCAGCCGTGGTCGGTGGCGAAGGGCACGTCGTCGAGCAGCTCCTGCCACTGGGCGATCTGGTCACGGGCCTCTCCCGTGCCGGTGCGGATGGTGCGGGGGTCGAGGCGCCCGATGTAGGCGAGGACGGCGGCGACTTCACGTCGGTCCAAGGGCGGGATACTCCGTTCCGGTCGGTTCGTCGAGGGCGGCGAGCAGGGCGGCCATGTGCGCTTCGGAGCGCGTCATGCCGGTGGCTGCGGTGTGGGTGCGGTGGGTGCCGCCGGGTAGGGCGTAGAGGGTGGGGCGGCCAGGGGCGGGGGTGTGTTCCCGGGCGATCCACGCGCGCCAGTCGGTGGCCCACGCGGCGGCGGTGCGGGGCGCCCACGGAGTCCGGTAGGCGCGCCACTTCCCGTCGGCGGCGTGCAGGGCGTGCTCGCCGAGTCGGTCAAGGTGGCCGTGGTGCTGGAGCCAGGCACGGGCATCGTCGTCGATCTGCCATTCGAGCGCGGAGATGAGTGGGGCAGAGCTGCTGCTGCTCTTACCGTTCACCTTCGGTTCTCTTCTGTTCTGGGGGTCGGAATCCGAACCCCCACCGGGTCGGTTTCCGTACCCCCTGGGGGCCGGATTCCGTTCCCCGGGGTCGGAATCCGTTTCCCCCTCGACATGCTCGGCAGGGTCGGATTCCGGCCCCCAGAGGGCCGGAATCCGATCCCCCCGCGGGGCCGCATTCTGGTCCCCCTCCTCGGCCTGATCGGCGAGGAATCGGGCGGCGACCGGGAGGACGTAGTACGTCTCTCCCCGTGGCCCCTTGCGGTCGGGGAGCTGCACCAGCTCGCCGCTGGCGATCAACTTGGCCAGGGCGTCGCGTACGGCGGTGCGGGAGGCGTTGGCGCGCTTCATGAGGGTGGGCACGGACGCGTACGCGACGCAGCGCCGGTCACGGCACCGGTCGGCGATCAGGGCGAGGACCATACGGGCGGTTCCCTTGCTGCGGCTGTGGTCCCACACCCATTCGCGGGCGTCGTAGCTCATCGGGCGGCGGCTCCTAGGTCAGGACGGGGAGGTGCGATCGGCCCTCGTCGGGCGGTGCACAGGGAGGGGGTTGCACACAGCCCCGGTCCGAAGGCGCGGGGGAGGGCTGGTGGCGTCGTATGGCCAAGACAGCCACACCCGTGCCACACAAGTCCAGCATTCCACCGGGAAATCAGACAGCTGACGGCGAACGTGTGCTGCGAGGCAGGAACAAAACCATAAACCCGGATCGCCGGTTGCCGAAATAATGCTCCGTCAGGTGAAGCCAGAAGCATCACATCGGGAACCCGTTGACTCCCGCTGAGAGTGCAAGCTACAACACAACATCCCACGTCAGAGCATGTAATCGAGCTGGCGAAGACACCGCCAACCGGATACTCGGAACCCAGCCCAGAGGTAAGCCCCGCCCGTTCGCCGGCGCAACATAGCCGACGATCGCCGGTTAACCAAACCGGCGAATGGAAGCTACAAATGGAGCCATGGCAGCACGATCCCTGGAAATCGGACCGGCCGGAATACGGGCCGCTCGGACCATCGAAATCCTCCGCACCGAACGCGGCCTCGCCCAGCGCGAGCTCGCCGCCCGCGTCACCGCCCTCGGCCGTCCGATGACCAACACGATGCTGTCCCGCATCGAACGTGCCCAACGCCGCTGCGACATCGACGACCTCGTCGCCCTCGCCCAGGCTCTTCGGGTCCCGCCCCTGACCCTCCTCCACGGCATCCGCGCCGCGTAGTCCCAGGCGACGCCCACCGAGCGGCCTGCCACACCGCACCACCCCGAGTAAAGGACCCAACGCCCTTGCGCCGACCCGCAATACCCCCTGCCCTTCCCCGCTCCCAGCGCACCGCGTACACCGCGCAGGAGGTGACCGCTCATGGCTGACCGCCTCCTGACCGTGGCCGAGGCCGGCGACATGCTCGGCACGGGCGAGCGCTTCGTCCGCCGCTTGATCGCCGAGCGCCGCATCCGCTACGTGAAGCTCGGCCGCCCGGTACGCATCCCCGAGAGCGCGATCACCGAGTACGTCGAGGCGCGCACCGTCGAGCCAGTCCGCCGCATCCGTGCCCGCTACGGCAAGGCGGCCTGATGGCGGCACGCAAGCCGCAGCGGCGGCGCGAGTTCGGCACGGTACGCAAGCTCGCCTCCGGCCGATGGCAGGCCCGCTACCTCGGACCGGACGGCCAACGGCACAAAGCACCGGAGACGTTCGAGACCAAGTCTGACGCCCAGGACTGGCTCAACCTCGTCCGCGCGGACATCGAGCGCAGCACATGGCGTGACCCGGACGCCGGCGCGGTCAACTTCGAGAAGTACGCACTCCGTTGGCTGGAGGAACGCGGCCTGGCTCCCACCACCGTCGACCGCTACGACGGGCTTCTCCGTCTCCACATCCTGCCGACCTTCGGCGGCAAGAACCTGGACGAGATCACCCCGCCCTCCGTCCGCACATGGCGAGCCGACCGCCTGAAGGCGACTGGCGCCACCACGGTCGCCAAGTCGTACCGGCTGCTGAAAGCCATCCTGCAGACGGCGGTCGACGACGACATGCTCCGCAGCAACCCATGCCGCATCAAGGGCGCAGGCAAGGAGGAGGCCGACGAACGTCCCACCGCCGCCATCGAGCAGGTCTTCGACCTCGCCGATGCCATGGGCCCACGCTGGCGTCTGATGGTCCTGCTCGGAGCCTTCGCCTCCCTCCGCCCGGAGGAACTGGCCGAACTCCGCCGTCACAGTGTCGATCTCGACGAATGCTCCCTGCGTGTGACACAGGCTTCGCCGGAGCTGACCAACGGCAGGCGCGTTACCGGTGACCCCAAGACCCGGGCGGGCAAGCGCACCGTCTACCTGCCGGACTTCCTGCTCCCGGAACTGCGTCGCCACCTGCAGTGGTTCGCCGAGAAGGGACCGGACGGCCTCCTCTTCATCGGCGAGAAGGGCGCTCCCTTCCGCCGCTCGACCTTCGGCCGCAAATGGCGCAAGGCGAGGACCAGGGTCGGCATGCCGGACAACTTCCGCTTCTACGACCTGCGCCACACCGGCAACACCTTGGCCGCCGACACCGGCGCCAAGCTGAAGGACCTCATGGTCCGCGCCGGCCAGTCCTCGGAGCGGGCCCAGCTGATCTATCAGCACTCGACGGTGAAGCACCAGCGGAGGCTGGCACAAGGCATCGACGCCGAGGTACGGCAGCAGTTGCGAAGCCCTGACGCTGAGGGGCAGCACGCCGAGGAAGCGTGACAACCGTGACCGTACGGATCCCGGTTGGACAGGTCCTGGCCGGGGTCCGTACGGCAGTAGCCGCTCCGTGACAGCCTCTGCAGTACCGTGCGCCCCTCGTGCCCCCTTGAGGGTTGGCCTCGGTTGAGATCAGCTTTCCCTGTATGTACTGACAGGGGAGTTGAGGTCGGCCTTGGCCGACCTTTCTGGAGGGGGAACGATGGCGGTCAAGGTTCTTCCCGCGTCGCCTGCGCAGGTCGAGTTGATCGACAAGGCCGTGGCGCTGGGTGATCGCTACACAAAGACGCTGGGGCTGCTGACGCCTCCCGCGTATCGACAGGCGGCGGAGAACGGAGGGCTCCTGGTCGCCATCGAAGCGGACGAAGTGATCGGCTACGCGCTGTTCGGGCTCCCCAAGAGGAGTGCCCATATACGTCTTGCCCACTTGTGCGTGGCGGAGGAACAGCGCGGCCGGGGTATCGCCCGACTGCTGGTGGAGGCCATCAAGCAGCGCTATCCCCAACGGCTCGGCATCAAGGCCAAATGCCGACGGGACTACGAACTCAGCGACATGTGGACGAGCCTGGGGTTCGTCCCGAACGGTGAGGTGCGCGGACGCGGCCGGGATGGAGAGATCCTCGACGGATGGTGGCTGGACCTCGGGCACCCGGACCTGTTCACAGAGGTGGAGAGCGACGCGCTGCTGGTGGTGACCGTCGACCACGGTGTCTTCGCCGATCTGCGCGGACTCGCGGAAACGGCCGATGCGGAGGAGTCCCGCGCGCTGGAGGCGGGCTGGATGACGGACCTCGTCGAACTCGCCTACACGCCCCAACTGGTCCACCAGATCCGGGACGTCGGCGATACCGCCGAGCGTCAGCACCAGCGGGCAGCGCTCCACGGCCTACGCCAGCTCACCCCTGCCTCCGAGGCTGTGGCCGAACGAACGGCTGAGTTGCTGAAGGCAGCCGCGGAGTCACTTGCAGACCTCCCCGTCGACGCGACACTCCGACGCTGCCTGCACTACGTGGCCGAGACATCGTGCGCCGGCCTCCAAGTCCTGGCCACCCGGAACCCGCTCCTGTCCCGTCTCGCCGACGTGGCTTGGGAAGTCGCCCGAGTCCGCGTCGTATCGCCCTCCACCGTGACGCTCCACGTGGACGAGTTGCGGCAAGCCCAGGTGTATCGCCCGGCCGATCTGATGGGCACGGAGTTCCGGTCGAGCGAGGTGGCACCAGGTGGGGAGGACGAGCTGGTCGCCTTCTTCAACCAGTCGGGCGGCGACGACGGCTCGGCTTTCGCCGAGCGTCTTCGGTCGCTGACCGATGACACAGTCGTGTGGCGTCGAGAGCTGCTGAGGGACGGGCAGGGCCATCCGGTCGCCCTCTACGCATGGGCGTTGGACGGTCGGACTCTGATCGTCCCCGTACTGCGCACCGCAGGCTATCCGCTGGAAGAGACCCTGGCCAGGCAGCTTCTTTTCCTGCTGAAGCGCCATGGGCGCGACTGCGGGGCGGAGATCATGCGCATCAGCGACCCGCACCTCTCCGCCGCAGCCAAGGCTGCCGCTGGGGACGACGGCTTCTTCGAGCATGACGGCAAGTTCGTGGCCCTCCTGGTGAACGTGTGCGGTACGGCAGCCGAGGTGGAGGCGGTGGCCGGCGGACTCGCCCGCGAACTGACCGTGGAAGCGGCCTCACTTCACGCTGGGATGCCGGCCGAGGTGGCCTCTGTGGTGGAGCGCGCTTGGTGGCCGGCGAAGGTCATCGATTCAGAGCTGCCGTCCTTCCTGGTGCCGATTGAACCGCGCTGGTCCACTGAACTGTTCAACGTCCCGGCCATGCTGCTGCCTCGCAGCGACGTACTGGGGATCAGTCGGGAGCACGTCTACTACCGGTCTTCCGGGCACCGAGGCGAGAGCGTTCCCGCCCGTCTGCTTTGGTACGTCAGCAAGGGCACTGCAGGTGTGGACGGCCAGATGGTGGTGGGCAGTTCGCGTCTCGACGAGGTGCTCATCGACACACCTGACACCCTCTTCTCGAAATTCGAACACCTGGGCGTATATGGTCGGGGTGAGGTTAAAGCAGCCGCTGACGCCTCGGGCCGAGCCATGGCGCTGAGGTTCTCGGATACCGAGATCTTCCCCAAGCCGGTGACGCTGCGGCGATTGACCTCCCTCACCAAGGAGCTGGGACTACCGTTGTCGCTGATCTCGCTGTCGAAGATCAGCAACGAGCTGTTCCAGGCGGTCTACAAAGAGGGGCACCGAACGACGTGAACGATCCGGAACGCGCGATGCTGCTGTCCGTCCACCCGCGCTTCGCCACCGCGATCCTGGCCGGCAGCAAGACGGTGGAGGTCCGCCGCCAACGCGTCGCCGCGCCTCCCGGAACCCCAGTTCTGCTCTACGCGACCGCGCCCACCATGGCCCTGGTGGGCATGGCGCGCATCGCCGCGGTACATGTCGCCTCCCCGAAGGATGTCTGGTCGGCCCATCGCACCCAGACGGGAATCACCCGGCGCGAGTACGACGCCTATATGAGCGGCGCCACTCAGGCGAGCGGCCTCACACTGGAGGCCCCCGTGTCCTTCGAGCAACCCGTGCCCCTCAGTGCCCTGCGTGCTGCGGGCACCTTCCACCCTCCGCAGAGCTACCGCTACATGAAGAGTGATGACCTGCGGCAGGTGGCTGTGGCGGGGCCTGTCGCAGGCATCGCCCTGCGCGAGGCGCTGGGAGACCTGGTGCCTGCGTAACGCGAAGGTCGGCCTCCGTCCTATTCGATCGTCCGGGGCACAGGGGTCAATGGATGGTCTGCCGGTCTGATCACGTCACCCGCGAACCGCAGAGATCACGGCGGCTATTGCCGCAATCAAGCCTGCGACTGCGGTGATTCCGGACAGCCACATGCTGACCTTGCGGTGGGTTTCGTCACCAGGCTCGCTCTCAGGTGGGTCGGGAAGTGTCATGGTGGTCCTTCGCTGTGCGCTGCAGCCGTAACGGCTGCTGGTGGCGGCTTCAGGTAGGCCCATGGCAGTCGGAAAAGCGCAGGGCCTTGCTCCGGGCGGGAACCTAGCAACCCTCTGACTAGCCCGTTTCCAGGCGGAATTGATTCCGGCTCACATCGGGGTGCTCCAGCTGCCATACTTGGCCGACACCCCACCTCGTCATGGGATACGTCTATGCTGTGGCATATGACAGAGGGATATCCCTGTCGACTGGAAGGTTGTACCGGGCGGTCGACGCGAAACGGAAGAATCGTGCGCATCGGCTTGGCTGGAAGTCGGCGGTGTCATGGCCGGGGTCCGCTAAGGCGTGTCCGCCGAGGCGCTCCATGCCACGCTCAGTCGAAAATCAGGGTGGCCCAGGGCTGTGCAGCCACCACGTCTCCGTGGTGGGCGCATGTGCCTTGTCGGCCGATGGAGGTCGACGGCCAGCTGTCACTGCAGTGAGCGGCTGAGGGCATGTCCGCCGGCTGGCTTCCGTAGGCGCCTGTTCTACGCGAGAAGCCTCGGCGATGAAGTCGTCGTCGAAGCACTCCCGGTATTCGGGGGCGACTCGTGCGGCCTGTCCGACGAGGTCGCCCTTCTCGGAGTACGCCGTAGATCGGTCCAACTCGGTGGCGGGCGTGGCGCTGAGGTCTCCGAGATCATCGGGGACGGGCTTCCCGCGCTGCGGGATGCTCGGGTCTCCGACGAGGGCCCGAGGAACGCGCACTGCGCGAGCCTGGTCGCTCAGCGCGAGGGCCTCTGTCCGGTTGGACCGGCACGTGGCCTCGTCCTGGTCTTCCTGTCAGGTGTTCCAGGCGCACGAATCCAAGCCGGTCAATAGAGGCCAGGGCGCAAGCGCAAGGCCGGCGCGGACCGTCCGTTGCTTCCGCCCGCGGTCTTCGAGAGCGGCCGTACCTGGTGGACATGGCGCGCATTGTGAGGCACCGGCTCAGGCCCCGGACCGAACGCGGCCAAAGCTAGGGATGTTCACCGCTCATCAAGTCGCCCTTTGCGCGTGCGACTTGGCCGCCGTTTGCTCAACGTGTGACTCAGATCACCGAAAATGGATCTCGCTATTTGAGACGCGGCGGCACCATAGGCCCTGAATTCGAACCTGGAGGTCCCGGAATGGGCGTTTCACCTCGACTTAGGGCGCGCAGAGGGCACGCCGCCCTAAAATTGGTCTATGCAACAAACAAACCCCAGGCCACTGACCTGGGGTTTCATCATGGAGCGGGTGACGAGAATCGAACTCGCGCTCTCAGCTTGGGAAGCTGATGTTCTACCATTAAACTACACCCGCGTAAGACGCCCGCCCCGTGATCATCCGGAGGCGGTGTCCGATCGCCTGGTCACTGTACCCCATCACCGGCCCCCGGCGCTGACGCCGTGGGGCCTGAGTGCGTTTCAGGGGGGCGGGATGTGGCTGCGGGGGAACGGAGTTGGGGCGTACGGTGGAGGGGTGGGAGAGGGTCTCGGCGGGGGCGGAGTGCCGCCTGGAGGGCCGTCCCTTTGATCCCGTAATGTGGCCTCTCGTCGTCAGGCAGGTAGCAGCCGACGCGGCTCTTGGGGAAGGGACTCTAGGACTTGATGGAGCGCACCGTCGTCCGTTGTGCCGATGGGCACGTGTTCAGCACCACTTCGTTCCCGATGCAGCAGGCCGAGCGACTCGGCCCGGGCCGGCTCCTCCGGTGTCCCCGGTGTGCTCGGCTCCGCAGTGTGGTGCCGGTGACGCTGGAGAAGCGGTAACGGTAACGGGAGCGGCAGCGGGAGCAGGTGCCGCAGCAGTAACAGCAGGTGCAGTGCCGGGCGCGCGGGCGGTCACGATTGTGGCCGTTCCGCGCGCCTTGCGTATCCTCGGGGCGTGCTTCTCTCAGACAAGGACATCCGGGCCGAGATCGACGCCGGGCGGGTACGGATCGATCCCTACGACGAATCCATGGTGCAGCCGTCGAGCGTCGATGTGCGGCTGGACCGCTACTTCCGGGTGTTCGAGAACCACCGGTACCCGCACATCGACCCCTCCGTCGAGCAGGCTGACCTGACCCGGCTCGTGGAGCCCGAGGGCGACGAGCCGTTCATCCTGCACCCCGGGGAGTTCGTTCTGGCCTCTACGTACGAGGTCATCACGCTCCCCGATGATCTTGCCTCCCGGCTGGAGGGGAAGTCCTCGCTCGGGCGGCTCGGGCTGGTCACCCACTCCACCGCCGGGTTCATCGACCCGGGGTTCAGTGGCCATGTCACCCTCGAGCTCTCCAACCTCGCCACCCTGCCGATCAAGCTCTGGCCCGGCATGAAGATCGGCCAGCTGTGCATGTTCCGGCTCAGCTCGCCCGCCGAGTTCCCGTACGGGAGCGAGCGGTACGGGTCCCGGTACCAGGGGCAGCGCGGGCCGACCGCCTCCCGGTCCTTCAAGAACTTCCATCGGACTCAGGTGTGAGCGGCGGTAGGAGTGGCGGGATGAGCAGCGAGATGAGCAGCGGTACGAGCGATGCCGTGGGTGTGCGGGAGAATCTGACCTACGAGCGGTTCGGTGTCGCCGTCCGCGAGCTCGCGCAGACCATCGCCGACGACGGGTACGAGCCGGACATCGTGCTCAGCATCGCCCGCGGTGGCGTGTTCGTCGCCGGCGGTCTCGCCTACGCCCTCGACTGCAAGAACCTCCACCTCGTGAACGTGGAGTTCTATACGGGCGTGGGGACCACCCTCGACATGCCCGTCATGCTCGCTCCCGTCCCCAACGCGATCGACTTCACCGACAAGAAGGTCCTGATCGCCGACGACGTCGCCGACACCGGCAAGACGCTGAAGCTCGTGCACGACTTCTGCCTCGACCATGTCGCCGAGGTGCGGTCCGCCGTGATCTATGAGAAGTCCCACTCCCTCGTGAAGTGCGAGTACGTGTGGAAGCGCACCGATGAGTGGATCAACTTCCCGTGGAGTGTGCTGCCTCCCGTGCAGAAGCCGGGAGAGGCGCTCAGGGAGAACAAGGAAGCCATCTGACCCTCTGACCCGCGCCCGGGGCATGGTCAGTGGTGCCGGCGGGCGTTGAGGCGGGCGGCCTCGCGGGTCAGGTGGTTGCGTTCGGCGAGGTTGGGGGCCTTGTGGGCCGCCTCGGTGTACAGACGTGCCGCCGTCGTCAGGTCGCCGTCGCGCTCGTGCAGGTACGCCGCCACTGCCGCGTGGCGGGGCAGTGAGGCGTCCAGCTCCGCGAGTGCCGCAAGGCCGGCGCGGGGTCCGTCGGCCTCGCCGACGGCTACCGCGCGGTTGAGCCGGACGACCGGGCTGTCCGTCAGGCGCGTGAGCTCGTCGTACCACTCGACGATCTGCACCCAGTCGGTCTCCTCGGCGGCGGGCGCGTCGGCGTGGAGGGCCGCTATGGCGGCCTGGGCCTGGAACTCGCCCAGCCGGTCCCGGGCCAGGGCCGACTGGAGGATCTCGATGCCCTCGGCGATCAACTTCGTGTCCCAGCGGCCGCGGTCCTGCTCGGCCAGCGGCACCAGGCTGCCGTCGGGCGCGGTCCGGGCCGCGCGCCGGGCGTGGTGGAGCAGCATGAGGGCGAGCAGCCCCGCCACCTCGGGGTGGTCGATCGCGGCCGCGAGCTGCCGGGTGAGCCGGATGGCCTCGGCGGCGAGGTCGACGTCACCGGAGTAGCCCTCGTTGAAGACCAGGTAGAGGACGCGCAGCACGGTGGCGACGTCGCCGGGCCGGTCGAACCGTACGCCGGAGACGGTGCGCTTGGCCCGGCTGATGCGTTGCGCCATGGTCGCCTCGGGCACCAGGTAGGCCTGGGCGATCTGGCGGGTGGTGAGTCCGCCGACGGCACGCAGGGTGAGCGCGACGGCGGACGACGGCGTCAGCGACGGGTGGGCGCACAGGAAGTAGAGCTGGAGTGTGTCGTCGACGGCGGGTGCGGGTCCGGGCGCAGGTTCCTCGTCGACGAGGTCCTCGCGCCGTCGGCGGGCGGTGTCCGCCCGGGCCTGGTCGAGGAACTTGCGCCAGGCCACGGTGACCAGCCAGCCCTTCGGGTCGCGCGGCGGGTCGGCCGGCCAGACGCGGACCGCCTCGACCAGCGCGTCCTGCACGGCGTCCTCGGCCGCCGCGAAGTCGGCTCCGCGGCGGACGAGGATGGCGAGCACGCTGGGCGTGAGGCTCCGGAGCAGGACCTCGTTCATCGCAGAGGTCACTCCGTGATGGTGGGCGACACGCCGTAGAACGGGCGCAGCTCGAGCCACTCGTGGATCGGCTTCCCGCCCGCCCCGGGGGCGGCCGACAGCTCCCCGGCCAGTTCGACCGCGCGCTCGTAGCTGTCGACGTCGATCACCATCCAGCCGGCGATGAGGTCCTTGGTCTCGGCGAACGGGCCGTCGGTGACCGGCGGGCGCCCCTCACCGTCGTACCGGACCCACGTCCCCTCGGGAGCGAGCGCCTGACCGTCGACGAACTCGCCGGTCTTCTCGAGCCGGGCCGCGAAGTCGTTCATGTACTGCATGTGCGCCGAGATCTCCTCGGGCGTCCACTGGTCCATCGGCACGTTGTTCACCGGAGCCGGAGCGCCGCGGTAGTGCTTCAGCAGCAGGTACTTGGCCATCGGGGTTCTCCTCGGTCTGGTGCGACCCATTGTGGTCGCGTTCACCCCGGGGACGGAGCCAGGTGCGGGTTCTCGACATCGTCGTCCAAGATTTTTTGAAACGAAGGGCCCCCGGCGCGGACGCCGGGGGCCCTTACGTATGTCGATGGGATCTGGAACGTACCCGGTGGGCTCTAGAACGTGCCCAGCTTCACGATCGACAGCAGCGCGACCAGCTGGATCGCGCTCGCGCCCAGCGCCTTCGGCCAGGGCAGGTCGTGGGACTTGGAGACCATCAGGGTGAGCAGGGTGCCCGCCGCCACCCACGTCGCCCAGCCCAGGGCCTGGACGAACGTCGCGTCGCCGCCGGCGAACATCGCGAAGACCAGGCGGGGCGCGTCGGTCAGGGACATGATCAGCATGGACAGGCCGACCGTGGGCTGCCAGGCCCCGTCGCCGCCCAGCTGGCGGGCCAGGGTGTGGGTGACCACGCCCAGGACGAAGGACGACAGGACCATCGCCACGGCCGTCGTCAGGACGATCGGGACCGCGTTCGACAGGGTCGCGTTGATCGCGTCGTTCCGCGCGCCGTCGAAGCCGAAGACCGCCAGCAGGCCGTACAGGAAGGTCACGACGAGGGCGGGGCCCCACATCGTGTAGTCCCGCATCTGGAGGAAGGTCTGGCCGGGGGAGAGGACGATGCCCCGCAGCAGGGCCTTCCAGTGCAGTCGGGGGCCGACCGGGCCGGCCGGGGCCGCGCCCGCCTGGTAGGTCTCGCCCTGGGTGTAGGGGTCCTCGCCGACCGAGAAGGCCTGGGTGTGGCCCGGGTTGTTCGCCGCGTACGGGTCCGGGGCGCCGCCCTGGCCGTGCGGGTAGCCGCCGTCGCCGAAGTACTCCGGCTCGCCGTGACCACCCTGACCACCGTGGCCGCCGGCGCCGTAACCGCCGTGGCCTGCGCCGCCGTTCGCCTGCGGCCAACCGCCTGCGCCGCCGCCCGAGCCGCCGTACGGCTGCTGCGGCGGCGGGGGATAGCCGTACGACGGTCCCTGGGGCGCCTGCTGCCCGTACGGAGGTTGTTGGGGGCGCGTTTGCGGGGTGCCGTTGTTCCGGCTGCCCCGTCCGATCCTGAATCCAGCCACGTCTTCGAACGTACCTGGTCCCGGAGAATCGCGTGCCGGGCCCTCCGGTTCGGGCCCGGCTTTGCGGCCGAGCTGTGACATCCCCTAAGGGAAGCCGGGGGACAGCTCAGGGAACGGTCAGGGAGCGGTCGGGGAGCGGTCGGGGAAACGCCGCCAGGGCTGAATGCGCGGGTCAGCCCGCCAGTACGTCGCCGAAGTACGCGTCGCCCGCCGGGCCGCCCACCGTGGCGGCGCCGAAGGTCCTGGCGCCGGTGGCGGTGATACCGGAGGTGCTGGACTTGAAGAGCCAGACGGCGCCGTCACCGGTGTTCTCGTTCACCGCGCTCGCGACGAGCTCCGCGCGGCCGTTGCCGTCGATGTCCGTGAGGTGGACCGCGCTGCCGAAGTTGTCCAGCCGCTCGGCCGTACCGGGGACACCCGAGCTGTCCTGGCTGAAGACCTTGGCGCCGCTGCCCGTCAGACCGGACGCCGAACCGCGCAGGACCGCGAACGAGCCCGCCTTGTAGACCGAGCCGACGGCCTCGTTCTCGATGCCGACCGCGATGTCCGCGTACCCGTCGCCGTTGGTGTCGCCCGCCGCGAGGCTCCAGCCGAAGCCGTCGCCCTTCTCGGCGGCGCCCGGGACGCCCGTCGTGTCCTGGGTGATCTTGACCGGGGTGCGGGTGGACAGGCCCGTGTCGGCGCCGTACGTCACCGTGACCGCGCCGCCGAGGCCGCCGTCGGGCTCGGCCGGCGACTTCTCCATGAAGTTGCCGGTGACGATGTCGCCGTAGCCGTCCTTGTTCACGTCGGCGATCACCGCGTCGTAGCCGCCCGCGAGCTCGCCGCGCAGCTGCAGACCGTCCGCCCCGCCGATGAAGAGGGCGCTGCGGGTGCGGTAGTAGCCGGAGTCGGTGTCCTCCTGGCCCATGATGAGGAGGTCGGTGGCGCCGTCGCCGTTGACCCTGCCCGCGACGATCTTGTCGACGCCCATGCCCGCCTCGGCGGACGCACCGATGGACTCGGCGTAACTGGCCGCGCCGGTACGGGAGATGGGGCCGTGGAAGATGTTCAGGTCCGGGTAGGCGATGTTCGCGGCCGCCAGGTCGGTGTCCCCGTCGCCGTCGAAGTCGCCGGTGGCGATGGACCAGCCGAGCTCGTTGCGGTTCTCGGGGAGGGGCGAGGAGATGTCTGTGGCGGTCTTCAGGCCGGTGGAGCCGCCCCAGATCACCGTCAGCACTCCGGAGTCGCCGGTCGAGCCGATCCGCTCGGCGTGCACGCCCACGATCAGGTCGGTGTAGCCGTCGGCGTCCAGGTCGCCGGTGGTCAGACGGTCGCCGAAGTAGTCGTACGACTCCGGGACGCCCGGGATGCCGTCGGTGGCCTGGCTGATGATCTGCCGCTTGCCGGTGTCGAGGCCGCTCGCGGTGCCGTAGACGACGGCGACGTAACCGGCGCCCGTCTTGCCGCCGACCTTGGCGATGGGGGCGGCGATGGCGACATCGCGGTAGCCGTCGCCGTTGAAGTCGCCGGACAGGCCCGAGGGGGCGGCGGAGGCGGAGGCGGCCGGGAGGGCGGTGAGCAGGCCGGTGGTGAGGGCGGCGGCGAGGAGGAGGGGGCGCTTGCGCAAGGTGGTGCTCCTGGGAAGGGGGGCGGCGGACTGGGGCCGGGCCCGTGGGGACGAACGGGCCCGGCCGGTCGAGCTGTACGACCGGCCGTACGACCGAGCCGTACGACCGAGCAGTACGGCGTCTCGGTGCGCTCAGTCCGCGAAGTTGGCGCCGAAGTACGGCGTGCCCGTCGTCGAGACGCCCGAGGTGCTCGGGGCGATGGAACGGGAGCCGGTGGTGGTGATCTTCGAGCCGTCGGAGGGCAGGTAGGTGACCCCGCCGTTGCCGTCGTTCTCGGCGGAGCCCGCGATCAGGTCGGCCTTGCCGTCGCCGGTGACGTCGTCGAGCTTGAGGTCGATGCCGAACATGTCGTCGTCCTCGTCGTCGCCGGGGACGCCCGCGGTGCTCTGCGCGAAGGACTGCGCGCCGGCGGAGGTGTTCAGACCGCTCGCGCTGCCGTACAGGACGGTGACGGCGCCGGTGTTCGCGGCGCTGCCGATGTTCTCGCCGGCGACGCCGATGGCGAGGTCGAGGAAGCCGTCGCCGTTGATGTCGCCGAGGTCGAGCTCGTAGCCGAACCAGTCGTTGGTCTCCGAGGCGCCGGGGACGTTGCCGGTGTCCTGGGTGATGCCGGTGACCGAGCCGGGGCCGTTCACCGTGCCGTACGTCACCCAGACCTTGCCGCCCTTGGCGGAGTCCGGGATGGAGGTGCCGTCGCTGGTGGTGGCGTTCCACTGGGCGCCGCTGACGATGTCGCCGAAGCCGTCGCCGTTGATGTCGCCGATCGCGGTGATCACACCGGGCTTGATGGTCTGGATGTTGGCCATGGCCAGGCCGCTGGAGGCGCCGGGGATGTAGTAGTTCTGGTTCCAGCCGTAGTCGGTCTGGTACTCGTAGCCGTCGACGACCAGGTCGGTGCGGCCGTCGCCGTTGACGTCACCGGCGCTCAGGTTCAGCGGGCCGTTCGCGTCCGAGCCCATGATCGGGGGCTTGATGGTGTAGCGGCCGCCCGCGACGCCGGAGGAGTTGAAGCCGCCCTTGAAGACGTAGAGGGTGGCGTTGTTGCTGCCGACGGCCAGGTCGGCCTTGCCGTCGCCGTCGAAGTCGCCGGCCGCGAGGTTCTTGCCCCAGCGGTCGTGCGAGGAGGGGGCCGGGTCGGCGATCGTGACGCCCTTGCCGGTGATGCCGGAGGCGGAGCCCCACAGGATGGCCAGGCCACCGCCGTCGACGTCGCTGCCGACGTCCTCGCCCGCCGCGCCCACGGCGATGTCGTCGTAGCCGTCGCCGTTGAAGTCGGCGTAGGCGGTGTCGTAGCCGAAGTGGTCCCCGGCTTCGGCGGTACCGGGCGATCCGGTGGTGTTCTGGCTGATCGTGTGGCGCTTGGCGGACGAGACGCCGGTCGCGGTGCCGTAGAGGACGACGAGCTGGCCGGCCTCCTTCTTGCCGCTCACATAGGCGCCGTCGGCGGAGAAGGCCACGTCGCCGATGCCGTCGCCGTTGAAGTCGGCGTGCGGGACGGTGGTGGAGTCGGCGGCGGTCGCCGTGGACGCCGCGAACGAGAGCAGACCGCCGGTGAGCGCGGCCGCGGTGGCCGTCGCGAGGGCGAGTCGTGCGGTGCGGCGCGGGTGGTGCTTGTGCATGCGGGTTCTCCTGCTGCATGCGGGGATGCCTGGCGGGGCATCCGCAGTTCGGTGGGGTGCGGACCGTTTCGTGTTCGCCGGGAGTTGTCCTCGGGTTCACGTGGCGGTCGGCGATCAGGAGACCGGTGGTGGGGCTCAAGGGTTGTACGTGAGTTCGGTAAATCTTTGGGTTCGCTGGGGGCTGCTCGTCTGCGCATCTGCTCCTCTGCTCATCGTGGCTTGGCGTCCAGTTCGCACCAGACGTATTTGCCTTCTCCGCCTTGAGCGCCGTTGACCTGGAACCAGCCCCAGTCGTCGGCGTAGGCGTGGATGAGCTGGAGGCCGCGGCCGGCTTCGTCGTCTGCGGGGGCTTGGGTCGGTGGTGTGGGGTCGGTGTCCCAGGCGCCGAGGCGGAAGGAGGGGCCGGACTGGCGGAGTTTCAGAGCGGCGGGGCCCTTGGTGTGTCTGATGGCGTTGCCGAGGAGCTCGGAGGCGAGGAGCTGGGCCGGCTCGACGAGGGTGGGGAGGTGGTGGGTGGTGAGGATGTCGGTGAGGGTGCGGCGGGAGATGGCTACGGCTCGGGGGTCGTGGGGGATGTAGAGGGTGTATTCCCAGGTGGGGGGCATGGTTCTCCCTGTGGTGTGGGGCCGGGCGGTGGCTCCGTCAGCCGCGCGGAGGCAGGGCGCGGTGATGCACTTCCGTTCCGGGGAGTGGTTGGTGCGTCACTGACGGTAGGGGGTTCAATTGAACCCCGTCAAGCGCAACGGGATACTGGGGTCCTCAACTCTCAGAAGGAGACGGGGATATGCCGGCACGGAGCGTCATCACGGCTCGCCAGGAGCGGCTTGGCGCTGAGCTGCGCAAACTCCGAGAGAGGGCAGGGCTCAGCGGCCGGGAGGCGGCCCGTACGTTGGGGATCGCCGAGAGCAAGCTCTCCGCGACGGAGGTTGCGCGGGTTGGGGTGAGTGCTGAGCGCGTACGGCACTGGGCCAGCCGGTACGCGTGTGCTGACGCCGCTCTTGTCGACGCCCTGGCGGCCATGGCAACGGAGCGCGGGCGGGGTTGGTGGGAGGAGTACCGGGGGCGAGTGCCGTCGGGCTACCTGGACGTAGCCGAACTGGAGCATCACTCCCTCGAGTTGAGGACCTTCCAGAGTGTGCTCATTCCTGCGCTGTTGCAGACCGAGGAACAGATCCGGGCGATCTTCACCTCAACGGTGCCGAAGCTGTCTCCGGAGGAGATCGACGTGCGGACGCGCTTCCGGCTGCGGCGCCAGGGCGTCCTGGGCGGGATCGGCTACCTGGCCGTAGTTCACGAGGCCGCACTGCGGATCCGAGCGGCTGATGAGAAGGTCGCCCGCGCTCAGCTGCTGCACATCCTGGAGCAGTCCGAGCGGCAACAAGTCACCGTCCGCGTGGTCCCGTTCGATGTGGACGGATTCGCTGGGATCGACACGCCGTTGGTGTATGCGAGAGGTCCTGTTCCCCAGTTGGACACGGTCCTCGCGGACACGCCCCATGGCGGTGCATTGCTGGACGCGGAGGCGCAGCTCAACCGGTATCGGGCGATCCTCGGCGCGATCGAGGAGGTGGCTCTGGGCGTCGTAGAGTCGAGGGACTTCATCCATCGCCTCGCTCAGCAGATGTGAAAGGTCCCGACATGGCACAGGACACCGTCTGGCAGAAGTCCTCTTTCTCCGGCGGCGGTGACTCCTCCGACTGCGTCGAACTCGCCGCGCGCCAAGGCGCCGTCCTCCTCCGGGAGAGCGACGATCCCGGGACCGTACTCGAAGCCTCCCGTCCCCAAGTCACGGCCCTCATACGCCACCTGCGCACTGCGTGACCGGTCGTTCCTGACTGATCGTTTCAGAATGAGGGCGTGGGCGGCGCGGGCAGATGAGGCCGCAGGCCGGTTCGAGCGGGACCGTGGACGCCCGGGTCTTCACGTAGCGCAGCGCCGACCAGTCCTTCGAGGGCCTCGCGCGGTACTTCGCCGCCGTTCACCAGCTGGTCGAAGACCAGTCCGTCAATGCAGGTCAGCAGGATGTGGGTGCGATTCTCGACGTCTGTCACCCCATGCGCGGTGAGGAACAGCCGGACGGCCTCGCGGCCGGCGTTCTCGCGAGGTACGAGGATCTCGCGCAGCTCAGGGTCGCGCACGCTCTCGACGGCGCAGGCGTAGCGGGCGAGCGAGCGGCGGCGGCCCTCGCCGGTGAGTCGCTGCCGGGTGAGTAGCGCGATGCCGTCCACGAGTTCCTCGACGGTGCGCAGGGGTGGAAGTTCTTCGGCCATCGTTTGCAGTTCTGCCTGGTCGACTTGGACCAGGCGTGTGACCAGTGCGGTGAGCAGTGCGGCACGGGTGCGGAAGTAGGCCGACGTGGTGCCGGGCGGCATGGCCGCTTTGCGATCGACTGCACGGTGGGTCAGGCCGCGGATCCCTTCGTCGGCGAGTACGTCGAGAGCCGCGTCCGCGAGGAGGGTGCGCCGATCGGAAGTCATGGCTCCTTTCTACACCTGTAGAGCCTCGGGGTAGGGTTTACGCCTTCTACAGGTGTAGAAGGGATGGGGGCTTCGGTATGGGCAACACGGCAGTGGTGGTCGGAGGGGGCATCGGCGGGCTGGCTGCGGCGATCGGCCTGCGCCGCATCGGATGGGAAGTAACGGTCGTCGAGCGTGCGGCCATGCTTGAGGACGCGGGAGCGGGCATCTCGCTGGCAGCCAACGGCCTGCGGGCACTGGACGAACTCGGCGTCGGCGAGGTGGTCCGGGGTGCCTCGCGAGGCCAGTACAGCGGCGGCACCCGCACGCCACAGGGTGGTTGGCTGGCCAGGATGGACGGCTCGGCGCTGGAGAAGGCGGTGGGCACGCCGATCATGGGCATCCCCCGCTTCACCTTGCACCGACTGCTTCGCGACTCCCTGCCCGCCGAGTCACTGCTGACCGGCTCCGAGGCGGACTCGGTCAAGCAACTCGGCCCCGGGACGGTTCGAGTCCGCTGCGGCGACACGGTCCTGGATGCCGATCTGGTGGTGGCGGCCGATGGCGTCGGCAGCACAGTGCGCAGCCATCTCTTCCCAGCCCACCCCGGCCCGGTCTACAGCGGCTCCACGGTGCTGCGCGCCATCACCGAGCAGGCGGTCGACCTGCGCACAGACTTCGAGCTGGCCTGGGGGCACGGGGCCGAGTTCGGGCACATCGCCTTCCGCGACGGGCGGGCCGAGTGGCACGCCGTCCTCAGCCTCCCCGCCAGGACGCGGTTCGCCGACCCGCTGGCCGAACTGCGCAGACGATTCCACGCCTGGCACGACCCGATCCCCGCCCTGCTCGACGCGACCCGGCCCGCCGCCGTGCTGCACCACGACGTGAACGAACTCCGCACGCCGCTCCCCTCATACACGGTCGGCCGGACCGCGCTGCTCGGCGATGCGGCACACGCGATGACCCCCAATCTCGGACAAGGCGCCTGCCAGGCACTGGAGGACGCGGTCACCCTGGCCGCCGCGCTCGCCACCGAGCCCACCGTCGAGGCCGCACTCGCCCGCTACGACGCCGAGCGCCGACCGCGCAGCCAGGCCGTCGCGCGGGCCGCCCGGCAGGCAGGGCGGATGGGTCAGCAGCTCTCCCACCCACTGGCCGTCGCCCTGCGGAACACGGCAATGCGGCTGACCCCCTCCCGCGCCGCAACGCGCATGATCCTGCGGCACCACACCTGGGTCCCACCACAACTGAGCTGATCCGGTCCAAGTGCGTATTGATCTCGTTCCGGACGACCTGTGGGAGCGGGTGGCTTCACTGTTGCCGCGTGCTCCCGAACGCAGTTACCGCTGTCCCGGTCGCCTGCGTGTTCCCGACCGGACGGCGCTCGCTGGCGTCATGTGTACGTGCTGCGGAGTGGTGTCGCATGGCGCAACGTCCCGACGGAGACCGTAGGTTGCTCCGGGATGACGGCGTGGCGCCGGCTGCGGGACTGGACCAATGCCGGCGTCTGGCCGCGTCTGCACGCGGCCCTGCTGGCCGAGTTGCGAGGCGCCGGCCGGCTGGACCTGGACGACTGTGCCGTGGACGGGTCGCACGTCCGGGCCCTCAAGGGGGGATCACGTCGGCCCCTCACCTGTCGACCGCGCTCGTGCCGGCTCCAAACACCATCTGATCGTCGACCGCCACGGGACCCCGCCTGCCGTCACACTCACCGGCGGCAACCGCCACGACGTCACCCAGCTCATGCCGCTGCTGGACTCGGTCCCACCGGTCCGGGGCCTGCGAGGACGGCCCCGCCGCAAGCCCCGGCGCCTGTACGCGGACCGGGGCAGAGCAGGCCCTTCGGCCGATCAGATCAGGCAACCGCCCGATGAGACCTACCCGTCGACGTGCTCGGACCACCAGCCTCGGTCGGCTTGCCACTCCTGGAACCAGGCCACGAAGTCGGCCTCAGGCTCGTTTTCCTGCCCCACATCCGCGTACGGAGCCGCGCATCCATCCCCTAGCCACCAGACCCGGCCTCGCTGAGACCCCGTGACCACGAGTACCCAGAACTCGCAGTCGCGGTTGCCACCCAGGAGAACCGAGCCGTTCTGGTAGATGCCGTGGAGTAGAGGTGAGTGCTCATCGTGGTCGTAGTAGTCGTACTCCCACTGCCACTCCTCCGCCAGCGGGAACGGCTCGGTGAAATTGCGCTCAGTCGTTCCATCGAATGGTTCGGGGCTGAGCCAACAATCGGCCTTCCAGCTCTGCCAGTTCTCAGGCAGGTTTCCCAACGGAAGGAGCCGGTGAGCCATGGATGCACCCTCCGACGAACCGTTGGAAACCTCCGCGGCGAACGTACGGTAGGGCTCTGGTAGCTCGATGCCGTGAGCGGCTTCCCACGCCCGTACGCCAGCCCAGCCGAGGGGAGACCGTCGAAGATCTCCGGGGACAGCATCGCTGAGGGCAGAGATCGCACTTCTCAAGGGGTGCTGCTCTGAACCGACTGTCATGCGCCTAGTGAACTCCAGGCCGGACAGCGAAAGCCCCGCCCGGGTGCGACAAGAGTCAGTTGCCTCACCGCCACCGTAGGACCGTGCCACTCTCGTGCCAGAACGGGCCTGGGCTCACGGGGAACACCGGGGAACCAGCCCGCCGCCCGCCAAGCGCCAGCACTGCCCTGCCGCAGCTCAGCCAGTGAACCGCTACGAGTCGCCTCAGCTTCCCAAGCTGAGAACCTCAATCTCCCGCTGACGTTTACTGTCCGCTCCGCGACCCGGTGGCGATCGAGTATGTCTGCTTGACCCAACGGTTGGTCGTGGATCACCTGTTCACTGCGGGAGGCATGCCAGCACTGGCGCACACGACACTCGTTCGGACAGCCGACAAGCACCCTGCTCATGGGCCCACACAGTCGTGCTCACTGTCGTCGGCGGTCGTCGCCCACAGGCTCCGTATCCCCCGAGGCATCCGCGTCGCCAGATGGAAGCCTGCGGCGCACCACCATGGCAATCACGGCAGCGATGGCGCTGACGGATACGGCCAGCCCGCCCAACCCGTTGACTGCGCTGGTCACCCGTTGCCACAGATCCTTGGCCCAGGAAGACCAGCCGCTGTCACTGGCCGGCGGTGCATTCACGTCGACCTGCCATGTCAAGGGCGGTCTCTCGGCGAGCACAGTGTCGCTGTCGCGGAAGTAGGAGGTCATGGTGAGAGCCATGCTGATCAGCCCTGGACGCTGGGCGCTCACCTCCCACACCCAGGTGGCCTGGTCGCCCTTGGAGAGGACGTTCTGTCGCTCCGACGACAGCGGCGCGCACCGCACGCCGCCACCCGAGCAACGGAGCTTCATTCCGATCTGCGCACCCGCGTCCACCACGGACTGCGACTCACCGGCCCGGGGCCGGACCCGTCCATGCGGGATCGTGACTTTGAACTCGCGGGGTCGCGTGTCCGCTCTGAGATCCAGGACCAGCGGGTTCGTATGGACAACGGCGACCTCATATAGGTCCTGGCGCGCCAGCTCAATCTCTTCGACGTAGGCTTCCTGCGCGCGCATGGGCGGCCCTTCCACACACGCGCCACACCCGTCGTCCTCCTCCTGCAGGACCGTGTACGCCCCATAGGTAAGGATGATCAGAAACCCGATCACCACCCAGGGTAAGCAGCCTCTTCTCATTACGGCCCCGTTCGCACAAGACTCGGCGCCAGCGCTTTGCCGCACAGGACGCGAGGCGAGAGCTTATCGTGGCCAGTTGGGATGCTCATTGGGATGCTCAGGTGGCTTCCCAATGGAGAAGTCAGGCCGTCTGGGATAGGCCCTAAACCCCTTTGAGACGGTTCGCGATCTCTCCTAGGTTGGCCCGGGTGACGATCGAGGTGCCCTACCAGCCAATTCCGGTTGACCAGTCGGACGTTCGCTACGCCCACGGCCCCGACTCGGCTCTACAACCGGGCGTACCTGTCGGGAAGACGATCGAGTTCGACTGGAACGACAGCGCGATCTACCCGGGCACGTCACGGAAGTTCTGGGTCCATGTGCCCGCGCGGTACGACCCCGCCGAGCCGGCGTCGCTGATGGTGTTCCAGGACGGATGGTGGTACCTGGACCCCGGTGGGGAGGTCCGCGGCGCGATAGTCCTGGACAACCTCGTCCACCGCGGGGACATCCCGGTGACCATCGGCGTGTTCGTCGATCCCGGCGTCTTCCCCGACGCTGAGGATCCGAAGAACCGCAACACCGAGTACGACGCATACGACGACTCGTATGTCGGCTTCCTCCTGAACGAGATCATCCCCGAGGTCAGGAAGCACTACTCGATCGCCGAGGACCCCGATCAGTGGGGCATCTGCGGTGGCAGTAGCGGCGGCAACTGCGCCTTTACCGCGGCGTGGCTGCGCCCGGACAAGTTCCGCCGCGTCATCGGGTACCTGTCCAGCTTCGCGCAGATGCCGGACGGCAACCCGTACCCCGAAGTCATTCCCCGCGTTCCCCGCAAGCCGCTGCGGATTTTCCTGCAGGCGGGCCATCGTGACCTGCGCTGGAACGAGCCCGAGGCGAACTGGCTCGCCGACAACTTGCGGGTCGCGGCAGCGCTCGCAGAAGCCGGATACGACTTCCGCCTCGTCCTGGGTGATGGCGGCCACAGCCCCAACCACGGTGGTGTCCTGCTCCCCGATGCCCTGCGCTGGTTGTGGCGGTCTGATGATCGCCCGAACCAGCCGGTGGGCTTGGGCGGAGCGACTTCGTAGAAGCGGCCGTCCGGGATCAGGGCCCACAGGACGTTGACTCTGCGGCGGGCAAGGGCGAACACGGCCTGGGAATGGCATATGGCGTTTGTGCTCGGCGCGCTTGTGGTCGTCATACGTCCGGGAGTTGGGGTCGTAGCGCACGCTCGGCAGGGCGGACATGTAGAAGACGCGCTGGAGCCCCAGGTGGTAGCGGCGCGGCGGGTGCAGGTTGCCGTTCCGCTTCCCGGAATCGTGCAGTTCTGTAGAGCTACGGATCAGAAGGCTCCTGAGCAGGCCGCCACGGCGGAGGCCAAGGCGCCTCGCGCACGGGACCCAGCTCGGCTATCTGCAGGCTCCGCCGAGCATGCTGGTAGAACTCGGCCCGGGCAGCTCGGTAGTCGTTGAAAGCCAGAGCCCACGATGAGGGGGTGCCTGCCAACTGACCACGAGCGAGCCACTCAAGGTGCCACACACACCTGTTGAGCTTTTGCACCGCCTCAGCGGTCGCAGCGTTGGTCAGGAGAGTGAGGCCCTCCACCATGGCCGCCCGACGGCCTTCGGCATTCGCGGCTTGCTCCAACTCCGCCTCGGTCGGTTCCACAGGTGCCGGATGGTTGGTGAGTCCGCGGTGGGCGGCAAGCCGTTGGTAGCGCGTAGCGCACTCCTTCACCGCGTACCCGTATTCGCTGTACGCCTGCAGGAGCTGGCTGTCCCAGCGGATCTCCTGCTGCCTGCGCCAACGGCTGCGTTCGGCGAGTGCCCCCACCACATAGGACATCAGGCCACCCACCACTACGCCCAGCAGCGTGGGTAGTTGATCAAGGATCCCGCTCATACGCCCCCCAGTCCTGAGACATCTGGGGACTCCATACCCGCGCCAGGACCGTCGACGTCGACGGTCCTGGCGCGGTCGTCGAGATTCATGTTGAAACTTTGTGTGCAGATGTGTTGACCTCTGTTCGGATCATCTTCTAGTTTGCGGGAGCTATCCAGCCATCGACCGTGTCTGCGAGTTTTCGCGAACGCAACCGATCAGAAGGGGACGCCGTGTCACGAAAGAACCACCGCCGGACAGCTTGCCTCGGTGCATTGCTGGCCTGCGCCACGGCGTTCGGGGGAGCACTCGCCTCCCCCGCGTCCGCCTCCGCCACGTCCGGCGCGGCGGCCGTGATCCCCGTCAGTGACTTCCACGGGGTCAACTGGGCGGATCCGCGCGACAACTACGCCGATGACGCCGTCGTGCCTTCGGGGCTGTCGACCTCCGACAGCTACGCCACCACCTACGCCAAGTCCAAGGCGATCATCGGCGGGTTCGCCAAGCTGGGGGCCAACACGGTCCGGCTGCCGGTCAACCCGACCTCCGTCAACGGCCCCTTCTGGAAGTCGTACAAGGGAGCGATCGACGCCGCCACCGACAAGGGGTTCAAGGTCATCCTGGGCTACTGGGAGGCCGACAACGCCAAGGACGGCAAGATCGACAACCAGGCCGCCTACGACCAGATGTGGGCGCGGATCACCTCCGCCTACGTGGGCAACTCCCGGGTGTACTTCGAGCCGATGAACGAGCCGTTCGGCTACACCTCCCAGGAGTGGCGCGACATCGCCGCCCGCTGGGTGACGACCCACCGTGCCGTGCCCCGCGACCGGATCCTCGTCGGAGGGGTCAAGTACAGCGAGGACGTCAAGCCCGTGTGCGCCGACAGCCGGCTGAACGGCACGCGGCTGGCCCTGCACAACTACGGCTTCTGGCACACCGACTGGACCAGCTCCGACCAGTGGAAGCAGGACTTCAAGGCGCGTATCGGCGACTGCGCTTCGCGCACCATCCTGGATGAGTTCGGCGCCACCATGACCTCCGGCCTGAACTACACCGGGCCGATCAACGGCTCCAGCGAGATCGCCTACATCCAGGCGGCGACCGACACCATCCGTGAACTGGGCCTCGGCTCGGTCTACTGGCCCGGCCTGCGCAGCGGAGACACCTACTCCCTCACCACCCTCCAGGGCACGGGCACCAACCTCAGCCTGCAGCTGAACAACCAGAGCGGGCTGGACCGCCTGCACTGGGCCTGGAGGCAGTAACCGGCGGGTCCCGAGTCCCGGGTCCAGGGACCCCCAGGAGCGCCCTCGTGGTTGAGCCGCGAGGGCGCTCCGGCGTGGGGAGAGCGGATGGTCAGCCAGTCCCGGCGCGCGGCACGGGCTTCCCGAGCTCTGGGCTCTACGCCGCGGGTTGGTAGGTCACGGTCGTGCTGGGGCACGCTTCCGCGAGCTGGGTGAGTGCTTCGAGTTCGGCGGCGTCGGCGGTCAGTCCCCAGCGGAGCTTGGTCGCGATCCACTCCGAGGTGTAGCGGCACGTGACCTCGACGGCCGGCGGCAGCCATTGGGCCGGGTCCTGGTCGGCCTTGCTGCGGTTCGAGGCCGCGGAGACGGCGACGAGGGAGGGGTGGACGGCGAGGTCGTTGGCGTATGCCTCACGCCGCTGGGCGGTCCATTGGGATGCTCCGGAGTCCCAGGCCTCGGCGAGCGGAACCATGTGGTCGACGTCCAGGGCGGAGGCCGAGGTGAGCCACTTGGCGTCGTAGTACGACCACCAGCGGCCTCCGGAGAGCTTGCAGCCGGGGAGGACCTGGGGGCGTTCGACCGCCTCGGCGAGCAGCACCTCCGCTCGGGTGTTGCAGCCGTCGGTGGGGTTCTGGCCCGCGTTCCAGTGCTTGAAGCTCGTGCGCTGGTAGCCGTCCCGCACCTCTGCCGCGAGCGGGAGGAGGTGGACGGAGGCCGCCATCGGGAGCGTGGAGGTCTCCAGGGCGCGGTCATGTGCATGAGCCGGTGCGGGTGCTGCGAGGGGCGCGAGGAGGAGTGCGGCCGCGGTGGCGGCTCGTCTGAGTTTCTTGATCACGCATCGCAGAATTGACTGCACATAACTCGTTCGAGGGATTCGACTCGAACGAATGAGCCAAGTGGATGTCTTAGTTCACCGGACAGGTGTGCCATGGGGCATCCAATGGGGGGACATGGTTGTACATGTGTTCGGCGGGGGCTACCGCGCCAGGAACTCCGAGCTGGAGAACCTGACCGACGGCTTTGCCGCCACCAGTCCCTCCTCCCGCGCCGTCCCCGGGTACACGGCCACCGTGTCCTTCGTCTCGCCGGCGAACGTCCGCACCACCAGGTCCGCCCGCCCGTCCCCGTCGTAGTCGCCGACCGCCACGACGCGCGTGGTGCCCTGTGCGGGCGGCTGCACGGTCACCATGCCCGCCGCCGCGATCCCTGTCGTACGGCCTCGGAAGACACGCAACTGCGAGCCGCTGGAGACGAGTTCGCTCAGCCCGTCGCCGTCGAAGTCGGCGGCGTCGAGCACGGAGCCGGGGACTGCGAGGGTTCCGCGTGCGGCCGTTGCCGGGAGGTCGTAGCGCAGGGATGTTCCGTCCATCGTGCCGATCGCCGCGTCGAGGGCGCCCTTGCCCTTGCCGAAGGCGCCGAGGGCTACGTCGATGCCGGCGGGGAGGACGACTCCGGTGCGGGTGGGTCCGGCCGGGCCGCCGAGGACCACCGCTGATTTTCCTGTGCCCTGTGCCGTACGGACCACCAGGTCGTCGTATCCGTCGCGGTCGACGTCGGCCGCCGGGCCCGTGGGGGCGTTGCCGGGTGCCGGGATGGGGGCGGCTGCTGCCTTGGGCTTGCCCTTGCGGGTGAACGGGCCCTGGAGGAAGGACAGTTGGACGTCCGACGCGTGGACGACCAGGTCCTGCGCGCCGTCGCCGTCGAAGTCGCCGCACACCGGCTGGTCGGGCCAGTCGTTGCCGGCGCGGGCGGCGGCGGGGATGGTGAGTTTGACCGCCTTGCCGGTGAGGCCGTTCGGGGAGCCGAAGAGGAGTTGGAGAGGGACCGGGGGTTGGCCCTGGCCGTCGTAGGGCGGGTCGGTGGAGATGACCAGGTCCGTGAAGCCGTCGCCGTTCAGGTCGCAGGTCGCCTCCGCGTCGAAGACGGCGGGGAGTTGGCCCTTCGTCGGGGCCGCCTGCCGCTGCGGGCTGAGCAACTGCCGTGCGCCCGGGGTGAGTCCGCGCTCGCCGCCGTAGACGATGCCGATGCCCGGGTCGTCGGCGTGGGCCTGGGACTTGACCAGGTCGTTGAGGACGAGGTCGCGGTGGCCGTCGCCGTTGAAGTCGTCGGCGGTCTTGCTGCCCTTGCCGTGGGGGACGGGGAGTCGGGCGGGGGCGTCGGCTATCTGGACGGAAGTGTGCGGAGTCGGCTCGGCGTTGTCGCTGTGCTGGGTGGGGCCGCAGGCGGCCAGGGCGAGGATGCCGACGGCGCCGAGAGTGCCGAGCGTGCTGGTCCTGGCCGCCGTACACTTCCCGCTTCTTCGCGCGCGCACCGCTCACCTCGCCAGCACCAGGGTCAACAACTGGGTAATCATGCACGCGTTCGAGAGGGGGCGACAGTCCCTGTGCCGGGATGAGTGATGTGCGGGTGTGGCCAACGGGAACATTCCGGCAGAACGACCCGTTGACCTCAGGTCCACCCGCTGCCGCGAACCGCGAACCGCGAACCGCGAACCGCGAACCGCGAACCGCGAACCGCGAACCGCGAACCGCGAACCGCGAACCGCGAACCGTGAACCGAGGAGTCCTGTGACCGACAGTTCGTCCCACGCCACCGTGACCTCGCTCCCGCCGCTCACCACCCAGGCAGAGCGCCTGATCGAGCTCGGGGTGCACGAGCTCGCGGGGATACCCGCCGACGAGCTGCGCACCTTCGCGCAGGACGCCGGTGGCGGAGGCGGCGACACGCTGCTCGCCGTCCATCCGGACCGCGCCCCCGCGTCCGCCCTCGCCCCGCTGCTCCGTCACGACGGCAAGCCCGGTTTCGTGGTCGTCGACATGCCCGACGTCGACGGTTTCGCGCCCGACACCGTCGAGCTGCCCGACGCCTCCGACGCCCCGCTCTACGTCGTCACCGGCCTCGACCGCGGCGACCGCATGGCCAACTGGAGCCCGGAAGAGGCGCTGCCCGCCCTGGCCCAAGAGGACCGCACCCCGCTGCTGCTCACCGAAGGCATCCACTGGGTGCTCCAGCAGCCGCCGATCCTTGAGCGCAACCGCTGCTTCATGACCATCGGCTCCCGGCTGCGCAAGACGAACGGCGCCCTGGACGCCCGTACCCCGGCGATCTGGATCAGCAACGGCACTGGCCGCGACGGCCGCGAGCGGCGCAACGCCCCGAAGGTCGGCTGGTGTTGGTGGGGCAACCGCCACACGTGGCTGGGCTTCGCGTCCGGTACGGGCCGTAGCTCCTAGGTAGTAGCCACTACCAGTAGGTACTGGCTACTACCAGCTGCTCCCAGCTACTACCTCGGTCTCCGCCCGCGCTCTCAGCCCTGCGACGCCGTGGTCAGCCACGCGCCGACGCGGGGCAGTGCGGCGGGGCCGGACGTGGCGCCGACGTCCTGGACCAGGTCGGCGATCGAGACGGCCCGCAGCGCTTCTCGCCAGGCCGCGTCCGCCCCGGCCATCGCTCGGGCGATGGGGCAAGGCGTGGTGCACGCCTCGGCCGGGGTGGCCAGCGGGCCGCGCTGGCGGATCTCCGTGCAGGTGAACGCAGGGCCGGGGCCGTCGACCGCTTCGACCACGTCGAGCACGGTGATCGAGGCGGCCTCCCGGGTGAGCACGTAGCCGCCCGCCTTGCCCTGGACCGAGCGGACGAGCCCGGCCCGGGAGAGGGCCTGGAGCTGTTTGGCCAGGTAGCTCGGCGACACGTCGTGCAGCTCCGCCAGCTTGGTCGCCGGGACGGGCTCGTCGACCGACGTGAGCACGACGCAGCAATGCAGGGCCCACTCGACTCCGCCGGACATCTTCACTCGACCACTCTAATCAGGCTCTCCCGCGAGGCTCTCCCGTGGCCGGGCCCCGCCGTCAGGCTCTCCACCAGGCTCTCCACCAGGCTCTCTCCTCCCGACCGGTTGACTCGGACAGGTGATGTCCGAGTATAGTCTCGGATAGAGCGTGTCCGAGTTTGGTGGTGGATGCCGCACCCATGCGGTGGTTCATATGCCACATTGCGGATATCCCACCGACGAAAGGCATGTCATGAAGTTCGCGGTCATCGGCGGTACCGGACTCATCGGGTCGCAAGTCGTCAGGAATCTGAACGCCGCCGGGCACGAGGCGGTACCGCACTCGCAGTCCACCGGAGTCGACGTCATCACCGGCCAGGGACTGGACGAGGCGGTGGCGGGAGCGGACGTCGTCGTCAACCTGACGAACTCCCCGACCTTCGACGACGCCTCCCCGGCCTTCTTCCAGACCTCGATGGAGAACCTGCTGGCCGCGGCCCGGAAGGGGGGCGTCGGCCACTTCGTCGTCCTCTCGATCGTCGGCGTGGACCAGGTGCCGGAGCTGGACTACTACCGGGCCAAGACGCTCCAGGAGGAGATCCTCGCGGCCGGGCCGATCCCCTACTCGATCGTCCGGGCGACGCAGTTCATGGAGTTCATGGACGCCGTGCTGTCCTGGACCGCCGACGGCGACACCGTCCGGTTGCCCGCCACGCCGATCCAGCCCATCGCCGCCGCGGACGTGGCCCAGGCGGTGACGGAGGTCGCCGCGGGCGCCCCGCTGAACGGCATCCGCAACATCGGCGGCCCCGAGATCTTCCCCCTGGACGAGCTGGGCCGGATCACCCTGTCCCACAAGGGCGACAGCCGTACGGTCGTCACCGACCCCACCGCCGGCATGTTCGCCGCCGTCCAGGGCGACGTCCTCACCGACAAGGACGCCCGACTCGCCCCCACGCGCTACGCCGACTGGCTCTCCTGAGGGCGCTCACAGATGACTGCTCCGGATCCTGACAGCGCGTTCGACGGCGGCTGGATCATCGACGTCAATCTGCGGCCGTTGTGTGAATCGGTCGCCGGGTTCGCGGGATACGAGTTCGACGACTCGGACTGGCAGGCCGTCGAGACCGCCCTGCCGGGGACGGACGTCGAGCGGTCCGACTGGTACGACTGCCCGTTGTCGGGCCGGGTGCCGCTGACCCTGTTCGTCGCGGCCGACCCGGGATCCAGCGTGGTCTTCGTCAGGTTCGCAGGAGAGCCCGACGACCGCACCAAGGCACAGATCGAGGCGGCGCTGTACATCTTCGCGATGTGGGAACTGACCTGACGGCACCACTGCTCGGCCCCGTTGCCGCCCATCAGCCCCGCTCACGCACCATGAACACGTCCACCGGGTCCTCGGTCTCGACGGTGAACCCGTGCCGCTCGTACAGCCGTCGGGCCGCGCTGCCCCGCAGCACGTTCAACCGGACGAGGACGCCGCGGCGGTCGCACCGCTCCAGCAGCTCGCGCAGCACGCCCGAGCCGATGCCGCTGCCCTGAAGGTGCGGGGCCAGATAGAAGTGCTCCAGCCAGTGGGCGTCCTCGGCCGGTCGCAGCGCCACACAGCCGGCGAACGCACCGCCCACCTCTATCACCCAGGTGTGGGACGGATCGAAGCCGTCCCGCAGCCGCTGCCGCACCCGCTGCTCGTCGTACCGGCCGAGCCGTTGCAGATCCGCCCGCAGCACCACGGCACGCAACTCGGCCACCGCCTCGACGTCCGCCACCGATGCCTGCCGAATGCCCCAGTCCGCCATGATCACCACGCTAGCGCGCACGCGAGGGCTCCTGCCCGGCCGCCTCCTACCGTGGCGGATGCGACGGTTGCTACGTTCTCCTGTGTGCGGGCCGGGGCGAGGCGGTGTCGTCGGCGGCGACCGGGCGTGGGGCGCAGGACGGGTGGCGGTTGCGGGCGATGTTCACGGCTGCCCGCTCCGCGGACTGGGGCGAGTTCCTCGCCGACTGCGGCAAGTTCGAGCGTGAGCTGGGCAGAGCCCCCGCCAACCCAGCCCCCAAGGACGGCGAGGACAGATGACCGCAACGCCCGACCGGCAAGCCGCCCCCGCCCCAGCCCCCGCCCCCGCGTCCCAGATGTGGCCCCTCTACGCCGCCGGATTCACCACCGCCTTCGGTGCGCACGGCATCGCCGCCAACCTCGGTGGGTACTCCGAGGACGCCGTGACCTCCCTCCTCGTCCTCGGCGGCCTGCTCGCCCTGTACGACGGGGCCGAGGTGGTGCTCAAACCGCTCTTCGGCACGCTCGCCGACCGGATCGGGGCGCGTCCCGTGCTGCTCGGCGGCCTCGTCGCGTTCGCCGTGGCCTCCGCCGCGTACGTCGTCGCCGACAGCCCCGGCTGGCTCTGGGCCGCCCGTCTCGGTCAGGGCGCCGCGGCCTCCGCGTTCTCGCCGTCCGCGTCCGCACTGGTCGCCCGGCTGAACCCGGCGGCCAAGCACGGGCGGGCGTTCGGCGGTTACGGCTTCTACAAGTCCATCGGCTACACCCTGGGCCCGCTGCTCGGCGGCGTCCTGGTCTGGGCCGGTGGCCTGCGGCTGCTGTTCACGGTGCTGGCGGTGCTCGGCGCGGCGGTCGCACTCTGGGCCGCGCTCGCCGTCCCGCACGTACCCCCGCTGCCCAAGCAGCGGCAGACGGTACTGGACCTGGCCCGGCGCCTGGCCGACCCGGCCTTCCTGCGGCCCACGGCCGCCCTGGCCGGCGCCACCGCCGCGCTCTCCGTCGGCGTCGGCTTCCTGCCGGTCTCCGGCGCCACCGCCGGGCTCGGCACGGTCGCGACCGGCGCCGCGGTGTCGGTGCTGGCGGCCTGCGCGGCCGTCGTACAGCCGAAGGCCGGGCGGGCCCTGGACGACGGCCGCCTCACCGCCCGAGCCGGCCTGACCGCCGGGCTGCTGATCACGGCGGCGGGGCTGGCCTGCGCGATGCTGCCCGGCCTGGCGGGCGTCCTCCTCGCCGCCGTCCTGATCGGCATCGGCACCGGCCTGATCACCCCGCTCGGCTTCGCCGCCCTGGCCGCCTCCACCCCTGCCGAGCGGCTCGGCCAGACCATGGGCTCCGCCGAACTGGGCCGCGAACTCGGCGACGCGGGCGGCCCGCTGCTGGTCGCCGCCGTCGCCTCGGCGGCCACCCTCACCTGGGGCTACGCCGCCCTTGCCGTCCTCCTCGCCACCGGCCCCGCCCTCGCCGTGGCCCGCCGGAACCGAACTGCCGGATATCAATAACAGCGCATCACACATATTCCGAATTTCATCGTCCGGGCCCTGTCGTTGGATATTCCAGATAATCACCGTTGACGGATATTCCCCCGAATGCCAGATGTCCTGCACGGCGTGGCGCTCGTTGATGTGGCGTGACTTGGCGGGAAACACATGTAGATGAGGATCATCCGTTCCGCTTGCGGCAGGCAGTTGATCAGACCGCTGCGGAAGGCATCACGCACTGCTCTGATCTGCTCGATGACTTTCTCAGAACCATCAGCCGTATGGAGAGTGAATATCTTCGGGCGGCGATGGAGGGGGAGAGGTTCTAGGAATGCGCACCGACTACGAGGCGGTCGACGAACAGCCTCATTACACGCAGCAGCTCGACATGCAGAACCTCTGGCACGTCCCTGATTCGACGATCTCGTCGTCGGGCGGCTGGGATCTGGACGAAGAGCTGGCCCAGATGCTGAACACGACGCAGGGCCTGACGATTCCGGGGCTGTCGGCGCAGGGCCTGGATCCTGCTCCTGCTCCGGCTCCCGCCCCACCCTCGCCGGACAGTGACCGGCCCCTGCCCCGCCCGGTCCATCGACGGCGGCCTCAGCCCAGCGCTCACGTCCTTCCCAGAAACCCGAAGATCATCACCGTCGCGGTCCTGGTCACACTCATCACCCTGTGTGCGGGCACGATGCTCACCTGGTCAATTTCGTATTCGTACGATCAGCTGCGTTCCATTGCGCTGCTCGTGGTCTCCCCGAAGCTGGCCCATTGGTGGCCGTTGACGGTGTACGGGCCGTGGCTGCTGGCAGGGCTTTCCATTCTGCGAGCATCCGTTCAGCGCCGAACCGCTCGCCGGTCCTGGGCTGTCATGCTCGTTTCCTCCGGCACGGCGGTGGCTCTGTGCATCGGCCAGTCGCCGCATTCTCTGCTCGCGATGGTGGTCGTCGGAATTCCGCCGATCACCGCCCTGGTCTGCTTTCGCGAGCTCGTCGGCCAGTTCTCGTCGCGGCCCGGCCCCCGGCATGCCGCTGACACGGTGAACGGGCCCAAGCAGCCGAGGTCGTAACCGCGCAGGGGTCAGGACTGGTACGGCTGCTGCGGCTGCCCGTACTGCTGCTGACCGCCGTGACCGCCGCCGGCGACGGCCTGCGTCTGGAGCTGCTCCGCCTGCTCCTTGGTCACCTTCTGCTCGGCGCCGCAGAAGGTGCACTGCGTCGCGTACTTCGTCGAGATCGGGAACAGCGGCACGAAGAACAGCGTGAACTTCGTGACGCGCTTCCTGAGTGTGTGCGCGGAGGGGTTCCCGCAGTGGCCGCACACCAGCGTGAGTATCGCCAGCTGGTAGAGGTAGCCCTTGGTACCGAAAATGATCACGCCTGGGTCCTTCCTGATCAGTTCCTGCCGTGTAGTGGATCGTACGGCTGTGCGCGCCGGCGGGGTGGAATGCGACGGCGGGGTGGAACGCGACGGCGCCCCCTGCCCGATGTGGACAGGGGGCGCCGGGGCGGCCGTAGGGCTACTTCACCGGCTCGGGCTCCGGCTCGCTCTCCGCCTCCGCCGCGTCCTCGGGGTCGACCGGCGTCTTGACCGAGTCCAGCAGCAGCTGGGCGACGTCGACGACCTGGATGGACTCCTTGGCCTTGCCGTCGTTCTTCTTGCCGTTGACCGAGTCGGTCAGCATGACGAGGCAGAACGGGCAGGCCGTCGAGACGATGTCCGGGTTGACCGAGAGAGCCTCATCAACACGCTCGTTGTTGATGCGCTTGCCGATCCGCTCCTCCATCCACATCCGCGCACCACCGGCGCCACAGCAGAAGCCGCGCTCCTTGTGGCGGTGCATCTCCTCGTTGCGGATGCCCGGGACGCTGGCGATGATCTCGCGCGGGGGCGTGTAGATCTTGTTGTGGCGGCCCAGGTAGCAGGGGTCGTGGTAGGTGATGATGCCCTCGACCGGGGTCACCGGGACCAGCTTGCCCTCGTCCACCAGGTGCTGGAGCAGCTGGGTGTGGTGGATGACCTCGTAGTCGCCGCCGATCTGCGGGTACTCGTTGCCGATCGTGTTGAGGCAGTGCGGGCAGGTGGCGACGATCTTCTTCGCCGACTTCGGCTTCTTCGACTCGGGCGTGACGTTGCCCTCGTCGTCCATCTCCTCGCCGAACGCCATGTTCAGAGCCATGACGTTCTCCATGCCGAGCTCCTGGAACAGGGGCTCGTTGCCGAGGCGGCGGGCGGAGTCACCGGTGCACTTCTCGTCGCCGCCCATGATCGCGAACTTCACGCCCGCGATGTGCAGCAGCTCGGCGAAGGCCTTGGTGGTCTTCTTGGCCCGGTCCTCCAGGGCGCCGGCGCAGCCGACCCAGTACAGGTACTCGACCTCGGTGAGGTCCTCGATGTCCTTGCCGACGACCGGGACCTCGAAGTCGAGTTCCTTGAGCCACTCCAGGCGCTGCTTCTTGGCCAGGCCCCAGGGGTTGCCCTTCTTCTCCAGGTTCTTGAGCATCGTGCCCGCCTCGGACGGGAACGCGGACTCGATCATCACCTGGTAGCGGCGCATGTCGACGATGTGGTCGATGTGCTCGATGTCGACGGGGCACTGCTCGACGCAGGCGCCGCAGGTGGTGCAGGACCACAGCACGTCCGGGTCGATGACGCCGTTCTCTTCCACGGTGCCGATCAGCGGGCGCTCGGCCTCCGCGAGGGCGGCCGCGGGGACGTCCTTGAGCTGCTCCTCGGACGCCTTCTCCTCGCCCTCCATCGTCTTGCCGCCACCGGCCAGCAGGTACGGCGCCTTGGCGTGCGCGTGGTCGCGCAGCGACATGATCAGGAGCTTGGGGGAGAGCGGCTTTCCGGTGTTCCAGGCGGGGCACTGCGACTGGCAGCGGCCGCACTCGGTGCAGGTGGAGAAGTCCAGCAGGCCCTTCCAGGAGAACTGCTCGACCTGGGAGACACCGAAGACGTCGTCGTCACCGGGGTCGGTGAAGTCGATCGGCTTGCCGCCGGAGGTCATGGGCTGGAGGGCGCCGAGGGCCGTCTCACCCGTCGCGTTGCGCTTGAACCAGATGTTCGGGAAGGCCAGGAAGCGGTGCCAGGCCACACCCATGTTGGTGTTGAGCGAGACCGTGATCATCCAGATCATCGTCGTGCTCAGCTTGATCATCGCGAACAGGTAGACGAGGTTCTGGAGCGTGGCGACGCTCAGGCCCTTGAAGGCGAGGACCAGCGGGTACGAGGCGAAGTACGCGGCCTCGAAGTGGTCCACGTGGTGCAGCGCGCCCTCGAGCCCGCGCAGGGCGTAGATGGCGAGGCCGATGGTGAAGATGACGTACTCGACGAAGTACGCCTGGCCCATCTTCGAGCCCGCGAACCGCGACTTGCGGCCCGCCCGCGACGGCAGGCTCAGCAGGCGGATCACCATCAGTGTGACGATGCCGAGGGTCGTCATCGCGGCGATGAACTCGATGTACAGCTCGTACGGCAGGAAGCCGCCGATGACCGGCAGCGTCCAGTCGGCCTCGAAGAGCTGGCCGTACGCGGTGATGATCGTCGGCGGCAGCGTCAGGAAGCCGACGGCCACGAACCAGTGGGCGAAGCCGACGATGCCCCACCTGTTCATCCGGGTGTGGCCGAGGAACTCCCGCACCAGGGTCACACTGCGCTGGTAGGGGTTGTCGGTCCGGGTGCCGGCGGGCACGGGCTGGCCGAGCTTGAAGTACCGGACGAACTGGCCGATGGCGCGTGCGAGCAGCGCAACGCCGACCACGGTCAGCACCAGCGACACGATGATCGCGGCGAGTTGCATTTCGGGGCTCCTCGGGCCTGCGAGGGGTGGTTCGAGGGGGTCCTCGACATTACTGAGCGGACATTACTAAGCGGTAACTTAATCAGTCCGTCTGAGACTACCCGCATCCTCTGTCGCACTGTAGCCAGGTGCGGAGTGATGTGAGTCGCTGAGGGTTGCCTTAAGAACCGATCGTGTTATTCGTCCCGAAATGGTATATACGGCACTAACCTAGCCTGGTGCTTTACGGGATCGCAGCCGCCACCACCTCTCTTCTCCTCGCCGCCTTCCTCGCGGCGCTGCTCCGGCTGCCCGCCCTGCGCCTCGGCATCGTCGACCGTCGGCGCCAGCGGCCGCTGCCGTTGCTCGGTGGTGCCGGCGTCGTGCTCGTGACCTGCCTGGTCGTCGCCGCGGGGGAGTGGACGGGCTTCGCCCCGCTGGGTCCCGAGATCGAGCGGCTGCTGATGGCCGCCGGCGCCGTCGCCGTGCTCGGGCTGGTCGCCGACGTGCGGCGGGTGAAGGCGCGGTTCCTGGTCGGCGGTACGGCCGTGGCGGCGGCCTGCGTGGTGCCGTACGCCGAGACGGGCTTCCTGTTGGGCCTGCCGGCCGTCGGCTGGATCGTCCTCGTCGCCGTCGGCTTCAAGGCGCTCGACCATGCGGACGGGCTGGCCGGCACCGTCGGGGTCGTCACCGCCTTCGGTGTCGGGCTGCTGGCGGCGGCCGAGGTGATGGACGAACTGGCCGTGCTGCTCAGCGTGCTGGCCGCCGCCCTGACCGGTTTCCTCATGCACAACTGGCACCCCGCGCGGATCGGGCTCGGGGCGTGCGGGTCCCTGTTCGTCGGGTTCGTGCTGGCGTCGACGGCCGTGATGACCCGTACCGGACACGATCCGGTGTCGAGCGCGGGCGTGCTCTACGCGGTCACCGCGCTGGCCACCGCCGACGTCCTCCTGGTGGCGCTGTCCCGTCGGCTGGCCGGGCGGCCGCTGCTGCGGGGCGGGCCCGACCATCTCGCTCATCGCCTGCGCCGGGTCGGCCTCACCCCGCCGGCCGCGACGGCCCTCCTGGGTCTGGCGGCCTTCGCCGGGGTGCTCGTCGGCGTCCTCGTGCACATGGGATGGATTGCCGAGTCGGGGGTGTTCTGGGTGGGGGCGGGTGCCCTCATCGCCGTATTCGGACTCCTGCTCATCAAGCCGTACGCGCCTCGCCGTCAACCCTCTTTTCCCGTAGGGGGTTCTGTTCGGCCGCCGACACAGGCCACATCTACGCAGGTCAGAGCCCAGTTGCGTGTAAGGAACGGATAAGAGTTGAGTGGGGTCGACTCAGCTCTGTTGACCGGGCGGGGGCCGTCATGCACACTTGAGTCCGTTCCACTCAAGTCAGCTGGAGGAATTCACCATGGCACGTGCGGTCGGCATCGACCTGGGCACGACTAACTCCGTCGTCAGCGTTCTTGAAGGCGGCGAGCCCACCGTCATCACCAACGCAGAGGGCGCCAGGACCACGCCGTCCGTCGTCGCCTTCGCCAAGAACGGCGAGGTGCTCGTCGGCGAGGTGGCCAAGCGTCAGGCGGTCACCAACGTGGACCGGACCATCCGGTCCGTGAAGCGCCACATGGGCACCGACTGGAAGATGGAGCTCGACGGGAAGCCCTTCAACCCGCAGCAGATCTCCGCCTTCATCCTCCAGAAGCTGAAGCGGGACGCCGAGTCCTACCTGGGCGAGAAGGTGACCGACGCGGTCATCACCGTCCCGGCGTACTTCAACGACTCCGAGCGTCAGGCGACGAAGGAGGCCGGCGAGATCGCCGGTCTGAACGTCCTGCGCATCGTCAACGAGCCCACCGCGGCCGCGCTCGCGTACGGCCTCGACAAGGACGACCAGACGATCCTCGTCTTCGACCTTGGTGGCGGCACCTTCGACGTGTCCCTGCTGGAGATCGGCGACGGCGTCGTCGAGGTGAAGGCCACCAACGGTGACAACCACCTCGGTGGTGACGACTGGGACCAGCGCGTCGTCGACTACCTGGTGCAGCAGTTCAAGTCCGGTCACGGCGTGGACCTCGCCAAGGACAAGATGGCCCTCCAGCGCCTCCGCGAGGCCGCCGAGAAGGCCAAGATCGAGCTGTCCTCCTCCACCGAGACCTCGATCAACCTTCCGTACATCACCGCCTCCGCCGAGGGCCCGCTGCACCTGGACGAGAAGCTCACCCGGGCTCAGTTCCAGCAGCTGACGGCCGACCTGCTGGAGCGCTGCAAGACCCCGTTCTTCAACGTCATGAAGGACGCCGGCGTCTCCATCAACGAGATCGACCACGTCGTCCTCGTCGGTGGCTCCACCCGTATGCCCGCCGTCGCCGAGCTCGTGCGCGAGCTGACCGGCGGCAAGGACGCCAACAAGGGTGTGAACCCGGACGAGGTCGTCGCCATCGGCGCCTCGCTCCAGGCCGGTGTCCTCAAGGGTGAGGTCAAGGACGTCCTGCTCCTCGACGTGACCCCGCTGTCCCTCGGTATCGAGACCAAGGGCGGCATCATGACCAAGCTCATCGAGCGCAACACCACGATCCCGACCAAGCGGTCCGAGATCTTCACCACGGCCGAGGACAACCAGCCGTCCGTGCAGATCCAGGTCTACCAGGGCGAGCGCGAGATCGCGGCGTACAACAAGAAGCTCGGGATGTTCGAGCTGACCGGTCTGCCGCCGGCGCCGCGTGGCGTCCCGCAGATCGAGGTGTCCTTCGACATCGACGCCAACGGCATCATGCACGTGACCGCCAAGGACCTGGGCACGGGCAAGGAGCAGAAGATGACCGTCACCGGCGGCTCCTCGCTGCCGAAGGACGAGGTCGACCGCATGCGCCAGGAGGCCGAGCAGTACGCGGACGAGGACCACCGCCGCCGCGAGGCCGCCGAGACCCGCAACCAGGGCGAGCAGCTCGTCTACCAGACGGAGAAGTTCCTCAAGGACAACGAGGACAAGGTCCCCGGCGAGGTCAAGACCGAGGTCGAGGCCGCCGTCGAGGAGCTGAAGACCGCGCTCAAGGGCGAGGACACCGCCGAGATCCGCACGGCCACCGAGAAGGTCGCCGCGGTCTCGCAGAAGGTCGGCCAGGCCATGTACGCCGACGCCCAGGGCGCGCAGGCCGCCGGCGGTCCGGAGGGCGCCACCCAGGGTGGTGCCGGTGCCAAGGCCGCTGACGACGACGTCGTGGACGCCGAGATCGTGGACGACGAGCGCAAGGACGGTGCCGCGTGACGGAGGAGACCCCGGGCTTCGACGAGAAGCCTGACGTCCCCTCCGGCGCCACCTCTGAAGACGCCGAGCCGGCGGCCGCTCCCCAGGAGGGGGCGGCCCCGGCCGGGGACGCATCAGCGCAGATCACCGGTCTGACGGCCCAGCTGGACCAGGTGCGCAAGGCGCTCGAAGAGCGCACCGCGGACCTCCAGCGGCTCCAGGCCGAGTTCCAGAACTACCGCCGCCGCGTCGAGCGCGACCGGATCACGGTCAAGGAGATCGCCATCGCGAACCTCCTGACCGAGCTCCTGCCCGTGCTCGACGACATCGGCCGCGCGCGGGACCACGGCGAACTCGTCGGCGGATTCAAGTCCGTCGGGGAGTCGCTGGAGACCGTCGCGGCGAAGATGGGTCTGCAGCAGTTCGGCAAGGAGGGCGAGCCCTTCGACCCGACGATCCACGAGGCCCTGATGCACTCATACGCGCCGGACGTCACCGAGACGACCTGCGTGGCGATCCTGCAGCCCGGGTATCGCATCGGCGAGCGCACCATCCGCCCCGCGCGGGTGGCCGTCGCCGAGCCCCAGCCGGGCGCGCAGACGGTCAAGGCCGACGAGGCGACCGAGGCGGCCGACGACAAGGAGAGCGGTGGCCCGGACGAGGGCTGACGTTGAACCGAGGAGAGAGGAGGGGCGTCGAGGATGAGCACCAAGGACTTCATCGAGAAGGACTTCTACAAGGTCCTCGGCGTCCCCAAGGACGCCACCGAGGCCGAGATCAAGAAGGCGTATCGCAAACTCGCTCGCGAGTACCACCCGGACGCCAACAAGGGCAACGCCAAGGCGGAGGAGCGCTTCAAGGAGATCTCCGAGGCGAACGACGTCCTCGGTGACCCCAAGAAGCGCAAGGAGTACGACGAGGCACGCGCCCTCTTCGGCAACGGCGGCTTCCGTCCGGGGCCGGGCGGCGCGGGCGGCTCCTTCAACTTCGACCTGGGCGACCTCTTCGGAGGCGGCGCCCAGGGCGGCCAAGGGGGAGCCGGCGGCTTCGGCGGCGGACTCGGTGACGTCTTCGGGGGCCTGTTCAATCGCGGCGGTACGGGCACGACCCGGACCCAGCCCCGGCGCGGCCAGGACATCGACACCGAGGTCAGCCTCAGCTTCACCGAGGCGATCGAGGGCGCGACGGTCCCGCTGCGCATGTCCTCGCAGTCGCCGTGCAAGGCGTGCGCGGGCACCGGCGACAAGAACGGCACGCCGAGGGTGTGCCCGACCTGCGTCGGCACCGGCCAGGTGGCCCGGGGTTCCGGTGGCGGCTTCTCCCTCACCGACCCCTGCCCGGACTGCAAGGGGCGCGGTCTGATGGCCGAGCACCCGTGCCTGGAGTGCAAGGGCAGCGGCCGCGCGAAGTCGTCCAGGACCATGCAGGTCCGCATCCCGGCCGGGGTGTCGGACGGCCAGCGCATCCGCCTGCGCGGCAAGGGCGCACCCGGTGAGCGCGGCGGCCCGGCCGGCGACCTGTACGTGACCGTGCACGTCGAAGCGCACCCGGTGTTCGGCCGCAAGGAGGACAACCTCACGGTGACCGTCCCCGTGACCTTCACGGAGGCGGCCCTCGGCGGCGAGGTCAGGGTCCCCACCCTGGGCGGACCGCCGGTCACCCTGAAACTGCCGCCCGGCACGCCCAACGGCCGCACCATGCGGGCGCGGGGCAAGGGCGCGGTCCGCAAGGACGGCACCCGCGGCGACCTCCTGGTCACCGTCGAGGTGAGTGTTCCGACGGACCTGACGGGGAAGGCTCGTGACGCACTCGAGGCGTATCGCGAGGCGACCGCGGGCGAGGACCCGCGGGCGGAGCTGTTCCAGGCCGCGAAGGGAGCATGAGTCAGATGGACGGTCGTCGACGCAACCCGTATGAACTGACCGAGGAGACCCCGGTCTACGTCATCTCGGTGGCGGCCCAGCTCTCCGGCCTGCACCCGCAGACGCTGCGCCAGTACGACCGTCTGGGCCTGGTGTCTCCGGACCGCACGGCCGGCCGGGGCCGCCGCTACTCGGCCCGCGACATCGAACTGCTGCGCACGGTCCAGCAGTTGTCGCAGGACGAGGGCATCAACCTGGCCGGCATCAAGCGCATCATCGAACTGGAGAACCAGGTCGCCGCGCTGCAGTCCCGAGTGGCCGAGCTTCAGGCCGCCGTCGAAGGGGCCGCGGCGGCGATGCAGCAGCGCGAGGCGGCGGTGCACGCGTCGTACCGCCGGGATCTGGTGCCGTACCAGGAGGTCCAGCAGACCAGCGCGCTGGTGGTGTGGCGGCCGAAGAAGTCCAAGGACTAGGCAGGCACTCAGGCGAAGGGGCCCGGAGGTTCGGCGTGAACCTCCGGGCCCCTCGGCATGCCGTCAGGCATCGGCGGCCTGCGGGTTGCCTCGACTCAGCTGCCGCTGGGCAGGGTGACGGCGGTGGCCACGTCCGTGTACGCCTGAGTGCCGTCCTCCTTGGTGAAGGAGGCCAGGTAGTAGACGGTGGTCCCGGCCGGCGCGGTGGTGTCGGTCCAGTACGGGGTCGTCGCGGGCGTCTGAGTCAGACGGACCCAGGTGTTCGTCGCGCGGTCCCAGCGGTGGACGTGGTAGCCGTCGGCCTCGGTGAAGGACGTGCCGTAGCAGTACGGGTCCACCTGGACGTGGCCCGACTGGTCGACGAAAGAGCCCAGATCGCACGCCGTGGCCGCGGGGGCGGCGGTCGTCGGGCGGAGGTCGAGCTCGGTGACGGAGACCGTGGAGACCGGGTCGCTCCAGTAGGTCCCGTCGCCCTCGGGGTCGCCGATGAACTCCGCGACATTGCCGTAGCGGTCCACGGCGACGACGACGTAGTACTTCTCCTCGCCGTCCGCCGGCATGCGCAGCAGCGTCTCCGACTTGGTGGCGTCCACCGTGCCGATGTAGTCGGGGTGCTGGGACGGATGCGACTGCTCGTAGATCCGGTACTCGGCCAGGTCCTCCACCGGGCTCGGGTCCCAGTCGAGCTTGACGCCGTACTCCAGGGCCTGCGCGGTCAGGTTGGTCACGGCCGGCGGGGCGATCTCGTCGCCCGGGCGGGTGACGAGGATCTCCTGGGAGGCGACGGACCAGCGGCCGTGGATGTCCTTCCGTTTCACCACGTAGGCGTAGGTGGCGCCCTGCTCGCCGTCGTAGTCGGTGCAGCTGCGGACCGTGTTGCCGGCGGCGTCGGTGCTCGTGGCGCGGTCGCGGCAGTTGACGCCCGTCCAGGTGCGGGTGCCGTCGGCCGGGGCGGGCGAGCGCAGGACCGCGTAGGTCTCGGTGTCGTTGTCCGCGGGCTCGCTCCAGCTGATCACCGCGCCGTACGACGGGGTGGTGGCGGTGACCTTCTGCGGCGGGGCGATGGTCGGGACACCGCTCACGACGGTGGAGTAGGTCTGGTTCCAGGCCGCGTCGTAGGCGAGGACCTTGTAGTCGTACGACACGCCGTACAGCGCCGAGGTGTCGGACCAGTTCGTCTCGGTGGTCTCGGGGTGCTCGGTCCAGGCGGTCTCCGAGCTCTTCTTGCTGAAGACGGAGAAGGCGACGGCGTCCGCGGGGGCCGTCCAGGACAGGTTGTTGGCGTCCGCGGTGCTCGTGACCGTCAGCACCGGCGCGGCCGGCGCGGTGAAGTCGGGCGTGGGCACCGGGCCCAGGGCGGCGGTGCCCGCCGACTCGTTGCCCGCCTTGTCGTAGGCGCGGATCTGGTAGACGTACGACTGCCCGGTCGACGGCGGCGTGTCGGAGAAGGTGCGGCTGGTGGTCGTACCGACGCGGGTCCAGGTGCCGGTGCCCGCCGGCGCCCGGTGGACGCGGTAACCCGCGAGGTCCATCTCCTTGTTGGCCGCCCAGCTGAGGGCAGCCGTGTTGCCGGTGGTGCCTGAGACGTACTTCCAGGTGGCCCCGGTCGGCGCCAGCGGCGCCACCTTGTCGTAGGTCGCCGAAGTGCGCGGCGTGTAGGCGAACTTGACGTTGGCCGTGCCGGTCCAGTTGACGTAGTCGACGCGCAGGGTGTGCTTGCCCTGCGGGATGGTGAGGTTGAGCGTCTTGGAGACCGTGGTGGAGGTGTTCTTCCACAGGTCGATCTTGCGGACGCCGTCGAGGTAGACGCGGATGCCGTCCAGACCGGAGGCGGTGAAGGTGAAGGGGCCGCCGGAGCCGAAGTCGCGGGCGACGGTCCAGCGGACGCCGAAATAGTTGCCGGGGAGACCGGATGCCGGGGCGCCCGTCCCCCAGTTCTGGTCGATGACGCTGTCGCAGTCGGTCTTCTTCGGCGTACCGGAGAAGGTGGTGTTCGCGAAGAACTGGCGTTTGAAGACCGGCGAGGTACAGGTCACGGCGGCTGAGGCGGGGGTCGCGAGGGCCGTGAGCAGGCCGCCCGCGGTGGCGAGCACGAGGGCGGTCGCGGTGGCCGCGGTCGTGCGTCTGGCTGGGTTCATGCGGTCCTTCAGTCCTGTTCGGCGACGGCGGTGATCAACCGTCGCCGAACAGACCGGCCGGAACGCCGATTGGTTGTACGGCCCATGTCGTCGGCTGTACCGGTGTCAGGGAATCAGGTCACCGATCGCATCGCCGACCAGCATCCACATCGGCTGTGCGCCCGTGCCGAACGCCGCGGCGAGGGCGTAGCCCAGGGCGGCGTCCGTGGAGTCCGGCTCGATGCCCGGCTCGATGTCCGGCCCGGTTTCCGGACGCCATTCGGCGGTCACTTCCCCGTCGCCCTCGGAGAAGAAGTCCCCCAATCGGCGCCCGTCCCGCAGGAATCGGCTCCCCGGCAACGAGTCGGGCACCAGCCGCCAGACGTGGCCCGCATGCCGGACGTCGACCCGGAACGAACGCCGGGTCAGCCGGCCCTTGGCGGGGTACACGGAGGCTTCCTCGCCGGCGACGGTGAGGGTGAGCCGGCCGCCGTCCCGGGTACCGACGGGGATGTGGTCGTCGGTCTCGGTACCGGCGGCACGGCTCAGCACGATCAGCGGGATCGCCTCGCCCTCGACGACGACTTCGCCGCGCTCGGTGTCCAGGCGGACGGTCAGCGGGCCGAACAGGCTGTCCTCGACAGGGGTTTCGGTGACGGTCATGCGGATGATCCTCGCAGGCCGCCGGCCGGGTCAGGCGGCGGGTGCGGTGACCGTCCAGTCGCCCGCGGGCACGGACTCGGTGCCGTCGGCCTGCACACCGGTCACCCAGTAGTAGGACGTGGTGCCACGCCGCGCGCCGGTGTCGAAGTACGTGAACGCGGCGGCCGGGAGTTCGGCGATCTTCTCGTACGTCGAGGAGGCCGGGTTCCACCGGTAGACGCGGAAGCTCTCCGCGGGGTCGGCGGACTCCTCCTCGCCCGCGCCGAGCCCGGACCACTCAAGCTGGTTGCCCTCGTCGCCCTCCGCGCCCGTGGCCGTCAGGCGCAGCGGTGAGCCCTCGGGCGTCGCCACGCTCGGCGTCATGTCGAGCTCGGTGACCCGCACGGCCTCGACCGGATCGTCGCTCCACTTGTTGGCGGAGTTCCCCTCGTCGTCCACGGCGTCGACGAAGAAGCAGACCTCGTCGCCGTCCGGGAGCGTGGTGTACGCGTAGGAGGTCTCGTCGGGGGAGACGTAGTCCACCAGGCTTGCGGCGCAGACCTGTTCGCCCTCATCGCCCCACAGCTCGCCCCAGTGGATCGTGTAGTGCCGCAAGTCCTGGGCCGGGCTCTTGTCCCAGTCCAGCTGGAAGCCGTACTCGGTCGGGGTGACGCTCAGGCCGGTGACGAGCGGCGGCGGATCGTTGTCCCAGATCCTGCCCCGCTGGGGCTCGGTCCGGGCGGACTCGTTGCCCGCCGCGTCGACGGCCGACACCCGGTAGTAGTACACGGTGCTCTCGACGGCCGAGGTGTCCAGGTAGGAGAGCTGGTCCGTGCTCGCGACCTCGGTGTACGTGCCGTTCTCGCTCGCCGCCCGGAAGACGCGGTACGTCGCCGCGTCCGCGACCTTGTCCCAGCCGACCAGCAGCCCGCCGGTACCCCCGGTCGGGGTCACCTCGCCCGTCGCGCTCGTGATGGTGGGCACGCCGGGCGCGACCCGGTCGACGGTGGTGACGGCCTGGTCCGCCGTACCGGCCGACTCGTTGCCGGCCTTGTCGTGGGCGCGGATCTCGTAGTAGTACGTCGCGCCGGTCACCGGCAGGGTGCTGTCGGTATAGGTGGTGGAGGCGGTCGTCGCGAGGGGCGTGCCGGGGAAGGCGGCGCCCTTGAGGCGGCGGTAGACGCGGTATCCCGCGAGGTCCATCTCCTTGTTCTTCGCCCAGGTCAGCTTGGCCTTGCCGGTCGCCTGGTCGTACGCCACCGAAGTGCCGGTCGGGGCAAGGGGCTTGACCGTGTCGACGGACGCCGTGGTGCGGGGCGTGTAGCCGAACCTGACGTTGGCCGTGCCGGTCCAGTTGGCGAAGTCGACGCGCAGGGTGTGCTGGCCGGACGGGATCGTGACGTTGACCGTCTTGGACACCGTGGAGGAGACGTTCTTCCACAGGTCGATCTTGCGGATGCCGTCGAGGTAGACGCGGATGCCGTCCTGGGCCGAGGCCGCGAAGGAGAAGGGGCCGCCGGAGCCGAAGTCCCGCGTCACGGTCCAGCGGACGGAGAAGTTGTCCTTCGGCAGACCGGTGACGGGAGCCCCGCTCCAGCTCTGGTCGATGGCGCTGTCGCAGTCCGTTTTCTTCGCGGTGCCGGAAAGGGTCGTATTCGCGAAGAACTGCCGCTTGAAGACGGGTGAGGCGCAGGTCACGGCGGCGGACGCGGGGACCGTCGCGAGCAGGGTGCCCGCGGTGGCGAGCACGACCGTCGTGGCAGCAGCGGCGGTCGTACGTCTGGCTGGGTTCATTCGATCCTCTGGTCGGGTGCGGAACAGCGGTCAGGGAGCTGTCCTGATCACGACTCGCGAGGAATGGCGTTGGTTGTACGGATCTTGGTCGACTCTTCGACCAAGGTTCGGTGGAGGGGGTGTAATGGCCGTTTGGAGGCGATCCGTGATGTCTTCACATGCTCAGCGGAGCGTGGTGTTGCGCACTCGTTAAGTAGTTCCGCTTGACGCTGAGGGTCGTCGCCGCGTTGTCTTTTCAGACATCTGGGCGCAATGGCGCGTCCGTGTCCCGAAGGCACCAGAAGTGAGCTCCTCTATGCGTCCCATGCGCCCCCTGCGCCGTACCGCCACAGCCGTGGCCGCCGCGTCGACGATGACCCTTTCGCTGGCCGCGTGCGGGGCACTGGGCGTCACCGGGGACAGCAGTGAGGCGAGCCCGACCAAGGGCAACGACATCACCGTGGGGCTGCTGCTGCCGGAGACGGCGAACACGCGCTACGACAAGTTCGACTACCCCATCATCAGGAGCAAGGTCCAGGAGCTCACGGACAAGCAGGGCCAGGTCGTCTACCTGAACGCCGACGCGGACGCGAAGAAGCAGGCGAGCCAGCTGCAGAAGATGATCGACGACCAGGTCGACGTGATCCTGCTGGACGCCGTCGACGCGCACGCCATCGCCGACGGCGTGCAGAAGGCCAAGGACGCCGGGATCCCGGTCATCGCCTACGACCGCCTGGCCGAGGGACCGATCGACGCCTACGTCTCCTTCGACAACGAACTGGTCGGTGAGGTGCAGGGCCGCACCCTGCTGGAGGCCATGGGCCCGGACGTCGACTCGTCCGACAAGATCGTGATGATGAACGGCTCGCCCACCGACCCGAACGCCAAGCAGTTCAAGGCGGGCGCCCTCTCCGAGCTCAACGGCTCGGTGGACGTCGCCAAGTCCTACGACACCAAGGACTGGAAGCCGGAGAACGCCCAGGCCAACATGGCCCAGGCGATCAAGTCCATCGGCGTGAACAACATCAAGGGCGTCTACTCCGCCAACGACGGCATGGCCGGCGGCGTCATCAAGGCCCTGAAGGCAGCGGGCGTGACCGAACTGCCGCCGATTACCGGGCAGGACGCCGAACTGGACGGCGTCCAGCGGATCGTGAGCGGCGAGCAGTACATGAGCGTGTACAAGTCGTACCCGCAGGAGGCGGAGAGCGCCGCGGAGATGGCCGTGGCCAAGGTCCAGGGCCACGACATCCAGTTCGACTCCCTCACCCAGGACCAGGTCGACAGCCCGACCGACCAGGACATCCGGGCGCTGCTGGTCCCCGTGGTCGCCCTGACCCAGGACAACATCGAGGAGACCGTCGTCGCCGACGGGATCTACCAGCTGTCCGAGATCTGCACCGCCAAGTACAAGGCGGACTGCACGTCCATCGGGCTGAAGTAAGGCCCCTACGGGCGGGTCGGCGAGCAGAGCTCCTCGCTGGAGTTCATGGTCGCCCGCTGACAGGCACACGAAACGGCCGGGAGGGGGCCGGCACTCCGCCGGCCCCCTCCCGGCCGCTGCCTCTGCACCGCTTCGTTCACGCCACCCGCGTGAACTCCACCGTCACCTCCGGCGGCCCGCCGGGCACGCCGCGGTAGATGCCCTTGTGCGGGGTGACGTCGTCGTAGTCGCGGCCGCGGCCGACGACGACGTGGGACTCGTCGGCCCGCGTCCGGTTGGTGGGGTCGTAGCCGCACCAGTCGCCCGCCCAGTACTCGATCCAGGCGTGGCTCTGCCCCGCGACCGGCCGGTGCAGCTCCGCCTCCCGCTCGGGGTGGAGATAGCCGGAGACGTAGCGGGCGGGCAGGCCCACTGAGCGCAGCAGCGCGATCGTGAGGTGGGTGATGTCCTGGCAGACGCCCGCGCCCTGCTCCCAGGCCTCGGCGGCGGACGTGTTCACGCTCGTGGTGCCGGGGAGGTACGACACCCGGTCGGCGACCAGCGTAGACACCGCGAGCGCCGTCTCGTGCGGATCGAGACCGGCCGCCGCTTCCCGCGCCTTTTCGAGGAGCAGGTCGGGGACGGTCGTACGGGAGGTCGGGCCGGCGAACTCCAGCAGACGGGAGGACGCCACCTCCTCCGCCAGCACCCGCCACGTGGGCGCCTCGGGGAGCGGGCCCGGGGGGTGGGTCTCCACCAGGCTGGAGGCCGTGATGGTGAGGTCGGCGTGCGGGTCCATCAGGTCGAAGCCGGTGACCTGGGTGCCCCAGTAGTCCCAGTACGCCCAGGTGGTGGCCGTCGGGCTGACGGTGACCCGGGCGTCCAGCGTGGTCTGGCCGGGCAGCGTCAGCGGGGTCATGCGGACCTCGTTGTGCGAGGACGCGGCCGGCTGGGCGTACGAGACGTGCGTGGTGTGCTTGATACGGAGACGGCGAGTTCCCTGGGCGGTCATCTCACGCTCCTTCCTGGGCCCACTCGACGGGCCCCTGGTACGGGAAGAACCGGTCGGCCACCGCGTCCATCGAGGCCATGCAGGCCTGCCGCAAGTCCTCCAGCAGCAGGGGCAGTTGGTCTTCGAGCGTGTGTGTGTCCAGGTATTCGAGGCGGGTGCGCATCCGGCCGATCGGGCGCCGGGCCGGGTCCTGGCGGGGGCGGCCCAGCGCCGTGAGACACTCCTCCGCCGTGGTCAGCGCGTGCAGCGCCGAGCGCGGGAAGTCGCGGTCCAGCAGAAGGAATTCGGCCACCCGCGGCGTGTCCCCGAAGCCGCCGTACACGCGCGCGTACGCCTCGTCCGCGCCGGACGCGCTCAGCAGGGTCGGCCAGTCGGGCGCGTGCGCGGCGTCCAGCACCCGCACCGACAGCAGCCGTACGGTCATGTCCACCCGCTCAAGGCTGCGGCCCAGCACGACGAAACGCCAGCTGTCGTCCCGGCTCATGGTGGAGTCGGCCAGCCCGAAGAACAGCGCCGCGCGCCTGCGCACCAGCTCCAGATACGCGTACGGGCCGGTCCGCCGGGCCGCGAGCCGCTGGTCGGCGAGGGCGTGCCAGGTGGAGTTGAGGCACTCCCACATCTCCGACGACACCGCCTCGCGGGCGCTGCGCGCGTTCAGCCGGGCGGCGCCGAGGGCGCCCTCGATCGAGCCCGTCGAGCGGGCGTCGAAGGCCAGCTGGTCGAGGACCTGCTGCATGTCGACGGGCGCACCGCCGGCGTCCATGCCGAGGATCGCGTACAACGACCGGCAGGCCACGTCCTCGTCGCGCCAGGGGTCCTCCAGCATGCGGTGGAGATAGGCGTCGAGGATGCGGCCCGTGGCGTCGGCACGCTCGACATACCGTCCGGTCCACGTCAGGGCCTCGGCGATACGGGAGAGGATCACGTCGTTCACTGCTGCTGCGTCCCTTCCTGTACGACGGTGGGGGTGCCGTCGGGTCCGAGCTGACGCGGCGCGACGGCGAGCGGATCGCCGGCGCTCAGCGGTACGGGCGACTCCGCCGGCCCCTCGGCCAGCACCCAGGTGTCCTTGGAGCCGCCGCCCTGGCTGGAGTTGACGATCAGGTTGCCCTCCTGGAGGGCGACTCGCGTGAGGCCGCCGGGCAGCACCCAGACATCGTTGCCGTCGTTGACGGCGAAGGGCCGCAGATCGATGTGGCGCGGTGCCATGCGCTCGCCCGCGAGGGTGGGGGAGGTGGACAGGGCGACGGGCCGCTGGGCGATGAAGCCGCGCGGGTCGGCGATGACGGCTTTGCGAGTGCGTTCGATCGTCTCGCGGTCTGCCTTGGGGCCGATGACGATGCCCTGGCCGCCTGCGCCGTCGACGGGCTTGATGACGAGCTGCTCGATCTGGTCGAGGACCGCGTCCAACTGCCCCGGCTCGTCGGGCCGGTAGGACTCGACGTTCGGGAGGATCGGCTCCTCGCCGAGGTAGTACCGGATGAGAGCGGGGACGTAGGTATAGAGGAGCTTGTCGTCGGCGATGCCGTTCCCCACCGCGTTCGCGAGTGTGACGGTGCCCGCCATGGCGGCGCCCATGATCCCCGGGCAGCCGATCACCGAGTCGGGCCGGAAGTGGAGGGGATCGAGGAAGTCGTCGTCGAGGCGCCGGTATACGACGTGGACGGGCACCTCGCCGCGCGTCGTCCGCATCCACACGCGGTTGTTGCGGCACACGAGGTCGTGCCCCTCGACGAGCTGCACGCCCATCAGCCGGGCGAGCAGGGCGTGTTCGAAGTAGGCGGCGTTGCTGGGGCCCGGGGTGAGGACGACGACGCGCGGATCGTCGGCCCCGTCGGGCGCGGCGGCGCGCAGTGCGGCAAGGAGCCGCTGGGCGTAACCGTCGACGGGCAGGACGTGCTGCTCGGCGAAGAGGGAGGGGAAGATCCGGGTCATCGCCCGCCGGTTCTCGATGACGTACGAAACCCCGCTGGGGACGCGCACATTGTCTTCCAGCACCCGGAAGTCCCCGGCCTCGTCGCGTACGAGGTCGATCCCGGCGACATGAATCCGAACCCCGCCCGGTGGCTCGACCCCATGGGCCGCTCTGTGGAAGTGCGGGGAGTTGAGCAGCAGCCGCCAGGGCACGACGCCGTCCTCGAAGGCGCGGGCGGGCCCGTAGGCGTCGGCGAGGTAGGCCTCCAGCGCTCTGACCCGCTGACTCACCCCGCGTTGTATGAGATCCCACTCGAGCGCGTCGAGGATCCTGGGCACGAGATCCAGCGGCCAGGGCCGCTCCTCGCCCGCGAAGGCGTACGTCACGCCCCTGTCGGTGAACGCCCGGGCCATCTGGTCGGCCCGGAAGCGCAGTTCACTCGGCTCGATCGGCTGAAGTGCAGCCAGCACCGGCTCATAGGCGGTCCTGACCTCACCCGGCCGCTCAAACATCTCGTCCCACGCGTCGGCCAACGCGTACGCGTCAAATATGTCCGCCATGACCTGACGTTAAGTGGGGTGTGTAACACGGCGATCACCCTGGGATTTCCGGGATGTCGCGCGGTTGTGCACGTCCAGGGAAGCGGAGCGCCGCTGTCGGGCTTGATGTGAGGGCTGCCCCCGGTTCAACTCTCGCGGTGGGGAGCCCGTGCCCTGGTGTGTTCAGAGAGGTGTGCTGCCGACCATGAGGATTTTGATCGACACCGTGAAGCCGTCGATCTCGTACGTGGCCCGGTAGACACCGACGCGTAACCGCCGAAGGCTGGTGCCGCCGAGCTTGCTGCTCGCGGCGGGCTCCGGATCGTCGGCGAGCGCGTTGATCGCTTTGAGGAGTGGCTTCACGGCGTCCCCGTCACGGGTCCTGAGCCGCTTGAGGCCGTCGGAAGCGGGCCTTTCCCAGATGATGGTGTGGCTCAAGAGGCTTTCGCTCCGTTGACGAGGGCTTCGATCTCGGCCTGGGTGGACGTGGGGCCGCCCGTTGCTCGTGCGTACAGGGACACGGCCACGTCGGCGAAGTCGATCGCTTGCTCGCGTGCGTCCCCGTCCACCGCCGAGTCAGCGAGTGCCTGGATCCACCAGTGGTTGAGGAACGCGTCGAAGCCGCTGGAGTCGGCCAGGGCGCCCAGCTCCGTGTAGAAGTCGGCGCGATGGTCAAGGCGCAGGGCAGCCCCGATTCCGTCGACGGTCCGCTGGACGACCTCGCCCGTGAAGCCGATGGCGTCCCGAGCCTCGGCCACCGCTTCCCGCCACTCGATCGCCATGTGCGTCTCCTTTCGCCGTGCGGCCAAGGTACCGCTGCGGCACCTTCGCAGACGGCTGAGCAGACTACGCATCCGCCGCTCCCCGAACGTCCAGCTCCGCCCAAACCGTCTTGCCCACGGTGAGCTTCTCCACGGACCAGCGGTCGGCGAGCGTGCGGACGATGAGCAGGCCCCGGCCGAACTGGTCATCGGTGGTGGAGGGGTGGGAGTACGGGAGCCGCTCGCCTCGCGGGTCGGTCACGGCGACGCGCAGGGCAGTGCCGGTGAGGGACGTCTCCACCCGGAACAGGCGGTCCCGCAGACACCCGTGCAGCAGGGCGTTCGTGCACAACTCGCTCGCCAGCAGGGCCGCGTCGCCGGCGGCGTGAGGGTGTCCCCAGTCCACGGCGAGTCGGGCGACGTGTCTGCGGGCGAGGGGGACGTTGAGGGGGAACGGGGTGTAGCTGACGGCGTCGTAACGGTCGTACGTCTTGAGGGCTTTGGCGTGGTGGGGAGGACAGGAATCGGTCACAGGAGCGCACCTCCTTGAGCGAGGCCGGAGTGCCCGGGGTGGACGCCAGGTGGGTGGGGGAGGTGGCTCTGCTGTACGGCCCTGGTTTGGGCAGCATGGTGCACTTCCGCCAGCTGGTGTCGCTGGGTGGGCGATTGAGTACCGAACGTAGCGTCCTGAGGTGATGGCCAGCAACTGATTCGGCCAGAAAATATACTGGCCCTAGAGTTGAGGTTGACTGCGTCCGGCCCTCAGACTGGGGCAGCTCATCGGGAGGGAGTGCGACATGGCAGGCAGAGACCCGAACCGCGGGAAGACGGTCACAACGGTTCTGGGCCGCAGGCTGGGCGGAGAATTGCTGCGGATGCGGGAGTCGTGTTCCCTCCTTCAATCACATGCCGCTGAGGCGCTCACGGCGTCGACCGCGAAGGTGGCGAAGATCGAGCGCGGGCAGGTGCCGTTGCGTGACCCTGATATCAGGGCGCTATGTCATCTGTACGCCGAGACCGATGAAGCCGTGATCGAGAAGTTGCTGGCTCTTGCGAAAGCCGACCGAGATCGACGCAAGGTCCAGGGATGGTGGCATCAGTACCCCCAGCTGAAGGCGCAGATGGAGTACGTCGCGCTGGAGGACATCGCCACGCAGCTCCGCACCTGGCAACTCTCCTTCGTCCCAGGCCTGCTGCAAACCGCCGACTACGCCCGCGCCCTCGCGGTGGGCAATGGAACCTGGGAAGATCCCGAGGCGATCGAGCCCTTCGTGGAGGCGAGGATTGCCCGTCAGGCGCGGTTGACCGGTGAGCGCCCGTTGTCGCTCGTGGCGGTGCTGCACGAGGGGGTGCTGCGCCAGCTGGTTGGTGGACGGGACGTCATGCGGGCCCAGTTGGACCACGTTCTCGAAGCGGCTCGGCTCTCCAACGTGTGCGTGCAGGTTGTTCCGTTCGGTGCGGGCGCCCATCCCGGGATGACCAGTGCTTTCACCGTGGTCTCTTTCGCCGAGCCAGGCGCCCTGGATCTCGTGCAGGCGGATACTCTCTCGACCAAGGTGTGGCTGGAGAGCGAGGCCGATGCCGCACGCCACAATGCGATCTTCGAGCGCATCACGCGGCTGGGGTTGGCGCAGCGCGACTCCCTCAACCTCATCGACAGCATCCGCAAGGAGATGTAGGCCGAGTGTTCGAGTTCGACTTCCAGAAGTCCACGCACAGCAGCGGCGACGCCCACGGCGAATGCGTCGAAGTCGCCTGCAACGTCCCCGGCACCGTCGCCGTCCGTGATTCCAAGGTCGTGGACGGTCCGATACTTCGGCTCACTGCGGTGACGTGGGTGGAGTTCGCCGCGTTCGTAGGAAGGCGTTAGCCCGACGGCAAGCCCCACTCGCACCATCGACACGTGATGGCCGTAGGTCGCGCTTCGCGGGATGTGGGCGTGTCGTCAGGCTCACTACCCGATGCGCCCACGGCTTCGTCAATGCCGCCAACCAGCGCCCACGCACACGCTGCGTCACACGGTGAGGCTGCAGATGCCTGGATTCCGCTCAAGATCGATGAGCCTTCGGTTCAAAGGGCCTTCTGCAGGCAAGCAGCCACTGCGTCAGTCGGCCTTCACCGGCGCATCGGTGCCGTCGTAGACCTGTCCGTTCACCGCATCCACCCGCCACATGTCCGCCCCGCCTGACTCCTGCGGATCGGCTCCCGGTTTCTCGGCGCGCATCGACACGTTCACCAGCCACTCAGGCCTCCAAGCGCCTTCCCTCTCAACCGCTTTGAGGGTGAAAGCATCGATCTGGTACTTCGCTTTCACCTCCGACCTGTCCAGATCACCACCTCCATTGGCCCGGTTCTGCGCGACCAATCCCTCTCGCACCGCCTCCTCGGCCTGACCGGCGTCCAGTTTGGCCTTCGTGGTTTTCATGCGCTTCGGACCGAGGGTCACATCCACCTGCGATACGCGTCCGGCCCTGTCGACCTGCACATCCAGCATCCTGGGCATCAGCACGTCGTCGTTGAGCCAGCGCCAGCTGGTCATCCACCCCAGTTCTGCTTTCTCCCCCACCTGATATGTCCGGTGCGTGACCGCGTCTTTGGCCCAGGGGTAGTGCTCGTTCATGTACGTCTGCGCAATCCTGTACGCCTCCTGCTCCGTAGACGGCGCCTTCGCTCCAGCCACGGGATACCCCATGACGCTGGGACGGTCGCTGTCTTCCAAGAGCACATTCAAATGCTTCTTGTCCGGCCACGACAGGCTGCCGTTGCTGAATGCCTCCGGATGTCCTCCGTCACGGCTGAGCAGGGTGAAGGCGATATTGGTACATGGCGCTCCCACACACGGTTGCACATAAACGTGTCCCAGCTTGTACCGGTCTCCGAACGCCTCCTGCACCACTTGTTCGACGGCCTCGCGCTCCGAAGATCCTGCGGCCGACAGGCCGGTACCGTCCAAATTGGTAAAGCTCAGCATCGGGCGAGCGACGCCGGTGCCCAGGATCAGCAGCACCGCGAACGCGATCATTGACGCCTTGGCACCGGCCTGCAAGTGGAGCGCACCGCGCCTGGCAAGTACCCCCGCAGCAATGGCGAGCCCAGCCAGGCCGCCGAGGATATTCATTTCAGCGTCCGCGCTGTCGCATACACGTCCCAGCCCGTTTGCCGTGGCCTGGGTGAACTCGATGGCCAAGGGCAGCGCAACGACGCCGACGAGCGCGGGGAGCAAGCGACGCAGGGCCAGCAGGGTAAACAGCCCGAGCGGCACCGTCATGAGGAGGTTCCACAGGCCCTGCGTGGTGTGAAACGGCTCGGCGAGGTTGTGGTTGATGACGCACTGGCCGGTGGCCGGGCCGCTGCCCATGAAGGTGACGCCCAGCACGCCGGTGAGCGCGCCGGCCAGCCCGGCCCACCACACGCCGTACGGGCTGCCGAGGCGGCGGGAAACCAGCCATGCCGCGCCGCCCAGAACGAGGGCGGTCAACGTACATGCGACCAGGTAGTCGTAATGGTTTTCGAAGATCGCGGTAAACACGGGAGGTCCTTGACAGGGTCAGGCTAGATGGCACAACAGGGGCCCCGCCCTGGCGGACGGGGCCATCATGCTGCTGGCCTCAGCAGTGCGCGGCCGGCGTCTGGTCGGTGCCGCCGCTGTAGTTCAGCACGCCGACGCTGTTGTAACACATGTAACTTCCCGACTTTTCCCAATATTTCGTCACGGTCTGGCCGGAGCTGATGGAGAAGTAGGAGGAGTAGGTGGTAGAGCCGGACAGGCTGTAGCCAAGGCGGACACTGACGGTGGATCCGCCCGTCTTGCCGTAATGGGTCCACAGTTTGGTCGGGTTGTTGTAGTCCTTCTTGTGGACCAGGACCCCGTTGGACAGGCTGGTGCACCGCTCAATGGGCAGGCCGATCGCGGTGTAGCCGGAGGAGTCGCAGTAGGCGGCGGCTGAGGCGGCGGGCGCGCTGAACATGACGGAACCAGCCGCGATGGCGCAAGCGATCAGCGCAGCACTGGTCTTGGTGCGCATAGGAAACCCCCATTAGTCGAGGACTGCAGAAGAATGCGGCCTGCTCATGAAGCTTGTATTTGCTGCCGCTTGATCAATCCTGCGTGGCATGCATACGTGTAGGTAGCCTCATGATGCTGCTCCTGCCTGAAGCGGAGGGGGGTGAAAAGGTGCACAACCGTATGTTTATGGGCTCTCTTGGCTCATGAAGCTGGCAAGGCCGCGCGGAGGCGGAATCCGGGCCGTGTTGCGGTGACAGGTCCCACTGCGCATAGTTGCGCTGCGGAAGTCATGGGCTGATGCCCGTTGATGCTGTGAGCGTGCTGCGCGGGCGTACCGGTCGTGTGCGGCAGGGACGGTAGCCGGGGGTGGAAGATGACCGAGCGCGGAGTGGGCGAGCATCCACACGGTGCCGACCGCCTGTGCGAGGTCGGGGATCGCGTGTATTCCCGGGCCGTACGGCGGGGCAGAGTGCCGCGCCGGGATGCCGATGAGGTGCCCTGCCTCTTGGAACTTGCCCTGCTGCATCCGGATCCTGACGACATGGACTGGCTGGTGCCGACGTCGCCGCAGGAGGTCATGACGCGGCTGCTGCGCGGGGTGTACGACGAAGTCAGCGCGAGCCAGCGGCGGATGGGCTCAGCGGTGGCGGCGTTCGAGTGGTACACCCGGCTCGGGCTGCAGCCCCAGGCGCCCGGCGCGGAGGGCTCGGCGATTCGAGTCCTGGATGGTGATCACCGCATCCAGGCAGCGCTGGACGAGGCGACTCAGGCGTGCACGACGGAGGTGCTCACCGTGCAGCCCGGCGGCATTCGTCCCGAGCACGAGCTGACGGAGGGGCTGCACCGGGCGCTGGCGCTACGGGGCCGAGGCGTGCGGATGCGAGACCTGTACACACACGTGGCCCGGCACGGCCAGGGCTTGCTCAACTACCTGGAGTTGATGGGTGAGTCGGTGGAAGCGCGCACGCTGGACGAGGTGATCGACCGGCTGATCCTCTTCGACCGTACGGTGGCCTTCATCCCGGCGAACGCGGACCGCACGGTGGCGCTGGAACTGCGCCACCCGGCTCTGGTCCAGTACTTGCTGACAGTCTTCGAACGCTTCTGGCGCCTGGCGATCCCACTCACGGCTCCCCTCCCTGACACCGGTATCGAGGGCATCTCCCACCGGGAGCGGTCCATCGCCGCGCTTCTGGCGGAGGGACACCAGGACGCGGTGATTGCGGAACGGCTCGGCATAAGTGTCCGCACGTGCCGTGCCCACATCGCGCGGCTTTCGGAGACGCTGGGGGCGGCGAGTCGTACGCAACTGGGCGTCCGCATCGCCCAAGTGGGCTTGGACGGCCCGCCGCAGGCTACGCGCGCCGCGTCGCCAGCATCACTCAGCCTGCCTAATCAAGGATCCCCGACTGCCCGATGAGATAGCCGAGTTGGGCTCGGCTTTCGCTTCCGAGTGTGGCGGCGAGTTTTGCGATGTGGGCGCGGGCGGTGCGGATGTTCATGCCGAGGCGGTTGGCTATGACGGCGTCGGTGTGGCCTTCGATGAGGAGTGTGGCGATGGCACGTTGGCGGGGGGTGACGCCGTTCAATGAAGGTTGTTGGACAGCCTCCGGGTACATGGGGGTGGCCAGGTGCCAGAGGCGGTCGAAGGTAGTGACGAAGTAGTCGACGATGGCCGGGTGGCGGATCTCGACGGCGAGGGTGCGGTCCCTGTTCGCGGGGATGAACGCGACGGTGCGGTCGATTATGAGGAGGCGTTCGGTGACCTCGTCGAGGGTGCGAGCTTCTACGTCGCCTTGGAGGTGTTCATAGCGGGCCATCAGCTCGGGCAAATGACGGAAGGTGTGCTGGTAGAGGGTGCGAATGCAGCCGCCACGGTCGAGCAGAGCCTGGTCTCGCACCACGGAGGCATCTCGGACGGCGATGACCGCCTTGGGTTTATGGGGCTGGATAGCGAGGGCTTCCGTGGTGGCGTCCGCCATCGACTCGCTGATGGCACGGTTGATTTGGCCGAGACCGCTGTGGACGCTGATCGATGGATGACTCACCGAAGCCGTCGGCTGGCGGTGTATGCGTATCAACGGCTCGAACACCGCCGCCAGCCGTTCCTCACGTCGCCGCTCGTCTGCGATGCGTTCCTCGGCAGTGCGGAGCAAACGCTGGAGGGCGTAGGCCGGGGCGACCGGTTCCAGCCAGCGCAGGTCGCTGAGGTCAGGCTGGAGTAGCCCGAGCCTGACGAGACACGGTGCGTCGTCGGCGTTGCGCGCATCCACGCGCTCCTCACGCAGGGCTTGTTCGTACAGCTGCATGCCTTCCGGGCACAGGTCTTCGGCGCCGTGCTCCCGATGCGACGTCATGCTCATGGATTGGGTGTCTCCTGCTTGAGGATTCCTGACCCCGCGATGAGGTAGCCGAGTTGGGCGCGGCTTTCGCTTCCGAGTGTGGCGGCGAGTTTGGCGATGTGGACGCGGACGGTGCGGATGTTCATGCCGAGGCGGTCGGCTATGACGGCGTCCGTATGGCCTTCGATGAGGAGGCCGGCGATGGCGCGTTGGCGGGGGGTGATGCCGTTGACGGAGGCTTTCTGGACCGCCTCGGGGTACACGGGAGAGGCGAGGCGCCAGAGGCGGTCGAAGTTGGTGACCAGGTAGGTGATCAGGCTCGGGTGGCGGATTTCCAGGGCGAGCGTGCGGTCCTTGCTGGCAGGGATGAAGGCGACGGTCTGGTCGATGACGAGAAGGCGCTCGGGAACCTCGTCGAGGGCACGAACCTCCGCATCGCCCGTCAGCTGCTCGTAACGGGCGATCACCGCGGGCGAGTGGCGCAGGGTGTGCTGGTAGAGGGTGCGGATACGGCCACCTCTGTCCAGCAGGGCCTGGTCGCGTTCGAAGGACTCCGACATACGCGATGAGATGGCCTGGCCGTAGTAGGGCTGGATGGCGAGGAGTTCCTGGGAAGCAGTGGCCATGGCTTGGGCGACACTGAGCCCGATCTGGTCGAGCCCGCTGACGACGCTGATCGCCGATGAGTCCGTAGTCGTCTGCGGGGTGCCGAGCCTCACCAGTGGTTCGAATGCGGCCGCCAGCCGCTCTTCGTGCCGCCGTTCCGTCGCGATACGTTCCTCAGACGCTCGCAGCAGCCGATGCAGTGCGACATTCGGCGAGACCAGCTCCATCCAGTCCAGGTCCTCGACCATGGGCTGCAGCAGCCCGACACGGAACGTCGTTGGCATCCTTCGCCCACGCGCGCTCTTCACGCAGGGCCTGGGCGTACAAGCTCTTACCTGCCTCGCACAGCTCGCCCAGTCCATGCGTGTGCCCCTTGGTCACGGTTGGCTGTCTCCTCCCGTTGGCGTGTGGTCCTTTTCCAGGATCCCTGACTGGGCTATGAGGTAGCCGAGCTGGGCGCGGCTGCCGCTGCCAAGGGTCGCGGCGAGCTTGGCTATGTGGGCGCGGCACGTCCGGACGTTCATCCCGAGGCGCCGGGCGATGGCCTCGTCGACGTGTCCCTCGACGAGGAGCTTCGCGATGGAGTGCTGAATATCCGTGATGCCGCCTGCGGCCGCCTCGTACGGGGCGCCGGCGCTCAACGGGACGGATCGCACCCACATGAACTCGAAGACCTTGATCAGGTACCGAACGAGGCCGGGATGGCGTAGCTCCAGAGCTACCTGCTGGTCGTCGCGGGTGGGGATGAAGGCGACGGCCTCGTCGCAGACTATGAGGCGCTCCACAAGCTCGTCGATCGTCCGGTACTCCGCCTTGCCTTTCGAGAGCTGGGCCACGTACGCCAGCTTCTCGGGGCTGTACCGGGCGGTGTGCTGATAGAGCGTCCGGATGCGCACACCGCGTTCGATCAGCGGCTTGTCCCGTTCCAGCCCTTGGAGCAGGCTGCGCTCCGAGTAGCGGTCGTCGCTGGGTTGGACCGTGAGCACATCGGTCTGGCACTGGGCCGTGGCCAGGTTGAGTGCCGCGTTGATCCGGGCGCTGCCCTCCAGCACAGTGATCGAGTGATCGGTCTCGCCGTCGTGCGCGAGAGCCAAGAACGGCTCGAAGATGTCAGTGAGTCTGATGGACAACCGCCGGCGATCCGCGATGTCGCGCTCTATGGGATGGAGTCGCTCGGCCAGGGCGACGGACGGGGGAACCGGGCGCAACCAGTTCGCGTCGTCGGGGTCGGGGTGGAGGAGGGCGAACTCCAGCAGGCAGGGAGCCGACTCCACGTCCACGCGAGCGATACGCCCGGTGCGCAGGGCATGCGCATATAGTCGGCCACCCTCGTCACACAGTTCGGTCTCCGCATGGGGATGCGTCGCCTTAGTCGGATTTGCCACGAAATCTCCACCCCCCAGGGTCCTGAACATGCAGGAACATGATGCACCGATTGTGTGGCCAGCACGTGCCTGAATGAGCCATCGTCTTATCCGACGGGGGAAGAGGAGACTTTCAAGTGAGGACGAAGCCGACTATGCGCAAGAGAATGCTTCGCTCGGTACTTGTCGCCGCCTTCTCCGTCGTCGTGACCTTCGGAGCGCTAAGCGGGCAGTCCGACGCGGAGAGTGTCGTCAGCGCTGACACTCACTGGCCGAGCACCGCCGTGAGTTCCAGCAGCGCGGATGTGTCGGTGACCTCCGCGGACGGTGACTCGGGGGAGCGGATGTGACCACCCCACCCGACGACCGCTCCTTCCGCAGGGAAATGGCCACCGCCTACCGCTCCGGCTGGCACTTCATCGACTTGGTCACCGCGATCCCCCACCCCGGTGACTCGTTGATGGTGACCGTCTTCGGTGAGCCGGTCGTCGTCACGCGGGACGAGGATGAGGACGTACGGGCTTACCGGTGTCTGCGGCGGCCTCGGGGGGCGCCGCAGCCCGTGCGGTGTGCCATCCGGTACGGAATGATCTTCGTCAACCTTGATCAGCGCGACCACCGCCTGGTGGAGCCGGAGGCCCCGGCCCAAACGACCATCTCAGCCACCCCCCGCAGTGCCTGACGCGATTCCCCCGTCGTAACACATCGCTCAGGTGCTTCCCCCCGCAGCGGCGTCACCGTGACCTGAACACGGTGACGCCGCTGCAGTTTTCGGGGGACATTTCCCCGTATCCGCCTGTTCCGGCGGTGGCTGAAACCGGGCGCCCGGTATCCGGCCAACCCGGCGCCCCGCTCACCCTCGGGTCACCCCCGCCCCATCGCCCGCCGCAGCTCGATCTCGATCACCACCCGGTCGGGATTCGGCGCCGGCGTCCGCCCGTACCGCTGCGCGTACCGCCGCTCCGCCTCCGCGACCCGCTCGGGCTCGCTGCGGACGTAGGCCGCCCCTTCCAGCGTCGCCCACCGCCGCCCGTCCACCTGGCACACCGCGACCCGCGCCCCCTCCGGGCCGGCGGCCAGGACGTGGCCCACCTTCGCGCTCGACTTGTTGGTGATCACCCGAGCAAGTCGCGCCTCGGGGTCGTATGTGACGCCGACGGGTACGACATGCGGGGTGCCGTCCGGGCGCAGGGTCGTCAGGGTGCACAGGTGCCTCTCCTGCCAGAAGGTGAGGTACGGCGCGTCCGGCGCGCCCGGATCCTGGGGGTATGCGGCCATGGTCGGGAAACCTAGCCGCCGCAAGCCTCCCTCGACCACCTTGAGTGGAATAGACTCAACTTTGTGTACGCTGACTCAGTCAGCACTGGGAGACGCTGACGCCAGGAGGAGAAAGCCAACGTGGACGCCGAGCTGACCAACAGGAGCCGGGACGCGATCAACGCGGCCAGCAACCGGGCCCTCACCGGGGGGCACGCGGACCTCACCCCTGCCCACCTGCTCCTTGCTCTGCTCCAGGGGCAGGACAACGAGAACATCGTCGATCTGCTGGCCGCCGTGGATGCCGATCAGGCGGCCGTGCGCATCGGCGCCGAGAAGGTGCTCGCCTCGCTGCCCAGCGTGACCGGGTCCACCGTCGCGCCCCCGCAGCCCAACCGTGAGCTGCTCGCCGTGATCGCGGACGCCCAGGAGCGGGCCAGGGAGCTCGGGGACGAGTACCTCTCCACCGAGCACCTCCTCATCGGCATCGCCGCCAAGGGCGGCCAGGCGGGTGACGTGCTCGCCCAGCAGGGCGCCAGTGCGAAGAAGCTGCTGGACGCCTTCCGCAAGGCGCGCGGCGGGCGCCGGGTGACCACCGCCGACCCCGAGGGGCAGTACAAGGCGCTGGAGAAGTTCGGCACCGACTTCACGGCCGCCGCGCGGGAAGGAAAGCTCGATCCCGTCATCGGGCGGGATCAGGAGATCCGGCGCGTCGTGCAGGTGCTGTCCCGCCGGACCAAGAACAACCCCGTCCTCATCGGTGAGCCCGGCGTCGGCAAGACCGCCGTCGTGGAAGGGCTCGCCCAGCGGATCGTCAAGGGGGACGTGCCCGAGTCCCTCAAGGACAAGCGGCTCGTCGCGCTCGACCTCAGTGCCATGGTCGCCGGGGCCAAGTACCGGGGCGAGTTCGAGGAGCGGCTGAAGACCGTGCTCGCGGAGATCAAGGACTCCGACGGGCAGATCATCACCTTCATCGACGAGCTGCACACGGTCGTGGGCGCCGGTGCCGGCGGCGACTCCGCCATGGACGCCGGGAACATGCTCAAGCCCATGCTCGCCCGCGGTGAGCTGCGCATGGTCGGTGCCACGACGCTCGACGAGTACCGCGAGCGGATCGAGAAGGACCCCGCGCTGGAGCGGCGCTTCCAGCAGGTGCTGGTCGCCGAGCCCACGGTGGAGGACACCATCGCGATTCTTCGCGGGCTCAAGGGGCGCTACGAGGCGCACCACAAGGTGCAGATCGCGGACAGCGCGCTGGTCGCGGCCGCGACGCTCTCCGACCGTTACATCACCTCCCGGTTCCTCCCGGACAAGGCCATCGACCTCGTCGACGAGGCGGCCTCCCGCCTCCGTATGGAGATCGACTCGTCCCCCGTCGAGATCGACGAACTCCAGCGTGCCGTCGACCGGTTGAAGATGGAGGAGCTGGCCCTGGAGAAGGAGACCGACCCGGCCTCCCGTGAGCGCCTGGAGCGACTGCGCCGCGATCTCGCCGACAAGGAGGAGGAGCTGCGGGGCCTGACCGCCCGCTGGGAGAAGGAGAAGCAGTCCCTCAACCGCGTCGGCGAGCTCAAGGAACGGCTCGACGAGGCGCGCGGCCAGGCCGAACGCGCCCAGCGCGACGGCGACTTCGACACCGCCAGCAAGCTGCTCTACGGCGAGATCCCGGCCCTGGAGCGGGACCTGGAGGAGGCCTCGCAGGCCGAGGAGGAAGCCGCCAAGAGCACGATGGTCAAGGAGGAGGTCGGCTCGGACGACATCGCCGACACCGTCGCCGCCTGGACCGGCATCCCCGCGGGCCGCCTCCTGGAGGGCGAGACCCAGAAGCTCCTGCGTATGGAGGAGGAGCTGGGCAAGCGGCTCATCGGCCAGACCGAGGCCGTGCGGGCCGTGTCCGACGCCGTACGGCGCACCCGCGCCGGCATCGCCGACCCCGACCGCCCGACCGGCTCCTTCCTCTTCCTCGGCCCAACCGGCGTCGGCAAGACCGAACTCGCCAAGGCCCTCGCCGACTTCCTCTTCGACGACGAGCGGGCCATGGTCCGCATCGACATGTCGGAGTACGGCGAGAAGCACACCGTGGCCCGGCTGGTCGGCGCGCCCCCCGGTTACGTCGGCTACGAGGAGGGCGGCCAGCTGACGGAGGCGGTGCGCAGGCGGCCGTACAGCGTCGTGCTGCTCGACGAGGTGGAGAAGGCGCACCCCGAGGTCTTCGACATCCTGCTGCAGGTGCTGGACGACGGGCGGCTGACGGACGGTCAGGGACGTACGGTCGACTTCCGCAACGCGATCCTGGTGCTGACGTCGAACCTGGGCAGCCAGTTCCTGGTCGACCCGATCCCCAGCGAGGAGGAGAAGAAGGAGCAGGTGCTGGAGGTGGTCCGGACCTCCTTCAAGCCGGAGTTCCTCAACCGCCTGGACGACCTGGTGGTCTTCTCGGCCCTGGCGAAGGACGAGCTGGCGCGGATCGCGCAGCTCCAGATCGACCGCCTCGCGGGGCGGCTGGCCGAGCGCCGGCTGTCCCTGGAGGTCACCCCCGCGGCCCTGGCCTGGCTCGCCGACGAGGGCAACGACCCGGCCTACGGCGCCCGCCCCCTGCGCCGCCTCATCCAGACCGCGATCGGCGACCGCCTGGCCAAGGAGATCCTCTCCGGCGAGGTCAAGGACGGCGACACGGTCCGGGTGGACGCCTTCGGGGACGGCCTGATCGTGGGGCCGGTGACCGGAAAGACGCTCTGACCCGGAAAGAAGCCGTGCTCGCGGGTACCCGGTAGGTCCGGGTCCCCGTCAGGAGTGACCGGATCGAGTCAGCCGAGGGCTGACAGCCCCGGCGGGGCTTGCCACCCCCCTCCCCGGATGGGGGAGGATGGCGGAATCCGTACGAAGGGAAAATCACGGTGAGCATCGACCCGTCCTCGATTCCGAACTTCGGGGGTCAGCAGCAGCCGCAGCCCGGCCCGCCGCCCGGCCCCGTTGTCCCGGATCAGGACCTCGTGAAGCAGCTCCTGGACCAGATGGAGCTGAAGTACGTCGTCGACGACGAGGGTGACCTCGCGGCGCCGTGGGAGCAGTTCCGTACGTATTTCATGTTCCGTGGTGAGGGTGACCAGCAGGTCTTCTCGGTGCGGACGTTCTACGACCGGCCCCACAAGATCGACGAGAAGCCCCTGCTTCTGGAGTCGATCGACGACTGGAACCGCCGGACGCTGTGGCCGAAGGTCTACAGCCACACGCACGACGACGGCACCGTCCGCCTGATCGGCGAGGCGCAGATGCTGATCGGCACGGGCGTGGCCCTGGAGCACTTCGTCTCGTCGACGGTCAGCTGGGTGCGGGCCGCGATCGAGTTCGACAAGTGGCTCGTCGAGCAGCTCGGCCTGGAGCAGGAGATCAACGAGGCGGAGAAGCCCGAGGAAGAAGACGGCGAGTAAGCCGCGACAGCAGGCGTGGCCTACGGCGGCGTACCGGCGATCACGACCGGATACGCGCCGTGGGTGTGGGAGAGCCCGGCCAGGGCACCGGCCACCACGGCCGCGTGCCGGGGCCGGGCTCTCGCCGTCCGTGCCGGGGTCTGTCCACAGGCTGTGGGTAAACCGGTGAACCTCCCGGCAAGGAGGGATCAGCCCGCCAGGGACTTGAGCCGCCGCACCGCCTCCTCCAGGACCGCCGTCTGCTTGCAGAACGCGAACCGCACGAACGGCGCCCCCGCCTCCCGGTGGTCGTAGAAGACCGCGTTCGGGATGGCCACCACCCCGGCCCGCTCCGGCAGCGCGCGGCAGAAGGCGAAGCCGTCCGATTCGCCGAGGGGCCGGATGTCGGTGGTGATGAAGTAGGTGCCCGCGGGCTTGAAGACCTCGAACCCCGCCTCCGTCAGACCCGCCGCCAGCAGGTCCCGCTTGGCCAGCATGTCCGCGCGGAAGGCCGCGAAGTAGCTGTCGGGAAGGGCGAGGGCCTCGGCGACCGCGTACTGGAACGGCCCCGACGAGACGTACGTCAGGAACTGCTTCGCCGACCGCACCGCCGTGACCAGGCCGGACGGCGCGGTCACCCAGCCGACCTTCCAGCCGGTGAAGGAGAACGTCTTGCCCGCCGACCCGATGGTCACCGTCCGCTCCCGCATGCCCGGGAAGCCGGCGAGCGGCAGGTGCTCGGCGTCGTCGAAGACCAGGTGCTCGTACACCTCGTCGGTCACCACGAGCAGGTCCCGCTCGACGGCCAGCTCGGCGATCGCGGCCAGCTCCTCGCGGGTGAGGACCGTGCCGGTGGGGTTGTGCGGGGTGTTGACGAGCAGCAGCCGGGTGCGGTCGGTGACGGCGGCGCGCAGCTCGTCGAGGTCGAGCCGGAAGCTCGCGCCCTCGTCGACGTGCGGACGCAGGGTGACCGGCACGCGCGTGCCACCCGCCATGGCGATGCAGGCCGCGTAGGAGTCGTAGTACGGCTCGAAGGCGATCACCTCGTCGCCGGGCTCCAGCAGCGCGAGCAGGGTGGCCGCGATGGCCTCGGTGGCGCCAGCGGTGACCAGGACCTCCGTGTCCGGGTCGTACGACAGCCCGTAGCGCCGCTCCTGGTGGGCGGCGACGGCGCCGCGCAGCTCGGGGACGCCGGGACCCGGCGGGTACTGGTTGCCGCGCCCGTCCCGCAGGGCCCGTACGGCCGCCTCGCGGACCTCCTCGGGGCCGTCGGTGTCGGGGAAGCCCTGGCCCAGGTTGATGGACCCGGTCCGCAGGGCCAGTGCGGACATCTCGGCGAAGATCGTCGTCCCGAACTCGGCGAGTCGGCGATTGAGCAGGGGGCGGGAGGTGGAGGTCATGCCGGTCATCCTGCGCCCAAGCTCTGGAGTTGCTCAACTCTGCTTTGGGACGTGAGACGGCCGGGCATCTGACTCCCACGCACCGAGCGGGAGGCGCCCACGGGGGGACGCCTCGGTCCGCTTCGGGGGAACGGAAGGAGGCTGACGCCATGACCACAGTCATCGTGGGGGCGCTGGTCGCAGTGGTGTTCGTAGTGATCGTCGTGACCGTCGCACGCGCCGGCGGAGGTACGGCCCACCGCACGCACAGCCGGAGGAGCGGCTCGCACGGCAGCTCAAGCGGCAGCTGGTGGGCCGGCGGGGGAAGCAGCGGTGGGTCGTCCTGTGGGGGCGGCGGCTCGTCGTGTGGAGGCGGCTCGTCCTGCGGAGGCGGGTCGTCCTGCGGAGGGGGCGGGGGCGGGGGCGGATGCGGTGGCGGAGGCAGCTGACACGGGGCAGCTGAGTTCCCCGAGGGGGAACCGCATCCGCAGGGAGCGGGGCCGGTGCCTGGACCGGCCCCGCTTTGCTGTTTTCGCACGGCTTTCGCACGGCTTTCGCACGGCTTTCGGCGAGGGAAGGTGCGCCCCGGCGCACGCCGGAGTTGAACAGTTGAGCTGATAAGCCCTCTGAGGGATGGAAACCCTACGAACTTGGGTAAAAACGCTGTGGTAGCGCCACCGTTCATGATTCAGTGAAATTCACCAACGCAGCCCCTCGGACGTCCCGCGGACACCCCTTCTGACCGGCCGACTGGGCTGACCCGGCCGACCTCCCGGTGTCGGCCGGGGGTGCGCCGGAGACCGAAACCTCCCTTTCTTTGCGTGCTAGCGGAGCCCATCCATGCTCACGACCCTGAACACCGCCTATACCGACACGCGCGCGGCCGACCTCGCCTGGGCCCTGGGGCGGGACCCGCTGCCCGCACTGGCCACACTCGACCTCGAACTGACCGGCGCAAAGCTTGAGTTGCGACTGCTCGGCGCGTCCCACCAGGTCCTTCTGCAGGAGGAGCGGGGCATCTGCTCGGAGACCGTGGCATGCATGCCGGGCAGCAGCACGCCGCTTCCGCTCGGCGTGGCCAAGCGGGTGGGCGACTGGGAGTACGAGTTCGCGGCCCGGGTGGAGGTCCTGTCACCGGGTCAGTTCGCGGGCCGTGCCCAGGAGTTGCTGGCACTGGTGGCCGACCACCCGCACGGCCTCGCCGGCGTGTTCCCCGGCAGCCCGCACGCCTTCACCGCGCTGCTGGCCCAGCACCACGAAGGCCAGATGCACTGGCGGACGTGGCACGCGTATCCGCAGGACGGGCAGTTGGTGGCCACGCGGACGCGGGTGGGGGTGCGGGTGGTCACGGGCGCACCTCGGCGCCGGTCAGGATCCTTCAGCCCGTCCGGGGGCGCCCCCTCTGGAGGAGATTGAGGACGCAAACGTCCCCCGCATCAACAACACACGTGTGGGTGACCCAGCGTGCCGCAGGCGTAACGTACCGTCGGCAACGTGATCGAGCCGCACGCCCCCGCCCCACCCGGCACAGCGCCGTCCCGGGCCGGCTGCGCGCGGCTTCCGGTCCGGCCGGGCACGGGGCGGTTCCTGGTCCTCGCGGGCGTCTTCGTCTGCGCCGCCTGCGGACTCGTGTACGAACTCGAACTCGTCGCCCTCGCCTCGTACTTGATCGGCGACTCGGTCACCCAGGCCTCCGTCGTGCTGTCCGTCATGGTCTTCGCGATGGGCATCGGCTCCCTCTGCGCCAAGCGCCTGCGCCCGCTGGCCGCGGCCGGCTTCGGGGCCGTCGAGGCCGTACTCGCCCTCGTCGGCGGCTGCAGCGCACTCGCCCTGTACGCCGTCTTCGCCTGGACCGGCGACTGGGGCGGCCTGTGGGCCAACGGCCCCCGCTGTCTCCTCGTCGCCTTCTCCCTCACCATCGGCCTGCTGATCGGCGCCGAAGTGCCGCTGCTGATGGAGCTGATCCAGCGCATCCGGCGCCAGGACGCCGGCGGCGCGGTGGCCGACCTGTTCGCCGCGGACTACGTCGGCGCCCTCGTCGGCGGCCTCGCCTTCCCCTTCCTTCTCCTGCCCCTGCTGGGCCAGTTGACCGCGACCCTGATCACCGGCGCCGTCAACGCCGTCGCGGGCGGCGCGCTGGTCCTCGGCCTGTTCCGCGGGGACCTGACCCGCCGCGCCCGCTGGCTGCTGGTGATCGCCAACCTCACGGTGCTCGGCATCCTCGCCGCGGCCGCCGTACTCGTCGACGACTTCGAACGGGCAGCCCGGCACGCGGTGTACGGGCGGGACGTACGCGTGGCGCTCCAGACGGACGTCCAGGAGGTCGTCATCACCGGCGGCACGCACGGCCGCCCCCTCGACCTCTTCCTCGACGGCCGCCTGCGGGTCAGCGGCCGCGACGAACGCCGCTACCACGAGGCGCTGGTCCACCCCGCGATGAACGGCGAGCACACACGCGTACTGATCCTCGGCGGCGGGGACGGGCTGGCGGCGCGCGAGGTGCTGCGCTATGCCGGGGTGCGGCGGATCGACCTGGTCGAGGCCGACGCCGGGGTGGTGCGGTTGGCGCGCCGGGACCCGCCCCTGTCCAAGCTCAACCGCCACGCCTACGACGACCCCCGCCTCCACGTCATGACGGGCGACGCCTTTTGCCGGCTGCGGGCGGCGCCGCCGGCGACGTACGACGTCGTCATCTCGGACCTGCCCGACCCCGGCATCACGGCCAGCACGAAGCTGTACTCACAGGAGTTCTACGGCCTCGTCCGCCGCGCCCTGACCCCACGCGGACGCCTCGCGGTCCACGCCGGCCCGGTCTCCTCCCGCCCCCGCCTGTTCTGGACGGTCGACACCACACTCCGCGCGGCGGGCCTGCGCACGGCCCCGTACCGCGTCAGGGGCCGCGAGTCCGGCTTCGCCCCGGGCCCCGACCGCTCGGCAGGCCCGACGCGGGCACCGCACGACTGGGGGTTGATCCTGGCGGCGCGGGGGGAGCGGCCGGCGCTGCGGCTCGGGGCGGGGGAGGGGGCGCCGCGTCTGGGGACGTTGACGCAGGAGGGGCTGGCGGCGGACGCGTGGGCGGCGGAGGGGACTCGGGTCGGGGGGCTCGGGGTGTCGACGTTGGTGCATCCGCGGTATTGAGGGGCGGGGCCGGGAGGATACGCCCGGCGGGAGGGCGCCCGGTGAGAATCCCCGGATGTGTGGGTGCGCTTCACGCCATGCTGGGTAGGCTCGGGCCTCATGGAGCATGAGGTGTTCGTTCCGGTTGCGGCCGAGCGGCTCAGGGAGGTGCTGGCCGATCCCGTACGGGTTGCCCGGGCGGTCCCCGGGCTCCAGCAGGACGCCGGGGCCGAGCCTGTCGCCGGGCGGCTGAAAGTGCGCGTCGGCGGTCACACCATCACCTACCGGGGTGCTGTGCGGGTGTCCGGGCACGAGGACGGTTCGTACGCCGTGGCGGGCGACGCGACCGAGGCGCGGGGCAGCGGTTCCGTGAAACTCGCGTTGACGGTGCGGGTCCGGGAGGCCGACGGTGGCTCCGCCGTGACCTTCGAGGGGACTGCTTCGGCGGACGGCCGGATCGCGGAGTTCTCGGCGGAGGCGGTCGGTTCGGCTGTGACTCGGCTGCTGAGCCGGTTCGGGGAGCAGCTCGGGGTGGTGGCGGGGGAGACCTCCGCGACGGTCGGGCAGGAAGAGGCGGGGGACGCCGGGGAGACCCTGGAGACCTTGGAGACCTTGGAGACCCTGGCTCCTGGGGAGTTCGAAACGCGGGTCACCAGTGACTTCGAGACGACGCCGGACGCGGATGACGCTGCGGCGCCGACGCCGACGCCGACGCCGGAGCCGGCGCCGGAGCCGGTCGAGCCGGTGGCCGATGAGCCCGAGGGCGCCGAGGGTGTCCCGGACACCGAGGACGGGGATGCCGGGGCCGGGGAGGCTGCCGTCGCTGAGGCGGCTCATGCCCGGCGGACGATGATCGGGCGTAGTGCGGAAGAAGTGGACCATGCCCCGCCGCGGGGGCGTTATGCGCCGGTTCCGGCGCCGCAGACGGTGGCGCCGAGTTCTGCGCTGCGGTGGGCGGCTCCGGCGGCGGCGCTGGTGGTGGCGTCGGCGATCGTGGTGGGCCGGATGCTTCGTCGGCGCCGGTGAGGCGAAGCCCCCTGCGGGTGGGTGGGAGAGTGACCTCTTCAGGCGCCCTTGATCGCCCCAGTAGGGTCGTCCCGTGAGTAACGAACACATCACGCTGACCGCGGGTGACGCGGAGGTGGACGTGCTGCCGGGGAACGGCGGGCGGGTCGGGGGGCTGCGCGTCGGGGGAACCGAGTTGTTGCGGCAGGGGGAGCGGTTCGGGTGTTTCCCGATGGTTCCCTGGTGCGGGCGGGTCCGGGACGGGCGGTTCCTGGACGGGGCCGTGGTGCGGCAGATGCCGCTCAACGCCCCGCCGAACGCCATCCACGGCACCGTACGGGACGGCGCCTGGCGCGTCGCCCGGGTCGCCGACGGCGAGGCGGTCATCACGTACGACCTGGTCGAGCCCTGGCCCTACGCCGGCCGCGTCACGCAGGTCGTCGCGCTCACCCCGGACAGCCTCAGCCTCACCATGTCCGTGGAGACGTACGAGGCGTCCTTCCCGGCCCAGATCGGCTGGCACCCCTGGTTCAACCGGAACCTCGGCGGCGACGGCGCCCAGGACGTCCGGCTCGACTTCAGCCCGGCCTGGCAGGAGGAGCGCGGCGACGACCACCTCCCCACCGGCCATCGCATCGAGCCGAAGCCGGGGCCCTGGGACGACTGCTTCGGCATGCCCGGCGGCGTCGACGTCACGCTCACCTGGCCGGGGCAGTTGGAGCTGAAGGTGGCCAGCCGGGAGGAGTGGGTCGTCGTGTACGACGAGCAGGACGCCGCCGTGTGTGTCGAGCCGCAGACCGGGCCGCCCAACGGGCTCAACAGCCTGCCTCGCCTGGTCACGCCCCTGGAGCCGCTCGAAGCCACCACCGTCTGGAGCTGGCGGCGCCTCTAAGCTGGGCGGCATGACTGACGTACGTGGCGAGCTGCTGCAGCAGATCAAGGACAAGGCCGTGGTGCACGGCAAGGTGACCCTTTCGTCGGGGCTGGAAGCCGACTACTACGTCGACCTTCGGCGGATCACCCTCGACGGGGAGGCGGCTCCGCTGGTCGGGCAGGTGCTGCTCGACCTGACCGCGGAGCTTCAGTTCGACGCGGTCGGCGGGCTCACCATGGGCGCCGACCCCGTCGCCGCCGCGATGCTGCACGCCGCCGCCGCGCGCGGCAGGCGCCTCGACGCCTTCGTCGTGCGCAAGGCAGCCAAGGCGCACGGGCTCCAGCGGCGGGTCGAGGGGCCGGACATCGCGGGGCGGCGGGTTCTCGTCGTCGAGGACACCTCCACCACCGGCGGTTCGCCGCTCGCCGCCGTCGAGGCCGTGCGTGAGGCGGGCGCCGAGGTCGTCGCCGTCGCGACCATCGTCGACCGGGCCACCGGCGCCGCCGAGAAGATCCAGGCGGGTGCGGGGGTGCCGTACCTCTTCGCGTACTCCAAGGACGAGCTCGGGCTGGACTGACCGCGGTCCCGAATGACAGCCGTCTCGGCTGATGACAGACGCTCGGACCATCCCGGTTCGTCTGGAAAGATGGGGCCGACGACGACGTCGCAACCCCCCAAGGTCTAGGTCAGGGCCGTAAGAAGAACGCCGTACGCAGTTACGTACGCAGTACGTCAACCCGCACACTCCAAGGAGCGGACAGATGCCCATCGCAACCCCCGAGGTCTACAACGAGATGCTCGACCGGGCGAAGGCAGGCAAGTTCGCCTACCCGGCCATCAACGTGACGTCGACCCAGACCCTGCACGCGGCCCTGCGCGGTTTCGCGGAGGCGGAGAGCGACGGCATCATCCAGATCTCGACGGGTGGCGCCGAGTTCCTGGGCGGTCAGCACAACAAGGACATGGTGACCGGTGCGGTCGCCCTGGCCGAGTTCGCGCACATCGTCGCCAAGAAGTACGACATCACCGTCGCCCTGCACACGGACCACTGCCCGAAGGACAAGCTCGACGGGTACGTACGGCCGCTGCTCGCGGTGTCGGAGGAGCGCGTCGCGCGCGGCGAGAACCCGCTGTTCCAGTCGCACATGTGGGACGGCTCGGCCGAGACCCTCGCCGACAACCTGTCCATCGCGCAGGAACTGCTGGAGCGCGCCCGCGCCGCGAAGATCATCCTCGAGGTCGAGATCACCCCGACCGGTGGCGAGGAGGACGGCGTCTCGCACGAGATCAACGACTCGCTGTACACCACGGTCGACGACGCCATCCGTACGGTCGAGGCCCTCGGTCTCGGCGAGAAGGGGCGCTACCTGCTGGCCGCCTCCTTCGGCAACGTCCACGGTGTCTACAAGCCGGGCAACGTCGTGCTCCGCCCCGAGCTGCTCAAGGAGCTGAACGAGGGCGTCGCCGCCAAGTACGGCAAGGCGTCCCCGTTCGACTTCGTCTTCCACGGCGGCTCCGGTTCCTCCGAGCAGGAGATCGCGACCGCGCTGGACAACGGCGTCGTCAAGATGAACATCGACACCGACACGCAGTACGCCTTCACGCGTCCGGTGGCGGCCCACATGTTCCAGAACTACGACGGTGTCCTGAAGGTCGACGGCGAGGTCGGCAACAAGAAGACCTACGACCCGCGGACCTGGGGCAAGCTCGCCGAGGCGAGCATGGCCGCGCGGGTGACGGAGGCCTGCTCGAACCTGCGCTCCACGGGTACGAAGATCAAGTAGCCCTGCGGTTCTGCAGTTCTGCGGGTATCCCTCAGGGAACTTCCGAGCCCGGCGCCTGTCTACGGCGCCGGGCTCGCTGTATACCTGGGGGCATGCCCGACGTCCGGCTGGCCTCCCCGCAGGGCAAGTGGATCCTGCTCACCACCGTCCTCGGCTCCAGCATGGCCCTGCTGGACTCGACCGTCGTCAACGTCGCCCTCCCGCGCATCGGCCGCGACCTCGACGCCGACCTCGCGGCGCTCCAGTGGACCGTCAACGCGTACATGCTGACGCTGGCCGGGCTGATCCTGCTCGGCGGGTCGCTGGGGGACCGGTACGGGCGCCGCAAGGTCTTCGTCGTGGGGGTCGTGTGGTTCGCGGTGGCCTCGCTGCTGTGCGGGATCGCCCCGAACGCCGGGGTGCTCATCGCCGCCAGGGCGTTGCAGGGGATCGGCGGGGCCCTCCTCACGCCGGGGTCGCTCGCACTCATCCAGGCGTCCTTCCACCCCGACGACCGGGGGCGGGCGGTCGGGCTCTGGTCGGGTTTCGGGGGCGTCGGCGCGGCGGTCGGGCCGTTTGTGGGCGGGTGGCTGGTCGACGGGCCGGGCTGGCGGTGGGTGTTCCTGCTCAACGTCCCGCTGGCCCTGCTGTGTGTGCCGGTGGCCCTGCGGCATGTCCCCGAGTCGGGGGACGGCCGTAAGCACGGCCGCTTCGACGTGCTCGGCGCGGCGCTCGGTGCGCTGTCCCTCGCCCTGGTGACGTATGCGCTGATCGAGGCCCGTGAGGGCTCGGTGGTCGTCGCCGTGTCCGCGGTCGCCGGGGTGGCCGCCGGCATCGCCTTCGTGCTCGTCGAGAAGCGGCGCCCCGACCCGATGATGCCGCTCGACATCTTCGCGTCCCGCCAGTTCACCGCGGTCAACGTCGTCACCCTGTGCGTGTACGCGGCCCTCGGCGGGTTCTTCTTCCTCGCCGCCCTCCAGCTCCAGGTCGTCGCCGGTTACTCGGCCCTCGGCGCCGGTACGGCACTGCTGCCGACGACCGTGCTGATGCTGCTGCTCTCCGCCCGCTCCGGCGCCCTCGCCGACCGGATCGGGCCGCGCATCCCGCTCACCGTGGGGCCCCTGCTGTGCGCGGTCGGCATGCTGCTGATGCTGCGCGTCGGGCCGGACGCCTCGTACGCCGCCGACGTCCTGCCGGCCGTCCTCGTCCTCGGCTTCGGCCTGGTCACCCTGGTCGCCCCGCTGACCGCCACCGTCCTCGCCTCCGTGGACGTCGCGCGGGCGGGCCTGGCCAGCGGCATCAACAACGCGGCGGCCCGCGCGGCCGGCCTCGTCGCCGTGGCCGCGCTGCCCCTGCTGACCGGGATGGGCCAGGAGGCGTACCGCTCGCCGACCGCCTTCGACGACGCCTTCGGCCAGGCGATGGTCCTGTGCGCGGGCCTGCTCGCGGCCGGCGCGGTGATCGCCTTCGCGTCCGTACGCCGCCTGCCCCCGGAGTGCACCCACCCCGAGTGCCGCACACACGGCGGCATCACGGCGCCACCACTGGAGGGCCGGCCGGTGCGGGGGCGGGTGCCTGAGGGCGGGGGCTCCTAGGCCGGGTGCGCGACGGGGGCCGGGTGCGCGACGGGAGGCTTCTCGCCCCCGCTGCTCTTACCTGTCCCATCCTGAAGGGGCTCTTCCCAGATGGTCGGGGGCTGTTCGGCACACGGCCGCCGGAGGTTGGCGGCGTAGGCATCCCGGTGGGGTGGCGCGCGGGCGGGTGGCGGTGGGACCTGGGCCCGTGGTCGCGGCCTCCGATGCCTCAGACTGGAACCCATGACGATTCACGAGAACCTCCTCGGGGGCCCGCCCCCGACCCACCTCCCCGACGACCCCGAGCCGCGTGAGCTGCTCGCCGGCGGCACCGCGCCCGCCGACGTCGCCGCGAAGTACCCGACCTCCTCGCTGGCCTGGGCACAGCTGGCCGACGACGCGTTCGAGCGGGGCAGCGTCGTGGAGTCGTACGCCTATGCCCGTACGGGCTACCACCGCGGCCTGGACTCCCTGCGCCGGAACGGCTGGAAGGGCCACGGCCCCGTTCCCTGGGAGCACGAGCCGAACCGCGGCTTCCTGCGCGCCCTGCACGGCCTCGCCCGCGCCGCCGGAGCGATCGGCGAGCAGGAGGAGTACGAGCGCTGCACGCAGTTCCTGAAGGACTCCTCGCCGACGGCGGCCCAGACCCTGGGTTAGTCGTCGTGGGGGAATCAGCTCCACCTCCCCCCCTCGGGCCCGCCTGTGTGATCAGGCGGGCCTTGCCTTTTCGGCGGACCATCGAAGAAGATGCCCGGCGGGGACCGGGGCCCCCGTGTCGATAACGGCAGGGGCGGACCGCTACCCGGAGTTACAACAGGAGACAGCGATGTCCGACGAGGCTCACGAGCCCGAGACCCCGCATCTCGACTTCGCAGGCACCACGCCGTACGAGGACTACGTACAGGCGGACGTCCTCACCCACCTCCAGCACACCCTCTCCGACGACCCCGGAGAGATGGTCTTCCTGGTCACGACCCAGGTGATGGAGCTGTGGTTCACGGTCATCGTCCACGAGTGGGAGACGGCGGCGAACGCGCTGCGCGAGGACCGGGTGCCGGTGGCGATCGACGCGCTCAAGCGTTCCGTACGGGAACTGGAGGCGCTGAACGCCTCCTGGAAGCCGCTCGGCCAGCTCACGCCGGCCCAGTTCAACGCGTACCGCAGCGCCCTCGGTGAGGGCTCCGGCTTCCAGTCGGCGATGTACCGCCGCATGGAGTTCCTGCTCGCCGAGAAGTCCGCGTCCATGCTCGTCCCGCACCGCGGCGCCCCGCGCGTCCACGCGGAACTGGAGAAGGCGCTGCACGAGCCGAGCCTGTACGACGAGGTGCTGCGCTTCCTCGCCCGGCACGGCTGCTCGATCCCCGAGGCGGTGCTGGGGCGCGACGTCTCGCAGCGGTACGAGCCGTCGGACGCGGTCGAGGCCGCCTGGACCGCGATCTACGCCGGCGACCAGAACTCCGAACTCGCCCGCCTCGGCGAGGCGCTGACCGACGTGGCCGAGCTGGTGTGGCGCTGGCGCAACGACCACCTGGTCGCCACCCGGCGCGCGATGGGCGCCAAGGCCGGTACGGGCGGTTCGGCCGGGGTGGCCTGGCTGGAGAAGCGGGCACAGAAGAACGTGTTCCCGGAGCTGTGGACGGCGAGGTCCCATGTCTGAGCTCGCAGCCAAGGCGGGGATGCTGGACGCGGCCGACGAACTGGCCGGCGCCCGCAAGCAGTTCGTACTCGACGACGTGGTCTACCTCGACGGCAACTCCCTGGGCGCCCTGCCGGCGAACGTGCCGGGGCGGGTCGAGGACGTCGTACGGCGGCAGTGGGGCGAGCTGCGCATCCGCTCCTGGGACGAGAGCGGCTGGTGGGACGCGCCCGAGCGGATCGGCGACCGGATCGCTCCCCTGGTCGGCGCGGCGCCCGGCCAGATCGTGGTCGGCGACTCGACAAGTGTCAATGTTTTCAAGGCGGTTGTGGCGGCCGTGCGGATGGCGAACGCCGTGGGAGGCGGGGAGGCCCGGGACGAGATCCTGGTCGACGCGACGACCTTCCCCACGGACGGCTACATCGCCGAGTCGGCGGCGCGGATGACGGGGTGTGCGCTACGGCCGGTGACCCCGGAGCAGGTGCCGGACGCGCTGTCCGGCCGTACGGCCGCCGTCCTGCTGAACCACGTCGACTACCGCACCGGCCGGCTGCACGACCTGCCCTCGCTCACGGCCGCGGTGCACGCGGCGGGGGCGTACGCCGTCTGGGACCTCTGCCACAGCGCGGGCGCGCTGCCGGTGGGGCTGGACGAGCACGGGGTCGACCTGGCGGTCGGCTGCACGTACAAGTACCTGAACGGCGGGCCGGGTTCACCGGCGTACCTGTATGTACGGCATGACCTGCAGGACCGATTCGACTCACCCCTGCCCGGCTGGAACTCCCACGCCGATCCCTTCGGCATGCGGGGCGAGTTCGAACCGGCGGCGGGCGCGCTGCGTGGGCGTGTCGGCACGCCGGACATCCTCTCCATGCTCGCCCTGGAGGCCGCGCTGGAGGTCTGGGAAGGCGTGTCGATCGAGGCGGTGCGGGCCAAGTCGCTCGCGCTGACCGACTTCTTCCTGGAGTGCGTCGGGGCCTATGTGGGGCAGGGACGCGTGGAGTCGGTGACTCCGCCGGCCCACGCGGAGCGGGGCAGCCAGGTGGCGCTGCGCTGCGAGGGCGCCGGGGACGTGATGAAGGCGCTCATTGAACGGGGCGTGGTCGGCGACTTCCGCCGCCCGGACGTACTGCGCTTCGGGTTCACGCCGCTGTACGTCGGGTTCGCGGACGTGGAGCGGGCGGCGCGGGTGCTCGCGGAGGTGCTGGCGCCAGCCCCTTAGGGCTCATCCCCGGTGACGTACACCCCCGCCACGGCAGCCGCATGCGCGGCCCGCGCGGCGCGCTCCGCGGCGGGGGCGTCGGGGATCACCCCGGTCGTCAGCAACTGGTAGTACAGGGGCGCCGACACCGCCCGTACGACCGCCTCCGCGTCCGTCCCGGCGGGCAACTCCCCTCGGGCGACGCCCTGTTCGACACACGGCGCCCACTCCGCGACCCTCGCCTCGTAGAACCGCCGCAGCGCCTGCGCCGTACGTTCGTCGCAGGTCGCCGCGGCGATGACGGCGCGGAACAGGGCGCCCTGCCGGGCGTCCGCCAACGTCCGCCGCACCAACGCCGCGTTGGCCCGCAGGTCCCCGAGCACGGACCCGGTCTCCTCGCGTGGCAGCGACTGTTCGGCCATGTCGGCGAGCAGGTCGGCCACCAGCCCCGTCACCGAGCCCCACCGCCGGTACACGGTCGTCTTGCCCACCTCGGCGCGCCGGGCGACGTCCGCGAGGTCGAGGCCGTCGAAACCCTGCTCCGCGAGCACATCTCCGGCCGCCCGCAGAACGGCCGCACGGACACGCGCGGTGCGCCCTCCGGGACGTACGGTGCCGGGTTCGGCGGACATATCGGCCTCCTTGGTGCACGTACGGGGTGCGGTGCGATGCGCGCTGCCAGCGTAACGAAACGACAGAACCGTTTAACCCTCACCGAGCGTGACATCCGTGTGTTGGCGCACGTCACCAGCCTGATACCGTCCCCGCCAACGGCCGAATTCCCCCCTGGTCCGTCACCTCGCTTTGTTCCCACCCCCCCACCCTGCCTTGTCCCCACCCGTCACCCCGCATTCGTTCAAATCCGTTCCGTCGCTGAGAGGTTGGAGCATGCCGGACGACGTCGCAGCAGCCCGGGCCGTCGCCGAAGAGCAGTCGGCCTTCTCGCACCCGCCCGTCGATCCCGACGCCATCGCCTCGTACGGCGACCACCCCGACCAGGTGATCGACTTCTACGCGCCGCGCGGCGAGGCCGGTCCGGGCGGCCCGGCCCCGCTGGTCGTCGTCCTGCACGGCGGTGCGTGGCGGGCTCCGTACGACCGGCGGCATGTCACGCCGTTCGCGGACTTCATGGCTCGGCGGGGGTTCGCCGTGGCCAATGTGGAGTATCGGCGGGGGGCGGATGAGGCGGATGAGGCGGAAGGTGCGCAGGGCGCTGGCAGCGCGGCGGATTCGCGTGCGGGCGGCGGTCCGGTCGCCGGACGCTGGCCGGACACCTTCGACGACGTGGCCGCCGCGCTGGACGCGCTGCCCGCGCTCGTACGGGAGGCCCTCCCGCAGGCCGATCCGCGCCGCATGGTGCTCACCGGCCACTCGGCCGGCGGCCACCTGGCCCTCTGGGCGGCCGCCCGCCATGTCCTCCCCGCGGACGCCCCCTGGCGCACCGCCCGTCCCGTGCCTCTGCGGGGCGTGGTCGCCCTGGCCCCGATCGCCGACTTCACGGTCGCCGACAAGCTGGACGTCTGCGGGGGTGCCGCGCGGCAACTCCTGGGCGGCGCTGTGGAGTTCGCCGAGCGCCAGCCCTACGCCGACCCCGCGCTCCTGCTCCCGACCGGCATCGCCACGACGCTCGTGCAGGGCCGCGCGGACGTCGTGGTCCCGCAGGCGGTCGCCGAGGCGTACGCCGATGCGGCGGCGAAGGCGGGAGAGGTGATCGGTCTGACGCTGCTGGAGGACGTCGGGCACTTTCCGCTGATCGATCCGGCGGCGGACGCGTGCGCGGTGGTGGTGGAGGAGATCGCGCAGCTGGCGTGGTGAGACGTTTCGTCCCGCCCCTTTGACACCCGCCCCTTTGACACCCGCCCCCTTAATACCCGTAATACCTGAGAGCTACGTCGCAGGTGAGCTCCCTGGCGGGACGCGGACGACGCAGCCGGATCCGTAATTTCCCCTCCAGACAAGCCCGATGGCCGGGCGGACTGGAAGGGAAGACGACCATGGGGCGTACCACGGGGGCAGCCGGGGCGAGCGAGCCGAAGAAGAAGACCCAGCGCACTCACCGATGGCGCCGAGCTGTGCTCGCCAGCCTGATCACCGCTGCCGTGGTCGTCCCGCTGTCCGGCGCCGCCCGCCCTGAGATCCCGGCCCCGGCCCCGGCCGCCCTCGCACCGGTGACGGCGGCGACCCTGGACGAGGCATACGCGGCCAACCGGGCCAACGCCGCCGAGGCGTCCCGCATGGCCGCGGCCCACGGCAACCGCGAACGGGCCGCCGCGGACCGCGCGATGGCCGACCCGTCCCGCCGCTTCCTCTCCTTCGACGGCAGCGGCCCCGGTCTCGCGACGGAGGTCTTCGGCGACCTGGCCCACGCCGACCGCATCGCGGTCCTGGTGCCGGGCTCCGACACATCCATCGACACCTACGGCCGCTTCCGTGACGCCGCCTGGGCCCTGCACGACCGCCTCACCCGGGAGGCCCCGCAGGGCACCGGCACCGCGGTGGTCGCCTGGCTCGGCTACGAAACCCCGGCCACGGTCAGCACCACGGTCACGACGGCGGGCCGAGCCGAGGAGGCGGCCCCGAAGCTGCGGGAGTTCATACGGCAGCTGCGCGCCCTCGCGGATACCGAGTCGAACGGGTCGGCCGGCAGGAAGCCGAGCAAGCCGCACATCTCCCTCCTCTGCCACTCCTACGGCTCGGTGGTCTGCGGCCGTGCCGCCCCCCACCTGGACGTGGACGACATCGCCCTGGTCGGCAGCCCCGGCACCGGCGCGGACAGCGCGACGGCCCTGCACACCCCGGCCCGCGTCTGGGCGGCCCGCGGCAGTGACGACTGGGTCGCGGAGGTGCCGCACGTCAGGCTCGACCTGCTCGGCACGACCGTCGGCTTCGGCACCGACCCGATGTCCCCGTCCTTCGGCGCCCGGGTCTTCGCGGCGGGCGACGGCGGCCACAGCGACTACTTCAGGCCGGGCTCGACGTCCCTGACGAACCTGACCCGCATCGTCCTGGGCGAGAGGCCGGAGGTGAGCCATGGCTGACGTCAGCATGCGCGGCGCGTGGAAGGGCATACGCCGGGGCGCCGCCCGCGTCGAGGCCGTCACCCCCGCCGACCGGGACCGGGCCGTCGACGCGCTGCGGGCCCTCGCCATCGTCGGTGTCGTCCTCGGCCACTGGCTGGTGACGGCCCTGGTGGCGGACGGCGGGGCCGGCCTGCGCACCGCGAGCCCGCTCCACTACATGCCCTGGCTGGCCCCGATCTCGTGGGCCTTCCAGACCCTCGCCGTGTTCTTCCTGGTCGGCGGCCACGTGGCAACCCGCGGCTACGCCTCGGCCCGAGCGCGCGGCACGACGTACGGCCAATGGCTGACGTCCCGTCTGTCCCGCCTGTTCAAGCCGGTGGCGGCGGTCCTCAGCCTGTGGACGGTGGCGTCGGTCCTGCTGCTCCTGTCCGGCACGGACGCCGACACCGTCCACACCCTGGTCAAACTGGCCCTGTCCCCCCTGTGGTTCCTCCTGGTCTTCGCCGCGCTGACGGCGGCGACGCCCCTGCTGCTCCGGCTCAACCCGCTCTGGCCGCTCGCGGTCGTCCTCCATGTGGACCTCATCCGCTTCGGCCTGGGCGGCCCCGCGTGGCTCGGCTGGGTGAACGTGGCGGCCGGCTGGCTGGTGCCGTACACCCTGGGCGCGGCCTGGACCCGGGGCGAGCTGGAGCGCCGCCGCGCGGGCTGGATCCTGCTGACGGGCGGCGCGTCGGCGACGGCCGCACTGGTCGCCTGGGCGGGCTACCCGGCGTCCATGGTCGGCGTCCCCGGCGAAGGAGTCTCCAACCTCAACCCACCCACGCTGGCCGCCGTCACCTTCGGTCTGGCCCAGTGCGGCCTGGCCCTGCTCCTGCGCGGGCCGTTGCGCCGCACGATGCGCCGCCCCCTGGCCTGGGCGGCGGTGGCCCTGCTCAACCTCTCGGCGATGACGGTCTTCCTCTGGCACCAGACGGCCCTGATGGCGACCACGGCCACGGGCCTGACGGCAGGCCACCTCCCCGGCCTGCACACCCTCCCCGACAACCTCGGCTGGGTGGCGGCCCGCCTGGCCTGGCTCCCTTTGTTCACCCTGGCCCTGGCCCTGTGCTGGACGACGTTCCGCGTCTATGAACAGGGCCCTCGCCGCTCGACCGGCCGCCGGTCCAGGGTCGTCCGGTCCCACTCGGCATCTCGGAGCAGTGCAGCGAAGGAACACCACCATGCCTAGGGTTGGCCGCGTGACGGAGACGGGGATCCAGCACTCGTTCGCGAGCCGAGTGCGCCGCTGGCTGCGCGTGCTGCGCGAGGACCTGTGGACCTTCGGGGCGGACCCGCTGCCGCCCTCCGTGTGGTTGCGCTGGCTGCCGCACGGCGTGCTGTCCCTGGTCGCGTTCGGCGTCACCATCGGCGCCGTGGCTCAACTGCGGGACAACGGCGGGGCGGGCGCCCAGGTGGCCTTCCTGATCGGGCTCGCCCAGGGGGGCGCGGTGGTCCTCGCGCTGTGGCGGCCCGTCGCCGGGTGGTGGCTGTCGACGGCAGCCATGGTGGCGGGTGCCGTCGAGGTGCGTCGCCACCTGCTGGCCGGTGGCGCGCACGACTTCGTCTGGCCCTGGAGCGCGGCCGGGATCATCGGCCAGATGGCCGTGATGCTGCTGCTCGCCCTGCGGGTACGCGCTCGGGTGTCCCTTGAGACGCTGGCGCTGACCGTGCTCGTCACCTACGTCATCCAGGGGCTGTGGGGGGCGCGCGACTACCAGCCCACCGGAGTGCTCGCGATCACCCTGTTCGCGGTCGTCGTGGTGCTCGGCATGGCGCTGCGGGGCCGCAGGGAAGCCCGTGCCGAACTCGGCCGGCAGACCACGATCACCGCCGAGGAGCGGGCCCGGCGCACCCTGCTGGAGGAGCGCACGAACATCGCCCGCGAGCTGCACGACGTGGTCGCCCACCACATGTCGGTGATCTCCATCCAGGCCCAGGTGGCCCCGCATCTGGTGGAGAACCCCTCGCAGGAGCTGAAGGAGAACCTCGCGGGCATCCGGCAGAACGCCCTGGACGCGCTCACCGAACTGCGCCACGTGCTGGGCGTCCTGCGCTCCGAGAACCGGGAAGACCCCTACGGCCTCGGCGAACCCGGCACCGGAGCCGCCCCCGACGCCCCCCAGCCCATGCTCGACCGGCTCGACGCCCTCATCGAGAACACCCGTGCCGCCGGACTGGACGTCGTCACCGACATCAGGGGCGAGGCTCCCCAGTACGCCACGGGCGTGGAGCTGTCCGCGTACCGGATCATCCAGGAGGCGCTCAGCAACGCCCTGCGGCACGCGCCGGGCTCGGAAGTGCGCGTCGAGGTCTCCCACGACTTCCACGGCCTGCACCTGGGCGTCGTCAACTCCCGCCCGCAGCAACCTGTTCCGCCCTCCCCCGGCGCGGGACACGGTCTGCTAGGCATGCGCGAGCGGGCGACGATGCTCGGGGGCCACCTCACCGCGGCCCCCACCCAGCACGGCGGTTTCGCGGTCTCGGCCTTCCTCCCGCGGGGCGACACCCCGCCGACTGCCCACCCCTGACAGGAGAACCGACCCCATGACGAGCAGCCCCATCCGCGTAGTCATCGCCGACGACCAGCAGATGGTCCGGCAGGGATTCACCGTGCTGCTCAACACCAAGCCCGACATCGACGTGATCGGCCAGGCGGTCGACGGCCTGGACGCGGTCGCGAAGGTCGCCGAACTCACCCCCGACGTCGTCCTGATGGACATCCGCATGCCCGAACTCGGCGGCATCGAGGCCACCCGCCGCATCACCGCCGAGTCACCGCAGATCAAGGTGCTGGTGCTGACCACCTTCGACCTCGACGAGTACGTGTACGAGGCGCTGCGCGCGGGAGCCTCGGGCTTCCTCCTCAAGGACGCCTCCGTCGATCAGCTGGCCGAGGCGGTACGGGTCGTGGCGGCCGGCGACGCGCTGCTCGCGCCCGGGATCACCCGCCGGCTCATCTCCGAGTTCTCCCGCCTGGACAAACGGCCCCGTGCCCCGCTCAAGGCACGCGTCGGCGACCTCACCGAACGGGAGACGGAGGTCCTAGCCCTGATCGCCCAGGGCCTGTCGAACGCGGAGATCGCCGACCGCCTCGTCGTGGCCGAGCAGACCGTGAAGACCCACGTGGGCCGCATCCTGGTGAAGCTGGGGCTGCGGGACCGGACGCAGGCGGCGGTGTTCGCCTACGAGTCGGGACTGGTGCGGCCCGCCGGGTATTGAACGCGGGTCCTGGCGGCACCCGCGCCGGGCACGACCAGCGGGGATACCCGTAGTACCTGAGATGGACCTGCGGGAACCCCTCTCCATGGGGACGACCGCGACAGGGCCCTGCGCCTACCGTTCTGTATGTGACCGAGACGACTCAGATGCCGACCCCGCCGGGGGACGCGGCCAAGCAGCGCAGCCCGGAGCTCCGGCTGGCCGCGGGCGCCCTGCGCGGGCTGCGGCAGGACCTGTCCCATGACGCCTTCGCCTACCGCCCGCTGCCGCGGATGAGCGTCGACGGCCCGCTGACCCGCCGGCTGCCGGGCCGCCTGCGGGAGTACGCGGCCTGGACACCGCACGCCGTGATCACCGCGGCCGCCCTGTTCACGCTGCTCATGGCCACCGTCGACAACGAACGCGCGGTCGTGCTGCTCGGTCCGCTCGCCGTGATCCCGATCCTGCTGACCATGATCCGGCCGGTCGGAGCGTTCTGGCTGTCCATGGCGGCCACCCCGGTCAGCCAGGTCTTCGGCAGCTCCTGGGACGGCTGGCCCTGGCTGCCCGCCAGCTTCGCCTGCCATCTGACCGTGCTGACGGTCGTGGCCATACGCACCAGGCCGCGCACGGCCGGGTACATGTGGGCCGTCACCGCGGCGTACGGCTTCGTGGCGACCGTGCTGTTCGGCCCGGGGCACTACTACGGCGACGACACCGCCCCCATGCTGGTCTTCTCCGCGCTGATCCTGCTCGTCGTCGCCGTCTGGCACACCCGCAAGGAGGCCCGGCAGGAGGTGACCGCGCAGCAGACAGTGACCGCGCACGAGCGCTCCCGGCGCACCCTGCTGGAAGAGCGCACGAACATCGCCCGCGAGTTGCACGACGTGGTCGCCCACCACATGTCGGTCGTCGCCATCCAGGCCGAGGCCGCGCCCTACCGGGTGGAGAACCCGCCGCCGGAGCTGGAGCGGGCCTTCGCCACCATCCGGGAGAACGCGGTGGCGGCCCTGACCGAGCTGCGCCGCGTGCTGGGCGTCGTGCGCGCCGAGGACTACGAAGCGCCGGACGCCCCGCAGCCGACGCTCGCCGACCTGGACGCGCTGCTGGCGAACGTGCGGGACACGGGCCTGAACGTTCAGAAGACGGTGACGGGAGCGGTGCGCGCACTTCCGCAGGGCGTGGAGCTGTCGGCGTACCGCATCGTGCAGGAGGCGCTCAGCAACAGCCTGCGCCACGCGCCCGGCGCGAGCGCCGGAGTGGAGATCGGGTACGTCTTGGGCGGCCTCGGCCTGCGCATAGTCAACGGCCCGCCGCCCGCGCCGGCCCTGGTGAAGCCCTCGCCCGGCGCCGGGCACGGCATCACCGGCATGCGGGAGCGCGTCACCATGCTGAACGGCGAGATGACGGCGGGCCCGACGGACGAGGGCGGCTACGAGGTGACGGTGTTCCTGCCGGCCACCACGACGACAGAGGACGGCTCATGACCATCCGCGTGCTGATCGCGGACGACCAGATGATGGTGCGCGAAGGCTTCTCGGTCCTGCTGAACGCGATGCCGGACATCGAGGTCGTCGGCGAGGCCGTCAACGGACGGGAAGCGGTGGACCGGGTCCGCGACCTCACCCCGGACGTCGTGCTGATGGACATCCGCATGCCGGAGCTGAACGGCATCGAGGCGACCCGGGAGATCGTCGCGGCCGACAGCACGTCCAAGGTGCTGGTGCTGACCACCTTCGACCTCGACGAGTACGTGTACCAGGCGCTGCGCGCGGGAGCCTCGGGCTTCCTGCTGAAGGACGCCTCGGCACGCCAACTCGCCGACGGAGTAAGGGTGGTGGCGGCCGGCGAGGCCCTCCTCGCCCCCTCCGTCACCCGGCGGCTCATCACGGAGTTCTCGAAGCTGTCCGACTCCCCGCGCCTGATGTCCTCCGCGCACGCGGCGTACGGGGAACTGACCGAGCGGGAGACGGAGGTGCTGGTGCTGATCGCGCAGGGCCTGTCGAACGCGGAGATGGCCGAGCGGCTGGTGGTCGCCGAGTCGACGATCAAGACCCACGTCAGCAGGATCCTGGTGAAGCTGGGGCTGCGGGACCGTACGCAGGCGGCGGTGTTCGCGTACGAGGCGCGGCTGGTCACGCCGGGCTGAGGGCGCCGGGGCTACGGTGAGGGCATGGAACAGCGCATCACTCTGATCACGCTGGGAGTGGCCGACCTCGCCCGGTCCAAGGCCTTCTACGAGGCCCTGGGCTGGCGGGGGCAAGAGGTCGAGGAGACCGTCTTCTTCCAGGCGGGCGGCCTGGGACTGGTGTTGTGGGGCCGGGACAAGCTGGCGCGGGACTGCGGTCTGGAGCCCGGGCAGGCGGACGGTTTCGGTGGGATCGTCCTCGCGCACAACGTCCGGTCCGAGGCGGAGGTCGACGCGCTGCTCGCGGCCGTGGAGCGGGCCGGCGGGACGGTCACCAAACCGGCGGCGGTGAACGCGATCGGGTTCTACTCCAGTGCCTTCGTCGACCCCGACGGCCACGCCTGGGAGGTCGCCCACAACCCCGGGTTCCCCCTCGCCGAGGACGGCTCGATCACGCTTCCCGACTTCGGCAAGGACTAGGACCTTCCCGGCGGGCCGGTCAGACACCCCTGGTCAGACAGGGGGACGCCGGGCTAGCGTCCGTGCATGGCAGCCTTCGACCCCTGGGACCCGGCGTTCCTCGCCGACCCCTACCCGGCCTATGCCGAGCTGCGCGCCAAGGGCCGCGTGCACTACTTCGAGCCCACCAACCAGTGGCTCGTCCCGCACCACGCGGACGTATCCGCGCTGCTGCGCGACCGCCGCCTCGGCCGGACCTATCAGCACCGGTTCACGCACGAGGACTTCGGACGGACCGCGCCGCCGCCGGAGCACGAGCCGTTCCAGACCCTCAACGACCACGGGATGCTCGACCTGGAGCCGCCGGACCACACCCGGATCCGGCGGCTGGTGTCGAAGGCGTTCACGCCGCGTACGGTCGAGCAGCTCAAGCCGTACGTGGCCCAGCTGGCCGGGGAGCTGGTGGACCGGCTCGTCGAGGCCGGCGGCGGGGACCTGCTCGCGGATGTCGCCGAGCCGCTGCCCGTGGCCGTCATCGCCGAGATGCTGGGCATCCCGGAGTCCGACCGGGCCCCTCTGCGCCCCTGGTCGGCGGACATCTGCGGGATGTACGAGCTGAACCCCTCGCAGGAGACGGCACGCAAGGCGGTGCAGGCCTCGGTCGAGTTCTCGGACTACCTGCGGGAGCTGATCGCCGAGCGGCGCAAGGAGCCGGGCGAGGACCTCATCTCCGGGCTCATCGCCGCGCACGACGAAGGCGACCGGCTGACCGAGCAGGAGATGATCTCGACGGCCGTCCTGCTGCTCAACGCGGGCCACGAGGCGACCGTCAACGCTACGGTCAACGGCTGGTACGCCCTGTTCCGCAACCCGGGGCAGTTGGCCGCCCTGCGCGCCGACCACTCCCTGATCCCGTCCGCGATCGAGGAGCTGATGCGCTACGACACCCCGCTCCAGCTCTTCGAGCGCTGGGTCCTGGACGAGATCGAGATCGACGGCACGACGATTCCGCGGGGCGCGGAGATCGCGATGCTCTTCGGCTCCGCGAACCACGACCCAGAGGTCTTCCAGAACCCCGACCGGCTCGACCTCACCCGCAAGGAAAACCCGCACATCTCCTTCAGCGCCGGCATCCACTACTGCATCGGCGCCCCCCTGGCCCGCATCGAACTGGCCGCATCGATGACGGCCCTGCTGGAACGGGCCCCGATCCTGCGCCTGGCGACGGAGCCGGATCGGAAGCCGAACTTTGTGATCCGGGGGTTGGAGGGGCTGAGGGTCGAGCCGGCGTAGCCCAGGGCCGGGGTCGAAGGGGCGGAGCCCCTTCAGGAGGGGACGGGTAGGGGCGGCGGGGGCGAGTCGCACGCGGCGGCGACCGCACCGCCGCTCACGTCGTCATGTCCCGCCGCCGCACCCCCGCCAGGCCGGCCGCCACCAGCGCCACCGCCAGCCCGAGCAGCACCGACACCGGGCCCCACTCCATCGACCCGCCCGGCAGCTTCGGCAGATGCCCGAACGGCGAGAGATCCAGCACCGCCTGCGGAGCGTCCAGCGCAGGCCCCACCCAGCCGATGAGCAGCACCGCGCCCGCGACGCCCCATGCCGCCATCGCGGCCCGGGGCAGTACCCCGTACAGCAGCACCGCCAGCCCGCCGATCACCCACACCGCGGGGAGCTGCACCAGGCACGCCCCCAGGAGGGGCCCGGCCTCCTTGCCGTAGCCGACGATGAAGCCGAGGCCGGTCAGGAGCATGATCAGGACGGCGCCGCCGAAGGCGATGACCAGGTGTCCGGCGGCCCAGCGCAGGCGGCCGACCGCGTTCGCCAGCACCGGTTCCGCCCGGCCGGACGTCTCCTCGCCGTGCAGGCGCAGCACCGAGCCGACGACATACAGCGCCGCGATCAGGCCCATCATCCCGACCATCGACGCAAGGAACGCGTCCGTCAGACCGCTCTGGCCGCCCATCCGCTCGAAGATCTTCCGGGCGTTGTCGTTGTCGCCGACCAGGTCGGTCACGCCGTCCGCCAGACCGCCGTAGACGACGCCGACGACGAAGAAGGCGATGCTCCAGCCGTACACGCTGCCCCGCTGCAGCCGCCAGGCCAGCGAGCCCGCCGTGCGCAGGCGGCCCGAGGCGGGTCCCGGGCGGGTCGGCAGGAAGCTCATGCCGACGTCCCGGCGGCCCGCCAGCTCGTAGGCCACCGCGCCCTGGAGCAGGATCGCCGCCGCGAACAGCGGCAACACCCACCAGCGTTCGTCGGCGTAAGGCCGCAGGTTCTCCAGCCAGCCCAGCGGGGACAGCCACGTCAGGGCGGACGAGCCGTCGTCCGTCGCCGAGTCGCCCGCCGCGCGAAGGACGAAGGCCGCGCCCAGCACCCCGGCCGTCAGGCCGCGGGCCAGCCGCGCGCTCTCCGTCAGCTGGGCGACGATCGCCGCCATCGTGGCGAAGACCATGCCGACGGCCGCGAGGCCGAGGCCGAGGGCGAGGGCGCCCACGGCGCCCCGGGCGGCCAGGCCCGCCGTCACGAGCAGAGCCAGTACGGCGTTCGCGACCCCCGCCGCCAGCAGCGCCGCCGTCAGGGAGGCCCGGCGGCCTACCATGCCGGACGCCACCAGTTCCTGCCGGCCGCTCTCCTCCTCGTCCCGGGTGTGCCGTACGACGACGAGCAGGCTTGTCACCGCGGCGAGCGCGCCCGCGTACACACCCACGCGCCAGGCCGTCAGGGCGCCGATCGAGGTGTCGAAGACCGGGCCGATCAGGGCGCGGAAGGAGGCGTTGGTCGCCACCTGGTGGATCAGGTCGGCGCGTTCGGCCGGGGTTCCGTACAAGTTCTTCAGCGTGTTCGGCATGGAGAGGACCATGAGCGCGTTGACCCCGACCCAGACCGGGATCATCACCCGGTCCCGGCGCAGCGCGAAGCGCAACAGCGTGCCGGTGCCCGCGAGTTGGCGGCCGGACCTCGGTACCGCGAGCGTCGTCATCGGGCCGCCGCCTCCTGCTGGTAGTGCCGCAGGAACAGCTCCTCCAGCGTCGGCGGCGTCGACGTCAGCGACCGCACGCCCGACTCGCTGAGCGAGCGCAGTACGGCGTCGAGTTTGTCGGTCTCGACCTGGAGCCGGACGCGGCGGCCCTGTACGTCGAGGTCGTGGACGCCCGGAAGACGGGACAACCCGTTGGGCGGACCGGCCAGTTCGGCCGTGACGCTCGTCCGCGTCAGGTGGCGCAGGTCGGCGAGCGAACCGCTCTCGACCGTGCGGCCCCTGCGGATGATGCTGACCCGGTCGCAGAGTTCCTCGACCTCGCTGAGGATGTGCGAGGAGAGCAGGATCGTACGGCCGCGCTCGCGTTCCTCCTCGACGCAGCGCTGGAAGACCTCCTCCATCAGCGGGTCCAGGCCCGAGGTCGGCTCGTCGAGGATCAGCAGGTCCACGTCCGAGGCGAACGCGGCGACGAGGGCGACCTTCTGGCGGTTGCCCTTGGAGTAGGTGCGGCCCTTCTTCGTCGGGTCCAGCTCGAACCGCTCGATCAGTTCGGCACGGCGCCCGGCGTCGAGGCCGCCCCGCAGACGGCCGTAGAGGTCGATGACCTCACCGCCGGACAGGTTCCGCCACAGGGTCACGTCACCCGGCACGTAGGCGATGCGGCGGTGCACCTCCACCGCGTCCGTCCAGGGGTCGCGGCCGAGCACCTGCGCGGCGCCCGTGTCGGCGCGCAGCAGGCCGAGCAGGACGCGGATGGTGGTGGACTTGCCGGCGCCGTTGGGGCCGAGGAAGCCGTGGACCTCGCCGGTCTCGACGTCCAGGTCGAGGCCGTCGAGCGCGTGCGTCTTGCCGAACGACTTGTGCAGTCCGGAGACGGTGATTGCCTTCGTCATGGTTCAGAACGTACGCTTCTTTCAGAAATTTGTGAAGTTAAGGAAGTCTATGAAGGCCCTTTAGGATGGGCGACATGACGGAATCAGTCGGGGCCGGCCGTGACGCGGAGTCCGTGTCGAAGTTCGTGGAGTCGTTCGCGGCGCAGCTCGTCGAGGCCGGGATGCAGCGCATGGCAGCCCGCGTCTTCGCCGCGCTCCTCGCCTCCGACAAGGGCGTGCTGACCTCCGCCGAACTGAGCGAACAGCTGCAGATCAGCCCCGCCGCCGTCTCCGGCGCGGTGCGCTACCTGGCCCAGACGCACATGGTCTCGCGCGAGCGGGAGCCGGGCTCGCGCCGGGAGCGCTACCGGGTGCACGGCGACCAGTGGTACGAGGCCCTGACCAACCGCGAGGCCGTCCTCAAGCGGTGGGAGGCGGCTCTGCGCGAGGGCGTCAACAGCCTCGGCGGGGACACCCCGGCAGGGCGCCGCCTGGCCGAGACGCTCGCCTTCTTCGAGTTCGTCGAGGGCGAGGTCGCGGCCATGATGGAGCGCTGGCGGGAGCACCGCGAGAAGACCTTCGGCCAGGGCTGACCCCGGGCCTCACGGAGTCCAGCAGCAGCTGGGCAGCGTAACCGGGCCTGCCCGAAGGCGCCCGGATCAACCGCTCCCGCTCGCTGCTCACCGCTCCCCGCTCACCGCCCCGGCAGCACCAGCCGCAGCCCGCCTTCCCCCACGGTCCACGTCTTCCTGCGCACCGGCCCCGACACCACCTCATCCGCCCGGTACCGGAAGTGCGCCCCCGAGACGGTCACCGTCCGCCCCTCGGCCCGCAGGGGCGTGGCCTCCGCGCCCACCGAGGCCGGCCGTACCTCCACCTCGGCCACACCGGCGATCCCCGGCGCCACCGACACCGCCTCCACCGGCTGGTCGAGGTCCACCAGCGTTGTTCCGTCGACCTCGACCCGCAGCCGCGACGGGCCGGACTCGGCAGCGGGTGTGCCCCGCACCGGCACCAGCGTCCGTACCAGCGACTGGCACGTCCGCAGCCAAGGCCGCCCTGCGAACGGCCCCACCGCGGTCGCCCCGTTCGCCCCGTTCGCTCCGGTCGCGCCGTTCATCCCGTTCGTCCCGGCCTCCGAGGCAGGGTCCCGTATCGGCGGGATCCGCAGCGCGCCCAGGACCACTCCGTCGCTGTCGTCGACGAGCAGATCCAGCCGCCGCTCCTCCCCGTCCAGCACCGCCCGGGCCGCCGCCACCGCCCCCGTCGGCACCCCGAGGGATCCGGCCAGCGACAGCGCGGCTCCGACCGGCACCACCGACAGCACACATTCGGCCAGCTGCCGCTGCCGGTGCAGCAGCGACACGGCCTGCATCAGCGCCCGGTCGTCGCCGATGACCACGGGCCGTCGGGACCCGCGCCGAGCCAGTGCCCGGGCAAATTCCTCCGGCCCCTCCGGCAGGCACACTTTCGTCGCCGCACCCGCGCTGAGCACGTCTTTCGCGATCCTGACAGATTCCCCGTCCGTCCTCAGGGCGACCGGATCGATCACCACCAGCAGCTGATCGGACATCGCGAAAGTCGCCACCTCGGCCATGCCTCGCTTCCTCGGGTAGCATCTTTGTGCAAGAGCCCCTTGCGCTATTGCGCCAGGGGCTTCGTCTATTCCGGGGCCATCCGGTCCGACGGTTCACGGCCAACGACGGTCGCGACCTGTCGTGGTGTACACGGTTAAGACCCTCCGTGTACACCCCTGACCTTGGACATGCCCCGCCCGGAAGGGGTGTACGCGCGTGCCCGCACTTGTGCTGCTCGGTGCTCAGTGGGGTGACGAAGGCAAGGGAAAGGCGACGGACCTGCTAGGCGGATCCGTCGACTATGTGGTGCGCTACCAGGGCGGCAACAACGCCGGCCACACGGTAGTCGTGGGTGATCAGAAGTACGCCCTGCACCTGCTCCCTTCCGGAATCCTCTCGCCGGGGTGTACCCCGGTCATCGGCAACGGTGTCGTCGTCGACCCGTCGGTCCTGCTCTCCGAGCTGAGCGGTCTGAACGAGCGCGGCGTCGACACGTCCAAGCTCCTCATCAGCGGAAACGCGCACATCATCACGCCTTACAACGTGACGGTGGACAAGGTGACGGAACGCTTCCTCGGTAAGCGGAAGATCGGGACCACCGGTCGCGGCATCGGCCCGACCTACGCCGACAAGATCAACCGCGTCGGTATCCGCGTCCAGGACCTGTACGACGAGTCGATCCTCACCCAGAAGGTCGAGGCGGCTCTCGACGCCAAGAACCAGATCCTCAGCAAGCTCTACAACCGCCGTGCGATCGCCGCCGACCAGGTCGTCGAGGAGCTGCTGGACTACGCCGACAAGATCAAGCCGTACGTCGCCGACACGGTCCTGATCCTCAACCAGGCGCTGGAGGACGACAAGGTGGTCCTCTTCGAGGGCGGCCAGGGCACCCTCCTCGACATCGACCACGGCACGTACCCCTTCGTCACCTCCTCGAACCCGACCGCGGGCGGCGCCTGCACGGGTGCGGGCGTGGGCCCGACGAAGATCAGCCGCGTGATCGGCATCCTCAAGGCGTACACGACCCGCGTCGGCGCCGGCCCGTTCCCGACCGAGCTCTTCGACGAGGACGGCGCTGCGCTGCGCCGCATCGGTGGCGAGCGGGGCGTGACGACCGGCCGTGACCGCCGCTGCGGCTGGTTCGACGCGGTGATCGCCCGGTACGCGACCCGTGTGAACGGCCTGACCGACTTCTTCCTCACCAAGCTGGACGTCCTGACCGGCTGGGAGCAGATCCCGGTCTGCGTGGCGTACGAGATCGACGGCAAGCGCGTCGAGGAGCTCCCGTACTCCCAGACCGACTTCCACCACGCGAAGCCGGTCTACGAGATGCTGCCGGGCTGGAGCGAGGACATCAGCAAGGCCAAGTCCTTCTCCGACCTGCCGAAGAACGCCCAGGCATACGTCAAGGCGCTGGAGGAGATGTCCGGCGCGCCGATCTCCGCGATCGGCGTGGGGCCGGGCCGGGACGAGACGATCGAGATCAACTCGTTCCTCTAGGCCCGTAGGCCCGTAGGCCCGTAGGCCTGATAGTCCCGGTAATCCGGGTAGTTCGAAAACTGCGCCGCGTCCGGCTCCCGGGCGCGGCGCAGTTCGCTACGCCTTCTCGCCCACGCGGACGCCGGACGACCTCAGCCCGCGCACCTGAGTCGTGTAGAGCGCCGCGGACCACCAGTACAACCCGGCCCCCCAGATCGCCAGCGCCCATCCACATACGCCGGCAAAGTGCGCCAACGAATCCCCGCCGTCGGCCAAAAGGAGCAGAGGGAATGCGTACATGAGGTTGAAGGTGGCCGCTTTCCCGATGAAATTCACCTTGAGGGGGCCGTATCCCATTCTCCGTAGCGTGGCGATATTGAGTGCCATGAATACGTCACGTGCGAGAAGCAGGGCCAGGAACCACCAAGGGATGATGTCCCGCAGGACCAGCGCGAGCAGCGTAGAAATCGTGTACAGTCGGTCAGCTGCGGGATCCAGTATTTGGCCGAGGCGGGTTATCTGATTCCACCGGCGGGCCAGTTTCCCGTCAAGGTAGTCGGTGATACCGCTGACCACCAGAAGGGCAATCGCCCACCCATCAAGACTGGGGTTGCCGAAATAGGGCTGGAGAACGAGCCACAGAAATACCGGAACCCCGGCGACGCGTAGGGCGCTCAAAGCGTTCGGGATGGTCAACACCTTGTCAAGGTGATCCTTTCCCACTTCCCTTTCCACTTCCCTGCCTCCAACCGGGGCGCCCGAAGCCCGGAATTTTGATTCTAAAAATAGACAACACCTGATCTTACCAGAGCCTCCACATCATTCGAGCATTTAGGTCGCGACCAGACATTCTGGGACATTGCTGGGCATAGTTTATGATCTAGCGGCATGCAATTACCCTCTGTTAGGTTGCTCATGCGCCGCCTGACCAGCGACGCGACGGTCTGCCTGCCGCAAGGGAAGGGGCAGGGGCCGGATCTTTCCTAGGGGGATTTTTAATGAACATGAGGCGCTTGACTGTGGTCCTGTCGACCACCGCGCTTACTTCCGCCGTCCTGCTGGCCACTTCGGGCAGCGCCGTCGCCGCCGACCGGGAAGTCACGTGGAAAAACGTAGCGACCGGCCGCTGGCTCGGTATGGACACCGGAATCACCGGCACCGGAACCAAGGTGCTCACGGGTAATCGGAACGCCGGCGGATGGAACGAGTCCAAGAACTCCGACGGCTCGTTCACGCTTGAGTGGGACGGCTACAGCACGGGATCCCACTGCCTGGACAGTAACGCTTCGGGATCCGTTTACGGGATTTCCTGCAATGGCGGAAACAACCAGAAGTGGATCGAAACGAAGACCGCTACCGGGTGGCGCCTGAAGAACAAGGCGACCGGACGCATCCTGGACAGCAATGCATCCGGGTCTGTCTACACGAAGCCCGACAACGGCGGTAAGTACCAGCGTTGGAGCTGACCTCCAGGGGCTTGCTTTAAGCCCCCGTCGATAGCGCGATGAAAGCGGCCCAGGCGTTGCCGGAGACGGTGAGGTTTGGGCCGCCGGGGTTTTTGGAGTCGCGGATGTGGATGGTGGTGGGGGCTTGGGGGCAGGGGGCGACTTCGACGCAGGCTCCGCCACCGCTGTCGCTGTAGCTCGACTTGAACCAGCGGAGGGTTCCGGTGCCGCTCATCGTTCCTCTCCTGCCAACTGTTCGATGAGGCCCAGCGATTCGTCGGGGCTCAGGGCCTGTGCACGGATCCTCGCATGGCGGTGCGACAGATGGGACACCTCCGCCGGGTCGCTGATCAGAATGCCCTGGTCTTCGATCTCCATGTAGGCGACGTGTTGGTGGTCGCTGGTCTCCACGAGTTGCATGGCGCCGCGATCGCCCGCGTACGTGCCGCGCAGCCCACGATCCAGGGGCAGCACCTGTACGAAGACATTGTCCCTCCGGGCGTCCTCCGCGAGCGAGCGCAACTGCCCGCGCGTGATCTCCCAGCTGCCGAACGGCCGCCGCAGCACGCTCTCTTCGAGGATCAGCTCGATCAATGGGCTCGGCTGCCGGTCGAAGAGCGCCCGGCGGGCGAGGCGGGCCTCCACCAGTTCCTCGCGCCTCTGCTCCGACACCGGCGGATAACTGCCGCCGATCAGCGCCCGAGCGTAATCCTCGGTCTGGAACAGGCCGTCGACGATCAGTGTTTGGTACGAGCACAACGTGATCGCTCCGGCCTCAAGCCCAGAGAACCCACGGAACCGAGCCGGATACTTCTCCAGCAGCATCCACTTGCGCGCCTCCTCGAAGACACCCAGCCCGCCCCCGATCGCCTGCTCCAACCCCATCAGCATCTGATCGCTCGCGGGCTGCGCGCATGTCTCCATGGCACTGATCGCCGCTGCCGTGTAGCCAGAGCCGGACTGGAGCGGCGTACATGTGCTGCACCTCGCGCTGCCCACTGTCGGGTGGCCGCGCGGACGTCCCGTCCTGACCAGGACGCCGACGCGCTATCGGGGTACAGGCATCCGCACCATCCGTATCGTCGAGCGGAACTGACGCGCCCGGTACAAGACCGCGGACCGACGCCCGTATACGTCTACGCTCGATGCCCGATGTGCACCACTGGAGCGATGGGGGAGTGTGCGCATGGACCAGATCGCACCTGAACTGCTCATGGCCCTCGCCGGAGGCACCGCCGGTGCCGCCGGCCAGCAGATCTGGGCCTCGTTGCGGGACCTCGTCAGGCGTCGGCCGTCCGGGCAAACCCCTGACGGGGAAGCCGAGTTGACGGCCCTCGGCGCGGCGGCGGGCGACGGGGAACGGGCCAGGGAGCTTGCCCGGGTGCTGGCGCAGCGGGCCGGGCAGGATCCGGCTTTCGCCCAGGCCCTGGAAACCTGGCGCCGTCAGGCCGAGGCGTGGGACGACGCGCGGACCGGCGCGGGCGACGTGCGCAACGAGATCTCCGGGGGGACGTTCCAGGGGCCCGTCGTCCAGGCGCGGGACATCAACGGGCCCCTCACGTTCGGCGGCTAGCGGTACACCCGATGGAGCTGTGAACGGGCGAAGTGCGCGCGGCGCCCCTAGCGTGCGGTCTATAGGGGGCGATCAGAAGAGAAGGTGAGTGTCATGCGCGTGCTGCTCCAGGCCCATCTCGACACCGAGAAGACGAACGACGTCATCCGCAGTGGCAAGATGCCCCAGGTGATGCAGGAGATCATGGAGGCTTTCAAGCCGGAGGCGTCCTACTTCACCGCTGACCACGGGGTCCGCACGATGTTCGTGTTCTTCGACATGCAGGACCCCGCCCAGATGCCCCCGCTCACCGAGCCGCTCTTCGAGAAGTTCGGCGCCGAGGTGGATTACACGCCGGTGATGAACCTCGACGACGTGCAGAAGGGGCTGTCCCAGCTGAAGTAGGCCGGCTGAGGGAAGCAGGTCAGCTGAACACGATCATCGAACCCTGCGCCAGGCTCCGCGTCGCCGCCGCGTGCAGCCCCAGCCACACATGCCGTTCGCGGGCGAAGGGGCTCGGGTCGTAGGGGGCGGGGACCGCCGGTTCCTCCAGGTCCGTGGGTACGAGGGGGGGCTGGGGGGCCATCGGAGGGTTGGCCGGGTCGATGCCGATGACCGGGGCCACGAACTCCAGCTCCCGCAGCAGCGACTGGGAGGAGCCCAAGGGGCCGCCGCCCGCGAGGAGTTCTTCGCTGGAGAGCGGGTTCGGGAAGTCGACGGGGACGTACGCGCCCGCGTGGTCGTAGTGCCAGACCAGGTGCGACTGCTGGGCCGTCGTCTCGAACATCTCCAAAAGCTGCTCGTAGTCGCCGCCCAGCTCGTCGACCGGCGTCACCGGCAGCTGGCACACCTGGAGCAGGTACGCGCGGCGCAGGAAGTGCAGCGCGTCGTAGTCGAAGCCCGCGACCGGGGCGACGTCGCCGGACAGGCCCGGCATGTACTGGTACACCGGCACCGGCGGCAGGCCGGCCTCGGCGAGCACCTTGTTGTATTGCGCGAGTTCCTCGGCGAAGGGGTTGTCGGGGGTGTGGCACAACACGTCGACGAGCGGTACCAGCCACAGGTCACAGGCCAAAAGAGGGCTCCTCACAGCACGGTGGTCAGGGAAGGGTAATCGGTGCGACGCCGGGACGGATCCCCTCATGCAAGTCCCCGCTCGTGCAGGTCCCATACCCACACTCCGTCGACCCACCTACCCGAGCCGCCCACCAGCTTCGCCACGGTCTCCCGCAGCGCCCCGTCGTTCGGCTGCGGCGCCAGCACCAGTACGCCCGCCCGCCAGTACGCCAGATCCGCCCGGGCCTGCTCCCGCCAGGACTCGTTGATCGGCGGGACCCGGCCCGAGTCGCGGACGTCGCGCAGCAGGTTGGAGGTGAAGCGGGGCTCGGCGCCGTAGATGCCGACGCGTTCGTCGCCGTAGGGCCCGTTGAAGTAGCCGCCCGCGAGCTTGAAGCCGAGGCCGGCCTCGGTCTGCCAGTGCAGCGCCTCCGCGTTGCCCGGGTCGGGCAGCGGCACCGCCACGAGAGACTCGCCCTCGCGGACGTACGACGTCCAGGTCCCGTCCGCGACGAAGGCGGGCACGTCGACGCGGTCGACGGCCTTCAGCGGGGCCGGGACGAGCGGGAGCAGGGCGAGGCCGACGCCCAGCAGTCCGACGTACCGCGTGCTCGGCGCACGCACCGCGAGCAGCCGCTCCAGGGCGAGCGCGAGCAGCATGCCCAGCGCGGGGGCGCAGATCATCGCGACGCGGCCCTCGATGACCGCCTCGAACAACGGCTGGTCGGCGAGGAGTCTCCACGGCCCGGGCACGGCGATGTCCGTCAGCGGAATGCGCAGCTCCCGCCCCAGGGACAGGAACGCGGCGGCCACCGCCGTGAACGCCAGCGCCTTGACCAGGGCCTGCTCCCACAGCCGTACGAGAATCGCGAAGGCGAGGAGGACCAGCGGCCAGCCGTAGAAGGCGTTCTGTTCGGTGGTGTTGAAGGCCAGGGCGTTCGCCGTGTCCGCGTCGCCCGCGAGCCAGGACCGCTCGGCGAAGGAGAGCAGGGCGAGGGGGCTGTTGAACGAGCGGGGGTTGTGCTCGATGTCCGTGTAGCTCTGCGGGCCGGCGAACTGCCAGACGAGTGGGTACACGACCAGCGGCAGGCAGACGGAGGCGCCGATGAGCAGGCCTGTGAGCAGCGGGCGCCAGGACTGCCGTGCCGCATCCGGGCGTACGACGGCGTACGCGGCGGCGAACAGCAGCATGCCCAGCGCCGCCAGCAGCAACGGCTCCTCGCCGAGGAAGATCTGGTACGCGGCCATCAGGCCCAGCACCACTCCGTCCCGTACGACCCGGGTGCCCGTGCACAGGCGCAGGGCGCGGTCGATGATCAGCGGGATCATGAAGAGGACCACGAAGTTCGGGTGCGCGTGGGCGTGGCTGACCATGGGCGGGGCGAAGGCGGCGAGCAACGCGCCGAGGAAGGCCGCGATCCGGCCCTGTACGACGTACTTGACGATCAGCCGGTACCAGGCGGCCGCGGTGGCGGCGAGGCCCAGCGTCATCACCAGGCTGAGGGTGACCGCGGGGCCGGCGAGCAGGGTCAGCGGTGTGAGGGGGACGGAGAGGCCGAGCATGACCGTGTTGGCCATCAGGTTCACGCCGTCGGGGAAGCCCTGGAGGTCGGAGAAGAGGGGGTTGCGCAAGTGGGCGACGTTGTCGGCCGTGACCGCGAAGAACCACTCCCACTGGTTCTGGTCGCGCAGGGAGTCGGGGAGGTAGCGGTGGGCCGGGTCGAAGAAGCGGCCGGAGTAGAGGGCCACCGACATGAGGAGGAAGAGGAAGAGGGCGAAGAGGTCTGCGGGGCGCAGGGAGCGCAGGGCGATGCGGGCTATCTCGGTGAGGACGCGGGCGTAGTCGAGGGGGCCGACCTTCGAGCCGGGCTGGTGGGACCAGCGGACCGGGACCTCGGTGACGGGCAGGCCCGCACGGTGGAAGTGGCGTAAGACCTCGACGTCTGTGCCCCAGCCGTTGACGCGGGAGGCGGCGTAGGCCTCGCGGGCGCGGTCGCCGTCGTAGAGCTTGAAGCCGCACTGGGTGTCGCGGATGCCGGGCACGGCCGTCCGGCGGATCAGTAAGTTCCCTGCGCGGCCCAGGAGTTCACGCATCCGGTGCTGGCGGTCGCCGATCGTGGCGCCGGGGACCGAACGGGAGCCGATCGCCGCGGAGTTGCCCTCGGCGAGCGCCTTGTCGAGCCGCTCCAGCTCCTCGATCGGCGTCGCGAGATCGGCGTCCGTGACGAGGACGCGGCGACCGAGGGAGGCGGCGACGCCCAGGCGGAGGGCGTGGCCCTTGCCGCGGTTGCGGGGAGAGCCGACCAGGCGGATACGGGGGTTCTGGCGGGCGGTGACCAGATCGCCGGTGGCGTCGGTGGAACCGTCGTCGGCGACCACGATCTCCCACTCGGGCCAGCGGGCGTGGTGGGCGGCCAGGTGGTCGGTGATGGCGTCGAGGGTGGGGGTGAGGCGGTGTTCCTCGTTGTAGGCGGGGATGACGACGGAGAGGTCGTAGGCGGGGGTGCCGGGGGAGGGGGTGGGTTCGGGGGTGTTCGGTAGCGCGGGGGCGTCCGGTGGTTCGGGTGCGTCCGGTGGTTCGGGTGCGCCCGGTAGCTCCATGGCCTCCGGTAACTCCCGCTCCTGGCTCATCCGGACGCCAGCCGCTCGATCAGGGCGAGGGAGTCCGCGTCGTGGGCGGCGATGATCGAGCGGGCCGTCGACAGGTCGCGGCGCATCAGGGCGTCGACCAGTTCGGTGTGCCGGGACCACAGGTGGCCGCGCAGATCGTCGAGGCGGCGCAGATGCTGGACCGTGCAGACCCAGGACTGCACGCGCAGCCGGTGCAGGAAGTCGGCGAGGTAGGCGTTGCCGAAGAGGGTGCCGAGCTCGCGCCAGAAGCGCAGGTCGTAGCCGATGAGCACGGTGAGGTCGCCTGCGGTGGCGGCGCGCTGCGCCTCCTCGGCACGGCGGCGTACCCCGACCACGGCGGCGTGGACGCGGGGGTCGTCGGGGTCCCGGTGGCGGGCGGTTTCGGTGGCCAGGACCCGGAACATGCCGGTGGTGACCAGGCTGCGGGCCTCGATGATGCCGCGGTAGTCCTCGACGGAGTACTTGTGGACACGGAAGCCGCGGTGCTGGTCGGCCTCCAGGAGCCCTTGCGCGGAGAGATCGACGAGTGCCTCGCGGACGGGCGTCGCGGAGACGCCGTACTGCTCGGCGATCTCCTTGACCGTGAACTCCCGGCCCGCCTGCAACCGCCCGGCCAGCACCTCGTCCCGCAGCGCGTCCGCGATCTGCTGCCGCAGGGTGCTCCGGGTAACGGAGCCGTTGCTGCCGATGCCGGGCATGGTCAGGGCGTCTCCCGTCGTCGCGATGAGGTGGCGTGCACGTATATGTCTACGAGCACGCCACCTTACGCGTTCGGGTGCCGAGCGATGTTTCTGCGGGGAACACCGCTTCCTCGCCCCCGCCGCCCCTACCCGTCCCGTCCTCCAGGGGCTGCCGCCCCTTCGACCCCGCTCCCTGGGGGCCTGCGGCCCCCAGACCCCGCTTCGGCCCTGAACGGGCCTCGTCCTCAAACGCCGGACAGGCTGAGATGCGGCGGGACGGACGGCGGCTCTGTTACTCCGTGTACTCGTCCGCCACCGTCAGCGCGGCGTCCAGCGCCGCCAGCCCCTCCTTCAGCTCGGCGTCGCTCACGTTGAGCGGGGGGACGACATGCGTGCGGTTCATGTTCACGAACGGCCAGATGCCCGCGGCCTTCGCGGCGGAGCCGAACGCCGCCATGGGGGCGTTCGCCTCGCCGGCCGCGTTGTACGGCACCAGCGGCTCACGGGTCTCCCGGTTCCGCACCAGTTCGACCGCCCAGAACATGCCGGTACCGCGCACCTCGCCGACGCAGGGGTGCCGCTCGGCCAGCTCACGCAGCCCCGGTTCGACCACGTCGGTGCCCAGCCGGGCGGCGTTCTCGACGATGCCCTCCTCGGCCATGACGTTGATCGTCGCGACGGCGGCCGCGCAGGCCAGCGGGTGACCGGAGTAGGTCAGACCGCCGGGGTACGGGCGCTTCGCGAAGGTCTCGGCGATGGCCCCGGAGATGGCCACGCCGCCCAGGGGCACGTAACCGGAGTTCACGCCCTTCGCGAAGGTCATCAGGTCCGGGGTCACGTCGAAGAGATCCGCCGCGAACCACTCACCGGTCCGCCCGAACCCCGCCATGACCTCGTCCAGGACGAAGACGATCCCGTACTTGTCGCAGAGCTCGCGAACGCCGGCGAGGTAGCCGGGCGGCGGCACCATGATCCCGGCCGTCCCGGGGATCGTCTCCAGGATGATCGCGGCGACGGTCGACGGCCCCTCGAAGGCGATCGTCGTCTCCAGGTGCTCCAGCGCCCGCGCGCACTCCTGCTCCTCGGTCTCCGCGTAGAAGCGGGAGCGGTAGAGGAAGGGCGCCCAGAAGTGCACGACACCGGCCGCGGCACTGTCGGAGGCCCAGCGGCGCGGGTCGCCGGTGAGGTTCACGGCCTGCTGCGTGCCCCCGTGGTACGACCGGTACGCCGAGAGCACCTTGGGCCGTCCCGTGTGCAGCCGCGCCATCCGTACGGCGTGCTCCACGGCGTCCGCGCCGCCGTTGGTGAAGAAGATCTTGTCCAGGTCACCCGGCGTCCGCTCGGCGATCAGCCGCGCCGCCTCCGACCGTGCCTCGATGGCGAAGGCGGGCGCGAAGGTGGTCAGGTGTGCGGCCTGCTCCTGTATCGCGGCGACGACCTTCGGGTGCTGGTAGCCGATGTTCGTGTAGACGAGCCCGCTGCTGAAGTCGAGGTAGCGCTTGCCGTCGTAGTCCCAGAAGTACGACCCCTCCGCGCCGGCGACGGCGAGCGGGTCGATGAGCTCCTGAGCGGACCATGAGTGAAAGACATGCGCACGGTCCGCGGCCTTCACGGCTGCGCCGATCTCGGGATTTGGCTGAGGGGTCATGCGGGCGAGCGTAGGAGTCGGCGGTGTGGGCGAGGTAGCGGCGTCATGTCTGTCGTCGGGGGGTTTCCGCGACAACCTGTCGACAGCCGTATGGGCAGGTTGACAGCAAGCTGTCTAAGTGACAGCATATTGTCATCTTCGGGTCTTCAGGAGGAGCGATGAGCACCGAGACCAGCGCCAGCATCGGCACCGGCACTGCCCGCAAGCCCGTGTACCTCGCCGTCTACGACACCCTGGCCGACTGGGAGCCGGGCCACGCCACCGCGCAGCTTGCTCGCGCCGGATACGAGATCCGCACCGTCGGCCCCACCCGCGAGCCCGTCACCACCGTCGGCGGCCTGCGCATCCAGCCCGACCTGGCCCTGGACGACGTACGGCCGTCCGACGCGTCCCTGCTGATCCTCCCGGGCGCCGATCTCTGGGACGCAGGCGACGAACTCGCCCCCTTCGCCCGCCTGGCCCGCGCCTTCCTGGACGTCGGCGTGCCGGTGGCCGCGATCTGCGGGGCGACGGCCGGGGTGGCCCGCGAAGGCCTGCTCGACGACCGGGACCACACCAGCGCGGTCTCCTTCTACCTGGCCGCGACCGGGTACGGCGGCGGCGAGCGGTACGTCGAGGCCGACGCCGTCACCGACGCCGGGCTCGTCACCGCCGGCCCCACCGAACCCGTCGCCTTCGCCCGGGAGATCCTGCGGCTGCTGAAGGTGTACGACGACGAGGCCGTCGACGCCTGGTACCGCCTGTTCCACGACTCCGACGCCGAGGCGTACGCCGTACTCGAGAAGGCCGGCGTTCTGTGAGCCGCGAACGCCAGGATCTGCTCAGCCGCAGCGCGCTCGGTGTCTTCCGGCTCAACGGCCAGTTCCTCGCGGTCGCCGAGGAACTGGCCCGTCCGTCCGGGCTGACGGCGGCGTGGTGGCAGGTGCTGGGCGCGGTGCTCGGCGAACCCCTCCCCGTCTCCGGCATCGCCCGCGCCATGGGCATCACCCGGCAGAGCGTGCAGCGCATCGCCGATCTGCTGGTGGACAAGGGCCTCGCCGAGTACCGGCCCAACCCGGCCCACCGGCGGGCCAAGCTTCTCGCGCCGACGGAGGAGGGGCGCGCGGCGATCTCCCGGATCAACCCCGGCCACGCGGCCTTCGCGGACCGGTTGGCGCAGGCCCTCGGGGAGGCGGAGCTCGCCGATGCGGTACGGGTCCTGGAACGGTTGTCGAAGGTGCTCGACCAGATCGCCCTTCCTGTTACGGAACCGTAGACGCAGCCCCGCTCACCTCGCCATATGCCGCACTATCGTGGGGCCGTTCGCGTAAGCGGGGGTTTGCGTAGGCGGGGTTGGGGGCGTGCGATGGAGAAGCTGGGGCCGGGCGATCCGCAGCAGATCGGGGCTTATCGGCTGCTGGCGCGGCTGGGCGCGGGCGGCATGGGGGACGTGTATCTCGCCCGGTCGGACCGAGGCCGTACCGTCGCCGTCAAACTCGTACGGCGGGAGCTGGCCGCCCAGGAGGAGTTCCGGGCCCGGTTCCGGCAGGAGGTGCAGGCCGCGCGGCAGGTAGGCGGGTTCTGGACCGCGCCGGTGCTCGACGCGGACACCGAGGCCGACGTGCCCTGGGTCGCCACCGGGTATGTGGCCGGGCCCAGCCTCCAGCGGGTCGTCGGGCGCGACCACGGGGCGTTGCCCGAGCGGTCGGTACGGATCCTGGCGGCCGGCCTCGCGCATGCGCTCAAGGATGTCCACGCCGCGGGGATAGTGCACCGGGATCTGAAACCGTCCAATGTCCTGATCACCATCGACGGTCCCCGCGTCATCGACTTCGGGATCGCCCGCGCGCTGGAGACGGTGGGCGAGAGCGGGCTCACGCGCACCGGCGCGCTCATAGGGTCGCCGGGGTTCATGGCGCCCGAGCAGGTGCGCGGGGACCGGATCACGCCCGCGTGCGACGTGTTCTGCCTGGGCTCGGTGCTCTCGTACGCCGCGACCGGCACGCTGCCCTTCGGCTCCGTCGACAGCGGCGCCCACGCCGTGATGTTCCGGATCGCCCAGGAGGAACCCGACCTGGAGGGGGTGCCCGAGACGATCGCCGACCTGGTACGGGACTGCTTGCGCAAGGACCCGGGTGCCAGGCCGACGCTGGACCGCATCCTGGAGCGCACGGGGGCCGAGGGCACCGTCTCCGGGGGGCGGTCCCGGGATCCGTGGCTGCCGGGTGCGCTGGTGGCGCAGCTGGGGCGGCATGCGGTGCGGTTGCTGGATGCGGAGGATCCGGTGGCGGGGCCGACGGGTCCGGCGGGTCCGGCGGATTCGGCGGGGCCTGAGGCTTCGGCTGGCGGACCGGTGGATCCGGGTGGCCCGGCGCCGGTGGGTTCGCCGGAGCTGGGCTCGGGTGCCCCGGCCCCCGTGGAGCCGACTCCCGCGGCCTCCCCCGAACACGCCCCGGCCGCCGGAGCGACGCCGCCGGACCAACTCCCCACCGTGGCCGCGACGCAGAGCGGCGGCCGGCCTGCGCCGCAGACACCGGCCACCCCGCCCCACCCGGCGTACGGCACCCCACAACAGCACCCGCAGCAGCCGGCGTACGGCTACCCGCCACCCGGCCCGACCTCGCCACCCCCGTACTCCGCGAACCCGCCCTACGGCCCGACTCCGCCCTACGGCCCGACTCCGCCCTACGGCCCGAACTCGCCGTACGCCCCCACCCCGGCGTACGACCCACCCCTGCCCTACCTCCCCACCACCCCACCCGAAGAGCCCCGCCGAAGCGGCCGTTCCACGGCGGCGCTCGTCGTCGTCGCGCTGGTCGTGGCGCTCGCCGCCGGTGGCTCGGTGTACGCCCTCATGAACGGGGGCGGCGACGACAGAACCGGCGGTGATCCGACCGCCAACCCGACCGCCAAGACCGCCACCACCGAGCCCCCCACCGGCGACCCGACCGCCCCCTCCGCTTCCCCGTCCCCGTCTCCGTCCGCGTCGGACGGCGTGATCCCGGCGGACTACCTGGGCACCTGGACGGCCTCGATCGACAACGGCGGCGGCGAGAACACGCGTCGGCTGACCATCCGGCAGGGCGACGTGGGCGACACTGTCCTGACCCTGGTCGCCGAGGGCCCCGCCGGCACCGGCACCTACCACTGCGAGTTCGATGCGGAACTGACCGAAGAGCCCGGCGAGAACGGCCCGTTGGCGATGGGCCCGTCCACCGTGACGGCCGGCGAGCCGGCCACCGCCTGCTCGCCGGGGGACGCCACCGAGGTCACGGTGCTGTCGGACGGCAGGCTGGAGCGGGTGAACACGAGCAGCGGGGAGAAGCTGACGTACACCAGGCAGTAACCCCAAGTGGCTGAGCGCAGGCGACCGCCTGACGCCGGCAACTGAGGCGCCCTTGCCGTCGGTTGCCATGTCCACAACCATGGCGGGGTCGGCCGGCATCGGCAGCCCCGGGAGGACCCATGCGTCGCAGCCCCACCAGGAGAACGGTCCTCACGGCTACGGCGGCGACCGCGGCGGCGATGACGGCAACCGGTACGGCCGAGGCGGCGCCCGCGTCGGCGAACCGCCCCCCGGCAACCGCCCAGCGCCCCACCCGCGAACTGCGCGCCCTCCTCCGCGAGATCGACCCCGCCCGCATCGAGGCCACGACCCGCAAACTGGTCTCCTTCGGTACCCGCCACACCCTCTCCGTCCAGGACGACCCGGCGCGCGGCATCGGCGCCGCCCGCGACTGGCTGGCCGCGGAGCTGAGGTCGTACGCGGCGGCCTCCGGCGGCCGGATGACGGTCGAACTCCAGTCGTACGTCCAGGAACCCGCCCCGCGCATCCCCACCGCGACCCGCATCACGAACGTCGTCGCGACCCTCCGCGGCTCGCTCACGCCGGAGCGCGTCTACGTCGTCTCGGGCCACTACGACTCCCGCGTCACGGACGTCATGGACGCCACCTCCGACGCGCCGGGCGCGGACGACGACGCCTCGGGTGTGGCCGTCGTGCTGGAACTGGCCCGGGTGATGGCGAAGCGCCGCCCTGCGTCGACGGTCGTGTTCGCGGCGGTGGCGGGGGAGGAGCAGGGCCTGTACGGATCGGCGTACATGGCACAGCAGCTGAAGGCGGCGGGCGCGGACGTCCAGGCCATGTTCACGAACGACATAGTCGGCAGCTCGACCGCGGACGACGGCACACGCGACCCGTACACGATCCGCCTGTTCGCGGAGGGGGTCCCCTCCTCGGAAACCCCCGAACAGGCGGCGATCCGCCGCTCGGTGGGCGGCGAGAACGACTCCGCGACCCGCCAACTGGCGAGATTCGTCAGGGACGTGGCCGAGAACGACGCCACCGGCATGCGGATCCGCGTGGTCTACCGCCGCGACCGCTACCGCCGGGGCGGCGACCACATCCCCTTCCTCGAACGCGGCTACCCGGCCGCCCGCTTCACCGAGCCGGCCGAGGACTTCGCCCACCAGCACCAGGACGTCCGCGTCGACGAGACCGGCAAGCAGTACGGCGACCTGCCGCAGTTCTGCGACTTCGACTTCACGGCGCGGGTGGCGAAGGTCAACGCGGCGGCGTTGTGGACCCTGTCCCAGGCCCCCGGAGCCCCGACCGGCGCCAAGATCATCACGACCACCCTCACGAACACCACGCAACTGGTGTGGACGAGGGGCCCGGAACCGGACCTCGCCGGCTACGAGATCGTCTGGCGCGAGACGACGGCCCCCGAGTGGACCCATGTGGTGCCGGCGGGCGACGTGACGACACACGAGGTGGACCTGTCGAAGGACAACGTGTTCGTCGGGGTGAGAGCGGTGAACACAGCGGGCCTGCGGGGGCCGGTGGCTTTCCCGGCCCCGCAGTCGTAAGCCGGTCCGCATCGCCAGTGCCCATTGTCCGGCCCGTCCGGGGGCCGCGGGCCCCTACCGAGGCTCGGGCGGGCGCTGCCTGGGCATGTTCGGTCGCGCCCCGTTCCCCGGTGGCACAGCGAGCCGCCCCTGCCCCACCCCCACGTCCTGCCGAGCCCCGCCGGCCACAGCCGACTGAATTCCCATCGGCGCCGACCCCGTCCGGAACTCCACCATCCAGTCCGCCGTCTCCGCCCGCACCAGCTCCGTCACGTCCTCCGAGAACCGCCGCAGCACCCCCAGACACCGCTCCGCCGCCTCACTCGCGGTCCCCTCGGCCGGTCCCAGAACCTCCCGCACACTCTCCGTCGCCCAGTCGAACTGCAACACCTGAAGCCGCCGCTGCACCGCCTGAGCCGTGGCGACGTCCCTTATCCACCCGGACGTCACCCCGAAGAACCGATCGACCGCCATACACGCCACCGCCAGCAGCAGCGCCAGATACCCCCACGGCGCCACCCCGCTCGCGACCCCCGTCAGATCCAGCAGCGGCAGCGCGGCCCCCACCACCGCCCCCACCGCGGCCCCACCCCGCAACGCCCGAGCCCCCCGCCGCTTCCACACGCGATCCGCGAGATACCACGCGGCCGTGTCCAGCGCCCCCCGCTCCACCCACCGGTACAACTCGTGCAACCGCACCGCGGGCTCCCCCCAGTCCCCGAGCGGAAACGCCCGCCCCCTCAGATCGCCCGGCCGGATCCCGGCCGCCCCTTCGCCGCCCCCGACGCCCCGCCCGTGCTGAGACGACCTCTCGGGCTGCATCTCCGGCTGACCCACCCGGCACTCCCTACTGATCACGGTGCGTGACACCACGTACGACCCGGGTACGACCCCCACGCCGCACGGAACGTCACGCAGCACCTGAGGCTGACGCGCCGGACCCTTCCTAGCGCCCCATGGGTGACGAAGAGATGCCTTTCGCCTCTTTTCCGCCCGGAAGAGGGTCTTGATCAGGTATCGGACTCCAGTTCCTCTCACTCGAAAGAGTGCTGGGGCGACGGCTGCGCCGACCACGTAGGCTCGTGCTGAACGGGAAATCCGAGCGGAAATCCCCGTACGAACACAAGGAGCTGATCGTGATCCCCGGTGGTGGCCAGCCCAACATGCAGCAGCTGCTCCAGCAGGCCCAGAAGATGCAGCAGGACCTGGCGAGGGCGCAGGAGGAACTGGCTCAGACAGAGGTCGAGGGCCAGGCGGGCGGCGGTCTGGTGAAGGCCACCGTGACGGGCTCCGGCGAACTCAGGGCGCTCAAGATCGACCCGAAGGCGGTGGACCCGGAGACTGCATCCATTGAAGAGACGGCCGAGACCCTCGCCGACCTGGTCATCGCGGCCGTACAGGCGGCCAACGAGAACGCGCAGAACCTCCAGCAGCAGAAGCTGGGCCCGCTGGCCCAGGGCCTGGGCGGCGGCAGCGGCATCCCGGGCCTGCCCTTCTGACATTCCCGGCGTTCTCCGGCTTGCCTTTCTAAGACGGGCCGCGGCCAACTACCGTACGTACCGTAAGGAACCCCAGGAAGGGACGGCAGTCCGTTGTACGAAGGCGTGGTCCAGGACCTCATCGACGAGCTGGGACGGCTGCCCGGCGTCGGTCCCAAGAGCGCGCAGCGGATCGCCTTCCACATCCTGCAGGCGGAGCCGACGGACGTACGGCGCCTCGCCCAGGCCCTGATGGAGGTCAAGGCGAAGGTCCGCTTCTGCGCGACGTGCGGGAACATCGCGCAGGAGGAGCTGTGCAACATCTGCCGGGACACGCGCCGTGACCCGGCGGTGATCTGCGTGGTCGAGGAGCCGAAGGACGTCGTGGCGATCGAGCGGACCCGCGAGTTCCGCGGCCGTTACCACGTCCTCGGCGGCGCGATCAGCCCGATCGAGGGTGTCGGGCCGGACGACCTGCGTATACGAGAACTTCTCGCGCGGTTGGCCGACGGGACGGTCACGGAGCTGATCCTGGCCACCGACCCGAACCTGGAGGGCGAGGCCACGGCCACGTACCTCGCACGCATGATCAAGCCCATGGGCCTGAAGGTCACCCGCCTGGCCAGCGGCCTCCCGGTGGGTGGCGACCTGGAATACGCGGACGAGGTCACCCTCGGCCGCGCCTTCGAGGGGAGACGACTCCTAGATGTCTGACGCCACGCTGCACGCGACCGAGCCGGACCCGGACGACTTCGCGGTCCAGATCTCGGACCAGATCGAGAGCTTCCTGGTCGCCGTCACGGAGGTCGCGAAGGGCGACGAGCCGGGCTCGACCGTGCCCTTCCTCCTCCTGGAGGTCTCCCAACTCCTCCTGGCCGGCGGCCGCCTGGGCGCCCACGAGGACATCGTCCCCGACGAGCGCTACGAGCCCGACCTGGGCCCGGAGCCCGACGTCGACGAACTCCGCGAGAACCTCGCCCGCCTGCTGGACCCGGTGGACGTCTACTCCGAGGTCTTCGACCCCTACGAGCCCCGCAAGGCCCCGGTCCCGGCCCGTATCTCCGACGACCTCGCCGACGTCATCACCGACCTCCGCCACGGCATGGCCCACTACCGCGCCGGCCGCACCACGGAGGCCCTGTGGTGGTGGCAGTTCTCGTACTTCTCCAACTGGGGTACGACGGCCTCGGCGACCCTGCGCGCCCTGCACTCGGTCCTGGCCCACGTCCGCCTGAACCAGCCCCTGGAGGAGCTGGACGGCCTGGACACGGACCAGGGCATGATGGGCGACGAGACGCTGGAGTTCGAGGCCGGCAGGGTCATGGAGCAGGAGATCGGGGAGCCGCTGGGGATGCGGCCGGCGAAGTAGCCTCCGGCTTGTCCGCTGTGGAAGCGTGCTCGGGCTTCATGACGAGCCCGGGCACCTTGGGGAGGGCGGTCCGGACGGCTTCGCGGACGCGGTCCAGGTCTACGCCGAGGCGTTCCAGCCTTTGAGGGAGTCCGTCGGCAGGTATTTCGGACCTGACGATGCGCAGGAAGTCGGCGATGGGCGCGTTGAGGGAAAGCGGGGTGTGGTACCCCGAAGAGGTCCGGCTGCGCCACTCACTCAGGCGGTAGTCGATGTCGTCCAGGTGGCTCACGCCGTCGCCGCGGATCTGGAAGCCGAGCGCCGTGCATTGCTTCGCAAGCTCGCCCAGGTCCTTGGAGAACCTCCACGAGGCCGCCGCCAACTTGTGGAGCGGCACAGGGGTTTCGTCAGCGAGACGCACAAAGACTTCGTCGACGAGACGAAGATCGAACGTGTCCAGTTCCTCGGGGGCTGCTTCGAACCGGGTGGCCAGACCGTACTGGGCCAAGCGGTCCAGTACCGCACTCGGGAGAACCCGGAGGCGATCGGCAACCTCAAGTACATGGCTCACGGGTACCGGCTGGTCCGGCGACAGACGGATACTGCCGGACCTCAGCCACTCCAAGAGGCTCACGTCATTGTCCTCGACCACGGAAGGAAGCTTCGTGTCCGGTGGTACAAGGCCATAAGCACGGAGCCGAGAGGCCACCGCACATGGTGAGAGCCCGCTGTCCAGAGATGCCACCACCACGTCAGCAACGGAGATCGAGGAATGCGCCGGGACGGTGTCGAGGATCACCGCGTCCGTGTCCTCCGCATGTTCCGGCAGCGTGGAGGGAGGAGTGAGTGCCAGGGCCCTGATGCGCTCGGCCATCTCGTGGAGGGAAATACCCAGACGGGACGAGCCTCGGACGAGCAGGCGGGGAGGAATCGCTTTGTCATCGCGGAGCTTCTCCCAGTCGTTGTGGTTCCAGCCCCATCCCGTACTTTCGGCGAGCGCTGCGTTGGTCAACCGTTCGTGAACGGGGGCGGTGTCCACGCGGAAGCCGAGTGCGCGTAGCTCTCGCACTACATCTGACACCGAGCGCCCCAACTCGGCACTGGTCTTGAGTACATGGCCTGCCGAGACAGGTTCCTCAAGGCTCAGCAATCGCCTGCGGCCCACGCCGAGGCTCACCAGGTGAAGGGTCTCCTTTGTCGCGCTCACCAGCTGGTTCTCACCCACAACAGTGAAACCGAACGCCTTCATCCACCGCATGGCCAACCCGATGTCGATGCCGAGCTGGAAGTGGGCCCTGAGGAGGTGGCCCGGAGGAACCGGACTACTGACATCGCACCACGGCTGCTGGCCGTTCAATTGACGGCTGAGCAGCTTGAGTGCCAGCTCGTCCGCTTCGTCCGCCACTGGGGCCAGTTCCGGAAGAGTAAAGCCAAACGCCTTCATTCTTCGAGCGGCCTCGATGAGGCTGATGCCGAACTCGAAGTGGGCTTTGAGTAGATGTCCGGGAGGCACAGCCCTGTCAGTGCAACGCCGGATCGACTTGGGATCCTCCAGTCGCACACCGTGCAGATCATTGCTCAGGAGCGCGAAGTTGATCTCATCGACGAGGGGATCGACTTCGGGCAGGTCCGGATACTCGAAGCACAGTTCGGCCATACGGCTCATGACGTCACGGAATGGCATCCCGCAGACTCCTGCCACAAAGAGTGCGTGGCCCGGAAGCGTCGCCTTACGGGACATTCCTCTGGGCGGGGGGCCGGCGGCCTTGCGGCGCGCGGCCCGAGTGAGGGCGTCAGAGGGGAGCGCCGGAAGGACCCGCTCGACCCGACTCAATTCCGGAACAATCTCGGCCAGGGCGGTCAGCATGGTGTTGGGGCGGTGGGCGAGCAATCTCCAAAGACGTGTGGAATCGTCTGGGGAGACATATGTGCTCGTCTTGGGGTACCCCTCATCGAGGTCGCTTCCTCGGATGATTTCGACATCCGGCGCGAAGAATCCGGTGACCGCCATGGATGAGGAACGGTCACATAACTCCAGCTCGTACCCGGCGGATCCAGCCGCTTCTGTCACGATGTCCGCGAGCCGGGGGTTCTGCTCGGCGATGTGAGAGAGCCACTCGTAGTCCAGGAGGGGAGGATCGGCGGACAGGAGCGCCGGCAGTGCGTCTCTTACGAGCCGTTCGACGTCCGCGCACACGTCGTCGTCCAGGATTTCTGTACGGTCCACCGACAGCCGGCGGGGGCGGGTCGCTCCGGAGAGGTTGACCACCACGCCGCGAAGCTCGCGCAGGTCACCATGACCGCTCAGGACGCCATTTCGCCTGCGGGGTTCGGCATGAATCCCATCGACCAGTAGTCCTCCGCCGTGTCGGCACCAGACCACCTGGCCGTCCCTCCCCAGGGGGGCGGCGTTCCAGGAAACCAGACGGCCATGAGCTTCGAAACCGTTGGCCTGCAGCCCCGGGGACTCTCGCGGGCGCAGCACACCCGCCTCCCACTCCGCGGTCTGCGCCCCATGCACGGCGGTCGTCCCGAACTCCGCGATCCCCAGGAATCGCCGCAACTCCCTGACACAGGAAGGCGCCTTCTCTCCCTCCCGCAGATACAGCCGCACCGTGGTGCCGATGGTCCCCGCCCGGCCGCTGGGCCGTACCCGGAAGTAATGCCCGGGCCCTGTGATCAGGACGGTGATCTCCCGCAACCGGCCGTCGACGGAGTCCATGTGACAGGTCGTCACCCGCACTTCGTCCGCGAGCATGAAGTAGCTGAGCACCCCGATGCCGAACCGGCTGTTCGGATGCATGGTGACGCCACGGCCCTGCCACTCCTGCCGTTCCTCCTGGTAGCGAGGCAGGTCCGTGAAGCGCACCCCGGCCTGGGAGAAGACCTCGGACAGCGTGAGCTCGTCCATGCCGACGCCGTTGTCCCGGCATTCCAGGTAGTACCGGCCTTCCTCCTCGTCGAATCCTTGGGCGAACTCGATCCGCCCCAGGTACGAGTTGAATCTGTCGGCCGCCTGGGCGCGAGCTTGCCGGTAGCGGCAGGCGTCCAGGGCGTTCTGGTAGAGCTCACGAATGGCGAGGGAGCGGTCGCGGTAGAGGTTCTCGCCCATGAGGAGTTCCTGGACCCGTTCCTCGTCGAGCCGGAAGCGGATGACCCCGCCGACCGGAACGGGGCTGCCCTTGTCATCGACCTCGCGTACGCCGTCGGCACGGGTGTACAGCGGCAGGGCGTCGAGTTCGGGGGCGCCGACGTGCCGTACGGACTGAAGCAGTGACTCGACCCGTCGGCTGTGTTCGGTCAGGGCGGCGACGACGGCCGGGTGGTCGCAGTCGGCCTTGAGCCCGACGCTGCCCCGACCGAACCGCCAGGACGCCTTGCCGACCGTGGCCAGTAGCGTGGCGGGAACGAGCGCCTCCGGGATCCCGACATGCCGGACGACCACCGAGGGCAGACTCGTGACCTCGGCCGCCATGCCGTGGGCGATGGCGAACAACGACCCCACCAGCCGCTCCCGCATGTCCTGGAAGTCATGACCGTGGAAGTCGAGGGGGAAGGCCTCCTCGCGCAGATGCTCGGCGCGCGCGGGATCGTAGAGCTCCGCCGGTCCTGCGTGCGCACAGGCCAGCAGCCGGGACAGGAGTTCCGGATCGAGTACGACATCGACGTCGCTGAGTCCGGCGCCAGCTGTGTCCACGGCCGACAGGAGTTCCGCGAGCCGTCCTGGTTGCTGGTCCGCCCACTGGTGGTACAGCCACCATCCGATCTCCCGCCGCCCGTCCCGACGGTCCTTCAGCCTGCCCAGCTCCACACGCCTGACCAGCCGTTCGTGCCCCCGCACCAGCACCTCGTACATCCGACGCTCCTCGTCCGGCTCTGTCCGCTGCCCAAGATCCGTAGGGCCGACGTGGGACAGTTCAGCCGCCGTGCGCGACCGGTGCACCTGGTACAGGAACGGCAGCAACGCGATCAGCGCGGCCTCGCCCGGGGCGAGGAAACGCTCCTTGTCCTTGCGGAGCAGATGCATGAGCTTGTTGGCACTGGAGGAGATCCGTCGTGCCAGGTGTCCGTCGTGCCAGGGGTCGTCGGCGAGGGTGCGCCGTGCTTCGTCGTACAACTCCGCCAGACGGTCGGCGACGTCTTCCGCCTGTTCCCGAAGGGACGAGCCGTGCCCCTCTTCATCGGAGTCGAGACACTGCCACGCCAAGGACTTCGCGACCTCCTTCCGCCAGTCCAGGCGGTGATGGGCAGTGCGGGGCGAGCTGGAGGCGGCGAGGCCGGCGTCCGGTCCGGTGCCTCCGCTGCGCCGGGCTTTCCGGGCCTGCGTCGCCATGTCGTGCCACTCCTGGTTCGGACGTCGTCGAACCGACTGTGAGCGTCTGCGCGCGATTCCGTACAGCGCGGACAGGAACGGGTCCAGGGTTTTGTTCTGGCGGGGAATCGTCCCACCCAGCCATTCCGAGATGGTGCTGTCGGCCGGTGGCTCTTCGCCGCGTGGCAGATCCCTTCTCATCTCCGCGCGGACGGCGGCCGCTTCGGGATGTCCGGCCTGCTCCAGCAGCGTGCTCAGCGCTGTCCAGTACTTCTCCGCCATGGCTCCCCGCCCGTGCGACCTCGGTCCCGTGCCCCGAGTCGGGCCGACTCGGCCGACTCGTAAAGACCCAAGTTACTGCTCTGACCTGCGGAACCACCGCCGATTGCGGAGACAGGACGGGACGGCAGCCATGCCGACCCGGGCACTGTCGTCGACGTCATCGTCTGACGTCCCGAAGGAGTCTCAATGGATCCGGTTCTCGCTGTTGCCCTGTGCTGCGTTCTGTCCCTGTTCATCGTCGCCACTGCCGCCGTGCTGATCGCCCGAGTCGCCCTCGACGAGGCCGACTCGGAGGACAGGCCGCGCATTCTGGTGGCCGCGGCCGAACTGGTCCGGGCGCTGCGGGGGAAGCGTTGAACGCCGTGAAACCGGTCACACTGGGAGGGGTGTCGAGCTACGCTCGGTAATTGCTGAGGTGATGCTCGTCGTGGTGTATCGACCGGAGGTGGCCGCGGTGCCGAGCCAGAACAACTCCCAGCGGCCAGTCGCGTGGCGTTACAGCGGCGACCAGATGAAACGCTGGCGGACCAAGGCGGACGTCAGCCGCGAGCAACTGGCCTCCGCCACGAACTACTCCCCGGACACCATCACGTCCATGGAGCGCGGTGTACGCAGGCCGACGCCACGCGTGGTCGACGTGGCCGACGAACTGTGCGGTGCGCAGGGCATGTTGAGCGCGGCAAAGGAGTTCCTGGACCGGGAGCGGTACTCGCCGAGGGCGCTGGACTTTATGGAGCAGGAGAAGGAGGCGACCAGCATCTGGTGGTACGACGTCTCCGTCGTGCCGGGACTGTTGCAGACGAAGGGGTACGCCCGCGCTCTCATCGACAACCGCATTCCGCCCCTGGACGAGGAGACGGTGCAGGAGCGCATCGCGGGCCGCATGGAGCGGCAGTCCATCCTCACCGAACGGAAGCCGCCGGTGGGTTTGAGCTTCGTCCTCTACGAGGCCGTGCTGCGCGCCCCGCAGGTGGATGCCGAACAGCTGCGCCGCCTGCTGGAGGTGGGGCGGTTGCGGAATGTCGTGTTGCAGGTGCTCCCCTTCGAACGGGCCATCCCTGCCGCACTCATGGGCCCAATGGTGCTGCTGGAGACCCGTGACCACGAGCGTTTCGCCTTCATGGAAGGGCAGTTCGCCAGCGAGCTTTCGGCCGAACCGGGGGTTGTCAGCCGTGTCACTGAGCGGCTTAGCATGATCCGGACGCAGGCTCTCGGACCCGAGGAGTCGGCCCGTTTCATCGAGCGGATGGTGGACAGCCGTGAGTGACCAGCGGAAGTGGTTCAAGTCGAGCCACAGCGACGACGAGGGCGGCGCCTGCGTCGAGGTGGCGCTCTCCACCGGCATTCACGTCCGTGATTCCAAGAACCCCGCGAGCCCCGAGCTCCACCTCACCGCCCCCGCCTGGGCGGCGTTCATTTCCGCAGTTCAGCCCGGGGCTTGAGCCTTGGGCTTCGAGCCCTTCCCATGGGTTTTTGGGTTTTGGTTTGGTTGAAATCCAACCCAACTAACCAAGTCTGAACGTGAGTTGAGGCGGCGTACTCCGAATGGGTGACGTTCCGTGATCGGCTTGCGTCGGAACGTAAAGTCACTTTAGGTTCGCGGCAAATAGATCGGCCTCGGGCGGTGTTACCAGCACCGGCACCGAGGCCTAGACCTACGGATCGAAAGAGACTCGATCGTGGCTTGCACTTACCCTAGCCCTGCCGTGCCGTCCCCGCAGCACCCCGTGGCCAAAACGGGCTACGGCAAACGCTTCGCGGGTGACGAAGACCCGCACGCCGACCCGGACTTCGCACATCTGAGCCCCCGAGACCGCGAGATCGCCGTCTTCGTCGACCACCTCGAAGACGGCCACGCGATGGGCTACAAGTCGATCGCGGCGGTGCACCCCCGCTACGGCCAGCAGGCCGTGCGCACTTCGCTGGGCCGCATCACGCTCGCCGGTCACCTGCGCTGGATCAAAGAGCACATCACCGTCGAGGACAACTCGATGCGGTGGGTCACGCGGACGTACTGGTCGCGTACGCGGAGGTCGGAGGAGTGGTGGGCGGACTTCGCGCGGGAGCGCCACGGCAAGGACGTCACCGAGGACCACATGCCGGGCCTTGCTCGTGCCGAGCAAGAGCAGGAGCAGGCCGAGGAGCCGACTGCGGAGCCCGTGCCGGACGAGCAGCCCGCTGAGCAGCCTGCCGATCAGCCCAGCACCGCCTACCAGACCCTCGCCGAACTGCGCGCCGCCGACGCCCGCATGCCGCTTTCCGACAGGGACTGCCGTTCCCTCGAATCCCTCGCCAACGAGTGGATGTCCCGTGGCGCGACGCCCCGCGACATCACCAAGGCCCTGACCGACGGGCTGCCGCCCGACGTCACCAACCCGGGCGGATTTGCCCGCAACCGATTGGAGAACAAGATGCCCCCGAAGAAGGCGAAGGTCCGGCAGAAGGCCGCGCGTCGTGCCCGGGTGACCCGCGTGATCACGGCCTGCGGTCTGTGCGACGCGGATGAGCGGACGACGGAGATCGTGAGCGGCCTGTGCCGGGAATGCCTGGCGGAGATCGAGGCGGAGGGGCTGGGGTACGGCCCCGTCCCGGACACCTTCCTGCCTGGTCCGCGCGACGGCGGCGGCCTGCCCGGCGCGGACGAGGTCATCGACGTCACCGAGCGCGTCGACGCTCTTCGTCGGGCTGCGGGGCTGTTGTGAGCGTGCAGGAGGCGCCGGTCGGGGCAACATGGTGTCGAGGAGGCGACGCCATGACCCCCAGGATCGAAGACCGGCCACAGATGTCCGTCGAGGAGTTCGAGGAGCTGGAACGCCATGCCCCGGAGAGCGTGTGGCTGGAGTTCATCAACGGGAAGGTCGTGGTCAAGCCCATGGCGGACGGCAACCACCGCGAGATGATCGCGTGGCTGCAACGGGTGTGCATGCAGCATCGCCCGGATCTGTGGTTGCACGCCGAGAGCGGCCTGAAGACCGAGCGGTACCGCAAGGGGCGCGCTCGTGCCGACGGGGTGCTGGTCCGAGTGGGCGGCCTCAAGGGGCAGGGAGAGTGGTCTGAAGCCGATGGTGCCTTGATGGCGGTGGAGATCACCTCGTACGACTCCGATACACATCAGCGTGACCGAGTCGAAAAGCCCGATGGTTACGCCGCCGCCGGTATCCCCGTCTACCTCCTCATCGACCGCGACGACTGCTCGGTCGTGGTCTTCAATCAGCCGGAGGACGGCCGGTACCGGCACGAGGAGAAGCTGCCCTTCGGCGCCTCCGTGAAGCTCCCGGATCCCGTGAACTTCACTCTGGACACCGAGTCTCTCAAGGAACTGGCCGACTGAGCCAACGCGGTGGTGTGACGCGGGTTACAAAAGAAGGCTCCTGAAGCGGCGTAATGCACGGCCCCCTCGCGCGGTCTCATCTGCACAACGGTCACCCCGGCCGGTTGCCCCGCCCGAATCGGAGCCCCCCACCATGTACGTCACCCTTGAGCAGCCGACCGGCGCCCGTCTGATCACGGCCTCGGACCAGGAGATCGCGATACCCGCGACCCTCCGCTACACCTCCGCCGACCCGCTGGCGGTGCACCTCGACTTCCCGCCGCATGTCACGCTCGACGGCGAGGTCACGACCTGGACGTTCGCCCGTGTGCTGCTGAGCGAGGGCCTGCGTGCCCGGGCCGGGCTCGGCCGCGTTCGCGTCCGGCCGTGCGGGTCGTCCCACACGTATGTGGAGTTCCACGCGCCGGAGGGCACGGCGGTGCTCCGCTTCGGCTCGGCGGATCTGATCCGCTTCCTGGCCCGCACGTACACCGTGATCGCGCCGGGCGAGGAGACCGTGGGGGCCGAGCTGGACCACGGTCTGGTGGCGCTGTTCGGGGTGTGAGGACTCCGGCGTCGACGCGGCACCGGGTGGGCTGTGGCACCCCGTTCGCCGCCACCGAGAACGCGTTGACGACCACCCCGTAGAACTGCGCGTTCGGCACGAACTCCCGTACGCCCACCCCGCGTTGACCGCGTACAGAGCAGCAGCACCAGGGCGGGTACGGCGACCAGGGCGAAGCCCTTCCCGGTGAGGTCGGTGGTGTAGCCCGCTACACCGCCTCTTCGGGAGCTCACTACCTCGTTGCCCACCTCGGAAAACGGGATCGTTGATCTCGCCAGGTCAACGGCCGCCGCAGCGGCCCCGCCCCGAAGGAAACCGTCATGAAGGCCCTGCTCTCCTCCCGCCCCGTCCTGTGGTTCCTGTTCCTCTTCAACGCCGTCGTCGCCGCAGCCGCCCCCTTCGCCGTGGACGGCGCCCAGGGCATCGCGACCGGCGTCGGCATGGGCGTAGTCTCCCTCGGGGCCGGTTCCGCCCTGCTGCGCCGACGGAATGCGAACGTGGCGTAATCGCCCAGTCGCCCGGCGTGAATTGGGCATGTGCTGTCCCGGCCCTGTATCTGCCTTGTACGGGCCCTAACCGGTGCCACGCGAATCTGGAGTCACCTCCACCGCAGAGAACACAGAAAGCGGAGGGAGACCCACCCGATCGCACAGCACTGGGAGTTCGCGATGACCCGTCGTTCCATAGGCAAGCGCGTAGCCGTCGTCACCGCCGCCGCCCTCGTCGCCGTCGGCACCTTTGCCGCAGGCGGCGCCGTCGCCGGGTCGGAGAAGGCGGCGAAGCCCACCGAGAAGCAGGTGGCCGCCCTGTTCGACGAGTGGAACGCGGCGCTGAAGACCCAGGACCCGGAGAAGGTCGCCGACCTCTACTGGGACGACGCGGTCCTGCTGCCCACCCTCTCCAACCAGGTCCGTGCCGACCGCGAGAGCCGCATCGACTACTTCGAGCACTTCCTGGCGAACAAGCCGGTCGGCAAGAAGATCGAGACGCACATCAACGTCCTCGACTCGAACTCGGTGCTGGACGCGGGTCTCTACGAGTTCGCGCTCACCGACCACGACACGGGCAAGAAGAGCATCGCCAAGGCCCGCTACACCTACGAGTGGGAGAAGCGGGACGGCGAGTGGAAGATCGTCAACCACCACTCCTCGTTGATGCCCGAAGGCTGATCCGCACGGACAGCCCGCCCCCGGGAGCGTCGCCCAGGGCCACCGTCCCGCCGTCGTCGGTCACCAACTGCTTGACGACGGCGAGGCCGAGGCCGGAGCCGGCCTTCCCGGTCAGGCCCTGGCCGCGCCAGAAGCGGTCGAAGGCGCGGGACTTCTCCGCGTCCGACATGCCGGGGCCCTCGTCGTCCACCGACAGGATCACCTCGTCGCCCCTCGGCTCCACCCGGACCGTGATCGTGCCGCCGTCCGGTGACACCTCCAGGGCGTTCGAGAGCACGTTGTCCAGCACCTGGTCCAGATGACCGGGGCTGGTCAGCACAAGCAGCCGGCCGTCGGCACTCCCCCTGAGCGCGATGGTGACTCCGCGCTCGTCGGCGGCCGGCCTCCATACCGTCAGCCGTTCGTCCACGATGTCCCTGAGGGGCAGCGGCTCCGCGGCCGTGACCTTCGCCTCTGCCCGGGCGAGGACCAGCAGGCCGTTGACGAGCCGGCTCATCCGGACGACCTCGGCCGTCGCCTGCTCCACGTCCTCCCGTACGAACTCGTCGTCCACCCCGTCCGCGATGTTGTCCAGGGACAGGCGCAGCGCCGTGAGGGGAGTACGGAGTTGGTGCGAGGCGTCGGCCACGAAGATCCGCTGCGAGGCGACCAGCGTGTCCAGGCGTTCCGCGCCCTGGTTCAGGGTGCGGGCCAGGGTCTGGGTCTCCGGCGGGCCCGTCACCGGGGAGCGCGCGGTCAGATCGCCGTCGCTGAACTTGCTCGCCATGGCGTTGAGTTCGCGCAGCGGTGCGGTGATCCGGCGCGCGGCGTACGCGCCGATCGCGGCCGCCGCCGCCAGTACGAGCACGGCCAGGCCGGCCCGGAAGCCCCAGATCTGCCACAGCCGCCTGGTCATGTCCGAGGTCGAGTACACGATCCGTACGGCCGCGTCCCCCTTGGCGGGGACGGTGACCATCAGGTGCTTGCCCCAGATGAAGTCGGAACCCCAGTCGGTCGTCGACTCGTTCTTCTGCACGGCCCGGGTCAGCGCCGCGTCCGCCGCGGGCGTCGGCAGGTCGGGAACGCAGCTGCCGGTGGGGGTCACCTCGACGTCGCCGGGTGTGTTCTCGCTGTACGCCTTGGCCACCTCCGTCAAGGCGTCGCACGAGGTGTCGTCGCCGTTGCCCAGCAGCAGCGCCATCGTGTTGGCCTCGCGCAACACGGACAGCTTGGTGTCGTCCCGCAGCTGTTTGGTGAGCGTGAAAGCGACCGGCACGGTGAACAGGAGCACGGCGACCGCGACGAGCAGGATGTAACTGCGGATGAGCTGGCGGTTCATGAGACGTCACTGCTTCCGGCGATCTCCAACCGGAAACCGACCCCCCGCACCGCCTCGATCGTGATCGCCCCGGCGAGCTTGCGCCGCAGCGCCGCCACATGCACGTCCAGCGTCTTCGTCGGGCCGAACCAGTTCGCGTCCCAGACCGCTTCCATGATCTGCTCGCGCGACATCAGCGCCCCGGGCTCCTCGGTGAGGAAGGCCAGCAGGTCGTACTCCTTGGGCGCGAGGGCGACCTCCTCGCCGTCCAGCCGGACGCGGGCCGCCTTGCGGTCGATGGTCAGGCGGGGGCCGTACCGGTCCGGGCCGGCCTCGGGGGCAGCGGCAGCGGCGGGAGTGCGCGGCTGCATACGGCGCATGACCGCTCGTATCCGCGCGATGACCTCGCGGACCCCGAACGGCTTGGACACGTAGTCGTCCGCGCCGAGCTCCAGCCCGACCACCCGGTCCGTCTCGTCGCTGCGCGCGCTGATCACGATGATCGGCACGTCACCGCGCTCGCGCAGCGCCTTGCAGACGTCGAGACCGTCGGTGTCGGGCAGGCCGAGATCGAGGAGTACGACGTCGTAGGGGTCGTCGTGGCTCAGCGCCCCGGCACCCGTGCTGACCCATGCCACCTCGAAGCCGTAACGCAGGAGTCCTCGCCGGAGCGACTCGGCGACCGGTTCGTCGTCTTCCACCAGCAGTACGCGCACAGGCGAACCATAGTGGTTGAACTTTAAAGACGGCCGGTCGCCGAGCCCGTGAGCAGGCGATAAGCGGGCGAAAGGGCTTTTATGCGGCCGCTACCACATGATCGGCAGCCGCTCCGGGAGCCGCTTCATGAACCCGGTCCGCCACACGAGCTGCTCGATCGGCACCGCGAGCCGCAGCCCGGGCATCCGCTCCAGCAAGGTCTCCAGGGCGATCTCCGCGTGTTTGCGGCCGAGGGCGGTGGCGGGGCAGTAGTGGCGGCCGCCGCCGAAGGAGAGGTGGGCGGTGCTGTTCTCGCGGGTCAGGTCGACGGTGTACGGGTCGGGGAAGGCGGCCGCGTCGAAGTTCGCGCCCTCGACCAGGACGAGGACCAGCTCACCCGCTTTGATCTGTACATCTCCGAGGAGTACGTCCTCCGTCGCCAGCCTCGGCAGCCCGTCGCCGATGGACAGGTTGATGCGCAGGAGCTCGTCGACGGCGGCCGGGACCAGGGTGCGGTCGGCCAGGAGGCGGGCGTGCAGCTCGGGGTGCTGGATCAGCGACACCAGCGCCATGGTCAGGAAGCCGGCCGTGGAGATGACACCGGCGCCGAACATCGTCACCCCCACCGTGGCGAGCATCTCGTCGGTGAGGTGGCTGTAGTCGGGGTCGGCGCGCAGGGCGGCGAGCTCCGCCATCAGGCCGGTGGTCGCCGGGTCGTCGAGCCGCTCCGTCATGTACGCGATATCCCGGTCCCAGTTCAGCCGCGCCCCCGCGACCGGGCAGGCCGAGTTCATGAACGCGATGTCCAGACTCCGCATCAGCCTGGGCGCGTCCGCCTGCGGGATGCCGAGGATGCGGCAGTGCATGCCCGCCGAGTACGGGTCGGCGAAGCCGCCGCGCAGGTCCGCCGGGGCGCCCTCGCCGATCAGCCCGTCGACCAGCTCGGCGGCGTAGGACCGCATCCACTCCGCGAGGCCGGGGCTCTTCGGGTTCAGCGCCTTCAGTACGGCTTTGCGCAGCCCCGCTCCGGTGATGTTGCCCATGTTGTTGACGACCTCGGGCGGGATCGTCAGCGCGTACTGGCGGGGCACGCCCGGGGCCGAGGTGTCCTTCAGGCTGAAGCGCGGTTCTTCGAGCACCTGCTTGCACAGCTCGTACGACGACACGAGCCAGGCCTCGTCACCGGCGATGGTGCGGACGCGACGCACGGGACTACCGACGCGCAACTCCTCCACCTCGGCGGGGATCTGGTCGCCGCGCCAGGAGAAGGGGAAGTCGAGGGGGGCTTCAGTGGCTTCAGTGAGCATCGGTGGTCCTGTCTGCCGGCGTCACGATGGCGTGCCCCTGGTTGCGGGAGGCGCGCAGGCCCGCACCGCGGGAGTAGAGGAGCTCGGCCATCGGCAGGAGCTGGTGGTAGCAGTTGAGGGAGGAGGGGACGCCGAGGATGGCGGGCGTGTCCAGGAAGAGGGGCGCCTCGGCACAGACGTAGGCCAGGCAGACCTCGCGCTGCGCCTCGGTCACGCGGCCCTCTTTGCCGGCCAGGAAGGTGTCGACGAGCTTCTCGCAGGTCGTGCGGAACTCCTCGTCGGTGGCGAGCCGGGCCTGCAGGCGGTCGTGGATCTCGCGGTACGCCGTGTTGCCGCGGAAGTCGGACATGGCGTGGGCGTGCAGGCGCGTGCCGCCGGGGTCGACGGCTTCGACGGCGCCGAGAACCTTGGCGCGCACGCCGCGCAGGTTCTTCACCGCCTTGCGGCGCGCGTCGTCGGGCGGATAGCCGGACGCCGCGTACATCTCGGCCACGTACAGGTCCGTGTAGACGAAGTCCACGCGCTCGAAGAGGGCGAGGCCCCAGCGGGCGAGGTCGTGGACGCGGCGGGCGGAGAAGTAGCTGTTGCCGGGGGAGACGCCGATGACGGCGTGGTCGCCCGCGATGCGGATGACTTCGCAGTGCGGCGTGAAGGGCTGGATCTTGAAGAGGCCGGCCGGGGAATCCGTATCGGCTCGAGTGACGTGCTGGATCTCTGAATCGGTCACAGTCGTCAAAGGAAGAGATTCCTTCGCGTCGCGAGTCCCGATGGAGCCTTGTGCTCCTGGTGTGGCGACGACGACGCGAAGTTAGCGTTCGACTACGGAGAGCGTCAATGGCAAAGATCGCGACCAGCGGTTCCTTCGTCGGCGTCGGGCACGTGAGTGGGCTGCGTCGACCCGAGTGACCTGCACCACTAACCCGGTTGCCCCACCCTCGATGGGGCAGACACCATCCCGGAGCGCCGGAATCTCACCATCTGGGAACCCCAAGGTCGTTTTCGGACGCTCGTTAAACTGAGCCGACACACACGGACTGAGCGAGGAGCGCACGTGGGCCTTGTCGTGCAGAAGTACGGAGGCTCCTCCGTAGCCGATGCCGAGGGCATCAAGCGCGTCGCCAAGCGGATCGTGGAAGCCAAGAAGAACGGCCACCAGGTGGTCGCCGTGGTTTCCGCGATGGGCGACACGACGGACGAGCTGATCGATCTCGCCGAGCAGGTATCCCCGATGCCTGCCGGGCGCGAGCTCGACATGCTGCTGACCGCCGGAGAGCGGATCTCCATGGCACTGCTGGCCATGGCGATCAAAAACCTGGGCCACTCGGCCCAGAGCTTCACCGGCAGCCAGGCAGGTGTCATCACCGACTCGGTCCACAACAAAGCCCGGATCATCGATGTCACGCCTGGCCGGATCCGCACCTCGGTGGACGAGGGCAACATCGCCATCGTGGCCGGGTTCCAGGGCGTCAGCCAGGACTCGAAGGACATCACCACCCTGGGGCGCGGCGGGTCGGACACGACCGCCGTGGCGCTGGCCGCCGCCCTCGACGCCGAGGTGTGCGAGATCTACACCGACGTCGACGGCGTGTTCACCGCCGACCCGCGTGTGGTGAAGAAGGCGAAGAAGATCGACTGGATCTCCTTCGAGGACATGCTGGAGCTGGCTGCGTCCGGCTCGAAGGTGCTGCTCCACCGCTGTGTGGAGTACGCCCGCCGCTACAACATCCCGATCCACGTCCGGTCCAGCTTCAGCGGACTGCAGGGCACGTGGGTCAGCAGCGAGCCGATCGATCAAGGGGACAAGCAGGTGGAGCAGGCCATCATCTCCGGTGTCGCGCACGACACCTCCGAGGCCAAGGTCACCGTCGTCGGTGTGCCGGACAAGCCGGGCGAGGCCGCCGCGATCTTCCGGACGATCTCGAACGCCGAGATCAACATCGACATGATCGTGCAGAACGTGTCCGCGGCCTCCACCGGCCTGACGGACATCTCCTTCACGCTCCCCAAGGCCGAGGGCCGCAAGGCCATCGACGCCCTGGAGAAGAACAAGAGCGGCATCGGCTTCGACTCGCTGCGCTACGACGACCAGATCGGCAAGATCTCCCTGGTCGGCGCGGGCATGAAGACGAACCCCGGCGTCACCGCCGACTTCTTCACCGCGCTGTCCGACGCCGGCGTGAACATCGAGCTGATCTCGACCTCCGAGATCCGTATCTCGGTCGTCACCCGCGCCGACGACGTCAACGAGGCCGTCCGCGCCGTGCACAGCGCCTTCGGTCTCGACTCCGACAGCGACGAGGCTGTCGTGTACGGAGGCACCGGACGCTGATGGCGGGGAGGGAGTCCCGCCGCCCGACGCTCGCGGTCGTGGGAGCGACCGGGGCCGTCGGCACGGTCATGCTCCAGATCCTCTCCCAGCGTGCCGACGTCTGGGGTGAGATCCGTCTCGTCGCCTCGCCGCGTTCGGCCGGCCGCAAGCTGGCCGTGCGCGGCGAGGAGGTCGAGGTGGTGGCGCTCACCGAGGAGGCCTTCGCCGGGGTCGACGTCGCGATGTTCGACGTCCCCGACGACGTGGCCGCCCGATGGGCGCCGATCGCCGCCGCCAAGGGCACGGTGGTGGTGGACAATTCGGGCGCCTTCCGGATGGACCCGGATGTGCCCCTGGTCGTTCCCGAGGTCAACCCGCATACCGTACGGATGCGGCCGCGCGGCATCGTCGCCAACCCCAACTGCACCACCCTCTCCATGATCGTGGCGCTGGGCGCGCTGCACGCCGAGTTCGGGCTGCGCTCCTTGGTGGTCTCCTCGTACCAGGCGGTGAGCGGGGCCGGCCGCGCCGGTGTGGAGACGCTCAGGCAGCAGCTGTCCCTGGTCGCCGGTACGGATCTGGGGAACAGTCCCGGTGACGTACGGCGGGCCATCGGCGAGAACACCGGGCCGTTCCCGGAGCCGGTCGCACTGAACGTCGTGCCGTGGGCCGGGTCGCTGCGCGAGGACGGCTGGTCGTCGGAGGAGATGAAGGTGCGGGACGAGTCCCGCAAGATCCTCGGCCTGCCGCGGCTGCCGGTCGCGGTGACCTGTGTGCGGGTGCCGGTGCTGACCGGGCACTCGCTGACGCTGCACGCCCGCTTCGAGGGCGAGGTCACGGTCGCCAAGGCGCGCGAGATCCTGGCCACGGCACCGGGGGTCGTGCTCTACGACGACCCGGAGGCCGGGGAGTTCCCGACGCCCGCCGACGTGGTGGGCACGGATCCGACCTGGGTCGGGCGGGTGCGGCGCGCGCTCGACGATCCGACGGCGCTCGAACTCTTCGTCTGCGGCGACAATCTGCGCAAGGGCGCGGCCCTCAACACCGCGCAGATCGCCGAGCTCGTGGCGGCGGAGTTTGCGTGAGACGTCCCCTGGCGCCGGAAAACTCCTGGGATTTGGTTGAATCGTTTGTAGGATCTATGTGAAAAGTGTGAGCCGATCGATGGTCCGGACCACTTGAGCCAGGCCCCGGCGGCAGCCGAAGATTTTCCTCCCCGCCCTGCAACCGCTTGCAGGGCGGGGAGCGTCTTTGCGGTCGCCCTTATGGGGCGTGAAGACGCGTTTTTCTGGCGTGGGGACGCCATGAGCGGGGCGTGGGGACGCTCCGTTCATTTTGGACATAAGGGAAGAGCGGGTAGGCATGTGGGCGTTTGACGCACGGTCAGCTGTGCTGCCTGGCACGAGAGGGTCGGCTGTTGGGACTGACGCAAAAGTGACGTCCGGCACGTACAACCCTCCCGGGGGGAAGCGTGTCCAACTGGCGTGGCAGAGGTACTCGACTTCAGTGCGGCGCCCCGCGGTACGGCCCTACGGCCGCCCCGCCGGCCCGTCCGACCCCGCATGCCCGGCACGCCCGGCGGCATGCCGGTGATCGCGCCCATGCCCGCAGCGCGGCCCGCCCGCATTCCCAGTCAGCGCGACGGCTCCGAGCACGCCGAGAACACCGCGGCGGCCGGCACGACCGTCGACCACCTCACCGAGACCTACCGGGCGCACTACCGCTCGCTGCTGGGTCTCGCGGCACTTCTCCTCGACGACACCGCCTCCTGCGAGGACGTCGTCCAGGAGGCGTTCATCCGCGTCCACTCCGCGCGCAAGCGCGTGCGGGACCCGGAGAAGACACTGGCCTATCTGCGCCAGACCGTCGTCAACCTGTCCCGCTCCGCCCTGCGTCGCCGCATACTCGGACTGAAGCTGCTGTCCAAGCCGATGCCCGACATGGCGAGCGCGGAGGAGGGGGCGTACGACCAGCTCGAGCGCGACTCCCTCATCAAGGCGATGAAGGGCCTGCAGCGCCGGCAGCGCGAGGTGCTGGTCCTGCGTTACTTCGCGGACATGACCGAGGCGCAGGTCGCCGAGACGCTCGGCATCTCGCTGGGCTCGGTGAAGGCCTACGGCTCGCGCGGCATCGCGGCGCTGCGGGTGGCCATGGAGGCGCCGGCATGAGTGAGGACCATGAGGGGCGGCGCCATCTGCGCGTCCCCCACGAGCCGTATGACTGGCGTGAGCCGACAGGGCGGCCGGGCAAGCAACAGTCGAAGCAATCGCACGCTGGGAACGGAACTGTGAACCACGGCCCCGACGACCAGGGCCCCGAGGGGCTCGACTCGGACGAGCTGGCACTGCGCCGCATGCTGCAACACGCGGTCGAGGAGATCGAGCCGCGCGACGGCACGCTGGACCATCTGCGGCGGGCGGTGCCCGCGCGGCGGGCGCGCAAGCGGCAGGCCCTCGTCGGCGTGGCGGCCGCGGCCCTCTTCGTCGGCACCGCCGTCCCGGCCCTGGTGCACGTGTCCAACTCCACCGGCTCCGACGTCAACCCGTCTGTCGCCGGCCACGGCGAGCAGGCGCAGGGCGGATCCGGTCAGGGCAAGGAGACCGAAGGCGGCGAGAGCACCTCCGGCGGCTCCTCCGGCAAGACCGAGGACCAGGGCAAGGGGGGCGAGAAGGACGAGGACAAGGGCACCGGCACCGGTCCGGGTACCGGCTCCGGAAGCTCCGCCGACCCCTTGGCGACCAGCCCGGTCGGCACAGCCGCGTGTACCGCCGACCAGCTCGGCACATCGGGCGGGACCACGAACCTCCCCGACCCGTCCGGCGCGGTCTACGGCACCTTCACCTTCAGCAACGTCTCCACCGCCGACTGCACGGTGAGCAGCCCCGGCTCGGTGACCCTGGCCACGGCAGGAGCGGCGGACGGCAAGGTCACCGACGCTCGGCATGTCGCCGGCGACGCGGCGGCCGGCCTGCCCGACCCGGCCCAGGAGCTCACCTCCCTCGTCCTCAAGCCGGGCGACTCGTACCAGGTGAAGTTCGCCTGGGTCCCCTCGGAGACCTGCCCCACGACGAGTGACCCCAGCAGCGGCGGCACGGGCGGCAACGACCCCTCACCCACCCCGACCCCGACCGAGGACAACGCCGGCACGACCGACGGCACGTCCACCGGCGGCGACACCGGCACCACCACCCAGCTGATGACCGAGGACACCACGGCGGAGGGAAGCGTCACCGTCTCCAACACGACGGAGGCGGCAGGGCCTACGGCCTCGGTGACGGTGTCCAACGCCTGCGCCGGGATCGTGTACTGGACGGGCGTGCTGGCAGGGGCGTAGCGGCGGGCGGCGCCCGCGGCGGAGCGGGCGCTTGCCGCGGTGGTGCCGTCCCCTCTAGGCGTTCGCCTTCTCCTGCGTCGGACCCTCGCTCGGTTCCTCGGGCCGGGCCGACTCGCCCCCGTCGGCCGCTCCGTCCGGTACCAGGCCCAGCTCCGCGTCCCGTACGAACTCCACCTCGCGGCGGAGCAGGCGGAACCACATGAAGACCACGAAGCCCGCGAAGACGAACCACTCGCCGGTGTAGCCGAGGTTCTGGAACGCCTTCAGGTCGAGGCCGGTGTCGTTGGCGGTGGCCACCGGCACGGGCTTCATGCCGGAGTCGGCTTTGCCGAGGGTGACCCAGGCGTCGTAGACGTCGTACGGCACCAGGTTCACCAGCGACGCCGCGCTGATCGCCGCCGTCTGGCCGGACGGCAGGCCGCCCTGTGCGGGCACGCCGTTCTCGCCGGGCACCTCGGACGCCTGGAGCGAGCCCGTGACTGTGACCTCGCCGGTGGGTGCGGCGGGGGCCTCGGCGCGGTCGGCGTCACCGGGCAGCCAGCCCCGCACGACCGGCAGGGCCTTGTCCTCGTCGGTGTGCAGCAGCGTCAGGACGTAGTAGCCCTGCTTGCCGTCCAGCTCCCGGTCGGGGACGAGCAACTGCTTGCCGTACCGGCCGCTCGCGGTGACCTTCTTGCCCACCGTCGCCTTGTCCACGGGCAGCAGCTCGGTGAGCGGACGGGCCGCCTCGTGCTTGTTCTCCGCGGCCTGCTCACCGGCGCTGCGATGGTCCGCGACCCGCGCCTCGAACCGGCTCAGCTGCCACGACCCCATGAACACGCAGAAGGGGATGGCGAGCAGCACGAAGACGTTGATTCCCCACCAACGGGGCGTCAGCAGAAACCGGTACACGCCCTCAACGGTACGGGGCTCCTGCGGCGGGCCTGGCCGCGGGGTCCGGTGCCCGTGACGGTGGATATGCGGCCGCTCGTCCCCCGACTGTGGAAAACATCAGTTCCGGGAGGCTTTCAGCGAATACATCAGCGGAATCCGCGGCCGGTCCGCCGGGAAGCGGTAGTAGCCGTCCCGCGCCTCGAAGATCTCGAACCGGCGGAACATCGAGACGTCGTGCTCGTGCAGGAACTCGATGCGCAGCCCGGCCGCCGCGAGCGCGGTCACGACCTCGCCGACCGGGTGCTGCCACTCGACGCTGCGGTTGTTGACCGTGTCGGTTCTGTCGGACCCGTACGTGCCGGGGAAGTCGTACACCTGGGCGTCGCGGTCGAAGTAGTCGCGGACGATCCGGGAGCCCGTCTCGTCGTCGAGGACGTCGGTGAAGGGGTGGAACTCGGCGAGGTAGAGGAACCCGCCCGGCGCGACGAGCGAGGCCGCCGTCTCGGCCCAGCGGCGGATGTCGGGCAGCCAGCACAGGGCGCCCCCGCCGGTGTACACGATGTCGTACGCGGGGTCCGGAACCGCCTCCACCGCGTCGTACACGTCGGCCGCGACGAAGGCCGCCCGGTCCTGACCGAGGCCGAGGTCGGCGGCGAGGGAGCGGGCCACGTCCACCGCGGGTTCGGAGAAGTCGAGGCCGACGACGCGGGCGGCGCCGTGCCGGGCCCAGGACAGGGTGTCGAGGCCCATGTGGCACTGCAGATGCAGCAGCGATCTGCCCGTGACGTCCCCCACCTCGGCCCGTTCGAAGTCGCGCAGGGCGTCGGCGCCGGCGCGGAAGCCGTCGAGGTCGTAGAAGGAGCCGGCCGCGTGCAGGGGGACACGTTCGTCCCAGAGCGCGCGGTTGGCATCATTCCAGTCTGTGGGTATGGCGGAGTGCATGGTCGCGAAGTTATCCACAGGCTGGGGACCTCGCCAGCGAATTGTCGGCCGGGCCAGGCACTATGGGGCCATGACTGAGAGCCACGGGTCCGATTCGCGGGATCACCACAAGCACGACAAGGACATGCCGGACTGGGAGAAGCGCTTCAGGGCGCCTCGGGTGTCGCTGCCCGACTGGGCGGAGGACGCCCCGGACCGCTCCTTGTTCGTGTCGAACGCCACAGGGACGTACGAGCTGTACGCCTGGGACCGGTCGACGGGCGAGCAGCGCCAGGTGACGGACCGGCCGAACGGCACGACGGACGGCGTGCTCACCCCGGACGGCGCGTGGATCTGGTGGTTCGACGACAAGGACGGCGACGAGTTCGGCGTCTGGCGCCGCCAGCGGTTCGGCGGCGGCGAGGACGAGCTCGCGGCGCCGGGCCTGGACCCGTCGTACCCGGCGGGCCTCGCCCTGGGCCGGGACGGCCGTACGGCGATCGTGGGCCGCTCGACGGACGAGGACGGCACGACGATCCACCTGGCCCGCACCGGCGAGCCTCCGCTGGAGATCTACCGCCACCGCGAGTCCGCGGGCGTCGGCGACCTCTCGCACGACGGCACGCTGATCGCCGTCGAGCACACCGAGCACGGCGACGCGATGCACTCGGCGCTGCGCGTGGTGCGCCCCGACGGCACGACGGTCGCGGAACTCGACGACACCAAGGGCGGCGCGAAGGAACTGGGCCTGGAGGTCCTGGGCTTCGCCCCGGTGGAGGGCGACGCGCGCCTGCTCATCGGTCACCAGAGGCGCGGCCGCTGGGAGCCGCTGGTGTGGGACGTGGCGACGGGGGAGGAGACGGACCTCGCGCTGGAGCTTCCCGGTGACGTGAGCGCCGAGTGGTATCCCGACGGCGCCGGTCTGCTGATCGCGCACAGCTTCGAGGCCCGCAGCGAGCTGTTCCGCTACGACCTGGCCCGGCGCGAGCTGGTGCGGATCCCGACCCCGGCGGGCTCGGTGTCGGGGGCGTCGGCCCGTCCGGACGGCAGTGTGGAGTACCTGTGGTCGTCGGCGGCGCAGCCGTCGGCGGTGCGGTCGACGAACGGGCGCGTGGTGCTGGACCCGCCCGGCATGAAGTCGCCCGGCTCGGTTCCGGTGGAGGATGTGTGGGTGGAGGGCCCGGGCGGCCGCATCCACGCCCTCGTGCAGCGGCCTGCGGGCGCCGAGGGCCCGCTCCCGACGGTGTTCGACATCCACGGCGGCCCGACCTGGCACGACAGCGACTCGTTCGCGGCGGGCCCGGCGGCCTGGGTGGACCACGGGTACGCGGTGGTGCGGGTCAACTACCGAGGCTCGACGGGCTACGGGCGCGCGTGGACGGACGCGCTCAAGCACCGGGTCGGGCTGATCGAGCTGGAGGACATCGCGGCGGTCCGGGAATGGGCGGTGACCTCCGGCCTGGCCGACCCGTCCCGGCTGATCCTGACCGGCGGTTCGTGGGGCGGCTACCTCACCCTCCTCGGCATCGGCACCCAGCCGAACGCGTGGACTCTGGGCATCGCGGCGGTCCCGGTCGCCGACTACGTCACGGCGTACCACGACGAGATGGAGTCACTGAAGGCCCTGGACCGCACGCTGCTGGGCGGCACACCGGAGGAGGTGCCGGAGCGCTTCGAGGCGTCGTCACCGCTGACGTACGTCGACCACGTCACGGCACCGGTCTACATCTCGGCAGGCGTGAACGACCCGCGCTGCCCGATCCGGCAGATCGACAACTATGTGAGGCGGCTGGAGGCCCGGGAAGCGGTCCACGAGGTGTACCGCTACGACGCCGGGCACGGCTCGCTGGTGGTGGACGAGCGGATCAAGCAGGTGCGGCTGGAACTGGACTTCGCGGAGCGCCACTTGAAGGCTCCGCACCAGCCCTAGCCCGGTTCAGGGCCGAAGCGGGGGCCTGGGGGCCGCAGGCCCCCAGGGGGCGCTGCATCCATCAGCGGCTCCGCCGCGGGCCCCCGGCCTAAGCCCCCGCCCGCTCCCGCGACCGCCTCCCCAGCAGCTCCGCCAACCCCCGCCGCGTGGCGGCCAGTACCACCCGATCCTCCTTCTGGAGGACGTAGTTGTCGGACAGGTCCCACACCCACCCCGACGCACCACCCACCCGGCCGTCGTCGTACGCCTCCTCCACCGCCGGTTCCTCCCGGCGATCGTCGCGGCGTTCGTCCCGCCCGGTCCGGTCCAGCGCCAGCACCCGCCAGGCACCCGCCCGGAAGGCCTGGCCGACGGTCTTGTCCTCCAGCTGCGGATGACCGGCCACGTCCATCGCCGCGAACAGCAGCACCCGCCGCTCGACCGGAATGGCACCCAGGATCTGGCGCCCCATCATCGCCCCGGCGAACGCGGGCGCGGCCAGGTGCGTCACGCTCCGGCTGCGGGTGGACGCGTAGGGGTGCGCGGCACGCAGGGTGCGGTAGACGGCGGTGGCGAAGTCGTCGTCGTACAGGCGCAGGACCACGCGGAGGTCGGGGCGGACGGAGCGCGCGTACAGGGCGGCTTCGAGGTTGGTCGTATCCGCGCTGGTCACGGCCAGCAGCGCGTGCGCACGGTGGATCTTGGCCGCCTCCAGGACGCCTTCCTGAGTGACGTCCCCGAGCACCACCGGTACCCGCAGCCGCCGCGCCGTCGCCAGCCCGCGCGCGTCGGGGTCGGCCTCGACGCACACCACGGGGATGTGCAGTTCCCGCAGCCGCGTCAGCACCCGGGTGCCGATCTTGCCCAGTCCGAGCAGAACCACGTGGCCGCCCAGCCCGCGCGGCGGTTTGCGCAGGGCGGACGCGGTACGGAACGTGCCCAGGGCCTCCAGCACCGCCGCCAGCAGTACCGGAAGCAGCAGCAGACCCATCAGCCCGGACAGGAGCTGGAGGATCTGGCGGGCCAGGCTCTGGTGAAGCGCGGGTTCGTTGATGGCGAAGAGGTCGAGGAGGGTCATGTAGGTGGCGTACAGCGGGTGTTCCCCGGTCACCACCATCAGCGCCACGGCCAGCGCCGCCACACACCCCACCAGTCCGGCCAGCGACCACCGCAACCGCCGCGAGAACAGCGACGCGAACGACGGTACGACGCCCCGCCCTCCGCGGTTCGACGGCATCGACGGGCCGGCGTACGACACCTGCTCCAGGACGACCGTCCCACGCCCCCTGACCCCCTGCACCGCAGCCGCGTCCGGCAGCAGCAGCGGGCCCTGCTCGCCGTTGCCCTCCGAACCGTCCGCTCCGGCCGGGTCGTTGCCGGTCGTGGACAGCAGGGCCAGCGTGGCCAGCCCGGCAGGAGACGCCTGACCGGGCCGCAGCGGCGGGCGTTCGACCGCGCGCAGCAGCAGGCCGTCCGTCTGCACGACCTTGGTGGTGCCGGCGACGGCGGAGGCGGCCAGTGCCGGGGCGGCCGTATCGGCGTCGGACAGGACGGTCGTGGAGGCGTCCAGACCGGCGTCGCCGATACCCGTCGCCAACGTGGCCGCCTGGTCGAGGAGTTCCTCGATGTGCTGGCCCAACCGGCGGTTGTAGAGACGCAGGACGAGCCGGAGGCGGGGGTTGAGGCGGCGGGCGGTGAGCGCGGCGCGGATGTTGGTCTCGTCGTCGTCATAGACGAGGGCGAGCGCGGCGGCCCGTTCCACGCCCGCGTCGGCGAACGCCTCCTCGGTGGCCTCGGCGGCCTCCACCACCCGTACGCTCCCGGCGGGTTCGCCGACGCCGCCGACCCCGCCGCCCGCCCGGTTGACGGCCGCGGTCACCACCCGGTCCAGCAGCGCCGCCGAAGCGGCCCGGGCCCGGCCCACGACCGGCGGCCGGACCGTACGCTCGGAGGGCGGCACGACGAGCGTGACCTGTTCGCCGTACACCCCGCGCAACTCGGCGGCCAGCCGGTGCGCGAGCCCGTCGTCGCCGCACACGACCATGTGCGCGGCCGTGTCACTCCCTAAGCCCTGATTCGGAACGCTCGCCACAAGGGGAAAGACTGCCTCATGTGACGGGTGGTTCCATGACCGGGTGGTCCCACGACCGGCTGGCCGGTGGCCGGTGGGTCAGTGCCGCCTCCTCTTCTTCTTGTTGGACGGGCGCTTGGGTGTCTTTCGCTGGTTCTTGAGCAGCCGGTGGGCCTCGAAGGGTTTGCCCATGGCGATCAAAGCCGCGGCCAGGTTCCGGGTGGCGGTCGCCATGAGCGGGGCGTCGTCGTCGAGCACCTCTCCTGCGGTGCGGCATACGCTCTCGAAGAGTTCGACCGCTTCTGGATACCTGCGGAGCTTGAAAAGGCTGAGCGCCAGGCCGTGCGCCGAACCGAGCGTGTCCGGATGGTGCGGGCCCAAGGTGTTCTGCCTGCGGCGGAGGGCGTCTTCGTGGATGCGGCGAGATTGCTCGTGCTCGCCGAGCTTGGTCAGGGCGGAGGCGTAGTTGTGGGCGGTGGCGAGTGTGCTCCGGTGGTTGTCGCCGAGGATCCGTCGCTGGCGCGGGAGAATGTCCTCGAACATACGACGTGCCTGTTCGTACCTGCCGAGCTCGAACAGGGCGGTGGCGACACCGTATTCGGAGTGCAGACACTCCGGGTGGTCGTCACCGTGGGCGCGTCTTTGGTGCTGGAGAAGCTCGTCGTGCATGCGGCGGGCTTCCTCGTAATCCCCGAGTTGGCCCAGGACGGTGGCGAGATTGGCGGAGATCTGAATGGTCTGCCAATGGCTCTCGCCGAGCACACGCCTGCTGCGCCGCAGGGCGTCCTCGATGACGTTGAGCGCTTCTGGCAGCCTCCCCAGATCCGCCAGAACGGCTCCCAGACTGTTGGCGGAATCAAGGGTGCTCACGTGATCGTCACCGAAGACGCTTCGGCGACGGACAAACGTGTCCTGGAGAATGCTCAGACCTTCGTTGACATTGCCGGTATGGAATACGGCGCGCCCGTGGAGGGCCTTGCAGCTGAGGGTGTCGGCGTGGTCTTCTCCCAACGAGACGGCCCACGACGTGCTCAACGCATCGGCCAGTCTTCTGGCGGTGTGCGCCTGACCTCTGCCGAGGAGGAACCGACCAGCCTTGAGCAGCGTCGACCGCAACTCGGGGTGCTCAGTGCGATCGACGCTGGCGGTGACGAGGTGCGAGGCCAGTGCGGCCCAGGCAGGCCAGTTCTCCGGCGAGTTCAGGTCTCCCGGGACGGCACCGGTGAGGACGGTCGCGGTGTCCGCCCGGATGGCCTCGGCCTCCTCCCCTCGGATCCGGTCGCGCAGCACCGCCTGAGTGAGCCGGTGGATCTGAAAGGTCTCATGGCCGATACGCGCAAGCCCGAAACGACTCAGCGGCTGCAGCGCGCTCCCCGGCCACATCACGTCGCCCGAATCGCCACCCACCGTGGTGAGCCGAGCCCGTGCCCTCTCCAGCCACTTCGTGGGAATCGGATTGGGCCCGAAGAAGGCGCCGAGCCGTAACACGGCTGCCGCGTCCGGATGTTCGTCCTCCAGCCGGTTCGTCGCGATTTCCACCGCCGCGGGGAACGACGCCGGATATCCAGGAGTGGAGCCGCCGTCCAGAACCTGCCCGGTGTTCGTGGTGAGGAGCTCTCGATAGAGGTCGAACGTCGTTCCGCTGCCGATGACGCCCACTGCCTGCGCCAGCGCCAGCGGAAGGTCCCCGAGGTCCGTCGCGAGGAGGTCCGCGTCCTCGGCCGTGAGGGTCGGGATGTGTTCGGTGAGATACGAGACGGAGTCGGCCCGGTCGAAGACGTCCAGCCCCGTCCGGTGGGCGACACCGCGCCACTCGGGGTTGCGGGAGGTGATCAGGGCATGGCCGGGTCCCTCTGGCAGCCAGGGTTTGATGTCCTCGGGATCCTCGGCGTTGTCGAGGACGATCAGCCAGCGTTGCCGGTCGCGCAGGTGGTCCAGCAGGGCACGCGCGCCGTGCTCGGTGCCCGCCTCCGGCCTGGCGATGCCGAGACGCGCGGCCAACTCGGTGTAGTGGACGGGTATCTGGCCGGCCTGCTCGGCGTCGATCCACCACACCACGTCGTACTGCTCGGCGAACCGGTGCGCGTACTCCAAGGCGATCTGCGTCTTGCCGATGCCGCCCATGCCGTGCACGGCGTGCACCACGGCCTGCCGGCCGCTGACCAGGCCGTCGCGCAGGCGGACCAGCTCGGTCTCGCGTCCGGAGAAGTCGGGGTTGCGGCGGGGCAAGTTGGAGACGAGGTCGCGCCTGACGCCGCTTCCGGGAAGCCTGGGCTTCGAACCGTCCTCCGGCGGCGCCTCCTTGGCGGCTGCGTCCGGGTACGTCGGCGGGGTGTTCGGCTGTCCTGCGCTTCCGGTGACTGCCTTCAGCAGCGCGGCGAGCGCGTCCGCCTCGTCCATGCCGTGGATCTCCGTGCGGACCAGCGCCGCCAGGAGCGGTGAGACGTCGGCGTTTGTGAGCGGCTCGACCGCGAGAGGGACGACGCGTCCACGGCGGGCGATCGTGGAGTTCTTCTCCTCCTTCGTCCAACGCCCGGGATCGAAGTACGACTTGGACAAGAGGGCCACGACAGCGTCGGCCCGGTCGAGACCCTCCTCCATGCGCTCGACGAAGTCGTCCCCGGCACGCCAGTCCCACACGTCGAGCATGGCCTCGTGCCCGGCCTCCCGCAGATACCAGGCCACCCACTCCGCCCAGGGCCGGTCCACGCCCGCGTAGCTGATGAAGAACCGATGCGTGGTGTCGTCGTCGCTCATCCCGCGCCCCCCGAGTCACGATTCACCCCGTGCCTGACATTGTGCGGCAATGATCCTGCGCGGAGCACAGGCGTGACAGCCGATTGCCGAAGACGGTGTGAACGGCGGCGCCGGAACCGGCGTATGAGAGGGAAGGCAATGACCAGCAGGCCCGGAGGTACCTCGCCCGTGGCGATCACCAAAGCGGCCCCGCAGGGGACCGACGACCGCGAAGACCGCCGGACATCGGGGGAGCGGGCCGGGGATGGGGACGAGGGCCGGCACCTCAACTCCCCCCTCCTCCTCACCATGCTCATGCTCGTGCTGGTGCTGCTCCAGAGCCCGATCCGCCGCGCCCTCGCCGCACCCGTGATGCAGAGCTGGACGACGGTGTTCGTCGCGGTGATGGTCCAGGCGCTGCCGTTCCTGGTGCTGGGCGTGCTGCTGTCGGCGGCGATCGCGGTGTTCGTGCCGCCGTCCTTCTTCGCCCGCGCCCTGCCCCGCCACCCCGCCCTCGCCGTCCCGGTCGCCGGCGCGGCGGGCGCGGTGCTGCCCGGCTGCGAGTGCGCGTCGGTGCCGGTGGCCGGAGCGCTGGTGCGGCGCGGAGTCACCCCGGCCGCGGCGCTGACATTCCTGCTGTCCGCCCCCGCCATCAACCCGATCGTGCTGACGGCGACGGCCGTGGCCTTCCCCGGCCATCCGGAGATGGTCCTCGCCCGCCTGGTCGCCAGCCTGCTGGTGGCCTGCGCGATGGGCTGGCTGTGGCTGCGCCTCGGCCGTACCGACTGGCTGCGACCGCCCTCCCACCTGTCCTACGACGGCCAGAGCAAGGGCGAGGCCTTCTGGGGCTCCGTCCGGCACGACGTGATGCACGCGGGCGGCTTCCTGGTGGTCGGCGCGATGGCGGCGGCGACCCTCAAGGCGGTGGCCCCGGAGAGCTGGTTGCGTACGGCGGCCGGCAACCCGGTGCTGGCGGTCCTCGCCCTCGCGGTCCTCGCCGTGGTGCTGTCGATCTGCTCGGAGGCGGACGCGTTCGTGGCGGCGTCGCTGTCGCAGTTCTCGCTCACGGCCCGGCTCACCTTCCTGGTCGTGGGCCCGATGATCGACCTGAAGCTGTTCGCCATGCAGGCGGGCACCTTCGGCCGCGCCTTCGCCCTGCGCTTCGCACCGGCCACGTTCGCGCTGGCCGTGGCCGTGTCGGCGCTCACAGGGGCGGTGATCCTGTGAACCGTCAGGCCCAGGCCGCGGTCCTGTTCCTGCTGGGAGCGTCCCTCCTGCACGCCGCCACGACCGACCTCTATCTGCGCTACGTCAAACAGGGACTGCGCCCGCTGGTGCTGGTGTCCGGCGCGGTGCTGATCGCGGCGGCGACGGCGACGGTCTGGTACGAGCGGAAGCGGACGCGGGCGCAGAAGCAGCGCGCGGCCGATCAGGATGCCCACGCCCACCGCGAACCCCGAGTCGCCTGGCTCCTCGTCCTCCCCCTCTTCGCCCTGATCCTGGTAGCCCCGCCCGCCCTCGGCTCCTACAGCGCGACCCGCGCCGGCACGGCCCTCCAGGAACCCCTCGCCTACCCGTCCCTCCCCGCCGCCGACCCCCTGCCCCTCAGCGTGGTCGACTACGCGGGCCGCGCCGTCTACGACCACGGCCGCACCCTCCACGACCGCCGCGTCCAGCTCACCGGCTTCCTGGCCCTGGACCGTGACGGCACCCCCTACCTCGTCCGCATGGCCCTCAACTGCTGTGCCGCCGACGCCCAGCCGGTCAAGGTCGCCCTCACTGGCCGGATCCCCCCGGTCCTCCAGCCGGACACCTGGCTCCGGATCACCGGCACCTACAGCCCGCGCCGCACCAAGGACCCGGTCAACGGCGGCCCGATCCCCTTCATCGAGGTCACGGAGGCGAAACCGGTGGCGGAGCCGACGGACCCGTACGACGAGAGCTGGAACAACTGAGTCGCGGACAGATCCCGCCATTCGGGCGCCGCCGCGGCCACCAGTCGGACCAGGGACTCCGCCGAACGGTGGGTCAGGGCGAGAACGGGGACGACCACGGCGTCGGCCTCGGACTCGTCGGCGTCCCGTAATCCGGCCGGGACCTCGCGCTCCTCCCACTCCCACTCCCAGTCCAGGGTGGCCGGCCAGGCGTGCGGGGCGCGGATGCGTACGCGGTACACGTCCGGCCCGGTACGGAACCACAGATCGCAAGGCGGCGTCCCACGTCGTTGTCCCGGTCCCGCCGGCGGAGACCAGCACCGTGCGCCGCGTTCCGTCCGGTGCGACCAGTCCGGGCTGCAGGGTGAGGCTGATCCGATGGGTTCGTGACGACTCCGCCTGCGCGCCACTCGCCTCACCGCTGACCGGATGGCCCCTTGCCGTCGCCGGGGAGTCCCCCTACTGTGAACCACAAATCTGATGGACCGTCAGATTCACTTCCGGCGGTCCGCCGGCAGGCACGAGGGGGCCAGACGTGGCGACCGCCAACCGCAGTACCACCGACAGCAGCACCAAGGATCTGCCCAAGGTCATCAGCGTGGACGATCACGTGATCGAGCCCGCGCACCTCTTCGAGACCTGGCTTCCGGCCAAGTACCGGGACCGGGGCCCGAAGCCCCTCACCGCCGGTATCGGCGAACTCGAGTACATCGGCGGGAAGTACCGGTTCACCACCGACCCGGACGGCCAGATCACCGACTGGTGGGAGTACGAGGGCGACCTCTTCCCGTACAAGCGCATCATCGCGGCCGTCGGCTTCTCCCGGGACGAGATGACGCTCGACGGCATCACCCGCGAGCAGATGCGGCGCGGCTGCTGGGATCCGAAGGCGCGGCTGGAGGACATGGACATCAACCATGTCGAGGCCTCGCTCTGCTTCCCCACCTTCCCGCGCTTTTGCGGCCAGACCTTCGCCGAGGCCAAGGACAAGGAGGTCGGGCTGGCCTGCGTGCGCGCCTACAACGACTGGATGGTCGAGGAGTGGTGCGGCGACAGCGGCGGCCGGCTGATCCCGCTGTGCCTCATCCCGCTGTGGGACATCGACCTCGCGGTCGCCGAGATCCACCGGAACGCGGCACGCGGGGTGCGCGCGGTGACGTTCAGCGAGATCCCGACGTATCTGGGGCTGCCCTCCATCCACTCCGGCTACTGGGACCCGTTCTTCGCGGCCTGCGAGGAGACCGGCACCGTCGTCAACATGCACATCGGGTCCTCCTCCCAGATGCCGGCCGCGTCCCCGGACGCCCCGCCCGCCGTCCAGGCCTCGCTGAGCTTCAACAACGCCATGGCGTCGATGATGGACTTCCTCTTCTCCGGGGTGCTGGTGAAGTTCCCGCGGCTGAAACTCGCGTACAGCGAGGGCCAGATGGGCTGGATCCCGTACGCCCTGGAGCGCGCGGACGACGTGTGGGAGGAGCACCGGGCCTGGGGCGGCGTGAAGGACCTGATCCCGGAGCCGCCGTCGACGTACTACTACCGCCAGATCTTCTGCTGCTTCTTCCGGGACAAGCACGGCATCGAGGCGATCGAGACGGTCGGCGTCGACAACGCGACCTTCGAGACGGACTACCCGCACGTCGACTCGACCTGGCCGGAGACGAAGCGGGTGGCCGCGGAGCATGTGGGCGGGCTCTCCGACGAGGTGGCCTACAAGCTGCTGCGGGGCAACGCGATCCGGATGCTCGACCTGTCCTTCGATCAGTGAGGGCCTCACCGGGTAGCGGCGGTCAACGGCCCGACGGGTACCGCCAGCCGAAGGAGCCCAGCGCCCGCGCCCTGGCCTCCGCCACCGCCATGCGCGCCGCCCGCTCCGCCGGGTCCAGGTGGGCCGACTGACCGGTCGCCTGGCCCTCCCACTTGCGGTAGAGCAGCCCCACCTCCGCCGAGAACCAGCCCCGGCTCACGGAGTTGAGCGCGAGCAGCAGGCCCGTGTCCTCGGACGCGGGGAGCGCCATCCAGCCGCCGAGGGCGAGCAGGAGGTCCCGGCGCACGCAGAGGGTCGCCGGGTGGACCGGGGCACGGAAGTCGTTCGCCTTCCAGAAGTCGAGTACGGCGCCCCGCTCGATCGGCCCGTCGTCGGGGTCGCCGGGGAATCCGGCCGTCGTGCCGTCCGGCAGGAGGTCCAGCACCCGGGAGGTCGTCCAGCCCATGGTGCGGTCGGCTTCGAGGACCGCCAGGTCACGGGCGAGGACACCCGGCGTGAGCTGGTCGTCGGCGTCCAGGATCTTCACGTACTCGCCCTCGGCGTGCGCGAGCGCGATGGTGCGCGCCACGCCGGGGCCCCCGGGCCGGCCCTGACGGAAGGTCACGCGTGCGTCATCGGGGACGTACGGGCGGACCTCGTCCGTCTTCCCGTCCTCCTGGATCACCCAGTGCCACTCCCAGCCCGCCGGCAACTCCTGTTCGCGCAGCGACTTGTGGGCATCCGGCAGGAACGCCGCCGAAGGGCCGTGGACAGCGGTGACGATGATGACGCGCCGACCCACTGCGGCACTCACCACCTTTCCAGGGAAGTGGTGAAGACCAGCTCCGCGCGGTCGCCGGGCAGCGTGACCTCGGAGATCTCCACGACGCGGTCGGTGATGTCGTACGACGTCTTGCGCAGCAGGATCACCGGCGCCCCCGGCGGCAGGTCCAGCTCCCGCGCCTGCCGAGGCGTCGGCGGCCGCGCGGTGACCCGCTCCTGGACCCGGCTCACCTCGATGCCGACCGTGTGGAGCTGGTTCTGTGTGCCGCCCGGCCAGGGCTCGTTGGAGTCGTCCAGCAGATCGGGGTTCGCGGCGATCATGGCGCGGACGAGGTAGGAGGTGACGAGGCTGAACGGGGCGCTCTCGGCCGAGCACCGCGTCCGGTAGGTGCGCTCCAGGAGCACGGTCCCCTCCGGCACGCCGAACGCGTCCGCCAGTTCGGGGGGTGCGGCGACCTCCCGGTAGCGCGCATGGAAGACGAGGTCCCGCACCTGAAGGCCGGTCTCGTGCTCCGTGGCCCCGGTCGCGGCCCGCGCGGCGAGCGGGCGGCGGGCCCGGTCCTTCTCCCACTGGTGCCGGTTGTTGTCGCGGAGCATGGGCGTGCGGGGGTGTCGCAGGTCGTCCGCGATCACTTCGTACGCCTTTGGCACAGGATCAGCGTACGACTCCTCCACAGGCCTCGCCGGGCCGGGCGGGCCGCGCGGGCCGGGACGGTGGCGCCGCGGACATGAGAAGGCCCGATCGCTGGCGACGGGGGATGCACCAGCGATCGGGCTGAGCCCCACAGTAACAAGGCTGTCTGCCTTGCGGGAGCCGCCCGATCGGCTGTGACGCGGGGTTGTGATCGGGATCACGGAAACCGCTGTCCGTCGAACCCCCGTCATGCCACTTGCGTCTCCGGCCCGTCACTGAGCGCATGGAGCCACGGGTGCACGGACTTACCGGGGGCTTACCGAGAGGCCTACCGAGGGACTCACCGAGGGACTTGAGAGGACTCACGCGTGCTCGCTGCTACCTCGTGCACGGCGGCTCGTAGGACAGCCGAGGCAGATACTCATGCCACTTCTCCCGTGTCAGCACGTCCTGGGTGCTTGAGCAGACGCGGCGGATCGCCTGGTCGACGTCCAGGTTCCACAGCCGGATGGTGTCGGTGCCGCTGGAGACGCCGAGCATGTGGCTCGTCGGGCTGAACGACAGGAAGTTGCCCGTCTTGGCGTTGGGGCTCATCGCCTGGCCGATGGCGGAGGCGTCGGCCGGGTTGGTGACGTTCCACAGCCGGACCGTGTTGTCGTTGCCGCCGCTGGCCAGGTAGTGCCCGCCCTCGCTGAACGTCAGCGAGACGACCGCTTCGGTGTGGCCGGTGAGGGGTTCGCCGTGCGACGTCGCCTCGTGCGGGTCGGTGACGTCCCAGAGCCGTACGGTGTCGTCGTCGCTGCCGCTGGCCAGCGAATGGCCGTCCGGACTGAAGGCGAGCGCGTTGACGGGCCCGGTGTGACCGGTGAGCGGGGCGCCGAGCAGGGTGGGACGGCGGGGGTCGGTCACCTTCCACAGCCGGATGGTGGCGTCCGCGCTGCCGCTGGCCAGGGTGCGGCCGTCCGGGCTGAAGGTGAGGGAGTTGATGTAGCCGGTGTGCCCGGTGATGGGCGGGCCGAGCGGCACGACATGGGCGGGGTCGCTGACGTTCCACAGCCGGATGGTGCGGTCGTCCCAGGCGGTGGCCAGCGTGCGCCCGTCCGGGCTGTACGCCAGCGCGTCGGGGCCCATGAACCGGGTGCGCAGCAGGATGGGGGAGTCGTAGGAGACCGGGTGCGCCGGGTCGCTGACGTTCCACAGGCGCACGCTCTGCTCGCCCGTCGTCACCGCGAGCGTGTGGCCGTCGGGGGAGAACACCTGGGAGCGCTGGCCGGTGTCCCCGGGCAGGAACGGCTTGCTCAGCGCCACCGGCCGGGCGGGATCCCGTACGTCCCACAGCCGGATCTGTCCGTCGCGCGCGGCCGTGGCGAGCACCTTGCCGTCCGGGCGGAACGCCCCGTTGCCGCCGATCATGTCCGACGTCGGGATCGACCACAGCCGCACCTTGCTGTCGCCGCTGCCCGTGGCGAGCGTACGGCCGTCGGGGCTGAACCCGAGCGCGTACATCTCCCCGCTGGCACCCGCGAGGGGCTCGCCGACCTGCGAGGCGTACGCCGGATCCCTGACGTTCCACAGGCTCGCCGTGCTGTCGGCGCTGGCGGCGGCGAGCATGGTGCCGGCGGGGTTGAAGGCCACCGACCAGATGGGGCCGGTGTGCCCGGTGAGCGGGGCGCCGAGCTGGGTGCCGTGGCGGGGATCGGAGACGTCCCACAGCCGGATCGTGTCGTCCGAGCTGCCGCTGGCGAGGGTGCGGCCGTCCGGGCTGAAGGCGACGGAGTGCACCAGGGCGGTGTGTCCGGTCAGCTCGGAGAGTTCCTTCGGCCGGCCCCGGTCGGCCACGTCCCACAGCCGGATGGTCTCGTCGTCACCCCCGGCCGCCAGCGTCCTGCCGTCGGGGCTGAACGCCACCGACCGCACGGCGGCTTCGGCACCCTTCAGCGTGGCCAGCGCCTTGGGCCGCTCGGGGTCGGCCACGTCCCACAACCGCACGGTGCGGTCCTCGCTGACGGAGGCCAGCGTGCGGCCGTCCGGGCTGAAGGCGACCAGGTAGATCGTGCCGTCGTGTCCGGTCAGGGGCGCGGCGAGGGGACGCGGCCGGCTCGGGTCCCGTACGTCCCACAGCCGGACCGTGCCGTCGTCCGAGGCGCTCGCGAGGGTGTGGCCGTCCGGGCTGAAGACCGCACTGCTCACCCAGCTCTTGTGCCCGGTCAGGGGCTTGCCCAGGGGCTTGGGCCGCGCCCGGTCGGCGACGTCCCACAGCCGTACGGTCCGGTCGTAGCTGGCGGTGGCCAGGAGCCGTCCGTTCGGGCTGAAGGTGGTGAGGTAGACGGCGCCGGAGTGGCCGCGCAGAGGCGTGGCCAGCGGGGCGTTCACGATCGAGATCAGCCGGCTGTTGGTGTCCTCGTCGTCCGGGCGCAGCCGGTGTGCCACCAGGTCGAGCTGGGCGGACAGCGACGGGTCCGAGTACTGGAAGCGGTCGGCCTCCGCGAGCACCTGCGCGAACACGGCGTCGTCCCGCTGCTGCCAGGCGACCACCGCGGCACCGACGGCCAGCATCGCCAGCGCGACCAGCGCCGCGACCGCGCCGCGCATGATCCAGACCGTGCGCCTGCGCAGCCGGACCGCGGCGGCCAGGAACTCCACCGCGCTCCGGGTCAGAAAGATGTCCCCGGCCGACCGCGCCCAGCTGTGGGCCTGCCCCAGCCGGGAGCCCCGGTAGAGCAGCGACGAGTCACGCCCCGACTCCTCCCAGGCCCGGCCGTCCTCCTCCAGCCGCTGACGCAGCAGGTTGCCCTGCCGGTCCTCGTCGATCCAGTCCCGCAGCCGCGGCCAGGCATGGAGCAGCGCCTCGTGCGTGATCTCCACGGTCTCCGCGTCCAGCGTCACCAACCGGGCCCGCACCAGCGCCTCGAGCGACTCCTCCGTCTTGCCCGGATCCGTCGACTCCGACGCCAGCTGCCGCCGCGTCCCGCGCCGCCGCGTCGCCTGTGTGTCCTCGCCCAGCCGCACCAGCCTGAGCAGCAGCAGCCGCGCGGCCGTACGCGCCGCCGGATCGAGCCCGGACCAGGCACGCTCGGCGGTAGCGGCGACGGCCCCCTGAATCCCCCCGGCCGCGCGGTACCCGGCCAGCGTCAGCCGCCCCGCCTTCCGCCGCTGCCAGGTCGCGAGCAGCGCGTGCGACAGCAACGGCAACACCCCCGCGTGATGTGTCCCACGCGGCCCGTCCGCACTCACCTCCCGCACGATCAGCTCCGCCAGCCCCGGCTCCAACTCCAGCCCCACAGCCTTGGCCGGCCCGGTCACCGCCTCCCGCAACTCCGCGGTGGTGAGCGGTCCGAGCACCATGTGCCGGTGCTGCAACGCGTCGGCCAGCTCCGGATGCCCCAGGCACTGCTCGTAGAAGTCGGCGCGTATACCGAGGACGACGAGCACGGGAGCCGGTCCGCCGGGTTCCACGGGCGTGCAGGCGGCGTGCAGGAGCTGGATGAAGGTACGGCGGTCCGCTTCGTCGGCGCAGAGGGTGAAGGTCTCTTCGAACTGGTCGACGATGAGGACGGGAGGGACGGGAGGGACGGGAGTGCTGGAGGCGGAGGAGGCTTCACGCCGGGCCCAGGCGAGGACGGCGTCACGTGCGGCCTGCACGAAGTCCGTGCCGAGTTCTTGCGCGCCGGATTCCTCCGCCTCCTCCGGGCGGCCCGGCCCCTCCACGTCGGAGTCGGAGGAGACGACGTCCGCGAGTTCCGGAATGCAGCGGGTCAGCTCGGCGAGCGGATCGGCGCCCGGTACGAGCTGCACCACCGCGCTCGACCGGCCACTCTCACCGCTCAGCGCACCGTTCTGCAGGGCAGGCACCAGGCCGGCGTTCAGCAGGGAGGACTTACCGGCGCCCGAGGCACCGACGAGCATGACGAGACCGCCCGTCCGCCCTGCCGCGCGGAGCTGGGCCACCAGGGAATCCGTACTCCGCTCCCGGCCGAAGAACCACCCGGCGTCCTGCTGCCGGTACGAGGCCAGCCCCCGATACGGACACACCGCACCGGCAACCGCGGGGGCCTCGACCGGAGTCTGCTCCTCCTCTTCCCCGGCGGTCGCCCGCTCCCACAGCCGCTGCCACTGGCCCAGGTCGTACAGCCCGGCGGACACCGGCACAGGCCGGGCGCGCCGGGCCTGGGGGATCAGGACATGCAGTACGGCTTGCAGGGCGGCGAACTGGGCAGGCACGTTCTTGGCCCGGCGCCAGTCACTGATCCGCTGGGCGGACACCCGTACGGGCCGCCCGCGCTCGTCGACCCGCTGAAGCCGGACGACCGCCTCGGCCACACTCTTCAGCGGAGGATTGCCGGCCTCCTTGTAGAGCAGCGCGAGCCGTTCCGCGAAGGCTGTGCGCGCCCCCGCATGGGAACTCAAGGCCTCCACTCCCTTACCTCCGCCGCACCTGGACATCCGGACCGGAAAACTCACTTTATACGGCTGACCTGCGGTAAAGGCGGGTTCCGGAGACCGGATGCTCCTCCCCGGCACCCTCGACTGGCAGGATCACGACGCAAATGCGCATCCTCGCGCGTCGCTCAGGCAGGCCACCAGCCCAGAGCTCGATCCGCACCGACCCGCCACGGCAGGCACCGGATCGACACCACCCCCGTTGTCCGGCACCGGTCCCCACGAGGGGAGGGACCGGTTCCGGACGACGCGGTATCCGTGACACCCACCAAACCCATCAGGCCCGGTCTCCGTCTCCGGAAACCGGGCCCGATGCGTTTTTGCTGTCCTGGGGCGTAGAGGGCTACGCGCGTCGAGGCGTCCCACCCGACGAGCACCGTCACAAAGGCGCAGCCTGCCGGTGTCGGCGCCGTCCGCGGAACACCCCGGGCGGAGAGGCGGGCCAGCGCCCGGGGGCCGTCGCCGTTGAGGCCCACGGCACTGTTCTACCTCGGCACTCTCCTCCTGCAACGCGGGCGGTCTCTACGCCACGTCGCGGATGCCGCGTTGGTCTGGCCCGCGGTGACTCCGACGAGTTCCACGCCCTGGTGGGCGAACAGCACGATCTGGAGCGTCATCAGGGAGTTCCACAGGCCGTGGGGCGCGGGGAAGCCGCCGGCCCGACGGATGGTTGGCAGGGCCCGCGTCAGAGATGGGGCACCGACGCCGGCCTAACAGCCCGAACGGGCCAAGCCAGTCCCACATTCAACCAATTGCCTGACGCATTCGGCAGAAACGCCGCATCCCATTTCATTCCCCCGTTTGAGCCGGCGAGTCCGTGTAGCTCTCGCTGTGCCGGGACTCCCCGCAGTGCGCTGAGCGTCCGCCCAGGATGCTGCCAATGATCATCAGCGGGCGTCAAGCGGCAAAATTTTGCCCAGGAGACTAGAAGGACTTCAGGGAAAGGTGATATGCGAACCGGGCTCGGCACGGCCAATGTCGGACCTCTGTCATTCATGGTCGACTTTCGGCCCAATTGGGGCGGATCAACACTCGGACTCCCCTTGACATGATCGAACGTCAGTAGGCATCCTCGAATTGTTGAGAGCCGCAAGGGTGTTCATCTGGCCACGACGGCCGGACGATCACTGCTTGATATACGGGGGGAGCTTTTTTGGACGCCTTGAGCGAATTACGGGGCGCGTGGCGCGGTTCTACCGCGGCGTCCGCTGAATGTTGAACTCTGTAGCTTCTCGCCGGGATGAACGCCGAGAGCTTCCGCCCCTCTGGGGTTGTTTTTATGTCTCGTCATGGCCGACGCAAGGCCATCTGACGCACATTTCCACCGAGGCCGACCTCGTCTGTCGGCAGCGGCGCATCGCCCTGCCAATAACCGTCTGACCAGCAGTAATGACACGTGTGACAGGAGGGGGGCGCCCCGGCATGGCCGGAAGTCCGGCCTCCGGTGCGATCGGTGACCGTGACCAGACCTCAAGGCGCCTGAGCGATTCAGGTTAACGGCGACCAAATACTTTGACAGTCCAAGCCATTAGTGCCGAAACGGACAGAAGAGTAGTTACCCATGGATCGCCGCTCTGGGTACAGCCAAGAGAGGCCAGATTGAATACCGCACGAGCCGTGAAGCGGATGGATGCCTTCCGCATCGACGATCTGAGGGCAGTTCGGAGGCGAACGAGCGCATGATGGAAATTGGCCAATTACTTGCGGGCGGGGAAAGCACTTACATGAACCCGCTGACGTACTCGCCGCGCCTGGTCAAGGCGCTCCCGCCGGTGGATGTGTGCGGCCGAATTCTGAAGGTGTACGGGATGTTCGCGGAGCCGGAGCGCTCCTCCACCCTCCCGGCGCCCGAATGGCTGCGGGAGCAGGCCGCCTCGGTGCTGCGCGAGCCTCCGCAAGGGGGAGACCACCCCGTCGGCTTCCTGATCCTGCACTACGGAGAGGAAGGCGACTACCTGCTGGTGAGCCAGTGGTACGACGCCAACATGCTCAAGCACTGGGTGCGCGGCACGACGGTCGACGCCGAGGGGAACACCACGGTCGCCCCCCTTGCCCAGCGTGACCTGATCGCCTGTGTCTGGGAGCTCGAGGTCATCAACTTCGAACGCGACGCCTGGGTCAACACCGTGCTGGCGCAAGGCCGGCTCGACCAGGCCTCGCTCGACGCCTACCTGGCCACGACCTTCTCGGGGTGGGTATGAGCCGCGACATCAAGGTGCAGCCGATCGAGCCGGGCCACCTGGAGGCACTGCTGGCGTTGTGCCGCGAGCACGCGGCGTACGAGAAGGCGGACTTCCGTGAGAACGGCCAGGTCGAGCGCTGGCGTTCGGCGTTGTTCTCGGAGCAGCCGGCGCTGTACGGCTGGATCGCGACGGACGACGGGGAGCCCTGCGGCTTCATGACCGTCACCATCGACTTCGCCACCTGGGGCGCCGAACCGTTCGTCTACATGGACTGCCTCTACCTCCAGGAGCCGTATCGCGGGATGGGGCTCGGCCGCACGTTCTTCGAGCGGCTGCGGGAGTTCGCCGTCGCCCATGGCTGCGGCTGGGCCGAGTGGCAGACCCCTCCGCACAACGAGCTCGGCATCGGCTTCTACCGGCGCATGGGCGCCGGGGCCAAGCCCAAGGTTCGCTTCCACTACGAGGTTGAAGGGAAGGGCGTCCAGTGACGGAGACTTCGATACCGGTGGCGTCGCCGCCATCGCTGACATCGCTGCCTCCCTGGTCGCTCGACCCCGCCGACCAGGCCGTCCCACCGCCGGCGCTCGGCGACATCGTCCGAGCGGCCGCGAGCAACTGGCCGGACCGCCCGGCGCTGCACGACGGACGCATCGGCCTCACCTTCGCCGAACTGGAGCGGCAGGCCCGAGCGCTCGCGGGCTGGCTGCGCGAGCAGGGCATCGGTCGCGGGGACCGGGTCGCGATCCTGGCCGAGAAGTGCGCGATCATGCCCGTCCTGGCCATCGGGATCTGGAAGTGCGGCGCGGTCTACGTCCCGCTCGACGCCGCGCAGCCGGTTCCCCGCCTGCGCAGCCTGCTCGGCCGCCTGCGGCCGAGTGTCGTGATCGCGCTGGACGACCGGGAGCCGGCGGTCGCCGACGTCAGCTGGGTGGACCGGGCGCGGCTGGACGCGATCCTTTCGTGGCCGGCTCCGGAACAGCCCACCGTGGCGCATCGGCCCGAGGACACGGCGTACATCATCTTCACGTCGGGGTCGACGGGAGAGCCGAAGGGCGTCGAGATCAGCGTCGCCAACCTGGTCGCGTACTTCGGGAACCACAACGAGGTGCTCCGGTTCACGCCGGAGTCACGGGTCTTCAGTCTGTCCCCGTTCCACTTCGACGTGTCGATCGAGGACACGCTGCTGCCGCTGTCGCTGGGCGCGTTCGTCCACCAGTTCCGCGGCGTCCACGCCGGCGCGATCATGCGCGCGATCATCAAGCGCGAGCGGATCACGCACCTGATCGCGGTGTCCACGCTCCTGACCATGATCACGGAGGACGGGCGCCACGTCACCAGGGAGAACTTCCCCGCCCTGGAGATGGTGATGACGGGCGCGGAGGTCTGCGACCCCGGTGTCATCAACGTCTGGAAGAACGGCCTGCCCGAGGTGCGCGTCATCAACGTCTACGGGCCGACCGAGGCGACGATCGTCTGCGTCGCCCATGAGATCGAACGGGCCGACCCGGAGCGGGTGAGCTCCTACCCGATCGGCCGGCCCCTGCGCGGCGTGGCGGCACGGCTCGTGGAGGACGGGGCCGAGATCCACGAGCAGGGCCGGATCGGCGAGTTGTGGATCGGCGGCGAGCAGGTGATGCTCGGCTACTTCGACCAGCCGGAGGAGACCGCCCGCCGGGTGATCGAGGTGGACGGCGTCCGCTACTACCGCACCGGCGACATGTGCAGCTACGACGAGGACGGCAACATCGTCTTCCGCGGCCGCAACGACGACGAGGTGAAACTGGCCGGCCGTCGGATCCACCTGGGCGAGATCCGACAGCTCGTGCTGGGCTCCCCGGGCGTCGAGCGGGCGGCCGTCGCGCTGGTCGCGCGAAGCGGCCACGACGTGATCGCCCTCGTGGTGATGGCGCCGGACCGGGCGGTGGTGGCGGATGTCGAGAAGCGGCTGGCGGACCTGCTGCCCACATACATGCGCCCGACCGTCGTCGCCTGGTCACCCGAGCTCACGGTGTCCTCGACCGGCAAGACGGACGAGAAGCTGCTGATGCGACGGCTCGCCGAGGCGGCTCGGGAGTCGAGCGCGACCCACTTCGCGTTCACGCCCGCCGGGGACGTCGAGCCCGTCGACGGGGACGGCGATGTCTGACGTGGAAGTGCGGTCCCTGAACGTCGAGTTCGGGCGCCTGGCCGCCGCCAGGAAGATCATGGCGGTGCGGGGGTCCACCGGCTCGCTCGCGGACGACCGGGTGAACGCCGAGCGCTGGATCGCGCGCTTCGGAAGCACGGAGGAGCCTGACGACGCGTCGATCGACGCGAGCGAGGACTCGGTGATCATCCGCCCGGCGCAGGAGGACGCGGCAGGACCGTATGTCCTGTATATCCACGGCGGCGGGATGGTCTACTACTCGACGGCCGTCTTCCGGCCCTTCCTGCGGGACTTGGCGAACACCCTGCACGCGCCCGTGGAGGCGTTCGAGTATCCGAAGGCGCCGGAACACACCGTCGAGGAGGCGGTGGAGCGGCTGGGGAGGCACATCACCGAACGGTGCCGCACGTTGGGCGACCGGCCGCTCGTCCTCGCCGGTGACAGCGTCGGCGGACTGCTCTCGCTCTACCTCAGCTTGCGCGTCCTGCCCGGGGTCTTCTCGCGCATCGTGCTGATCTACCCGGTCCTCGAACTCGGGACGGAGCGCGAGTCCTACCGGACGTACGGTGAGGGCTACTTCCTCGACAGCGACAGCATGCGGCTGTTCAAGTCGATACTGAAACCTTTCTTCTCGGGGCGCGACTTCGATCCGTTCGCCCTGTCGGACAGCGACCTGGCCCGGCTGCCGGCCTGCTCGATCGTGACGGCCGGCTGCGACGTACTCCGTGACGAAGGACTCGCCTGGGCGGAGCAGCTGGCCGATCGGCCGGCCGGACTGCGGCATCAGCACTTCCCGGATCTCCCGCATGACTTCTGTCTGTATACCGGCAAGCTGAATTCAGCCAAAAATGCCGTCACTGAGATCGCCAGGACCGCTTTTAGTGGCTGAAATGGAGTCGCTGAAATGGGTTGACGGTCAATGTTACCGTTCAATAACATCGGCAACGGAAATGCGAACGGAAAGGCAGGATTAAGAAGAGTGGTAGTCAAAGCTGAAGCGATGGCATTACCTCCATGGTCTATCGATCCTGCCCACCAGGCCAACCCGGCACCCGCTCTCGGTGATCTCCTGGCGGCTCCCGCCCGCAAGTGGCCGGATCGCGTCGCGATCGACGACGGAGACGTCGCCTACACGTTCGCCGAACTCGAGCAGGGCGCCCAGACGGTCGCGGCCTGGCTGACCGAGCAGGGGGTCGGCGCGGGGGATCGCGTGGCGGTCCTGACCGAGAAACGCGCGGTCATGCCGATACTCGCCCTCGCCATCTGGAAGTGCGGGGCCGTCTACGTCCCCCTCGACGCCGCCGAGCCGGCGGGCCGGCTGCGAGGACTCCTCACGCGACTGCAGCCGGTGGCGGTCATCGCGCTGGACGACCGGGACCCGGTCGCTCCGGCCGGCTGCCGGCTGGACAGGGAACAACTGGCCAAGATTCTTTCCGGGCCGGCGGCGACTCATTCCACTGTGGCCCATGGACCGGAACAGGCCGCATACATTATTTTCGCGTCCGGTTCGACGGGCGAGCCGCAAGGGGTCGAGAACAGCGCCGCCAGCCTGGTCGCCTATTTCGGCAACCACAACCAGGTCCTCCGATTCACATCGGAATCCCGCGTGCTGAGCCTGTCGCCATTCAATGTGGATGTCTCGATTGAGGACACGCTGCTCCCCCTGTCGCTGGGAGCCTTCGTCCATCAATTCCGCAGTCTGCCCGCCGGTGCCGTCATGCGCGCCGTACTCGGCCGTGAGCGCATCACGCATCTGATCGCGGTCTCGATGCTCCTGGCCATGATCACCGGGGATGGGCGTCAGCTCACCCGGGCCAAGCTGCCCAGCCTGGAAACGGTGATGACGGGCGCCCAGGTCTGCGACCCCGCCGTCATGAACATCTGGAAGCAGCAGCTGCCGGAGACCCGGGTCATCCACGCCTTCGGCCCGCCCGAGGCCACGATCTTCTCCTTGACCTACGAGATCGAGCACGCGGATACGGAGCGCACGACCGCGTATCCCATCGGCCGGCCTCTGCGGGGCATGGACGCGAAGATCATGAAGGACGGGGTCGAACTCCAGCAGCCCGGTGCGCAGGGGGAGCTGTGGATCGGCGGCGACCAGGTCATGCGCGGCTACTTCGACCACCCCGAGGAAACCGCGCGCCTCGTCGTCGATCTGGAGGGGACGCCCTACTTCCGGACCGGGGACATCTGCAGCTTCGCGGAGGACGGCAACCTCGTGTTCCACCGTCACGGCGACGAGGAGATCAGGTGGTTGGCGGGCCGCCGTACCCACCTGAGTGAGGTCCGTCGGGCTGCCCTGAGTTGTACCGGCGTCGAGCGGGCGGTTGTCGCCGTGATCCGGCGCGGCCAACGCGACGTGGTCGCGCTCGTCGTCACGTCGGAGGAACGACAGGCGGTGGCCGACGTGGAGGCGCACCTGCGCGACCTGCTCCCCGACTACATGCGTCCGACCCTGATCGCCTGGTCGCCCCCCGTATCAGCCCCATCGACTGCGAAGACCGCTGAACGCCAACTGATCGAGCGGCTCACGACAGCAGCTCAGCAGTCGAACTCCAACTATTTCGCACTGTCGGCCGATGGCGCCGTCGAGCCTATGGAAAAGGTATAGCCATGTCTGAAGCGGTGAAGGATAAGGTCGCCGAATACCTGGAGACGGCGACGGGCAAGCCGGTGGACCTGGACCCGCTGCCCGACGACACACCACTCAACACCCTTGGTCTGGACTCCCTCTTGACCATCAGTGTCCTGGTCACGCTCCTCGAGGACTGCGGCGTGGACCTGGGAGAGCACGCGGACTCGCTGGTCACTCCGAGCACCCTCGGCGATCTCTACGCCGTCGCCGCCCGGTTCATGGCAGACGAGGACGCGACCCCGGACGACAGCGGCATGTCCCGGGAACAACGATCGCAGTTGGACTACTACCAGGAGAAGCTGGCCTACGAGACCGACGCCGCGGACCTGAAGGCGGCTCTCGAAGACGGCCAGGACCTGGTCGTTGTCGACGGCCGCAGCAGCGAGGCGTACGAGAGGGAGCACATCCCCGGCGCGATCAGCATTCCTCATCGCTCGATCTCTCAGGATTCGCTGGCCGGTCTCTCCAAGTCCCCGCTGTACGTCGCCTACTGCGACGGCATCGGCTGCAACGCCTCCACCAAGACGGCGATCAAGCTGGCGACCGCGGGCTTCCGGGTCAAGGAACTGCTCGGCGGTCTGGACTGGTGGAAGCGGGACGGCTACGCCACCGAAGGGACGCACGCCTCTCAATGCGATGTCCACGCCCACGTCGACTGCGGGTGTGCCGGCTAGGCAGCAGGGAGACAGTCAGCCCGAGCAGAGCAGAGAGATGGTAGTCAACCTGTGAGTACTCCGAAGTTCGACGAGTCGCAGTTGGATGTCGCGGTGGTGGGTGGCAGCATCGCCGGCTGTGCCACCGCGATCCGCTTCAGCCAGATGGGATATCGGGTCGGGATCTTCGACAAGAAGGCGATGAACGACCAGTCCCACAAACGGCTCTGCACCCATTTCATTCAGCCGCACGCGGTGCCGCTCCTGGCCGATCTCGGGCTGGCCCACCTGTACGAGCCCGCCTGGTCTGTGCCCACCAAGGCCATCTTCGTCACGCCCGGGGGCCTGGTCGAGGGACCCGGAGGCTATGTCCCCGGGCCGCCGGATTCGTACGCGCTCAATCTGGAACGGCGCGTGCTCGACCCCGCACTGCGAACAGCCGCGCAGAAGCAAGGCGTTCAGTACATCGACTCCACCGCCGTGGAGAGCATCGAAGAAGACGAGTCCGGCTGGATCCTCCATACCCGCGGGGAGAGTGAATCCCAACGCTTCCGGGCCCGGCTGGTAGTGGCCGCGGACGGGCGCCGTTCGCGGCTGGCCAAGGAACTCGGCAACACGACCGAAGAACACCCCAACGAGCGCGCAGCCCTCTTCGGTTACTTCTCGGGGATCAAGACCCGAGAGGACAACCGCTCGGTCTTCATCATGAACGAACGGGACCTGGCCTGCGTATATCCGCTCGTCGAGGGCAGGACTCAGCTGGTCCTCTTCGCGGAGAAGTCGCGGGTCGAGGGCTGGCAGGGGGCGGAGGGCCGGCTCCAGCAGTTCTTGAACTACTTCCATGACCTGCCGGACGCGCCCTCGATGTCCGACGCGGTCCTGGAGACGGGCCTGCTGGGCTACAACGACTATCCGAGCCAGGTTCGTCAGCCGGTGGTGGGCTCGGTCCCCTTCGTCGGAGACGCGGCCCTGTCCGTGGATGCCATGAGTGGCGTCGGCTGTGGATTCGCGTTGGTGTCGGCCGATCTGCTGGCTCGTTCCTTCGCCGAGCGATCGCTGGACAAGGCTGATCTCGCCGATGGATTGGCCGAATACCGGCAGCGCTTCGAAGACGTCCTCCTCCCGCACGTCGAGACCATATGCGGGGACTCCCTCGTCGAGAAGAACGAGGCGTCCCGGCAGAGGATGTTCCAGGTCATCAGCGGCAATGAGGAACTGAGCCAGAAGTATCTGGCCCTCAGCGGCCGCATGCTGATGCCGAACGAATTCCAAAGAGACCTCGTGCGTGCGCTGATGTCCAGAGGTGCGGCTGGTCTCAAACGCTAGCCCGACCCATGTGCCGCGAGTCAAGAAACAGTGATATGCGTATGAAACAAGCTCCGTCACTTCTCATCGGGGTGCTGTGCGGCGTCAGCGCCAACCTGATCTGGGGTCTGGCATTTCTGATGCCGGTGCTGCTCCCCGACGCGGACGCAGTCACACTTGCGCTGGGGCGGTACCTGGTCTTCGGACTGGTATCGCTCAGCATCGTGATCTTCACACGCGGCGCCGGGATGCGCGGCCTGGACCGGCACATATGGTTCACGGGCCTGGCGTTCGCCTTCGCCGGCCACGTGGGCTACTACTTCTTCCTGGTGCAAGGGATCAGGCACACCGGGGCGCCCATCACCACCGTGATCATCGGGACGCTCCCCGTGACCGTTGCGGTGACGGGAAACCTGGTCCGCAAGGAGTTTCCGTTCTCGCGCCTGCTGGTCCCTCTCGGATTCATCACGGTGGGTCTGGTCCTGGTCAATCTCATGGAGGTCGACTGGGACACGGCCCTCAGCGGCCACGACGGAACGACTTGGGCGATCGGCCTCGCGTCGGCGCTGACGGCGCTCGGACTGTGGACGTGGTACGCGGTATCCAATGCCGCCTTCCTCAGAAGGCACCCGGAGATCCAGCCGTCCACCTGGTCCACGCTCATGGGCGTGTGCAACCTGGCACTTTCACTGCTCGCCCTGCCGATCGCCGCCATGTCCGGCGGAGTGCACATCGACGGAGCGGACTCGCTCGTCCCGCTGCTCATCGGCAGCGTGGTTCTCGGGCTGCTCGTCTCCTGGGTCGGAACGGTGCTGTGGAACCGTTCCTCGGGACTGGTGCCTATTTCCATCGCGGGGCAACTCGTCGTCATCCAGGTGATCTCCGGACTGATCTACGTCTTCACGTGGGACGGCCGTATGCCACCGCCGCTGGAGCTGGCCGGAATCGCACTGCTCATCGGTGGCGTGCTGCTGGCCCTGCGACGTACCCGCAAAACTCCGCCGGCCACCCGAGCCTCACTCACCGAAAAGGCCGAGGTGAGTTCATGAATCGCGGGGCGCTACGACGGTAAAGAGCGACCTTTAGGGCCGAAACCCGACAGGGTATACACAAGGGGAGGACAGGCACTGATGCCACGCGTTGCGTTCACGACTTTCGCGATCCTGAAGAAGCCGTACGGGAATCCTGAAGTCCAGGAGTTCGACGACCTGACGCCGCCCACGTTCGAAGAAGCGGAAGGCAGCCCGGGATTCATCGCTCGGGCGAAGGAAGACCCTGGCCAGAGTCACATAACCAACTTCGAGCGGGACTGGGGGGAGTGGGGCAAGTTCGACGTACCGCGCTTCTACACGGGCGGCCGGACCAACGAGACCGACAGCCGTGCCTCCACTCTGTCGCTGTGGAGCGATCTGGAGTCCGTCTTCTCCTTCGTCTACTCCGGCCTGCATCGCAGCACCTTGCGCAGGCGGCACGAGTGGTTCCTCAAGCCCGAGTGGCCCACCTACGCGGTGTGGTGGGTTTCCGATGACACCATCCCCACCTGGTCGGACGCCTGTCATCGGCTGGAGCACCTGCACGACAACGGTGCGACTGCCGTCTCGTTCACCCTCCGCCAGCCCTTCGCCCCCGACGGCACTCCGACTCAGCTGCGCGGCATGGCCGAGCGGCGCGGGGCCGACGCCTGATCGGCCTCTTGGGCCGCGCCCGTAGGACGCTCGGCTCCCTCACGAAGTGACGTACGCGGAGCCCGAGTTCACCTCCGGCGGACCGGTGGTGATCGAAGCGCGACGCCGAGGCGGCCCGCCTCGGCGCCCGCACTGCCGTCGGCGTGGGCGGGCACCGAGCCGCGCTGCCCACCCGCCGAGTCCATGTCGCACCTCGCCACAAGAGCCGGCCTCGAAGACCGCACGGCTCATCCCGACCGCCTGAACAGGCCGTCCGCTCGCCCAGCGGGCCGGGAGTCTTCCTCGCCGGCGCGCTGAGCCCCCTCATCCACTCCACACCACCCAGGGATTCTTCTGTGATCACGCGTGCCTTCGACAGGTCGGCGATGAGCTGGTCCTATGAGATGCACCTTCAATCCATGCTGTCCGCAGCCGACATCGAGGGGCTGCCGTTCGGGTCCGTCTTCGGCAGCGTCCCCGCGCACACCGTCTCGAAGCGACACGCCCACCAGGACGGCGAGATGTTCATCGTCCTGGCCGGCAAGGCCTTCGTGGTGCTCGGCGACGAGGAGCGTGAGCTGGCACCCGGCGGGGTCGTCTACCTGTCGCCCTTCGGCTACCACGAGATCCGCAACGAGTCCGACGAGCCGTTCGACATCGTCTCGATCTACTGGGAGCACATACCGAGCGCCGTCAAGGCTCTCGAAGAAGCCCCTCCGCGCGGCGCGCTCCCCGCGCGGTCGCTCGTCTTCTGCCCCCCGCCCACGCCCAACGGCGGCTTGCACCTGGGCCACCTCGCGGGCCCCTACGTCCGGGCCGACATGCTGGTGCGGGCGCTGCGCAGCATGGGCCGCGACGCCCGGTACGTGACCGGCACCGATGACCACCAGTCGTATGTCGCCACCGCCGCGCGACTGCGCGGTACGGACCCGGCCGAGGTGGCCACGGCCGAAGGCGACGCCATCCTCGCGACCCTGCGCGCGGCGGGCGTCGGCTGCGACCGGCTCACTCGTCCCGCCGGGGACCCCGAGCACGCCGACCGGATGCGGGAGCTGTTCGCCCGGGTCGCGTCGGCGCCCTCCGTCACGGAGGAGAAGCGGGAGACGGCCTACTGCCCGACCTGCGACCTGTCGCTGCACCAGGCGTTCGCGCGCGGGGCCTGCGCGCACTGCGGCGCGGCCAGCGACGGGGAGATCTGCGAGGCCTGCGGCCGGCCCAACGAGGCCCGGGAGCTCACCGGCCTGCAGTGCCGGATCTGCGGCACCGCGGCCGTCACCCGCCCGGAGCAGGCGCTGTGGCTGGACCTCAACGCCTACGCCGACCAGCTGCGGGACTACCTGCGCAGCGCCTACACCTCGCCCGACCTGCAGACCCTGGTGGAGCGGCTGCTGGAGGAGGGGCTGCCCCCGTACCGGCTCGCCCGAAGCACCGAGTGGGGCGTCGCCGTCGGGGACGGCCAGGCCATCGACGCCTGGGCGGACCTCGCGCTGACATTCCTGGACGCGGCCCGGACCGAGTCCGAGCAGGGGGGCCCGGCGAAGATCACGCTCTTCCTCGGCTACGACAACAGCTTCTACTACGCGGTGCTCCTGCCGATCCTGGCCATCGCGGCCGACCTCACCGAGCACCTGCCCGCCGCGTTCGTCACCAACCAGTTCCTGCACCTGGAGGACGCGAAGTTCTCCACCAGCCGGGGCCACGCGGTCTGGGCCGACGACGCGCTCGCCGCGGCGGGACCGGACGCCGTACGCCTGGCCCTGCTGCGCAACGCCCCGGAAGGGCGCGTCACGTCGATCACCCAGGAGCGCGCCGGCCAACTCGCGCAGGACCCGCTGTACCTCGACGCTCAGGAGTGGCTGGCCGGCTTCGCGGCCCTGACCGAGCAGTCCGGCGGCCAGGTGCCGGGTACCGGTGCCTGGACGGACGCGCACCGCGAGTTCTACCGCTACCTCAACCTGACCACCCAGCAGCTCGACGGTCTGCTGCTCCCGGAGTCGTTCAGCGCGCGTGGATACGTCCGCCTGCTGGAGTCCTTCGTGGCACGCGCCGCCGAGTTCCGCGCGACGGAGGAGGCGCTGCGCCGGGTCCCGTCACTGGCGGAGGAGGCGCGCACGAGCCTGGCCCTGGAGTACCTGGCGGCCAAGGTGTTCGCCGCGCTGGCCTGGCCGGTCGTCCCTGAGCTGGCCCAGCGGGTCTGGGACTGGCTGGGCCTGCCCGCCCAGCCGGTTCGCGAGGCCGACTGGTCCTTCCTGCCGTCCGGCACGCGGTACGTGTCGGCCGCGCCCGACCTCGGGGCGGCGGCCGCCCCTGCCGCGGGCGAGCGGTCGTGAGCCAGGTCGGCACGACAGTGTCCCCTCCTGGCGGGGACCTGCCCGCCAGTGCGGACGTCGTGGTGGTGGGCGCCGGGATCACCGGCGCCTCCATCGCGCACCACCTGGCCCGCCGGGGTGTGTCGGTCGTCGTGGTCGAGCAGTCGCCGCAGTCGGCTGCCGGGGCCACCGGCGCCTCCGGCGGCATGGTGCGTGCCTACGACCTCGACCCGGCGATCGCGGAACTGGCGCTGTCGAGCCTGGCCACGTACCGGGACCCCGGGTGCTGGGCGTCGGGGCGGGCTCCGCTGCACGCCGTCGGGGCCGTGACCGCGGCCGACCCTGCCCAGGAGTCCGCCCTGCGGGAGGCCGCCGGGCGGATCAACGGCGCTCTGCGGGCCTCGGCGCATGTGGTGGCCGAGCGTGCGGAGGCGGCGGGGATACGCCTGGCCGGCGGCGTCGCCCTTGTCGAGCCGGAGGCGGGCTGGGTGGCACCGACGGAGGTCACCGCGGACTGGCTGGTGCAGGCACGTGTCGACGGTGCCGTGGTCTGCCACGGGGTGCGCGTGCGTGAAGTGCAGGCACGCGGCGGACGTCCGGCGGTGCTCACGGACGCGGGTGTGATCAGCGCCGGGGCCGTGGTCGCGGCGGTCGGGCCCTGGGCGGCCGACCCGGTGCCCGGCCTGCGGCCGGCTTCACCGGTCCGATCGCGATCGATCCAGGTGAGCATCGTTGAGCGCCGCCCTCCCGCGCCCTCCCACGCGACCTTCATCGACCTGCGCACCGGGCTGTACGCCAAGCCGGTCGGCTCGGACCGGACGCTGATCGGCATGCCGCACCTCGTGTGGGACTCCGCCTTCGACGCGCAGCCGGATCCCGAGCACGCCGAGGCCACCGTTGCCGCGCTCACCGCCCACTTCCCGTGGCTCACGACAGCGGTGCACCTCAGCTCGGTCCGCGCCGCGGACGCATACGGCTCACCCGGGGGCGGCGGGCCGGCGTCCGGGCTGCTGGAGGGCACCGGCGTGCCGCACGTGTGGTCGGTGCGGGGCTGGAACGGCGGCGGCGTCAAGACGGCACCGGAGGCCGGCCGCCGTATCGCGGAGGCGTGTATGGCCGACGCCTTCTCCGACGCCGCCTGACAGCCGCCCGCCCAGCGGGACCAACACCCCCTGGCGCCCCTCCCCACGCCGCCCCCTCAACACAGCAGTGAGGTGCTCCATGCCGGACGCAGCCGCTCCACCGCTCCTCATCGAGCGCGTGGACGCGTCCACTTTCGAAGCGACCCTGCCGCTCATCGCCGAATACCAGAAGTTCTACGGCCGAGAGCCCGACGACTCCGCAAACCGACGGTTCTTCGGAGAACTGTCGGCGCAAGCACTGTACGACCGTCCGCTTTCCATCAAGGGGGAACAATGACTCGCTGCCACGATCTGCTGGGCATAGGTTTCGGTCCGGCCAACCTGGCTCTGGCCATCGCACTCGAGGAAGAGGGCCACGACCTCGACGTACGCTTCCTGGAAGCCAGGCCGGGCCCGTCCTGGCAGAGCGCCATGATGCTCCCCGGGTCGGACATCCAGAACCACCCCGTGCGGGACCTCGTGTCCCTGCGCAACCCGCGCAGTCGCTACAGCTTCATCAACTTCCTCTTCGAGACCGGGCGGCTGCTCGATCACCTCAACGTCCCGATGGAGTTCCCGCTGCGCAAGGAGTACGCGCAGTACGTCTCCTGGGCCGCGGGTCACTTCAGCCCCCTGGTCGACTACGGCGTGCATGTCACCGGCGTCGCCGTCGACCGCGATGCCGAGGGCGGCCCGCTCTACACCGTCACCACCTCCACCGGGGACACCCTCCAGGCGCGCGCTCTCGTGATCGGCACCGGGCGGGCCCCCTTCATCCCGGAACCGTTCGACACGGTGGACTCCCCGCGCGTCTTCCACCTGACGCGCTACCTGCCGGCTCTGCAGCAGCTGGAGGAGCTGGGCGTGGCCGGCGAGGGCGAGAAGTCGCCGCGCGCCGTGACGGTCATCGGGGGCAGCCAGAGCGCCGTCGAACTCACCCTCGACCTCGCGCGGCGCTTCCCCCGCACCCAGGTGACCACCCTCGTACGCTCGCTGACGCTCCGTCAGAAGGACACCAGTCCGTTCAGCGAGGAGGGGTACTTCCCCGACTTCACCGACTACTACTACCGGGCTTCCCGCGAGCGCAAGCAGGACATCGACTCGTTCATGCGCCTGACGAACTACTCGTCCGCCGACGGCGACGTGCTGCGCGAGCTGTACCGGCTCATCTACGAGCAGCGCCTGGACGGCGACCAGAAGGTGTTCGTCAGCGGCAGCCGCCAGGTGCGTGAGCTCAAGGTGCTGGACGACGGCGTCCACCTCGGTGTCGAGGAGCTGAACACCGGTCAGTCCGAGGAGCACCAGGCCGACTTCGTCGTCCTGGCCACCGGATTCCGCGATCTCGGCCCGGCTGCCCACCAGGAGCGCGTCCCCGCTCTCATGCGTGGCATCGCCGACGACTTCCTCTTCGACAGCCACGGCTACCTGGCCGTCGGCCCGGACTACGAGGTGCAGACGCTGGGCGCCGACACGCCCACGCTCTTCCTCAACGGCCTGTGCGAGTCCAGCCACGGAATCGGTGACGCGGGTTCGTTCAGCCTTCTGTCGCTCAGGGCCAAGGTCATCGCGGAGAGCCTCCGGAAGCGTCTGCCGTAATGGAGCCGGCAGCCACCTCTGTCCCCGGCGCGGCGGTCGCGCCGCGCGAAGCGGGAACGGATACGGGCGACCGGACGGCGCGAAGGCCGCAGCTGCAGATCGCCGCACACCTCTCCGGCGGTGTCCTCGGAGCCGGGATGCTGGTCATGCCGCCCGTCGTCGCAGCGTTGACGGGCGGACACAGCCTCCTGGTCTGGTCGGCCCACATCCTGCTCGGTGGATCGGTCAGCCTCATGCTGGCCATGTTGGTCCGCGCGAGGGTGCGGTCGACCGGGTTGGCGGGTGCCGTCGGGGCCCTGCTGGGCTTATGGGCGCAACGGGCGGTGGACGGCGCCTTCGCCATCGCCTTCACCGCCGGGCAGGCGGCGATCGCATGGTTCGCCGCGACCTGCCTGTTGACGGCCGCGGACGGTTCGCTGCCGCGTCCGGGGACGGACGGTCTCCTGCTCGCCCTCGGCATTCTCGCGGTGGCCGTACTCGCGGCGCTGAGTCCGCTGTCGCTTCCGGCCACGGTGCTCCGGCTGCGTCTGTGGGCCACCGGGGCGGTGGCGCTGGCCTGCGCCGCATGGGGCTGGCCCGCCGCACCCGCGGCGGGTTCGCACACGCCGTTCGCGCCGTCCGGTCTCTCTGCCGAGGGTGCTCACTGGCTGGCCCTCGCGGCGTTGTTCTTCGCCGGTGTCGGATGGGAAGCGGTCACCACCGTCGTCCCCGCGGCCGCTGCCGGGCCGAGGCGCACGGCCGCGGGCGTGGCCCTGGGGGTGGCCGCGGTGGCCGTCGTCTACCTGGGGCTGGCCGCGGTCTACGGTCTGGCCGCCGGGGCACCAGCAGCCCAGGACCCGGTCTCCGCACCCCTGCGCTGGGTGCTCGCCGTCGCGACAGCTGCCGTACTGACCTCTTACTGCTTCACCAACGTGCGCACCGCCGCCCGGATCGCCGCGCGCCTGCGCCCCGGCGAGCGGGGTCCCTCCGAACGAGGCCCCGGCAAGGCCCTCATCGCGGCCGTCGGCATCGCCTGCTGCGCCTTCGCCTGTGCGGGGGCGGCTCGGGACGGTGCCGTCCCCCTCCTGCTGCTGGGACCGGCCGCGGCCGCACTGATCGGCTACGCCCTGGCAGCCGCCGCTGCCGTCCGCCGCGGCGGGCCGCTCCTGCGGTGGGCCGGGGCCTCGGCACTGCTCGTGCTCGTGGGCATGGCGGTCCTCGCCGTGCCTTACCTGCTCGGTGAATGAGCGATGGCCAGGCACTTACGCAGTTGTCCGCCAGATCCGGCGTTCCACCACGGCTCCCTTTTCCAGCTCCATCTCCAGCTCATCTCCAGCTCCGAGGAGACATCATGATCGCCCCCACAATCGAGTCCGAAGTCCGCAGCTACTGCAGGAACTGGCCCGTGGTGTTCGACCAGGGGCGCGGCAGCCGCATGTACGACCGCGACGGCCGCGTCTATCTGGACTTCTTCGCGGGTGCCAGCGCCCTGAACTACGGCCACAACCACCCCGTCCTCAAACGGGCCCTGCTCGACTACCTGGAGCAGGACGGGGTCACCCACAGCCTGGACATGCTGACCGCCGCCAAGGAGAACTTCCTCACCGAGTTCGCGGCGCGGGTGCTCGGCCCTCGCCAGCTGGACTACCGGGTGCAGTTCCCCGGCCCCACCGGGACCAACAGCGTGGAGGCCGCGCTCAAGCTGGCCCGCAAGGTGACGGGACGTCAGACGATCGTCGCCTTCACCGGTGCCTTCCACGGCATGTCGCTGGGGTCACTGGCCGCCACGGGAAACGCCGCCAAGCGCGCGGGTGCCGGCGTTCCGCTCGGACACACCGTGCGCATCCCCTACGACGGGTTCTCCGGCGGCCAGGTGTCCGGGCTGACGCTGCTGGACAGCATGCTGGCCGACAGCAGCAGCGGCCTGGACCTCCCCGCGGCCGTCATCGTGGAGACCGTGCAGGGTGAGGGCGGCGTCAACCCGGCCGGCTTGACCTGGCTCGCCGACCTCGCGGAGCTGTGCAGCCGCCGAGACATCCTCCTGATCATCGACGACATCCAGATGGGCTGCGGCCGCACGGGGCCCTTCTTCAGCTTCGAGGCCGCCGGGATCACCCCGGACATCGTCTGCCTGTCCAAGTCCCTCAGCGGATACGGCCTGCCGATGTCCCTCACGCTCTTCCGCACCGAGTTGGACGTGTGGCAACCGGGCGAGCACAACGGCACGTTCCGCGGCAACAACCCGGCCTTCGTGACGGCAGCCGCCGCCCTGCGGGAGTTCTGGGCGGACAGCACCCTGGAGAAGCGGACCCAAGAACGGGGCCTGCTGTTCGAGGAGAGGCTGGCCGAGCTCGCCGATCGGCACGCGGCGCATGTAGCGGACTCGCGCGGCCGTGGCCTGGTGTGGGGTCTGGCCTTCCGGGAGCCGAGCATGGCCAGGCAGGTCGCTGACGCGGCCTTCGCCCGCGGGCTCCTGGTGGAGACGGCGGGCTCCTACGACGAGGTGGTCAAGCTCATGCCGGCCCTGACCTCCACGGACGAAGAGCTGGACGAGGGGTTCGGCATCCTGCGGGACTCGGTGACATCAGCCGTGGGCGGCTGAGCACGCCCCCAGAGCCATGGGCGGGGGCTGTCGCCGACATCCGCCGCCGATGGCTCCTACCGGAGGGTCGGACCGCGGCTCTCACCTGAGCCCGGGTCGCCCCTCCGACTCCCCTGCGGCTTCTCCGGCGGAGCCGTTCTCGGCGAGGGCCAGGATGCGCGGAGCCGACAGCGGGTTCTCGGGGTCGGCGGCCGCGGTGAGCAGGCGGGCGGCTGTCGCGGCCGGCTCGTCGGGTGGGATGACCAGCAGCTCCCAGCGTCCCGTGGTGCCACAGTCCAGGGTGATGGCATGCGCCTTGGCGTCGAGGTCGGTCCGGACCACCTCGATCGTGTGACCGGGCGCCATCACCTTCTGCGGGGCATCGGGCCAGGACGCGGTGTCCACGGTGACGCGGGTGACGGTGCCGACAGCCGGGTCCAAGCAGCCGACCAGCGCGGGCAACTCCAGCTCCAGCGCGTCACAGCGCGGCCACCACGCACCGTCCAGCGGGCCGTGGCTGACATTCGGCGTGACACTCAGCCGGGGCAAGGGCATCCGATAGGTATGCGCGTCACCCGGTGGCGTACCTTCGGCGGGTTTGCTGATGGGGTCCATCGTGCGATCCCGTCCCGGGCGGCCTGCGGTTGCCCGTGTCTGTCGCTCGCCGGGAACGGCTCCGCCGTGGTCGCGCGGCCGAACAGCTCTCGGCACACATCAGCCTACTCCGGCCGTGGCAGACGGCAGGACCAGCACGCAGGGGGCGACCGGGCCGGGCAGCCCGATGATCTCTCCGAAGTTCTGCCAGCCCCAGGACTCGAAGGCGGCTTGCCCGGCCTGGTCGAACGGATGGAGCAGGGCGACCCCCAGGACGGCGCGCCGGTCGGTGAGCAGACGCTGCTGCAGGCGGCGGGCGATGTCGCGGTGCTGAGCGTGCGGATGGGCCACGACCTGAGTGAGTACGACGAACCGTGCGCAGGCGGTGAGCCGTTGGATGCTCTCCTGCAGCGTTCGGTCGAACCCCCGGCGGCCGGAGCCGTCAGGGCCCACCGGAAAGCCGTAGGCGCAGCCGACCAGCACCGTCGTCTCGGCGACCAGCAGCGCGAAGCCGGGACGGTGGGCGCTGACCGCCAGGCGGCGCACGAAGTCCGCACGGTCGTGGAACGCCTCGCCGGGGGTGCCCGCGACGGACGCCATGGCCAGGTCCGCGATGTCCTCCCGCACCCCCTCGACCTGCCAACGGCTCAGTCGGCGCAGACGGATCCCGTCCTTGAGGACCGGCTGATCCGACCCACGAACGGGCTCATCAGGCGTCCGTGTCCCGGTACGCCTGAGGTCGCCGAACAGCTCGGGCGGCGCGGGACTCGTGGGGGCCGCGAGGAGCGCGGGGGTGGAGCCGGTGGCGGAGAGGAGCCGGGTGATCTGCGCGCACGGGTGGTGCAGCCGCAGGGAGGCGTGGACCCGGTCGGCGCGCCGGGACGCGCCCAGGAAAACGTCCAGGCCCTTGGCATCGCAGGAGCCGACCGTGGCCAGGTCGACGTCGATGACGGTGACGCCGTCGCGCAGACACTGCTCCAGTGCGGCCCGCAGCAGCGGCACCGTGGCCGGTCCGATCGTACCGACGAGCGTGACGAGCGTCTGCTCCCCTCGGTTCCGCCGGTGGATGTCCAGCCGGGAAAGGACCATCACGCCTCCCCTCGGCGGGAGCGCAGACCGACAAGGGCACGCGGAGCGAGCGCAGCCGTGATGAACCTGCGCGAACCTGCTTCGACCGCGGCGGACATGATGTCGACCCGTCTCCGCACCGACCGATCGGACGGCCCGGGCTCTTCTCTCGCCGAGGACGACCCGGCGTGGCGGCCGGAATGCGCGATGCCCTCGGTACCTCCACCGTACGCCGCCCGCAGCCCTCCTCGACCTGCTGCGCGCACCGAGTGCCGCGTCAGCCCCGCGCCTCGTCGGCTTCCATGAACTGGATCCCCTTGTGCGTCAGTGTGACCATCGCGGGTGTGTTTCCGCGTGCCCAGTCGACCTCGATCAGCCCCTCGACCGCCAAGTACGTGCAGGCCGCTGCCAAGTCCTCCGCGGGGATGGACAGATCGTGGCACAGCTTCGCCCCGGTGATGCCGAGGAGACGATTGCCTTCCACGGCCTCGTACAGGGTCTGCATGATCGCCTCGCGGTAGTGCTTCCGCTCGTGCAGTGTCGCCATGGCCGCCTGCCTTTCTGCGCGCCGGCACCTCCGCACACCGTCCGGCTAAGCGTGATCGCCCGGGGCGGACTGGCTGGTCACCAGCCAGGAGCGCGCCGGCTCCGGCATGTGCGTGGTGTCCACGGTGAGGTCGAGACGTGTTCCGCCGTCGGCGCCTGCCGGGTAACTGCGCTGCTCGGTGGCGTCGAAGCAACGGCGGAGGACCTCCGCGACATGGCGAGCCGCCTCCGGGCTCGCGGCGATGATGTGGACCTGCGCGTGCCCGCTCGGCGGCAGTTCCGGTGACTTCATGGTGCTGCCTCGTTCATTCGGGACGACGTGCATCAGGGGCGATAGGGCGATGGGACGGTGCGTCGATGGGCAATGCGTCGATGGGTGTGACGGCCGCCGCCTCACACCCACCGCGCTCGACCGGAAGAAGGTCTGCGTCCTCGGCGTTCGCCCTCTCGATCCTCACGGAGTGTGGCGTCGCCAAGGGGGCTCATCCGAGGCGGCCGTCCCCGGCCTCTTCCGGTTCCGCCGACGGATTCCCGGTAGGGCGTCGCTGTAGGGGAACGCCCCGATCCTTTCGTCATGCTGCGCGTTGAGCCGGTGGATCAGGAACATTCCCGCGACGATCGCAACGATGATCACGGCGGCCGTGACGACTGTCTCCACGTCCTCACCTCCTCGGGGCGGAACTCACGGGCCCAGCTGCCGAAGCGGCTCCGCCGTCGGTCTCCCATTCCTCTTCCCGGTCCCGGACCTCGGCCGCGTCGCGGCTCATGGCCTCGTCGGCCATCAGAGCGCTGGCGGTGCGCAGGCCTCCCGGAACGGCTGCTGCCGCCATCAGCCGGGCGGCGGTGGCCGTCTCCGTCTCCGGCGGGATCACCAGCAGGTCCAGGCGGCCCACCGTGTAGGAGAGGACGATCAGTTTGTTCGGGTCCTGCTCGGCGGCGAACCAGCCGACGTGCACGATGTGCCCGGTGACAGGCACCTTGCGCGGGATGACGGGCCAGTGCGCCGGGTTCACGATGACGCGGGTGATCCGCCCCCAGCACGCGTCCAGCGCGTCCGTCAGAGCGGGGATCTCCCGGAGGAGATCGCGGGAACGGGGCCACCAGGCACCGTCCAGGAGACCTGAAGCCGAGGCCTGCGAGGCCGACGGGGTCAGGGACAGCCGGGCCGGCGCTGAGGACAGGCGCTCTTTGGTGATCGTACGGTCGATGGTCGCGGTCATGACGCGGACCCGTCCCCGGGGCTGGTCTTCGACGTCCCGGTGTTGTTGCTCGCCAGGAACGACACCGACATGGCGGCCGGTGCGCGAAGTACTCCTGGTGCTTTCACTCTACGCCGTTGCGAGGCCCCCGGACGCGCACGTGACCAGGCATTTTCCCGAGAAGGCGGGCCCGGTGCCGCTGGTGAGCGGCACCGGTACGGCCCGTGCTGCGACGGCCAGGGCTGTGCGGGCGGAACTGGACGATCTGCTCTTTGGTGGGCGATGTCAGCGGGCGGCCAGTGCCTCCCGCCATGCGGGGCTGTCGACGTAGTGGTTGTCGTAGTGCTCCGAGGAGTCGCGGATCTCCTGCACGCTGGCCTCGCCCTTGGCGACACGCTCCAGCAGCCGGTAGTAGTCGAACCTGGCCAGCCCCGGCGTGAAGAGCACCAGCGCGTCGGCGTCCCGGCCCGAGGCAGGGGCGAAAGCATGGGGAACCCTCGGAGGAACCAGGAAGAAGTCACCCTCCTCCAAGGTATGCACCTCCTCTCCGGCCAGAACCATCATGGAGCCGCCGAGGACGAAGAGGAGTTCGCTGGCGAGGGTGTGGAAGTGGGCGGGGGCTCCGGGAGAGCCCGTCTGGAGTGTCGCGCGATTGGCCGTCAGCGCGCCGTGTGTGTCGTCCGAGTCGGCGAAGAGCGTGATGAGGCTGGAAGGACCGTCGGCCAGGCGCTCCGCTTCGGAGGCACGGACGAGCAGCGCGGACCGTGAGACGTGCGATGACATGACTGTTCTCCTGCAGGGAAGGGGGGCCGCCCGGAGATGGCCGGCCGATGCGTTTGCCGGTGCCCACGGGACGCGGGCACGGATTCGACGGGGGAGCAGGTCCTGGAGAGCGCCGGAGCCGGCGTCTGGTGTGCAGGGGCTGGCCCTGACCGGCGCGGACGGTCCGGCGGGGCAGGCTCGCAGCCTCGGATTTCACTCGCTCCAGGTGCGGGAACAAAGGACGAGAAGGTAGCCGTCGGGATCCGCGACGGTCACGCCGTGCTCGTCCCAGTACGGGTTGTGGGCGGCCACGCGGGTGCCACCGACGGCGAGCAGACGGCTCACCAGATCCTCGCCGACGGCCTCCCCCAGGTAGACGACGAAGAGATCGTCGACGGTCGGGGCGGGTTCGAGCGGCTGCTCGGGGTCGTGAGTGAGTTCGAGGTGCCAGACTCCGCCGCGCGGACCGATCATGAGCAGGTCGTGCTCCCCCGGAGCGTGCTCGGTGGTGCGCCAGAGCACCTCGAGGCCGAGCCCTTCGACGTAGAAGCGCATGGCGGCGGCGAGATCCCTGGAAGGTCGTGCGATGCGGATCCGCGTGTTTGTGCCTATCGGATGAGGAGCGCCGACCATGCTCAGTCTCCGCTGCCGAAGATGGCGGCGGGGTCGCCGGTGTACCAGGCGGTGTCGATGTGCAGGTGCTGGATGACCCAGGAGTCGCCGTGGCGGACGAGGTCGACGGCGTAGTGGTTCTTCAGCAGGGCGTGCTTGCTGTGGTCGGCGGTGAGCAGGTGCTGGGCCTCGACGAGGGCGGTCAGGCGGGCGGTGTCGCCGTCGACGGCGACGCGCGGGTTGGTGATCTGGTGGGTGGTGTCGACCTGGCCGGTGAACAGGCCCAGGATCGTGGTCACGATCGTCTCGCGGCCGGCCATCAGCGGGGGCTTGGCGCCCCACTTCGCGGCCGCGGGCCGGAAGTCCAGTTCGGCGTCCTCGGCAAAGGCCGAGGCGAACAATTCCCGGTTCTTGAGGTCCTGGCCGAGGGCGAATCGGTACAGCGCATCCGTGATCTCCGTGCGGTCCCGCAGCTCCTTGGTGACTGCCGCGATGTCCGAGGCCGGGGCGGACAGGGCGTGGTCGTCGGTGACGTACATCGTGTGTGAACTCCCCATGCAGACCGTGGTGTTCGAGCACCTTCAGCCTCCGCCCGGCCGACTGCCTGATCAACGAGAGCTTGTGCAAGGATCGTGAACCCACACTTAACGATGGAGGGGGCATGCTGGAGCGGCACGAGTTCGAGGCGTTTCTGACGCTCGCCGAAGAGCTGCATTTCGGCCGCACGGCCGAGCGGCTGCACCTGTCCACGGCCCGGGTCAGCCAGACGATCAGGAACCTGGAGCGACGCGTCGGGGCTCCGCTCTTCAACCGCACCAGCCGACGAGTGGAACTGACCGCGATCGGGCGGCAACTCGACGAAGACCTGAGGCCCACGTGGGCCCGGATCACGGCGGCCCTTGAACGGGCGATCGACGCCGGGCGGGGCATCACCGGCCTGCTGCGCGTCGGGTTCGTCGACGCGGCCGGAGGGCAGCTGCTGGTCGGGGCCAGTGAAGTGTTCCGCGTCCGCCATCCCGACTGCGATGTGCACATCCGGGAGGCGCGGATGTCCGACGTCGTACGGTGGCTGCGCGACGCCGAGGTGGACGTCGTACTGGCCGGCTTTCCCGTCCAAGATCCAGGCATTGCCATGGGACCGGTGCTGGTGCGCGAAGCCCGCTTCCTGGCCCTCCCCGCCGGGCATCGCCTCGCCCGTCAGGAGTCCGTCTCCGTCGAGGACATGGCCCGGATCAGGATCCTGCGGGTCACCGGTGCGGTGCCGGATTCCTGGCGCGATGTGCACACCCCGGATACGACACCCGCCGGACGGCCGATCGAGCCCGGCCCGTCGGCCGTGACCTTCCAGGAGGCCCTGACCCTCGTCGGCGCCGACCAGGGCGCATTCCCCGTCGGTGCGCATGCCAGGCGCTACCACGCACGCCCCGATGTGACGTACCTGCCGTTCCATGACGCCCCGCCGGTGGAGTGGGGTCTGCTGTGGCGCGTGGATGCGGAAACCGCCCGCGTGCGAGCTTTCAGCCAGGCCGCGTTCAACCTGACCCGCAGCCACCGCTGAGCCCGTTTCGTGCGGTCCGTGGTGACCCGGTGGTAGCTCTAGCCTCCGCGACGACCGGCGCGGGCATCTCCAGCACGTGCTGATCTGGGGGTTGGAGCCTGTGCTCGACCGCTTCCCCGCGGTGAGCGCGCGCTGCCTCTGTGGGGGGAGGGATGGGAAGCCGCCCGGGAGCCGGATTCCGAAGTTGGCTCCCAATTGGCTCCCAAGAGGGCCGGGGAACGAGTCAGGGGCCCGACCCGCTCTCACGGATCAGGCCCCTGACCTGGTACTTCACTGTCGGGGTGGCGGGATTTGAACCCACGACCTCTTCGTCCCGAACGCGATCAGGCCCCTTTGTGACCTTGGGTTCCGGCTAACTGACTTGCTCGTTCGGCTCCGGCACTGTCCACTACAGTCCGCGACAGTTTCGGGTCGGCTGCTGCGTTTGGCCCCCCGTTTGGCCCCCGAGTGTCCACCACTCAGGCCGCGTCTGGGCTGGTAGTGGGCTTGCTGCGGGGAGCACGTACTGAACCGATCGTGTTGGTGCGCTGTCGTCGGCGAGCAACCGCATGACCCTCGCGGTACAGAGAGCTGACAGCGCATGCCCTGCCGAGTCCGCCGGGCGTCTGGTGCGGCAACTGAGCATGTCTGGGGTCGATGTCAGTGCCAGCCTGCATGATGTTCCTATGGCATCCGCTGACGAGCCGCCGGGGTCCTGGCGTAGCTCTCTGCGGCTGGGACACGGAGACGTCTCCGCAGATAGGAGCGAAGGTGGAGCGTGAGAGGGTCGCTGAGCTTCATTACATTACCCCCATTTCTAATCTCGCCTCCATAGGAACTCATGGCCTGTTGAGCCACCACGCTGCGGAGGCTGTAGACCACCTGTCGGTTGCCTTACCTGATGTACAGGACAGGCGTGCACGCAAAGTCGTTCCGAATGGCGGGCCGCTGCACTCTTACGCAAACCTGTACTTCGATGCGCGAAATCCGATGATGTATTACTTGACGCGACACGGGCACGATGACCTGATTGTTGTGAGAGTTGCTCCGAGCGTTTTGGATATTTCGGGTGCCGTTGTAACGGATGGGAATGCGGCTGCCGATACGACCCGCTTCCTTGCCTCGCCGTCAGGTTTGTCCTTCTTGGAAGCCAAGCTTGTATATTCTGACAGCTGGAATAGCAACGACTACTGGCAGTATGTTGAGCAGAAGCGTGCGCGGTGTGCCGAAGTTCTGGTGCCTAATTCTGTATTGCCTAATTACATCGTCGGCTGTTATACTTCGAATAGCGAGCATGCGGAAATCTGCAGGGCTGCACAGCCTCATTGGAAGGTGGAGGTGAATAAACGTGTCTACTTCCGCTGACAACGTGCGGATCGTTCAAGGTGATTTGCTGAAATCTTCTATGCATGGACTCGTGAACACGGTCAACACTGTTGGAGTGATGGGCAAGGGGATCGCCCTTGCCTTCAAGAAGCGATATCCGGACATGTTTGCGGACTATGTTCGCCGGTGTGATGCGAAAGAAGTTCACCTAGGGCAGCCGTACCCGTTTGAGGTTGATGGGCATGTAGTTATCAACTTCCCGACGAAAGCTCACTGGCGTAGTGTGAGCAAGCTATCGGACATCGTTGACGGCCTCGAATACCTCAAGGCGAACTACCGTGCGTGGGGCTTGCGTTCCATCGCTGTACCGCCCCTGGGCTGCGGCAATGGTCAGCTTGAATGGGCGGTAGTTGGTCCTATCCTGATCGACCACCTTGCGCAGCTCAACATTCCTGTGGAGCTTTACGCTCCGCATGGAGTTGACGTAGCGGGCGGCCAACTCAATCTCTGGGATGATGAGCAGAGAGATGAGCCGCAGAGGAAAATTGATCCTTCGCTGATTGCGCTGGTCGAAATCCTGCATCGCCTTGAAGATCAGCCGTACCGATGGCCAGTCGGTCGCGTAATGCTTCAGAAGCTCGCGTACTTTGCAACGGTGGCCGGATTGCCGACAGGGTTCGAGTATGAGCGAGCTAGCTTTGGGCCGTTCTCATCGCAATTGAAGCCAGCAATCGCGAAGCTTCAAAATAACGGTTTGCTCGATGAACGGCAGCGCGGGAGGATGTTCGAAGTTCGAGTGGGTGACGCCTACGAGGCTGCTCGCAAGGAATTCACTTCCCAAATTGAGAAGTGGGATCAAGTCATCGATTCGACGTGCGACCTGGTCGCGCGATTCGATACGACACAAGCAGAGATCGCGGCTACCGTCCATTACACGGCCTATCATCTCTACCGCAGGAATGGTGATCTTCCGACTGCTACGGAAGTTCTGAATGCGGTGGAGGCTTGGAAGGTTAGGCGCGTGCCCCCGTTGAAGCGTGAAGATATTCTTCGCGCTATCGCTAACCTCGCAACACGGCAATGGATTCGGGTACTTCCTGATGAATCTATCCAGGAAGCTGCTGAGGAGCTGAGCCTGATTTAGCGACCGTGAGGCCCCCGCTATCCGTCATGTAGCGTCGCTGTGTGATGGCACTCTTCGATCTCGATAACACCTTGGTTGACCGGCGCGGGGGCCTGGAGGAGTGGGCCCGCGGCTTTGTGCGGTCGCGGCGACTGCCAGGGGGAGCGCAGGCCGTCATCTGCGAGCGGCTCCGGGCGCGGGCCTACCCGGCGGACTTCGTTCATCTGCGGGAGGCGCTCGGGCTCCGCGATGACCCGGGTGACCTCTGGCGCGAGTACGTCGATGGCGTCGCTCGGTCGGTGCGCTGCTTCCCGGGGGTACGGAAGGGTCTAGAAGCGCTGCGCGGCGAGGGGTGGACGCTCGGCATCGCGACGAACGGCGCCGGGGACATCCAACGGGCCAAGCTCGCCGCGTCTGGACTCGCGGCGTACGTCGATGGCATCTGTGTCTCAGAGGAGGTCGGAGCCAGGAAACCGGCGCGCGAGCACTTCGAGGCTGCCGTTGCCCTGTGCGGCCTCCGACCGAGCGCTGGAGGGTGGATGGTCGGAGATAGCCCCGAGACGGACATGGAAGGAGCCCGCGCGGCAGGGCTTCGTACGGCGTGGGTGACCAATGGCCGTACATGGACCGATGGCCTTCGCGAACCCGACATCGCGGCGCCAGACGTCGTGAAGGCCATAGTGGCGATGCGGCAGGCGATGGCCTAGTCAGGTTGCCGCTCGGGAGCATCGTGCAGATGCTCAAGCACCTCGGGGGTGCCCAGGGACGAATCCCTGAGGTCGTCCCACCGGCTCATGATCGTGGCCGCTGCCTCCGCGAGTTCTGCGGGAAGCCCGGCTTCCCGCAGGGTGGCCGCGGCCTCTTCCAGCTCGGGGCCCCAGCGCCATGACCGCGCGGCCACCTTGGGGATGTAGTTGGTCTCCGCGAGGTAGCTGATGGTGCGCCCCTGCGCGATGTCGAGTAGCTCCTCCTCCACTCCGTAGTCACGGGCCAGGGCGTACGAGACCGCAGCGAGTACGCGACTCGTCTTCTGGAAGCTGCTGTACGAGAGCTTGAGCGCGGAGGCGCGGCCGACTCCGCCGGAGAGTGCGTGCGCGTGAACCGCCGACCCAGAGAAGAGCGGCGCCACAGACGCCAGTGCACCCTTCGGCCCGGACAGGTAGAGGCGGGGAGACTTCGAGTCGGACGGAGGCGAGCCGATGATGGACCCGTCCACCACGATCGCCCCGCCACGAGCCACGATGGCGTAGACGCGTGCCATCGTGGCCGGAGAAATCGCGTTGCAATCCAGGTAGATCCCCGCGAACGCGTGAGCCGCGACCTCTGTTGCGACATCCTCCGCGTACGCCGGCGGGCAGATGCTGAGGATCACGTCCGCCGCGTCGACCAGCTCCCGCAGATCGGTCGCTGAGGTCAGTCCATATCTGAGAGCCCGCTCTTTCGTCGCGGAGCTGCGCCCGGTCGGGCACCACAGAACCTCGGCTCCGCTGAGCCGGACCTGTGCTGCCACCGCGGCGCCCATGCTGCCCGGGTGCAGGACTCCGACGACGGTCATCCGACGAGCCCGGGGATATCGCGCACTTCGGGTGGCGCGCCGGCCAACCGCGCTTTGTCGATGGCCTGTGCTGCCTGAGCTGCGCTGAGCTGGTCGGTTCGGATGACGAGTGACCAGGGCTCCGCGGCATGGTCCAAGAGATCTTGCCGGGTCTCGTGCCAGACCTTGAGACGAGTGTCCAAGTCCTTGTCTCCGCGGCCCTGGCAGCGCTGACGCGTCACGTCTTCGGGGCACCACAGGAGCACCCGCGCCCAGTTGATTGGGTGGGCCGCGACGGCGTGGGCTCCGGTGACCTGGCCCACGTGGAGGACGGGGATACGTCCCGCGTCGACAAGCGCGGAAACCTCGCCGCGGTCGATGGCGTACTCCGCGTCGTACCGGCTGTTGCGGTAAAGGATCTCTCCGGCCTGTGCCAGTTCCTCGACGTGCTCGGCTGTCGTGAGCCGGTACCCGGCAGTCCGTCCGGGGCCCGCTTTGAGCCGCTGAAAGAGAACGAACTCCGGCCTCAGGGCGGATAGTTCGGCTGTGATCGTGTCCTTGCCAGACCCCGGAGGACCGTAGAGGATGACGCCGGAAGGGCTCATAGTCCGCCTCCACTCAGTACGTCGCGGGCTTCATCGACCAGGGCCACGGCGGCGCCAAGCCGGTTGTCGACCACGAAGTGCGGGCCCTGTGGCCGCATCTTCAAGTCAAGCCCCAACACGTATTCATCCCAGGACTCCATCTTCCAGGCGTCGCGTGCCGCCCCGCGGAATTCAATGTACTCGCGCATGGACTCAGGGTCGCACTCAACCCATATGGTCGCGACGGATACGCGCTTTGATCGGCAGCGGTTCTGGAAGCGCTGCATCCATTCGGCTTGAGAGAATTCGGTGATGAATGGGGCGTCCAGGATCGTTGAGATTCCGCAATCTACGTTGTCCCATGCGGCTTCCATGAGGCATCGATATTCGAGCGGTCGAACCTTTTCGCGGTAAAGTGCCGAACTTCGGTCGTGAGCTTCTCCGCCCAATGCGACCAAGAGTTGGTCCACCAACGGACGTGTCAGTGAGTCCTTGTCCAGGATGGGCCAGCCGGTGAGCCCTCCGAGGAACTTTGCGAACTCCGACTTTCCCGACCCCGCATACCCTCCGACCAGGATCACGGTGGGCCCGTCGACGTTTCCCCCTGCGGTGTGGCGACGCCATGCGTCGACCACGCGATTGCGCAGAGCCTCACTGTCCACGTTGTCAGTGCCTTCGCGGATGCTGCTGAGCGCTTGACGTACTGCGTCCGGTTGGTTGGGGAGCTTTCGCTCAGCGGAATCGGGCGCCGGTACGGATTCCACAGGGGCATCCTCTCCGGGCAGTGCCTTGCGGAAGCCAAGTTGAGCTTCGTTGCGACGATAGAGACGGCAGTACGCCCGGCGGTAATGCGGACCGGGATATACCGAACCCTTTTCGTGGCCCCAGATCGTTTGGAAGTTTGCGGCAATGTTGAAGCCGTGACGCTCCGCGATTTCTCGGAGCTTCTCCCCCGTGTCTTCCAGGGTGAGCCCTATTTCCTCGCGATGCATTCGCAGGAGATCAGGCTTCCAATCTGGGTGCTTCCGAGCCATCTGCCCCTCCTAGATAGCTAGACGGAGCCGCGAGTGTAGCGGCTCGGCTAGGCCTATGGAAATTCGTGATAGTGCATGTGTAAGCGGATGTATAAAACCGCTTGGACTTTCTCAGGTAGCGGGACGTGATACCGGTTTTCGTGCCGTGGCTGTGAAGTAGTGCACACACCGAACGAGGAGGTTCAGATGCCCCGCGGCGCGATGATTCAGGCCCCACACCAGCTTGCCGGAAGGTCACTTCCCTTCCAGGGTCGCGACGCGTTGGCGCAGCTCCCCGACCTCGTTCCGCAGTTGGGCGACTTCCTCGCGCAGTTCGGCCACGATCCCGATCGGATCGGCGAGCTGTGCGGCGCGGTCCGCATTGGGGGTCAGGAAGGCTCCCTTGCCCTGGTGGCTCACTGCGAGGCCGTCCGTCTTCAACTGACGGATGGCGTCGCGAGCGACGGTCACCGTGACCTCGTACGTCTCCTGGAGCTGTGCGAGCGAGGGGAGTTGTCTCGTGTCGGCGAACTCACCATCCGCGATACGTCGTCGCAGGTCATCGGCCACCTGCTGATAGGCCGGCTTGCCGGTCCACTCGACCATCTGCACCTCAAGTCTCGTCTCGGTCTCTGCCTCATAGTGCCTCAGCCGCAGAGGTAGAACCAGGGTTCCAGGCTGCTTGCTCCGCAAGGGGACTTGACGCACTGTGCCTCACAGTGCACTCTGAGGCAGAGTTGAAAAAGCGGCTCACCCCCGAAAGGGCGGAGCGCTGGAACAACCCGTTTGACCTGCACGAATAGCGCCCGGATGTATGGCCCGGAGCAAGCGCTACGAAGAACTCAACAGAGTGCCGACCCAGCCACCTGAACACGGGTGGTCGATGGGTGCGGGTCACCACCCCGACCGCCCATGTCGGGCCGGGTGACCTGCCCGGATCCGCCCTACGGGGCGGTGACTGGCACTGCGTGATCTGACATCCACAGAACCTTCCGCGGCATCTGCCGCGCTTCGAATCTCACCCTCCGCCGTGCTTGTCGCGGCGGCCGGCTGCCTCCGCTGCTCGTCGCGTACGAGCAGCGCTGAGGGGAGCCGGAACACCCCTTCGCTTCCTAGGAGCGCTTTATGGCTGCTGTTGAGATCGTTTCGTTCGGCTACCTGCACGACGCACCGCCCGCCGCGCACCTGATCATCGACTTGCGTCACCACTTCCGGGACCCGCACATGTCGCCGGAACTGCGGTACATGACCGCCGACGACGAGCCGGTACGCACCGCCGTGGAGAACACCCCCGGCATCACGGACCTGGTCGCGGCCACGGCCACGGCGGTCGCCGCGTTCGCGTCCGGTCCCAGCGCCGGGACCGTGACCGTCGCCGACGGATGCGCCGGCGGACGCCACCGCGCCCCGACCTTCGCCCGCCTCCTCGCGGAGCGGCTCGCCGCCGCCGGGCACAGCGTCACGGTCTCCCACCGCGACATGGCCAAGGACGTCGTCCAGCGCTGACGACTGCCCGCGCCGCAGGACCCCGAGTGCCTGCGGCAAGGGGAGTCGGCCAGAGCGGCCGGCCCAACTCACCGACCCAAGGAGCGCCGTTCATGGGCAAGCACAACAGCGACACCAACGGCACCACCACGTCCGGCGAGACCGTCATCCACTCCAGCCACACCACCACCGACGCCAACGGCCGCACCCACACGGAGACCCACACGGTCGTCCAGGGCCCCGGCAGCATCGTGGTCAACGGCGACAACCACGGCGGCATCCAGCAGACCTTCTGATCTCCGCCCGCCGCACCCGTCTCGCACCGCCGGGGGCCATCTACGGCCTGGACACCCAGTACTCCCGCAGCATCGCCCCGGCATCCAGCCGTGAAGGGCGCCGGATCGAATCCGGCCCGGGGCACTCTCCCTTGCCGCGCTCGCGGCTCGGGTTCTTCCGGAGCAGCCGTCGTCTCACCAACACGCCTGCGGCTGCTCCGGCTCCCGTCCCTCCCACTTCAGGAGCATTCATGCGTGCGTACATCGGTCGCCAACAGGCCGTCTCTGTCGAAGACTTCGCGGAACTGGCGCTCGGTACCCCGGTTGAGCTGTGGCTCGGGGTGGAGGGCGAGAGCGACGAAGAGCGCGCGGCCCGTGAGGACGCGGCCCGCGACATCCTCGCCGACAACCCCGAGATGCCCGACGACCTGGTCCGCATGGCCGCGCAGGTCATCGAGGAGCACCCGGACCTGTTCAACGTCACCCCGCTCACCCGCCCCGCCCGGCGCCGCCGCCCGGCACGCAAGGGGGTCGCGGCATGACCACCACGACCCCCGCACCGCAGGCGCCTGCGTCCGCGGTGCCGCCGCTGACGAAGCCGGAGATGGGTCTTGCGGGAGTCGGCGCGCTCGCCGCGGCCGGTGTCGGCGCGCTCGGTCTGATTGCCTCCTTCGATGCCGTGTCCGAGGCCGCGGCCCGCTGGGGTTTCGGTGAGCCGTGGATGTTGCCGGTCGGTATCGATGTGGCCATCCCGGTGTTCACCGTCGCCAACCTGCTGCTGATCCGGATGGATATGGCGCTGGCGTGGGTGCGGTTCGTGCCCTGGCTGCTCACCCTGGTCACCTGCGGGTTGAACGTCGCCGCCGGACACGGCGTGTGGGCCAAGGTCGCGCACGGCACGATGCCGCTGCTGTGGGTCGTCTTCTCCGAGATCGGCGCGCACATCTACGCCGTCCGCATCGGCGCCGCCACCGGCCGCCGCATGGAGAAGATCCGCTGGTCCCGCTGGCTGATGGCTCCGCTGTCCACGTTCGCGCTGTGGCGGCGTATGACGCTGTGGGAGGTCACCTCCTACAGCCTGGCGCTCACCTGCGAGCGGGAACGACTGTTGGCTCGTGCGGACCTGCACGAGACGTACGGCTGGAAGTGGCGTTGGAAGACGCCACGGCGTGATCGCGTGATGCTGCGCATGGGCGAACTCGCACCCGCCACCGAGCAGGAGACGCCCGCTGAGCCGCCGGCGAAGATTCCGCCGGAGCCCTCGGTCGACCCGAAGCCGCGCCCGCCCCGCCGCACTCCGGCCAAGGGCAAGGGCAAGGGCAAGGCTCAGCGCACCTTCGAGGACGCGCTGACCGAGGCCCGCAAGGTCACCGTGGACTGGACGGACGGGGAGCTGACCGCGGACCGTCTGCGCACCACGCTGCATGTCTCGCAGGCCAATGCCCGAAAGCTGCGCGACACCCTGAAGGGCGAGCGCGCTGAGGGCCGCCCGCTGCACGCGGTGGACGCCCCGGAAGGCCAGGAGCCCGAGGCTGAGGCCGCCTGATGCCCGGCGCATTCGGCAAGTGCTTCGACCCTTCCGGCAGCCAGTACGGCATCCCCACCTACCCGTGGCGCTACGCCCCCGAAGGGCTCGCCACGCGCCGCCAGCTCCGTGCCCGCGGCTTACGTCCGGGCGGACAGTCGATCGCGGCTCAGGTGCTGCGCCCGCGCTACCGGCGCGGCCCGCTGGTCGCCTACCTCTACCGCGTCGACCGCGCCAAGCCCGTACGGCCGATGACGCCGGGCAAGCGGGCCGCGCTCGCCAAGGCGATGCGCGCCCGCCGCACCTGCCCGAACTGCCGCACCGACGCGGGCTACGTCATCCCCAGCTCGCTCGGCATGTGTGTGCCCTGCGCCTTCCCTGACACCCCCACCACCGTGCACGACACCCCGAGGAGTACCTGACCATGGGCAAGCCCAACACCCGCCGTCTGGACCGCGAAATCCAGCAGGCGACCCGCAAGCTCGAAGCGGCCCGTAAGGGCGAGATGTGGCCCCTGACCGGTGCCGAGAAGCGGGCGGTAGTCCGGGCTCTGGCGGGCGGCTCGTACAAGGTCGCCCGGGGCAAGAGCCCCGGCCGCGCCGAACGCAAGCTGGAGACGCTGTGGACCTCGGTCCAGACCCGACTGAGCTCGGATCTCACCGCCCTGCAGACGGAGCGGCAGCGGATCGTGAGCGAGGCCGCCACCGCCAAGGCCTCCAAGAAGTCCTCCGGGTGGTGGTGACCATGCCCCGCACAGACACGCCGCCCGGCGAGTGCCCGCAGTGCTGGCAGCACGCGCACGATCGGCGCGCCCCCGCAACCTCCGAGGGGACTGCCCGCAGTGCGTGGACCACATGCGCAACGGCTGCCCGAACGTCGTGCCCAAGAAGCCGTCCCGCTGGCGGTGACCGCCCCGCGAGAAGGAATTCAGGCATGCACCTGAAACGGATCAGCACACTCCCGCCCGGCATGTAAGCCCACGGGCCCGGCCGCTCACCTCCTACAGCGTTCGGCCGGACCCGCTCTCCCTCACACCCGAAAAGTGGAAGGACCCTCAGTGAAGCACCCCGACGACGACAACGAACTGTTCAACCGGCTGGAAGCCGAGATGAACGCCGACTCCGGGGGCGAGGTAGTCGACCTCGACAAGGCGCGGTCGGCCCGCGCGGAGTCGGCCGACCCGAGCACCCGACCCGACTCCGACGGGCCTGCCGACTCCGGCGCGGACCGGTCGGGTGGTGAGTCGGGCGACCCGACCGCGCGCGTGATGGTCGACCAGTCGGCCCCAACCGCGTCCGGTCCGGGCTACCTCGGTCGGCTGCTCGCCGCGAAGCGCCGCCCGGTCGTCCCTGTGTGGCTGAAGTCCGTGGGCGAGCTGAAGACCGCGTCGGCGTGGGTGGCCCGCCACTACGCCCACTCGCTCGGCTACCACGCGCTGCGCTCCCCGGTCTACGCCCTCCGCCTGACCCTGCAAGCCCCGTCGGGTGCCGCGAAGTTCGTGGGCGGCGCCATGCGGTGGGTGGCCGACCGTGAGGGCGAGCCGGTCCGGCTCGCCGCGGTCCGCCGCGAGGACGCTGCCGAGTACCTGAAGCTGTCCCGGCAGCGCGATGGTCGGGTCCGACTCCGGACCCTGGTCGCCGTGCTGGCGATGTTCGTCGGGCTGGGCTCCGCGCTCGCCGTCTACGTGCTCGCCCCCGACTGGCTTCAGGACCTGTCGGTCGGGGCGGTCGTGCTCGCGCTCGGGGCCGCCGGCCGCAAGGCGGACGACCCGGTCATCCACCGGGCGGTGGAACTGCCCGCGGCTGTCAAGCTCACCTCGGACATCGTGCTGCGGGCGCTCGGCTCGCTCGGCATCCCCGCCATCAACCAGGCGCAGGGCAAGGGCCGTGACGGGTTCGAGTTCACCGCCCCCATCACCCGTGACGGACCCGGCTGGCGCGCGGAGGGCAACCTGCCGTACGGCGTGACGGTGACGGACATCATCGAGCGGCGCGAGCGGCTCGCCTCGGGTCTGCGCCGTCCGCTGGGCTGTGTGTGGCCCGAGGCGGTGCCGAACGAGCACACCGGTCACCTCGTGCTGTGGGTCGGCGACCAGGACATGTCCCAGGCGAAGAAGCCCGCATGGCCGCTGCTGAAGTCCGGCAGCACGGACCTGTTCAAGCCGGTCGCGTTCGGCACCGACCAGCGCGGACGCTGGGTCGAGATCACGCTCATGTACATCGCGGCCGTGATCGGCGCGATCCCGCGCATGGGCAAGACCTTCCTGCTCAGGCTGCTGTTGCTTATTGCCGCTCTGGATCCGCGCGCTGAGCTGCACACCTACGACCTGAAGGGCACCGGCGACCTGGACCCGGTCGGTAACGCCGTCTCGCACCGGCACCGCGCCGGGGACGAAGAGGAGGACATCGAGTACGCGGTGCGGGACCTGCGCGCGCTGCGCGAGGAACTGCGCCGCCGGGCGAAGATGATCCGCACCCTGCCGCGGGACATCTGCCCCGAGTCCAAGGTGACCTCCCAGCTCGCGGACATGAAGCAGCTGGGGCTGCACCCGATCGTGGTCGGGGTGGATGAGTGCCAGGTCTGGTTCGAGCACGACAAGTACGGCAAGGAACTCGAAGAGATCTGCACTGACCTGGTCAAACGCGGTCCGGCTACCGGGATCGTGCTGCTGCTCGCCACGCAGCGCCCGGACGCGAAGGCGCTGCCCACCGGCATCTCCGCGAACGCGTCGGCCCGGTTCTGCCTGAAGGTCATGGGCCAGTTGGAGAACGACATGGTCCTCGGTACGTCCGCCTACAAGCGCGGCGTGCGGGCCACCATGTTCAGCTGGGGTGACAAGGGCATCCACTACTTCGTCGGTGAGGGCGCGGACGCCCGCATCGTGGGCTCCGTCTACGTGGACGCCCCGGCCGCCGAAGCCATCGGCGCCCGCGCCCGCAAGGCCCGCGAACTCGCCGGCACCCTCACCGGGCACGCACTCGGGGAAGAGCCCGAGGCAGACGAGTCCAGCGCGTATGACCTGCTGCGCGACATCCTCGCCGTCGTCCCCGCCGACGAGCCCAAGGTGTGGTCCGAGACGGTCGTCGCCCGGCTCGCCGACCTGCGTGAGGACGTCTACGACGGCTGGGACCCCGAAGGGCTCGCCGCAGCGTTGAAGCCGCACGGCATCTCCACCATCCAGGTGGGCCGCCGGGTCAACGGCAAGGTCGTCAACCGGCGCGGCATTGACCGCTCCCACATCACCGCAGCGATTGCGGAGCGTGACGGAAACCGGGACGCGGGATGAGTATCCGGGGCCGCTAGCGCTAGCGGCACACCCCGCTAACGTTAGCGGCCCCGCTAGCGCCCCAAACCCGGTCTGATCAGGCCGCTAGCGGATAGCGGCCCACCTGCGGAAACCCCTGAAACCCGCCTCGAAGGGCCCCTCATGCCCCTGACCCTGCTCGCTATCACCCTGCTCGTTTGCGTCACGTTGTGTTACGTCGCCGTGTGTGCTGCCTCGCCGTTCGGCACCTGCCGCAAGTGCTCCGGCTGGGGCTTCGCGTTCAAGACCGACCGCAAGGGCCGCATGAAGCGCGGCAAGGACTGCCGACGCTGCCACGCGACCGGCAAGCGCATACGCATCGGCCGCTGGCTCTACAACCGCTTCGCCCGCATCTACCGCGCAGGCACCAACACCCCCTGACCGAAAGGCTTCCCGATGGTCCTCAGCATCTCCGCCGTGCTGCTGTTCGGCGCCGCGTCCGTCCTCGCCGTCAAGAGCGGGTCCGCCGGGGGCGGCGCCGCCGTGGTGCTGTTCCTGTTCGGGTTCTTCGCCGCCGGGACCGGCGCGTACGAGCCCATCCACAACCTCGTGCAGGCGTCCGCCGACGCCCTCTCCGCGCTCGGCAAGTGACGGGAGAGATCCTCGTGAACGACCCCACCACCGCCCGGCACTGGCTCGCTGCCACCGCGCCCAAGGCCGCACCCGCCATCGCCACCACGACAGTGCTCGCCCTCGCCCGGATCTGGAACGCAAACGGCGCCGAACACTCCGTCGGCAACGCCGTCCTGATGGCCGCCCTGTCCCTCGGGGCCGCCGCGGCGGGCGTGGCCGCGGGCAACGCAACCAGCGACTCCGTCATCGTCGGCACCGCCTTCGCCGCCTCCGGCGCGCTCGCCTTCGCCGGGGTCGCCGGATACTCCGACGGACTGTCCCTGCCCCTGCTGCTGTGGTCCCTTGCCACCGCCGGCGCCTACGGACTCGCTGCCCGCTACTGGCGCCACGACCGCCGTGAAACCGTGGCGTTCGAGCGGCAGACGAGCGAGCGGCGCGAGGAGTACGCCCACATCGAACGCGTCGAAACCCTCCGCGCCACCACCCAAATCGAGGTGGCCCGCACCGGCGCCGCCTACGCCGAACAGCTCGCCGCCGCCCTGGTCCACCGCGCCGCACTGCCCGGCTTCGACCCCACCGCCCTGGAATCCGCGGGACTGCCCGAACTCCCCACCGCAGACAGGAAGTCCCTATGACGCGCACGCTTCCCCGCCTGCGCATCCAGGTCACCTGCTGGCCGCGCTATGCGCTGGTTCTGACCGACACCCCCGACCCCGACTGCCCGGACTGCGAGGGCGACGGCGGGATCGGGCACGACTACGGCGACCACAACGGCGAGTACGCCGGCACCGACTGGGAGCCCTGCACCTGCTGGAACGAACAGCGCCGTTGGCTGCTGCTGCCCCTGCCCCACCGCCCCCGCTGGCTGCGCCGCGGCTTCCGCTCGTGGGGGCCGTCCGGCTACAGCGACGAACCCCCCTTCTGAACCGGAGAGGAAACCATGTTCGAGATCCGCATCATCTGCGACCGGTCCGACACCGACCGCATCACCGACGCGCTGTCGCAGGCCTTCACCATCGGCCCCGTCCACAAGTACCCCACCCGCGGCAGCGAGCGGCTACGCCTGTACGTCACGGCCGATCACCACAGCAACACCGGCCCGTGGCCCAGCCCGGAAGAGGCCTACGCGCTCGCACCGAGCATCCTCAGCGAGATCGGATGGACCGGCGGGCAAGCCGCCAACCAGCCGTACGGCCGGGCGCCGCGTGACTTCTGGCTCCGCAAGGCGGCGTTGCTGGACCGCATCGCCCTCCAGGACGTCAGCGACGACGCAGCCGAGGCGGCGACCTGGGAGGCAGAGCGGCTGATGAGCCTGGACGACGCCGGCGTCATCTGCGAGCCGCGGCACTACGTCCGTCAGCAGTACGCCCACTGGATCAACAACCAGTAGCCACGCCCGAGGCGGGCGCCGTCTCACCACAAGCCGCGCCCGCCCCGGTTCTCCCGTCCCTCCAAGAGAGCAGGAGACATCCAGCATGACCCAACGAGCGTCATTCGGCGAGGGCCACCCGTCCCACGCCACTCCCATGAGGCACGGTGGCCCCCGGCCGCGCCTGAGCGAGCACCTGCGCACCGCCCTCGAACTCGCCGCCTCACAGATCCCCGTCCTGCCTCTGCGGGCAGGAAAGATCCCGTTCGGCAACTGCCGCCGCTGCGCGGACAACGTGTGCGGCGGCCGACCGAACATGAAGAACGCAGGACCGTGCACCTGCCCCGGGCCCTGCCACGCATGGGCCGCAGCGACCACCGACCCGGACGTCATCAACTCCGGTATCTGGCGCCGGGCATGGCTGTGCGCGAGCGCGGTCGCCTATCACCCGGGCGGGGCGGGGCTGACGGTCGTGGACCTGGACAACGCCGACGCGATCACGTGGGCTCGCGAGAACCTGCCGACCACGCAGACCGTACCCACCACCCGGGGTGAGCACTGGCTCTACCTCGGTCGGATGCAGTCTGCGAACGCGGTCCGCCCCGGCGTGGACATCAAGTCCACGATGGCCTACGCCCGCTGGCGCGGGTTCGGTACCGGCACCATGGCCTACCTGCCGGATGCCGTGCGCGCGCTGGCCGTGAGCAAGCCCTCCCCGGTCCGGCCGGTGACGCAGTCCCTCACCGCGCCCGCATTGGCCGGTGGCGGGGAGTGCCGTCACGGCACGCCCGCCTACCTGGAACGTGGCATCGCCATGGCCGAACAGCGCATCACCGAAGCCCGCAGCGCGGTGCACACCACGGTGTACCGCACCTTCCTCGCCGTGCTGTCCGCCCACGGCCGGTGCGGCTGCCTCACCGACGCCCACATCGCGCGCCTGTTCACCGCCGCGCAAGCCAAGGGCGAATCGCCCCGGCACTGCACCGACGCGTGGGCCAACGCCCGCGCCGCACTGGGGATGTAGCCGTGTCCGAGGACGAGAAGACACCGGCTCGCCAGATCATCACCGACTACGCGCAAGCGCACTTCCGGTACTTCCGCACCATCGACGGGACCGTCTACGCGCAGCGGAACGGTCACCCCGTCGCCCGGCCCATCCGCTCCCAGGGCACGACGGGCAGCCACCGGCAGGAACTCATGGTCGGCCTGTTCAAGGACGGGGTCGGCGTGTTCAACGGCACGGCACTCAAGGAGGCGTTGGACTTGATCGAAGCACTCGCGCTGACCGAGGCAGTACAGCCCACCCACATCCGCGTCGCCCCCGGGTTCGACGGGGCGACCTGGCTCGACTTGGGCCGTGACGACGGCACGTCCGTCCGCATCCACCCCACTGGTTGGGACATCCTCACCCCCGACCCGCAGGAAGTGTGCTGGCGGCGCACCCAGCTCACCGGCGAACTTCCCCTGCCGGCCAAGGACACCAACGGCAAGGGCATCGACCTCCTGCTCCGCCTGTGCAACTTCGCCAGCGCCGAAACCGAGTGCCTGGCTATCGCCTGGCTGATCGGCTGCCTGGAGCCGTCCGTGCCCGTGCCCGCCCCGTTCCTCACCGGCCCACAGGGGGCGGGCAAGTCCACCGGTGGCCGCATGCTGGTGCGGATCATCGAGGGGATGAGCGGCGACCTGCGCCGGGCGCCGAAGGACGAAGAGAACATGATCACGGCGGTCGCCGCCGGGTGGGTCACCGCCCTGGACAACCTCTCCCACCTGCCCCCGGACCTGTCCGACCTCATGTGCTGCATCGTGACCGGCGCCGAGAGCATCAAACGCGCGCTCTTCACCGACGGCGACGTCGTCCGCTCCCGCTACCGGCGCCCCATGCTGCTGACCGGCATCGACGTCGGCGTCATCCGGCCCGACCTTGCCGAACGGCTCCTCCCGCTCCGTCTGGTGCGGCCCCGGGTGCGGCGGACCGAGGCAGAGCTGTGGAGGGAATACGCGGAGATCCTGCCGGTCGTGCTCGGCTCCCTGCTGGACCTGACCGTGAAGGTGCGGGCCGCCGAGGCGGAGACTCCCACCGATCTGCGGATGGCCGACTTCGCCCACCTGTGCGCGCAGCTGGATGCGGCGACCGGCTTCGGCTCGCTGGCCGCGTACCGGGCCTGTCTCGATGACCTCAACGACGACGTCATCGAAGGAGACCTGCTGGCGCAGACGGTCCTGAAGCACGCTGCCGGACTCGACGCGGGCGCGGAAGTCCGTATGGCGTCCTCGGAGTGGCTGCACTGCCTCACCGGCCTCTACAGCGGCGAGGAGTGCCGTCCCCTGCCCAAGGGCTGGCCCACCACCGGCAGGGTCCTCTCCGACCGGCTCAAGCGGCTACAGCCGACCCTCGCCGCCCGCGGTGTCCTCATCGACTGGGGCCGCACCAGCGCCGCCCGCTACATCGAGATGACCCGCCCCCCGCTCCCGCCATCAAGCGAGCAGGAAGCGGCGTTCTGACCCGCGCCACCACGCAGCCACACCGAACAAGCAAGAGGAGCACCCCGCGCCCACGCGGTGCTCCTCTTGCTGTTCCGGCGGCTTGCCGCCGCCCGAGGACGCGCCGCGAAGCGGCTCCTTCTTCATGTCCTGAGCCGCACCGCACGACCACAGACACCACCCCTTCTCTTTTTCCTAAGAGAAGAGATCCTGCGTCACCCACGTCAGCAGCCACCCGAACGCGGCCCCTGACCTGCGGCTACAGCGGTGACGCAGACGGCCAAACCTGCGTCATCCCGCGTCACCCGCGTCACAGGTGACAGAACTTCGCCCCGCCCTGTGACACGCCCCGAGCTGCCCGCGTCACCGCACAACCGCTGGTCAGAGCCCCAAATGACGTGCGTGACGCGATGACGCAGAAATCCGCACCTCGGACACACGCGGACTCCCGAAAAGGGCCCCCGGAACCCTGCCTAGGAGGCACCACCGCATGACCACCGTTGCTGAAGCTGCCGGACAACTCCTCTACCGCCCTGAAGAGGCGGCCAAGGCCCTCAGGATCGGACGCTCGATGGTCTACGAGGAGATACGCCTCGGACGTCTCCAGACCGTCCGCATCGGCCGACGCCGACTCGTGCCGCCTGAGTACATCGCGCAGTACGTCGAACTCCTCAAGTACGAGGCAGAGGCCACCGCCTGAACTCCCGATCACCCCAGTTCCACAGGGCCGCGCCCACCAGGGCGCGGCCCTGTCCTATGGAGGCACAACAGAAGATGAGCGAGACTCCGAAGCGCACCCGGGCTGGTCACGGCGCGGACACGATCTATTGGGACCCCGTCAAGAAGAGCTACGTGGGAGCCGTCTCCTTGGGGTACGCCCCAAACGGCAAGCGCCGTCGACCGAAGGTGTACGGCAAGACGAAGACCGAAGTCCGCCAGAAGATCCGGGATCTTAAGAAGGAGATGCAGACCGGCGTCAAAGCGCCGGCCAACTACACCGTGGCCGACGCGGTGAACGACTGGTTGGAGCGTGGACTCAAGGGGCGCGACGAGAAGGCCACCATCGGCAAGAACCGCTCGATGGCGAACAAGCACCTGATCCCGTTCATCGGCAAGGCCAAGCTGAAGGAGCTCAGCGCGGACGATGTCGACGACTGGTTGGACGACCGGGCCGAAGTGCTCGCGACCCGGAGCCTGCGTGACCTGCTCGCCATTCTGCGCCGTTCCATCGAGCACGCTCAGCGCAGGGACAAGGCGGCGCGGAACGTCGCCCTACTCGTCATCGCACCGGAGGGACGCCCCGGCCGTCCGAGCAAGGCGCTGAATTTGGACCAGGCGAAAGCCGTGCTCACCGCCGCGCGTCCGTCACGGCTCTACGCCTACCTCGTGCTTTCGCTCCTCAGCGGTGTGCGCACGGAAGAGGCGCGGCCCCTCACCTGGGATCACGTCTTCCTGGAGACGACGGACGGCATCCCGCCTCACGTCGCGGTGTGGCGTTCGGTGCGCAAGCACGGTGAGACCAAGACCAGGAAGAGCCGCCGGACCATAGCTCTGCCGAAGCAAGTGGTCGACGTCCTCGAAGAACACATGCGGTGGCAGAAGCAGGAGCGGGCATCGAGAGGGATGGAGTGGAGCCCGACCGGCCGTGTCTTCACGACTCGGAGCGGTGAGCCGCTGGACGCAGCCAACGTCCGGCGAGACTTCAAGGCCATCGTGAAGAAGGCCGGACTGAAGCCTGAGTGGACGCCGCGGGAGCTCCGGCACAGCTTCGTGTCCCTGCTCTCCGACCATGGCATCCCCTTGGAGCGGATCGCGCTCTTGGTCGGTCACAGCAGTCAGGCGACCACGGAGGCGGTCTACCGCAAGCAGCTCCGGCCTGTGATCACGCAGGGTGCCGAAGCGATGGATGACATCTTTGCCGAGGATCAGGAAGGGGAGGCCGTGGAGGACGACGAAGAGGGCGACGCGGTGGCCTGATCAAATTCGTTTGGCCCCCCGTTTGGCCCCCCAGGCACGACAGAGGGCAGGTACGAAACTCGTACCTGCCCTCTGACCAGCGTCGGGGTGGCGGGATTTGAACCCACGACCTCTTCGTCCCGAACGAAGCGCGCTGCCAAGCTGCGCTACACCCCGATGTCGCTGCTTGTCGCGGCGACGACGTTTACTTTAGCCCACCGGTGGCTGGAGACGAAATCCGGTTTTCGCGCGGTGGTGTGCGCGGTGGCGGATCGGGTTGGGGCGGGCGTGGTCGAGGGCCACGAGGAGGATGGCCAGGGCGTAGATGGCGAGGCCGATGAGGAGGGCGTTGCCCAGGACGCTGCGGTAGCCGTGCCGGCCCACGTCGAGGAACGGGTAGAGGTAGCGGGCCGGCGTGCCGGGGACGAGGAGCTCGCCTCGGGCGAGGGTGAGCGCCAGGTAGGTGAGGGGGTAGAGCAGCCAGGTCGCCGCCTGGCGCAGGTGCAGCAGGCCGGGGGTCGTCAGGAGCAGCCAGTCCAGCAGGGCCGCGACGGGGGTCGCCGTGTGCAGGACCTGGGTGGTGAGCGCGTGCCAGCCTGTCGGGTCGGTGGCCTCGCCCGTCAGTACGCCGGGCAGCGCGAAGGGGCTCGACTCGTTCGCCAGGAGCAGGTGGTAGACCAGGCCCGTGACCAGGGCGTAGAGCAGCGTGGCGCCCGTCAGTGCCGATGGGAGGGGGCGACGTGCGGTCCAGGCGCGGCGGGCCGCGAGGGTGAAGACCAGGACCAGCAGGATGTTGGCCTGGATCGCGAAGTGGCTCAGGGTGCGCAGTGGGCTGCCGAGGGTCAGTTCCACGGCCACCGCCGCGCCCGCGGCCAGGGCGACCAGCAGGCGGTACACGGCGGCCCAGGGGCGGCGTACGGGGGGCATCACGGCCGTGGCGGGGACGTGGGAGGGCAGCAGCGCGGGGATGCCCGGTATCGCGGGGAGGTCCGGGATGTCCCTGGGTATCGGGGCGGTCATGCCCTCACGCTAAGGAGCGTGGGCGGAATGGGCGATATGGCTGGTCCATGCGGGTTATGTGGACTACGCGGGTTATATCGCGCAGCTTCCGCCTGGGGCTCCGCGCTGCCTCTCCTCGCCGCCTCCCTACTCCTGCACTCCCCTACTCCTGCACTACCGACTCCCGTACTCCCGCCTTACTGGTTACGACCTACTCCCGCCCCACCAACGTCAGCAACGTCGCCTCCGGCGGGCAAGCGAAGCGGAACGGGGTGTAGCGGTTCGTGCCGCAGCCCGCCGACACGTGCAGGTACGCCGTACGGCCCTCCGCCGTGTGCGTGGACAGGCCCTTCACGCGGTCCGTGTCCAGGTCGCAGTTGGTGACCAGGGCGCCGTAGAAGGGGATGCAGAGCTGGCCGCCGTGGGTGTGGCCGGCGAGGATCAGGGAGTAGTCGTCGGCCGTGTAGGCGTCCAGGACGCGCAGGTACGGCGCGTGGACCACGCCCATCGCGAAGTCGGCGGTGCCGGACGGGCCGCCGGCCACCTGCTCGTAGCGGTCCCTCTTGATGTGCGGGTCGTCCAGGCCGGTGAGCTCCACGGACACGCCCTCGACCTTCAGCGTCCCCCGCGTGTTCGTCAGGTTGAGCCAGCCCGCGGCGTCGAAGCCGTCGCGCAGGTCTTCCCACGGGTTGTGGATCGCGCCGACGACGGGCGGGTTGCCGTTCAGGCCGTGGCGGCCCTGGGCCTTCTCGAGGAGGTAGCGGGCGGGGTTGCGCGGCGTGGGGCCGTAGTAGTCGTTCGAGCCGAAGACGTACGCGCCCGGGAACTCCAGCAGCGGGCCCAGCGCGTCCAGGACCTCCGGCACGGCCTCCGGGTCGGAGAGGTTGTCGCCGGTGTTGATCACGAAGTCGGGGCGCAGGCCGGCCAGCGAGCGCAGCCAGCGCTGCTTCTTGCGCTGGCCGCCGACCATATGGATGTCGGAGACCTGGAGCACGCGCAGCGGACGCATGCCGGCCGGCAGGACGGGGATCGTCACCCGTCGCAGGCGGAAGGAACGGGCCTCGAATCCCGCCGAATACAGCAGACCGGCGGCGCCGACCGCCGCGATGCCCAGGGGTACTCCGTATCGCGCGTGCATGCCACCCATCGTGTCAGACCGGGGGAGTGTCACCTGACGGGCCGTCCTCGACCGCTTCCGGTACGACGTCGGCGCGCAGGTCCCTTGAAATCAACGGGCGTTCCGCGCCCCACACCTGCGACAATCAACACCATGACCACGCTCAAGTCGAAGCTGCAGGAAGACCTCAACGCCGCGATCAAGGAGCGCGACGAGCTCCGCTCCTCGACGCTCCGGCTGACGCTCGCCGCGATCACCAAGGAGGAGGTCGCGGGCAAGGAGAAGCGCGAGCTCTCCGACGACGAGGTGCAGAAGGTGATCACCCGCGAGGCGAAGAAGCGCCGTGAGGCGGCCGACGCCTTCGCGCAGGGTGGTCGTCCCGAGCAGGCCGAGCGGGAGAAGGCGGAGGGCGAGGTCCTCGCCACGTACCTGCCGAAGCAGCTCAGCGACGACGAGCTGAACCAGATCGTCGCCCAGGCCGTGGAAGAGGCCAAGTCGGCCGGCGCCGAGGGCCCGCGGGCCATGGGCGCCGTCATGAAGATCGTGAACCCGAAGGTCGCGGGTCAGGCGGAGGGCGGCCGCGTGGCAGCGGCGGTCAAGAAGCTGCTGGCCGGCTGAGACCCTCGGCACGGGCAGCCGACGCCAGCGAACGCCCGTGTGAACGCCCCGTGTGAACGCCCGGTGCGACCGGCCCCCATACGACAGACGGTCCCTGTCCCTTCGTACGACCGACACGAAGTCTTCGTACGAAGGGACAGGGACCGTCCCTGTCTCAAGGGGGCACCGCGTCAGCCGCGTCCGCCGTTGCCGTTCCCGTTCGTCTGGCCCTGCCACCAGCCCTCGGGGATCGAGAAGGTCGGACTCGGGAACGTGCCGCCGTCCGTGCCGCCGGTGTTTCCGCCGCCGACCAGGCCGCCGATCAGGTTGTCGTCGCCGTTGTCCCCGTCGTTGCCGCCGTTCTGGTTCCCGTTGTCGTCGCCGTCTCCGTCACCCCGGTCACGGTCTTCGTCGTCGGGGATGCGGACGAAGTTGAACTGCTCGACGGGCTTGCCCTCGAGGGCGCCGGTCATGGCGTCCCGCCAGATCGGGCCGGGGACCCGGCCGCCGTAGACCAGGTCGTGGAACTCGCCGCCGATGTAGATGTTGCGCATCTTGACCTTCTGGGTGGCACTGCCGACCCAGACGGCGCCCGAGAGGTTCGGCGTGTAGCCGACGAACCAGGCGTTGCGGCGCTCGTCCGTCGTACCCGTCTTACCGGCGCTGTCGCGGTCGGTGAGACCGGCCTCCTTGCCCGTACCGGAGTCGACCACGCCCTGCAGCAGGTTGTTGATGGTGTCCGCGGTCTGCTCGGACATCGCCCGCGAGCACGTCGACTTCGGCACCTCCAGCGACTGCTGCTTGCCGCCGACCTTCTGCGAGATCGACTCGATGGCGATCGGCGTGCAGTACATGCCGCGGGAGGCGAAGGCGGCGTACGCGCTCGCCATTGTCAGGGGGGAGAGGCCGACCGAGCCGAGGGCGATGGCGGGGCGCTCGGGGAGCTTGGTGCCGTTGCCCTGGCGGACCTGGAGCTTGTCGGTGATGTTGACCACCGGGCACAGACCGATGTCGGCGATCATCTGCACGAAGTAGGTGTTGACCGACAGCTCCATCGCCTTCTTCAGGCGGTAGGGGCCGTGCTCCGACTTGCTCTCGTTCTCCAGCTTCTCGTTGTTGCGGTTGGTCCACGGCGTGCTCTCGCACGTCTGGACCGGGCTCGGGTACGCCATCTCGTACGGTGACGAGTACTCCTGCGTCGGCGGCCGGCCCTCCTCCAGCGCGGCCGCCGCCACGAACGGCTTGAACGTCGAACCGGTCGGGAAGCCGAAGTTGGAACCGCCGTACGCCGAGTCGACCGAGTAGTTGAGCTCGGTCTCGTTCTTGCCGTAGCCGTACGGCTTCGACTGGCCCATGCCGAGGATCTTGCCGGTGCCGGGCTCGACCAGGGTGGCCGCGGCCGCGACCTTGTCCGTCTGGTTGACGTGGTCCTTGAGCGAGGCCTGGACCGAGTCCTGGGCCTGCGGGTCGAGGGTCGTCGTGATGGTCAGGCCGCCCTGGTTCCAGATCTTGGCGCGGGCCTCACGGTTCTTGCCGAAGACCGGGTCGCTCTTGAAGACCTTCTCGACGTACTTGCAGAAGAAGCTGGCGCCCTTGGCCGCGGTGATGCAGCCGTTCTTGGGCTTGCTGACCTTCAGACCGAGCGGGGTCTCCTTGGCCTTGTCGGCCTCCGCCTGGGAGACGTCGCCGAGGTCGGCCATGCGCTGCAGGACGGTGTTGCGCCGCTTGGTGGCCTCGGCCTCGTCGTTGACCGGGTCGTAGCGGCTGGGCGACTGGACGATGCCGGCGAGCAGCGCGGCTTCCTGGAGCTTGAGGTCCTTGGCGGACTTGGAGAAGTAGCGGTGGGCGGCGGCCTCGACGCCGTACGCCTGCTGGCCGAAGAACGTGATGTTCAGGTAGTTCTCGAGGATCTTCTTCTTGCCGAGCTCCTCCTCGACCTGGATCGCGTACTTCAGCTCCTTGATCTTGCGGCCGATGGTCTGCTGGGTGGCCTGCGCGACCTTCGTCGGGTCGTCGCCGGCCTCCTCGACGAAGACGTTCTTCACGTACTGCTGCGTGAGCGTGGACGCGCCCTCGCTGACGCCGCCGCTCTGGGCGTTGCGGTTGAGGGCACGCAGGACGCCCTTCAGGTCGACCGCGCCGTGCTGGTAGAAGCGGGCGTCCTCGATCGCGACGATCGCCTTCTGCATGTACGGCGAGATGTCCTTGAGGTCGACCACCGTGCGGTCGCGCGAGTACACCGTGGCGATCGTGCCGCCCTTGGCGTCCAGGATCGTGGTGCGCTGGCTCAGCGGCGGGGTCTTGAGGTTGGCCGGGAGCTCGTCGAAACTCTCGACCGATCCCTTGGCGGCAAGTCCCAGCGCGCCGACGGCGGGCAGCGCGATGCCGGCCAGCACGGCTCCCGCGAGCACACTGACACCGAGGAACTTGGCGGCCTGCTGAGTGGCCGACAGACCACCGCCTGAGCGCTTGTTTGGCATGGGGGCAGCCTAAACCGTAGAGATGAGCGAACCGAGGGCCGACCGTGCGGGAGCGTGCGATGGGCACGGTGAGCCGACGTGAGCCATGGCACGGCAAAGTCAGGCGTCCACCTTCCCGTTTCCCGGACAGGCGCGCAGGCCTTGGCCTAAGCTGCTCTCAACTGTCACAGCAGTGCGGCCACGTATCAATACGTCCGGCGACCCCGAATCGTTGCGGAGGTTCCCCACTTTTTTGGTGGGCGCGTGTCCGAATCCGCCTTGTGTGTCATCCGGCGTCCGTTGTGACTCAACTGAACTGTCCCGGTTTGCCGGGAAAGTCACGCATGTCGCCAGCTCACTCCCCCGGGTGATCTGCCGCTTACGCATAGTCCGTTCGGGCCATTCAAGATTGGGCCCGAAGGGGGTGTTGCGCTGTGCCCACCTTCCGTAACGTCCTCAACTGGCGGCGGTGAATATGCCGCTGCCGCCGTGGGGGAGCCTCGATTCGGGAGAGGACGGCGCCGGTATGGGCTGGGTAGTCGACTGGAGTGCGCAGGCGGCCTGCCGCACTACCGATCCGGATGAACTGTTCGTTCAGGGAGCAGCGCAGAACAGGGCCAAGGCGGTGTGCACCGGATGCCCGGTGCGCACGGAGTGCCTGGCCGACGCGCTGGACAACCGCGTCGAGTTCGGCGTGTGGGGAGGCATGACGGAGCGGGAGCGCCGCGCACTGCTGCGCAGGCGGCCGACCGTCACCTCGTGGCGCCGGCTGCTGGAGACGGCGCGTACGGAGTACGAGCGCGGGGCGGGCATCCTGCCGCTCGACGACGACGAGGTGTACGAGAACTTCGCGGCGGTGAGCTGAGGGGGCCCACGAGGTCTCCCGCACACTGCGGACAGGGTCTGCCCTCGGGCGGGCCCGAGAGGACTCCCTCAGGCGCCGACCGCGGGATCAGGCAGCTCCGGCCGATTGGCCGCGAGCCGGTTTCCGATGTCCCGCAGGCCCATGAGGTCATGCACATCGCCGGGCAGCGCGGCCACTTCGGCCACCGCCACCTCGGGGTGGAGCGCGGTGAAGCGGTCACGCGTGCGCTGCTCGCGGGAGAGCAACTGCATCCGCTCGGCGTGCAGCCTCAACAGGCCTGCCGTGAGCTGGTCCACGGACCGCTCCAGATGCGGGGTGTCGGGCTGTGGCTCGTCCGTGGCTGCGGTTCGCTCCGTGTCCGTGACGGCGGGGGAGCCTTCGTCAGGAGCCGGTGCCTCGGAAGCGGCCGATTCTGAACTGTCGTACGTGTCGGGGGAGTTACGAAGTCCAGCTTTCCCGCCGTCCTGATCCACAATGCGGGGCTCTTCAAGATTTTCCGCGGCGGCGAGCGCCCGCTCGGCGGACAGCCGGTCGGCGCCGCTGCCGTGGACCCGGTTGAGCACCAGACCGGCGAGCGGCATGTCCTCGGCGGCCAGCCGCTCCACGAAGTACGCGGCCTCGCGCAGCGCGTCCCGCTCCGGCGCCGCCACCACCAGGAACGCCGTGCCGGGCGCCTGCAGCAGCTTGTACGTCGCGTCCGCGCGCGTACGGAAACCGCCGAACATCGAGTCCATGGCCGCCACGAAGGTCTGTACGTCCTTCAGCAACTGCCCGCCGAGCAGCTTGCCGAGCGCTCCCGTCATCATCGACATGCCGACGTTCAGGAACTTCATCCCCGCGCGCCCGCCGACCTTCGCCGGGGCCAGCAGTACGCGGATCAGCTTGCCGTCCAGGAACGACCCGAGCCGCTTGGGCGCGTCCAGGAAGTCCAGCGCCGAGCGGGACGGGGGCGTGTCGACGACGATGAGGTCCCACTCGTCCCTGGCCCGCAGCTGCCCCAGCTTCTCCATCGCCATGTACTCCTGCGTGCCCGCGAAGCCCGCCGAGAGCGACTGGTAGAAGGGGTTGCCCAGGATCGCGGCCGCCCGCTCGGGGTCCGCGTGCGCCTCGACGATCTCGTCGAAGGTGCGCTTCATGTCGAGCATCATCGCGTGCAGCTCGCCGACGCCCTCGACGCCCTTCACCCGGCGCGGGGTGTTGTCCAGCGAGTCGATGCCCATGGACTGGGCGAGCCGGCGGGCCGGGTCGATGGTCAGCACGACCACTTTCCGCCCCCGCTCGGCGGCCCGCAGCCCCAGCGCCGCCGCGGTCGTGGTCTTGCCGACGCCGCCCGAGCCGCAGCACACCACGATGCGGGTGCCCGGGTCGTCGAGCAGCGGGTCGAGGTCGAGCACGCGCGCGGGGGAGAGGTGAGGGGGATGCTGACGTGCGGCGTCGTGCGCGTGGGCGGCTTCCGGACGGCTCATGACATCCCCTGCTTCCGACGCTGACGCTCTTGACGTACGGCGCGCCGGTCCCGCCGTACGACGGGCCGCTCCCGGCGTGCCGCGCACTGCCCCTGCCTTGAGAACGGACTCATGACTGGCCCTGTTCCCGCAGTTCGCCCGCGAGTTCGTACAGGCCCGCCAGATCCATGCCCTCGGACAGCAGGGGCAGTTCGTGCACCGGCAGCCCCAACTCCTGAAGGACCGCCCGCTGCTCGTACTCCAGCGCGTGCCGCTCGGCGTACTCGTCGGCCTGCGCCCGCAGCGGGTCCACCAGCCGCGCGGCGTTCCCGCCGCGCCGCGCCCCGCCGAGCCCGGCCGAGGACAGCGACTTGGCCACGGCGGCGCGCGGCACACTGCGGACGAGTTCCAGGTCGGTCGCGTCCAACACCTCGGGCCGCACCATGTTCACGATGATCCGCCCCACCGGCAGCCGCGCCCCGCGCAGCTCGGCGATCCCGTCCGCGGTCTCCTGGACGGGCATCTCCTCCAGCAGCGTCACCAGGTGCACGGCCGTCTCCGCCGACTTCAGCACCCGCATCACGGCCTGCGCCTGATTGTGTATCGGCCCGATCCTGGCGAGCCCCGCCACCTCGTCGTTGACGTTCAGGAAGCGCGTGATGCGCCCGGTGGGCGGCGCGTCCATCACGACGTAGTCGTAGACGAACCGCCCGCTCTTCTCCTTGCGCCGCACGGCCTCACACGCCTTGCCGGTCAGAAGGACGTCCCTCAGCCCCGGCGCGATGGTGGTGGCGAAGTCGATGGCGCCGAGCTTCTTCAGTGCCCGGCCGGCGCCGCCCATCTTGTAGAACATCTGGAGGTAGTCCAGAAGGGCCAGTTCGGGGTCGATGGCGAGGGCGTACACCTCCCCGCCCCCTGGAGCGACGGCGATCTTCCGCTCCTCATAGGGCAGCGCCTCTGTCTCGAAGAGCTGCGCGATGCCCTGCCTGCCCTCGACCTCGACGAGAAGCGTCCGCTTCCCCTCGGTGGCGAGAGCGAGCGCGAGCGCGGCGGCGACCGTGGTCTTTCCGGTCCCGCCCTTGCCGCTGACGACCTGGAGCCTGCTCACGCCTTCGAGCCTAATTCCTTCTTGGGCACACCGGTGGCTCCGGGTGGGATCACCGGGGTGTTCGAGTGGTGAGGCCCGTGACGCGTGGTGGCGGTCTTGTGGGCGCCGGGAAAACTCAAGTCGGCCGCCGCGTAGTCGCAGAAGCCCGAGCCCTCATTCCGGGACAACCAGGCCGAACTCGCGCAGCCGTGGCAAGCAGACGTCCAGGCATGCCTGGACGGAGACAGCGTCCGTGCGCACGAGCAGGTCCTCGTGGAACGGGGCTCCGCTCGCGACGAACGTCCATGGCTTCCTGCCCTCGCGCATGCGTTCGGCATCAGCCTTGAACAGGACCGTGACCCCCTGCTCGGCCAACGACTCCATGACCCGCACCACGTCCACCGAAGCTCCTTGCGCCCGCAATCGAACAGCCGGCAAAGCTAGGCGCCCGGCCGGCAGCGGATAAAGTCGGCCACATGACCAAGTGGGAATACGCAACCGTGCCGCTGCTCGTCCACGCCACGAAGCAGATTTTGGACACCTGGGGCGAGGACGGCTGGGAGCTCGTCCAGGTCGTGCCCGGGCCGAACAACCCCGAGCAGCTCGTGGCCTACCTGAAGCGGGAGAGGCAGGCATGAGCGCCGTCGAGGCGAAGCTTGCCGAGCTGGGCCTGACGCTCCCGGAGGTCGTGCCTCCGCTGGCCGCGTACCAGCCGGCCGTGCAGTCGGGCGTGTACGTCTACACCGCCGGCCAGCTCCCCATGGTGCAGGGCAAGCTTCCGGTCACCGGCAAGGTGGGCGCGGAGGTGACGCCGGAGGAGGCCAAGGAACTGGCGCGTACGTGCGCGCTGAACGCACTGGCCGCCGTCAAGTCCGTCGCGGGCGACCTGGACCGCATCGCGCGCGTGGTGAAGGTGGTGGGCTTCGTGGCCTCGGCCTCGGACTTCACCGGCCAACCGGGCGTCATCAACGGCGCGAGCGAACTCCTGGCCGAGGTCCTCGGCGACAAGGGCGTCCACGCGCGCAGCGCGGTGGGCGTGGCCGTGCTTCCGCTGGACGCGCCGGTGGAGGTCGAGGTCCAGGTGGAGCTGACGGAGGCGTAGGCCTTTGGTGGTGGGGGCGGCGGCCTGTCCCAGCCGTAAAAAATGAGCCGCCCCCGTGCCTCCCGGCAGGGCACAGTGGCCCCATGGCCGAAATCGCTCTCCGCAGAGGGCTCGACGCTCAGGGGTACATCGCGCGCGAAGGCTCCCTCGCGCGCGTTCCCCACGACTTCCGGCCGGTCGTCGCCGCCGCGCGCGACGGCCTGCTGGATGTGTTCGGGGCGCGGATGCACAGCGCCTACCTCTACGGCTCGATTCCGCGCGGCACCGCGCGCGTGGGGCGCAGCGACCTGGATCTGCTGGTCGCCCTGCGCGCGGAGCCGACCGAGGCGGACCGGGCGGACGCGCGCGTGCTCGACGAGGCGCTGGACAAGGAGTTCGCGCAGATCGACGGGGCCGGGACGCTGCTGGACAGTCGCAGGAGGCTGCTGAGCGACCTGGAGACGTACGACCTCGGGTGGTTCGTCGCCTGCCTCTGTACGCCTCTGCTGGGGGAGGACCTCGCCGAATATCTGCCGCGCTACCGCCCCGACACGCTGCTCGCGCGCGAGACCAACGGCGATCTTGGCCTCCTGCTGCCTCGGTGGCGCGAGCGGATCGCCGACGCCGACGACAGCGAGGACGCACGAAGGCCGCTCGTGCGGTTCATGTCGCGGCGTCTGGTGCGGACAGGGTTCACCCTCGTCATGCCCCGCTGGGGCGGGTGGACCAGCGATCTGCGGGAGATGGCGGGGGCCTTCGCGTCGTACTACCCGGCACAGGCCGAGCAGATGCGGGTGGCGGCCGGGCTCGGGTACGAGCCGACGGGCGACGCGGGCATCCTCCGGTCGTACGTCGAGGACCTCGGGCCGTGGCTCGTGGACGAGTACGCGCGCGTGCACGGGGTCAAAGCGCCGCGGCCCCGGGAGGCGTAGTCACGGGCTAGATGAGGCCGTGCTCCTCCAGGTAGTCCAGCTGCGCCCGCACCGACAGTTCCGCCGCCGGCCACAAGGAGCGGTCCACGTCCGCGTACACGTGGGCGACGACCTCGGCCGGCGTGCCGTAGCCGTCCTCGACGGCCGTCTCGACCTGGGCGAGGCGGTGGGCACGGTGGGCGAGGTAGAACTCGACGGCGCCCTGGGCGTCCTCCAGGACCGGGCCGTGGCCGGGGAGGACGGTGTGCACGCCGTCGTCGACCGTGAGCGACCTGAGCCGCCGCAGCGAGTCCAGGTAGTCGCCCAGGCGGCCGTCGGGGTGCGCCACGACCGTCGTGCCGCGGCCCAGGATCGTGTCGCCGGTCAGGACGGCGCGGTCGGCCGGGAGGTGGAAGGAGAGGGAGTCGGCGGTGTGGCCGGGGGTCGGTACGACCCGCAGCTCCAGGCCGCCGACGGTCACCACGTCCCCGGCAGCCAGCCCCTCGTCGCCCAGCCGTAGCGCCGGGTCGAGGGCACGCACGCGCGTGCCGGTCAGCTCGGCGAAGCGGACGGCGCCCTCGGCGTGGTCCGGGTGGCCGTGTGTGAGCAGGGTCAGGGCGACGCGCTTGCCGGACTTCTCGGCCGTGTCGATGACGTTGCGCAGGTGTCCCTCGTCCAGCGGGCCCGGGTCGACGACGACGGCGAGGTCGGAGTCCGGCTCGGCCAGGAGCCAGGTGTTGGTGCCGTCCAGGGTCATCGCGGAGGGGTTGGGCGCGAGGACGTTGACGGCGCGGGGGGTGGCGGGGCCGGAGAGGACCCCGCCTCGCGGCTGGCCGGGGAGGGCTGCTGCGTCCGTCATACGAAGGGGCCTTCCGGGGCTGAGGGCGTTGCGGGGACTGCGGGGACTGCGGGGACTGCGGGGACTGCGGGGACTGCGGGGACTGCGGGGACTGCGGGGACTGCGGGGACGGCGGGGACGGCGGGGACGGCGGGGACGGCGGGGAGGGTCATGCGGGGGCTCCGCCGGACGGGATGTGCTTGGTGAACTCGTCGTGTCCCGGCCAGGAGAGCACGATCGCGCCGTCATCGAGGCGGGCCTGGGCCAGTACGGCGGTCAGGTCCCGGTCGGGGGCGGCGGCGAGGGCGTGGGCGGCGCTGTCGTAGGAGGTCAGCTGGCGCAGGGTCGCGATGGTGGGCGGCATCATCAGCAGCTCGCCCTTGTCGTACGAGGCGGCGGCGTCGGCGGGCCGGATCCACACCGTACGGTCGGCCTCGGTGGAGGCGTTGCGGGTGCGCTGACCCTCCGGGAGGGCGGCGACGAAGAACCACGTGTCGTAGCGGCGGGGCTCGAACTCCGGGGTGATCCAGCGGGTCCAGGCGCCCAGGAGGTCCGAGCGGAGGGCCAGCCCCCGACGGTCCAGGAACTCGGCGAACGACAGGTCCCGGGCGACCAAGCCGGCGCGGTCGGCCTCCCAGTCCTCGCCGGTGGTGTCGCCGACGACGGAATCGTCGGTGGGCCCGGCGAGCAGGACACCCGCCTCCTCGTACGTCTCCCGTACGGCCGCACAGACGATCGCCTGCGCCGCCGCCTCATCGACGCCGAGCCTCTGCGCCCACCACGCGCGCGTGGGGCCCGCCCAGCGGATCCGATGCTCGTCGCGGGGATCGACGCCGCCGCCCGGGTAGGCGTAGGCCCCGCCGGCGAAGGCCATGGAGGCGCGGCGGCGCAGCATGTGCACGGCCGGGCCGGAGCCGGTGTCCCTGAGCAGCATGACCGTCGCCGCCCGCTTCGGAACGACGGGGGTGAGGCTTCCTTCCGCGAGCGCACGGATGCGGTCCGGCCACTCCGGTGGGTACCACTGCCCGTTTGCCATGGGCGGAGGCTATCTCTTGGTGCGTGGATGTTCGAGGGGTGGCCGAACGCAGCGGGGTCCCGCCTCGCAGTGAGACGGGACCCCGGCGTCGTATGACTGGACGCTGACCGGACGCGTGGCTGGAAAGCGCCTAGCGCGACCGCTTGGCCAGCCGCTCCACGTCGAGCAGGATCACCGCACGCGCCTCCAGGCGGAGCCACCCACGCTGCGCGAAGTCGGCCAGCGCCTTGTTGACCGTCTCGCGGGAGGCGCCGACCAGCTGGGCCAGCTCCTCCTGGGTGAGGTCGTGGACGACGTGGATGCCCTCTTCGGACTGCACGCCGAAGCGGCGGGAGAGGTCGAGGAGCGCGCGGGCCACACGACCGGGGACGTCCGAGAAGACGAGGTCGGACATCGCGTCGTTGGTGCGGCGCAGACGGCGCGCGACGGCGCGCAGCAGCGCGGTGGCCACCTCGGGGCGGGCGTTCAGCCAGGGCTGGAGGTCGCCGTGGCCGAGGCCCAGCAGCTTGACCTCGGTCAGCGCGGTGGCGGTCGCCGTGCGCGGGCCCGGGTCGAAGAGGGACAGCTCGCCGATGAGCTCGCCGGGGCCGACGACGGCCAGCATGTTCTCGCGGCCGTCGGGTGAGGTGCGGTGGAGCTTCACCTTGCCCTCGGTGACGACGTAGAGCCGGTCACCGGGGTCGCCCTCGTGGAACAGGGAGTCACCGCGTGCGAGGGTCACCTCACTCATGGAGGCGCGGAGCTCCGCGGACTGCTCGTCATCGAGCGCCGCGAAGAGCGGGTTGCGCCGCAGAACGTCGTCCACGAGTTCTCTCCTTGTCGACCTGCTCAGGGGATGGCTCCCCCGCGTACCAGGGGACCGTGTTCCCCATTTTGCCGGACGGTCCAAACAGTGTGATCTGTCACAAGGATGCCGCACAGGTGTCCCGAGGTAAGCGGCAGGGGTCCAATTGGGGGCCGATCTTCAGGGTCCGGGGCGGATGTCAGTGTCGGGCTTTAGGCTGGCCGGGTGTCCAAATCGCCGGTGAGAGCACAGGCCAAGGGGGCTGGGCGGGTGGTTGTACGTCGCGATTCCGCTGTGGGCGAACAGGTCCCCGGTGGCGGAGGGAAAACGGCAAAAGCGGCGAAAGGGGCGCCGGGTGAGGCGTCGGCGAGTGGCGAGAAAGCGGCGGTGAAGAAGTCGGTGGCCGCGAAGAAGACGACGCCTGTGAAGAAGACGGCGGCCGGGAAGAAGGCCTCGCCTGCGAAGAAGTCGGCGGTTGCGCAAAAGGTGTCCACAAAGAAGGCGATCACCAAGAAACCTGCCATCGCCCCGATAAAGGCCACCGCCGCAGTAAAGGGCGCTTCCCCCGTCAAAACCGTCACTCCGAAGCCCCCCACGGCCGAGTCCCGCACCGCCCTCGTGCGCCGAGCCCGCCGTATCAACCGCGAGCTTGCCGAGGTCTTCCCGTACGCCCACCCCGAGCTGGACTTCGACAACCCCTTCCAGCTCCTGGTCGCCACCGTCCTGTCCGCCCAGACCACCGACCTGCGCGTCAACCAGACGACTCCCGCGCTGTTCGGCAAGTACCCCACTCCCGAGGACCTGGCCGCCGCCAACCCCGAGGAGGTCGAGGAGATCCTCCGTCCGTGCGGTTTCTTCCGGGCCAAGACCAAGTCGGTCATGGGCCTGTCGAAGTCGCTGGTGGAGAACCACGGCGGTGAGGTCCCGGGCCGCCTCGAGGACCTGGTCAAGCTGCCCGGCGTCGGCCGCAAGACGGCCTTCGTCGTCCTCGGCAACGCCTTCGGCCACCCCGGCATCACCGTGGACACGCACTTCCAGCGGCTGGTGCGGCGCTGGCAGTGGACCGAGCAGACCGACCCCGACAAGATCGAGGCCGAGATCGGCGCGCTGTTCCCCAAGAGCGACTGGACGGATCTCTCGCACCACGTGATCTGGCACGGCCGCCGTATCTGCCACGCCCGCAAGCCCGCGTGCGGCGCCTGCCCCATCGCGCCGCTCTGCCCGGCGTACGGCGAGGGCGAGACGGACCCGGAGAAGGCGAAGAAGCTCCTCAAGTACGAGAAGGGCGGCTTCCCCGGCCAACGCCTCAAGCCTCCGCAGTCCTACCTGGACGCGGGCGGCAAGCCGGCCCCGCCCCTGGGGGCCGGATGACGGTGGGAACCGGAGTGGCCGGGGCGCCGCGACGCGGCCGTACGGTCCGGGCGGAACGGTCCGGGTGCTGGTCAGCGTGTGGTCGTACAGCCGGGGCGGAACGATCCAGGTGTCGTCGGGCGTTGGAATCGGCAGGACGACGGGGGTGGCGATGACGCGCGCGAGTGGTACGCAGGACGGGCCGGTGGTGCTGAGCAAGGACGGGCTGCCGGCCTGGCTGGAGCCGGTGGTGCGGGTCGTGGAGACGGTCGAGCCACTGCAGCTGAGCCGCTTCCTGCCGCCGGAGAGCGGCGCGGGGCGCCAGTCCGCCGTACTGATCCTCTTCGGCGAGGGTGAGCGCGGGCCCGAGCTGCTGCTCATGGAGCGGGCCAGCTCACTGCGTTCGCACGCCGGCCAGCCCTCCTTCCCGGGCGGCGCCCTCGACCCCGAGGACGGTGACCCGAAGGCCGACGGGCCGCTGCGGGCCGCTCTGCGCGAGGCCGAGGAGGAGACCGGGCTCGATCCGGGCGGCGTCCAGCTCTTCGGCGTGCTGCCCAAGCTGTACATCCCGGTCAGCGGCTTCGTCGTGACGCCCGTGCTGGGCTGGTGGCGCGAGCCGAGTCCGGTCGACGCCGTCGATCAGAACGAGACGGCGCGCGTCTTCACCGTCCCCGTGGCGGATCTCACGAATCCGGACAACCGCGCCACGACCGTCCACCCCAGCGGCCACCGAGGTCCGGCATTTCTGGTCGAATCGGCCCTGGTCTGGGGCTTCACGGCCGGGATCATCGACCGTCTGCTCCATTTCTCGGGCTGGGAGCGACCTTGGGACCGGGGGAAGCAGGTCCCGCTCGACTGGCGGTCATGACAGGGTGTCTGCCGTGCTGTGTTGGCCGGGGTGCGCCTGACCTGGGTCCCCCCGGCCGTTCTGTGGTGATCGGAAAGTGACGAGGCGAGGCCTGAAGCAGTGAACGTGGTGGACATCCTGTTGCTGGTCGCCGCCTTGTGGTTCGCGATCGTGGGCTATCGCCAGGGCTTCGTCGTCGGCATCCTCTCGGTGATCGGTTTTCTCGGCGGTGGCCTCGTGGCCGTGTACCTCCTTCCGGTCATCTGGGACGCCCTGACCGACAACGCGGAGGTGAGCACGGCCGCCGCCGTGGTCGCGGTCGTCGTCGTCATCATCTGCGCCTCCGTCGGCCAGGCCCTGACCACCCACCTCGGCAACAAGCTGCGCCGTTACATCACTTGGTCCCCGGCCCGCGCCCTGGACGCGACCGGCGGCGCCCTCGTCAACGTCCTCGCCATGCTGCTGGTGGCCTGGCTCATCGGCTCCGCCCTCGGGCAGACCACACTGCCGGGGATGGGCAAGGAGGTCCGCAGCTCCAAGGTGCTGCTGGGCGTTTCCGAGGCCCTGCCCGACGAGGCCGACACCTGGTTCAAGGACTACACCTCGTTCCTGGCGCAGAACGGCTTCCCTCAGGTCTTCAGCCCGTTCGCCAACGAGCCGATCAAGGAGGTCGCGCCGCCCGACCCGGCCCTGGCCAACAGTCCGGTGGCGACCCGCGCCCAGCGCTCCATCGTCAAGGTCATGGGCACGGCGACGAGTTGCGGCAAGGTCCTGGAGGGCACCGGCTTCGTCTTCGCCGACCGCCGCGTCATGACCAACGCCCATGTCGTCGGCGGCGTCGACGAACCCACCGTCCAGATAGGCGGTGAGGGCAAGAGGTACGACGCGACGGTCGTCCTGTACGACTGGGAGCGCGACATCGCCGTGCTCGACGTGCCGAACCTGAAGGCGCCCGCTCTGCAGTTCACGGCGACCGACGCCGAGAGCGGCGACAGCGCGATCATCGCGGGCTTCCCGGAGAACGGCTCGTACGACGTGCGTGCCGCGCGAGTGCGCGGGCGCCTGCCGGCCAACGGCCCGGACATCTATCACCGCGGCACCGTGCACCGTGATGTCTACTCGCTGTACGCGACCGTCCGCCAGGGCAACTCCGGCGGCCCGCTGCTCACGCCCGAGGGCAAGGTGTACGGCGTGGTCTTCGCCAAGTCCCTCGACGACGCCGACACCGGCTACGCGCTCACCGCGGACGAGATCCAGGAGGACATCGTCAAGGGGCGTACCGCCAACCAGCAGGTGGACAGCGACAGCTGCGCGCTCTGACGGTCGGTCGAGGTCAGCCGCGCGGGTGGCGCAGGCGCACCGAGACCCAGCGGGCCCGGCGGCGCAGAATGCGCGGAATGCCCACCCGGGGGTCTTCGCCCTGCATCTGCGGGGCGCTGCCTCGCTGGTGGGAGCTCAGCCCGCCGGCCGAGCGGCGATTGCGTGCTGCGTCACTGTAGTCGTGCGTCCAGCCCATACCCCGACGTCTGCCCCTGCCCCAAGGTCGATAACCGCCCCCAGGGCCCCCAATTGGCCTATGCGCCGGGCAATTGGCTGTTCGTGGGACACGTGTTCAGTTCCGGATACCGGGCGCATCGGCGCGGTCACCGATCGGGTTCGGGGTCTTTCAGCCAGTTGATCAGTTCCGTGGAGAAAGCGACCGGGTCTTCCTCGTGCGGGAAGTGCCCGAGCCCGTCGAACAGCCGCCAGCGGTACGGCGCTTCGACGTACTCGCCCGAGCCGGCCGCGCTGCGCGTGCGCATCACGGGGTCGAGGGAGCCGTGCAAGTGCAGCGTCGGGACGCGCACCGGTCGCTTCATGCGGCGGTTGAACTGGATGCCGTCGGGGCGGGCCAGCGAGCGCACCATCCAGCGGTACGGCTCGATCGAGCAGTGCGCCGTCGACGGGATGCACATCGCGCGGCGGTACGTCTCCACGGCCTCGTCGTCCGGCAGGCGCGGGCCCGACCAGTCGCGGACCAGGCGGCCGACGAGTGCCCCGTCGTCCGCCGTCAGCTGCCGCTCGGGAATCCAGGGCCGCTGAAACCCCCAGATATAGGAACTCGCACCCGTCTGCTTGACGTCCGAGAGCATCGCCGAGCGCCAGCGCCGGGGGTGCGGCATGGACGCGACCGCGAGCCGCCGTACGAGCTTGGGGCGCATCACGGCCGCCGTCCACGCCAGGTATCCGCCCAGGTCGTGGCCGACCAGTGCGGCATCGGGCTCGCCGAGCGAGCGGATCACGCCGGTGATGTCGAGGGCGAGGTTGGCCGGGTCGTAACCGCGCGGCGTACGGTCGCTGCCGCCGACGCCCCTGAGGTCCATCGCGACGGCCCTGAAGCCCGCGTCGGAGAGGGCGACGAGCTGGTGCCGCCAGGTCCACCAGAACTGCGGGAAGCCGTGCAGCAGCAGCACCAGCGGGCCGTCGCCCATCTCCGTGATGTGGAAGCGCGCACCATTGGCGGCCACGTCCCTGTGTGTCCAGGGACCATCCAGTCGTACGACTGAGGCAGGTTGGGCCGAAGGGGTGGCGGGATCCGTCATGACGACGAGCGTGCCACAGCCTCGATGGCCGCGGGCGCCCGGTCCTCCAGCTCCGGCCTCGTCGCCGGGGCCGGACGGGGATGCGGCTTGGCCTTCTGCAGGACGCCCGCCGTCTCCTTCACCGAGGCGGCGACCTTCTGCGGACCCTTGCTCTTCTTGGCCTTCTTCGCGAAGACGACGCCGATCAGCGCGAGGACCCCGGCGACGAGGACGTTCGCCGCGAAGGACAGAACGAAGCAGATCGCGAGGTTCCAGTCGGTCCACGTCCGAATGCCGTACGCCAGGGCGAAGTTCAGCATCGGCAGGGAGAACACCAGCACCGCGCCGGCCAGCGTGAACGCGCCGCCGCTCGTCGCGCCGCGCTTGACGTCCTGCTTGAGCTGCGCTTTCGCCAGTGCGATCTCGTCGTGCACCAGTGCCGACATCTCGGTCGTCGCCGAGGCGAACAGCTGGCCGATGCTGCGTTCGGCGCCGACCGGGCTGCCGTCGGGTGCGCTCATCGCGGTCTCCCTCGTAGTTACGGTTCCGTCTTCTGCCTGACTGCGTACGGTTCCGTCTTTTGTACCGTCCCGTCAGATCATGCCCGACGGTGCTCCTCCTCGCTTGCCCCGCCCGCCACTTCGGCAAGCGCGTGGCGTGCTGCGGTCTGCTCCTCGGCGATACGGCGGTGCTCGGCGGCCTTGCGCTCGTGGATGGCGGCCATCCGCAGGTGGTACTCCGGCGTGTCCTCCTCGTAGATGTCCGGAATGCCGTCCGCGTCCTCGTCGCGCTCCTCGGCCTCGACCATCCTGCGGTACTTGGCGTTCCGTATCTTCAGCAGCACCGTCGCCAGGGTCGCCGCGGCGAGGGAGCCGACGAGTACGGCCGCCTTGATCTCGTCGGTCATCGCGGCGTCGCCCTCGAAGGCGAGCTCGCCGATGAGCAGCGAGACGGTGAAGCCGATGCCGGCGAGGGTCGCGACGGCGAACACGTCCGCCCACTCCAGGTCGTCGCTGAGCGAGGCCCTGGTGAAACGTGCCGTCAGCCACGTACCGCCGAAGATGCCGACCGTCTTGCCGACGAGAAGGCCGAGGACGACACCGAGCGTCTCCGGCTGGGCGAACACATCGCCGAGCGCGCTGCCGGAGATGGCCACACCGGCGCTGAACAGCGCGAACAGCGGCACGGCCAGGCCCGCCGACAGGGGACGTACGAGGTGCTCGATGTGCTCACCGGGGGAGTGCGGCTCGTCCTCGTGCCGAGTGCAGCGCAGCATCAGACCCATCGCCACGCCGGCGATGGTGGCGTGGACGCCGCTGTTGTACATCAGCCCCCAGATGACGAGGGCGAGCGGGACGTACACGTACCACCCCCGTACGCCCTTCCTCAGCAGCAGCCAGAAGACGGCGAGGCCGACGACCGCGCCGCCTAGCGCGGCGAAGTTGATCCGGTCGGTGAAGAAGATCGCGATGATCAGGATCGCGAAGAGGTCGTCGACGACGGCGAGCGTGAGCAGGAAGGCGCGCAGGGCGCTGGGCAGGGAGGTGCCGATGACGGCCAGGACGGCGAGCGCGAAGGCGATGTCGGTGGCGGTCGGGACGGCCCAGCCCGCCGACGAACCACCCCCGGTGACATTGGTCAGCGTGTAGACGAGCGCGGGCACCGCCATCCCGCACAGCGCGGCCACGACCGGCAGTGCGGCCGCCTTGGGGTCCTTGAGATCGCCGGCGACCAGCTCACGCTTGAGCTCGATCCCGGCGACGAAGAAGAAGATCGCGAGGAGCCCGTCGGCGGCCCAGTGCTCGATGGACAGGTTCAGGCCGAGGGCCTCGGGGCCGAGGTGGAAGTGGCCGACGCTCTCGTAGCTGTCGTGCAGTGCGGGTACGTTCGCCCAGACCAGCGCGGCGATCGCGGCGATGAGTAGGAGCACGCCACCGACGGTCTCGGTGCGCAGCGCCTCCGCGACGAAGTTCCGCTCGGGCAGGGACAGCCGTCCGAAGACCTTGCGGGCGGGGGTGGTGGTGCGGGGCGCGGCCACGGGGGAGACCTCCGGTCGGTGGGCAGGACAAAGCACATGCCGACCAGACTTCCCGGCGCACCTCAGGGTGAAGTTGTTTTGATTAGTTTACCTAAGAACGCGCCGGGCTGCATCCGTCGATCTCCACCGTACGTAAGCGAAGGGCACCCGGCGCGCTGGTCGCCGGGTGCCCTCGATGGCCGAATTCAGTCTCGGCCGAATTCAGTCTCGGCCGAATTCAGTCTCGGCCGAATTCAGTCTCGGCCGAATTCAGTCTCGGCCGTACTCAGTCTCGGCCGTAATCAGTCCTCGCTGGGTGCGGCGGGGAGCTTGGCCTGGATGAGGTCCATGACCGTCGAGTCGGTCAGCGTCGTCACGTCACCGAGCTGGCGGTTCTCGGCGACGTCCCGCAGCAGACGGCGCATGATCTTGCCGGAGCGGGTCTTGGGCAGCTCGGCCACCGGCAGGATCCGCTTGGGCTTGGCGATCGGGCCGAGGGTGGCGCCGACGTGGCCTCGCAGCTCGTTGACGAGGCCCTCGTCCTCGGCGTTCGCTGTGCCGCGCAGGATGACGAAGGCGACGATGGCCTGCCCGGTGGTCTCGTCGGCGGCGCCGACCACGGCCGCCTCGGCGACGGACGGGTGGGAGACCAGGGCCGACTCGACCTCCGTGGTGGAGATGTTGTGCCCCGACACGAGCATGACGTCGTCGACGCGGCCCAGCAGCCAGATGTCGCCGTCCTCGTCCTTCTTCGCCCCGTCACCGGCGAAGTACTTGCCCTCGAAGCGTGACCAGTAGGTGTCGAGGAACCGCTGGTCGTCGCCCCAGATGGTGCGCAGCATCGACGGCCACGGCTCGGTCAGGACCAGGTAGCCGCCACCGCCGTTGGGCACCTCGTTCGCCTCGTCGTCGACGACGGTCGCGGCGATGCCGGGCAGCGGCGTCTGCGCGGAACCCGGCTTGGTCGCGGTGACGCCCGGGAGCGGGGAGATCATCATCGCGCCCGTCTCGGTCTGCCACCAGGTGTCCACGATCGGCGTCCGGTCGGCCCCGATGTGCTTGCGATACCAGATCCACGCCTCGGGGTTGATCGGCTCGCCCACGGAACCCAGCACCCGCAGGCTGCTGAGGTCGAACTTCGCGGGGATGTCGTCGCCCCACTTCATGAACGTACGGATCGCGGTCGGCGCCGTGTACAGGATGGTCACCCCGTACTTCTGCACGATCTCCCAGAAGCGGCCCTGGTGCGGCGTGTCCGGCGTGCCCTCGTACATGACCTGCGTCGCGCCGTTCGCCAGCGGCCCGTACACGATGTACGAGTGGCCGGTGACCCAGCCGACGTCGGCGGTGCACCAGTAGACGTCGGTCTCCGGCTTGAGGTCGAAGACCGCGTGGTGGGTGTACGCGGCCTGCGTGAGGTAGCCGCCGGAGGTGTGCAGGATGCCCTTCGGCTTACCCGTCGTCCCGGACGTGTAGAGGATGAACAGCGGCTGCTCGGCGTTGAAGGCCTCGGGGGTGTGCTCTGCGGACTGCCGCTCGACGATCTCGTGCCACCACACGTCACGGCTGTCGTCCCAGGCGACGTCCTGGCCGGTGCGCCGTACGACGAGCACGTGCTCGACGTTGTCCACCTTGCCGATCGCCTCGTCGACGGCCGGCTTGAGCGCGGCCGGCTTGCCGCGCCGGTAGCCGCCGTCGGAGGTGATGACGACCTTGGCGTCCGCGTCCTGGATACGGGTGGCCAGGGCGTCCGCCGAGAAGCCGCCGAAGACGACGGAGTGCGCGGCGCCGATGCGGGCGCAGGCCAGCATCGCGACCGCCGTCTCGGGGATCATCGGCATGTAGACGGCGACCCGGTCGCCCTTCTGAACGCCCAGCTCCAGCAGGGCGTTGGCGGCCTTGGAGACCTCGTCCTTGAGCTCGGCGTAGGTGAGGGCGCGGCTGTCACCGGGCTCGCCCTCGAAGTGGATGGCGACCCGGTCGCCGAGCCCTGCCTCCACATGCCGGTCCACGCAGTTGTACGCGACGTTCAGCTCGCCGTCCTTGAACCACTTGGCGAACGGCGGGTTCGACCAGTCCAGCGTCTCCGTCGGCTCCTTGGCCCAGGTCAGCCGACGGGCCTGCTCGGCCCAGAAGCCGAGCCTGTCAGCCTTGGCCTGCTCATACGCCTCCGCCGTGACATTGGCGTCGGAGGCCAGGTCGGCGGGGGGTGCGAACCTGCGCTCTTCCTTCAGCAGGTTGGCCAGGCTTTCGTTGCTCACGACATCTCCCTTTCCCAGGGTGTCCGTTGTGTCCCAGGCCACAGCTCATCAGACCCGGGGGTCCGATGACAAGGGTCGACGGAAAATTGGTTTAGACCTGTCGGCGGGGGTGGGCCCCGGGGGCGACCCGGAGGCGCTTACGACGCCGGGGTCATCCGTTCCCACGGACGCCGGACGGACGCGGTTCAGGTCTGTAATCCCTTTCACATTCCCTTCCGCACTCCGACCCGGCGCAGGTGAAACGCCGTTCCTCATGTTCAGGGCTGTCGGGCCCCGCACACGAAGCGCGGCCCCGCGCCGAACGGGGCCGCGCGCACCTCTCCGCGTCACGCCGACAGATCCGCCACTCCCACGTCGTCGAACACCTCGTCCTCGTCCCCCTCCCCGAGCAGGTACGCCTGTGCCTCGCCCACGTGGAAGTACATCCCGTGCAGCTCCAGCGCCCCCGCCCGCAGGGCCTGGGCCACGGACTCGTGGGCCCGCAGGTGCTCCAACTGCTGGACCACGTTGGTCAGGCAGAGCTGCTCGACCGCGTCGGCCGGCGCCCGCCCTGCGAGTCTGGCCCAGGGCCGGCTCTCGTCGGACATCCGCTCCAGGCTCGGCAGCCCGTGCCGCAGCCACCGCCGCAGCGGGGTCTGCGGACCACCGGGCTCGGAGTTGAGCAGCGCCTGCATGGCCCCGCACCCGGAGTGCCCGCACACCGTGATGGACCGCACCTGCAGCACGTCCACCGCGTACTCGATCGCCGCCGCCACCGAGTCGTCCCCGCTCTCCTGGCCGGGCAGCGGAACGAGGTTGCCGACGTTGCGCACCACGAACAGGTCGCCCGGACCACTGGAGGTAATCATCGACGTGACCACCCGCGAGTCTGCGCAGGTCAGGAACAGCTGGGAAGGCTGCTGCCCCTCCCGCGCCAGCCGCGCCAGCTCGCTCCGCATCAGCGGCGCGGTGTTGCGCTGGAACGCGCTGATGCCGCGGGCCAGTTGATGCGAGCTCGGTCGGCTCCCCTCGGCTCCGCCGGACCCGTCGGCTCTGCTACCGCCGGGGCGGCCGGACCCGGTGGGCCCGTCGACTCCGCCGGACTCGCCTACCGTGTCCAGCTCGCCCGTGGTGCTGGAGGCGTCGGTGTCGAAGGGCGTGTCGCCGGTCCTGTCGGTCTCGCCGTCGCCGGACGCGGTCGCCCGCGCCTCGCCGGGGCGTCCGTCCTGGGATGTGACGGACTCCGGGATCTCGCACTGGTGGTTGCGCCAGGGCGTCCAGGGGTGGCACCGGCAGTCGGCCGACTCGGCCGTGCTCGTCCCGGCGTCGAGATGGAGGCCGACCGGTCCCGTCGGCTCGCCGATCCGGACCCCGGCCCTGCGGCCGATCAGCTCGACGGAGCCGCCGTGCGCGGTGTGCGTGTTCTGCCAGTCCTGCAGTGACTCGTACGCCGCGTGGTCCATGAACGACCCGTCCAACTCCACGACGACGTCGGCGCCTTGGGGTACGAGATGCAGGGTCCGGCTGAGCCGTGGCACCGCGAGGAACGTCAACTGTCCTCGTACATGTACGTGATGGACTCCTTCCTTCTCGTCATGTGTGATCCGGGTGCGGGTGAGGCGGTGCAGGGCGACGGTGACGGCCATGGCGATCCCCAGCGCCACGCCCTCCAGGACGCCGAAGAGCACCACGCCGAGGGTGGTGACGGCGTACACCAGCACCTCTCGGTGGCGGGTCACCGTGCGGATGTGGTGCAGGGACACCATCTGGATGCCGACGGCCATCACCAGGGCGGCGAGTGAGGCCAGCGGGATGAGCTCCAGAATCGGGACCATCAGCAGTGCGGCGACTACTACGAAAACGCCGTGCAGCATCGTGGAGTTCCGGCTCACGGCACCGGCTTGCACATTCGCCGAACTTCGCACCGCCACACCGGCCACGGGCAGTCCTCCGAGCGTGCCCGAGACGACGTTCGCGGCGCCCTGTCCGAGCAGTTCGCAGTCCAGATTGGAGCGGCTGACGCGAGCGGGCTGGCCGGGGCGGGGGGCGACCAGATCGGGGCGCGAGGCGACCAGCTTGTCCACCGCGACCGCGCCGAGCAGTGACTGCACGCTGCACACCAGCGTGATGGTGAGCACGGCGGCGGCGAGCCCGAGCACCGGGCCCTCGGGGAGCCCGGCCAGGGCGTGGCTGCTCCAGGACGGCAGGTCGACCTTGGGCAGGGTGAGCCCGGTGAGCGAGGCGGTGACGGTGGCGCCGGTGACGGCGACGAGTGCGGCGGGGACCTTGTGCAGGAGGCGTCCGACGCGGCCGGGGATCCGCGGCCAGAGCAGCAGCAGGGCCAGCGTCAGCGCGCTCATCGACACGGCGGCCGGGTGCACGTTCGCCAACTGGGCGGGCAACGCCCGGAGGTTGTCGAGGACCGCGCTCTGCGGGGTGCTGCCCAGGACGATGTGCAGCTGCGCCACGGCGATGGTGACGCCGATGCCGGCGAGCATGCCGTGCACGATGGCGGGGCTGACGGCGAGGGCGCTGCGGGCCACGCGCAGGCAGCCCAGGCCCAGTTGGGCGAGGCCGGCCAGGACGGTGATGGCGCAGGTCGTCCGCCAGCCGTAGCGGTGGATGAGGTCGGCGGTGACGACGGTGAGCCCGGCGGCGGGGCCGCTGACCTGGAGGGGGGAGCCGCCGAGCCATCCGGCGACGATTCCCCCGACGGCGGCGGCGACCAGGCCGGCCTGGAGGGGTGCGCCGGTGGCCAGGGCGATGCCGAGGGACAGGGGGAGCGCGATCAGGAAGACCGCGATCGATGCCGATAGGTCGGCGCCCGCGATGCGGTAGCGGCGTGGCCGGGCCGGGGGCGGGCTGTGGGGCTCGTGGATGCGCGTCTCTCGACGTGGGTCGTCGGCGCGGGTGGGGGTGCAGGCAGACATGATTCCCGTCTCCTCCGGGGCAGCGCGGTCGCGGATCTGGCGGTCCCCCGCTCAGGGGCGAGGGTCGGGTCGCGGCCGTGTGGTCACGGCATGCAGCGGCGGGATGCATCAACAGTAGGTAAACGGATCGTAATGCAGAGTAAAGGACCGGAATAGATTTTCCGAGCAAATGGACTAATAAATCCCTCTGAAGAGTGAAGTGGTTGATTAGTCGGCTTGTCGTACTAATTCCTTCTCGGTCCCGTGCGACCTTGGCGGCGCCGTCGGCACCCGAGAGAAGGAAGAAGGTGGACGGAAGATGGCCGCCACCCGCAGGTTCGCCGCCCCCCGCAGGATTTCCGTGACGCACCGGATCGTCGTGACGCACCGGATCGTTGTGACGCACCGGATCGCCGCGGGTACCGCGATCGCCGCGGTCTGCGCCGTATCGCTCGCCGGTTGCGCGACCGGTACCGACCCGATCCGGCACGGGGCGTCCGGACCGCAGAAGCCGCAGCCGGCGGCGCCCGCGCCGCAGAGCGTGGTCCGCCTGATCGGCGACGGGTCCACCGCGTACACGGGGGTGCAGCCGCACCTGGCCAGACCCGAACGCCTGAAGCCAGGTCAGAAGCCCCCGCAGTTCGTGGTGTTCTCCTGGGACGGCGCCGGCGAGGACGGCCAGAAGCTGTTCTCCCACTTCCGCCAGGTCGCCAAGGCGAACAACGCGACGATGACGTACTTCCTCAGCGGCGTGTACATGCTGCCGGACCACAAGCGCGACCTGTATCGCCCCCCGCAGCACTCCCCGGGCCGCTCGGACATCGGCTTCAACGACGCGGAGGGCATCGCCGACACCGCGAAGCAACTGCGTCTGGCATGGCTCGAGGGCAATGAGATCGGCACCCACTTCAACGGCCACTTCTGCGGCAGCGGCGGCGGAGTCGGCGAATGGTCGGTGGAGGAGTGGAAGGACGAGATCACCCAGGCGAAGAGGTTCGTGAAGTCCTGGAAGACCAATACCGGCCTGACGGAGGCGGCCCCCCTGCCCTTCGACTACGACAAGGAGCTCATCGGCGCCCGCACGCCCTGTCTGGAAGGCCGGAAGAACTTCGTCAGGGCCGCCCGCGAGATGGGCTTCCGTTATGACTCGAGCGGCGTCAACAACCAGCTCTGGCCCGCGAAGAAGGGGGGCTTGTGGGATCTGTCGATGCAGCTCGTGCCGTTCCCCGGGCACTCCTACGAGCAGCTCACCATGGACTACAACTTCATGGTCAACCAGTCGGGCACCACGAGCCAGGGCGACCCCGCCAAGCACGCCTTCTGGGGCGACCAGATGCGGGACGGCCTGCTGATGGGCTTTCGCCGGGCCTACGACGGCAACCGGGCACCCCTGATCATCGGCAACCACTTCGAGTCCTGGAACGGCGGCACCTACATGCGCGCCGTCGAGGACGTCGTCGAGGCCGTCTGCAACAAACCCGACGTGCGCTGCGTCTCCTTCCGTCAGCTCGCCGACTGGCTGGACGCCCAGGACCCGGCGGCCCTGAAGAAGCTGCGCACGCTAGGGGTCGGCGAGGCCCCGAAGCAGGGCTGGACGTCCTTCCTCTCCGGGCGCCCGGCCCCGGCCCCGAAGGGGGTTCCCGGGGCGCCGGCGATCAAGCGGTAGGAGTCAGAGGCGAGTTGCCCTCACGCAGGCCGGTGACGCTCTCGCCGCGCACCTCACCGCGTACCTCACCGAGCACGAACCCGGGGTCGATCTGAGCCGTCAGGTCGGCCCCGGTGCGTTCGTTTCCCCAGGACCGGGCGTTCTTCAGATGGAAGTGCACCATCTGGCGCGTGTAGCGCTCCCAGTCCCGCAGCTCGTACGTCGCGTCCACGGCCGTGCGCAGCCGGCGCAGGGCGAGGTGGCCCGCGTCCTCCAGGAGCTCGAACCGGGGCGGGCGGTCCTTCTCCATGGCGCGCACCCAGTCCGAGTGCCCGACGGTCGCCAGCAGGTCGTCCCCGACCTCGGCGCGGAGGAAGTCGAGGTCGTCCTGTCCCTGCACCTTGTTGCCGACGACCTTCAGGACGACTCCGAAGTCGCGGGCGTACTCCTTGTACTGGCGATAGACGGAGACCCCCTTCCGGGTCGGCTCGGCGACGAGGAACGTGATGTCGAAGCGGGTGAACATGCCGGAGGCGAAGGAGTCCGAGCCCGCCGTCATGTCGACCACGACGTACTCGTCGGGGCCGTCCACCAGGTGGTTCAGGAACAGCTCCACCGCCCCCGTCTTGGAGTGGTAGCAGGCGACTCCCAGATCGGAGTCCGTGAAGGGGCCGGTGACCATCAAACGGACGGCGTCGCCGTCGAGTTCCACCGGCCGGGCGCAGGCGTCGTACACCGGATTGTTCTCGCGCACCCGCAGCAGCCGCGAACCCTCGCCGGGCGGCGTCGTCTTGATCATCGTCTGGGCGGAGGCGATCCGCGGATTGGAGCCGCGCAGGTAGTCCTTGATCAGCGGCAGCCGCTCACCCATCGCGGGCAGTGCGGCGGCCTCCCCCTCGTCGAGGCCGAGCGCGGCTCCCAGATGCTGGTTGATGTCGGCGTCGACGGCGAGGACCGGCGCGCCGGTGGCGGCGAGGTGGCGGACGAACAGGGAGGACAGGGTGGTCTTGCCGCTGCCGCCCTTCCCGACGAAAGCAATTTTCATGTTCACGAAGAGTAGTCGGACGGTTGCTGTATGTGGCAGGCGTGCGTGAAGAAGGCCACTCGATCGTGGGGTGCGGGGCCGGGGTGCGTAATGTCGTACTCATGAGTACGACAGGTGCGACCGCCGATCCGCTCGCAGCCCTCGGTTCACTGCCCGGTGTGCCCGAGTCCGTGGAGTCCGTGCGCAAGGCCGTGGACCGGGTCTACGGGCACCGGATCATGCGGCGTCGCAGCAACGAGATCACCTCCGAGGCGGCCCTGCGCGGCGCCCGCGGCTCCGCGGCGCTGTCGGGTGCCGACTGGGCGCTCGAAGAGGTGCGTCGGCGCACCGACTTCAGCGGTGACGACGAGGCACGCGTCGTGGGTGCGGCCCTGCGGCTCACGGCCGAAGCGGGCCAACTGCTGTCCATCTGGCGGCAGTCACCGCTTCGGGTGCTGGCCCGGCTGCACCTGGTGGCGGCGGCGAGCAAGGACGACACGGTCGGGCGACCGCGCCAGGAGGGCGAGCCCGTCGACGAGCCCCTGGTCGAGTTGCCGCTGCCGAGCGCGGCGGAGGTGCACGGCCGTCTGGAGGGGCTGTCCGAGCTGATCATCGCCGGCGGGTCGGCGCCCGCCCTGGTGACGGCCGCCGTCGTGCACGGCGAAATCCTCGCGCTGCGCCCCTTCACGTCCCGCAACGGCCTCGTCGCGCGCGCGGCCGAGCGCATCGTCCTGGTCGGCAGCGGCCTCGACCCGAAGTCCGTCTGCCCGGCGGAGGTCGGTCACGGCGAACTGGGCCGCGCGGCCTATCTGGCGGCGCTCGACGGCTACGTCTCCGGCACCCCCGAGGGCATGGCCGCATGGATCGCCCACTGCGGCAAGGCGATCGAGCTCGGCGCACGCGAGTCGACGGCGGTGTGCGAGGCGCTGCAGCGCGGGGCGGCGTAACGCGCGCGAGTGCGGATCAGCCGTAGCGCGTGCGTGAAGCCGCGCGCGTGTGAAGGCGCGCGCGTGTGTGAAGCGTCATGCCGCGGCTCGGGAGTCGTAGGGCACGAAAAGGCCCCGCGCGCGGGGCTCATATAAGTTGCGGCGGTACGAGGATTCGTACCGCCGCTGGCATGTTCACCGGGTTACCAAGCGTCCTCGATATATTGCCCATCAGGTCGGGAACTCTGCCCGTCACCTGGTGCGGCTGGCCCGTAATCGACGGGTCGACGTCGCGTGGGTGCTCGATGTTCATGCTCGGTCCGTGGGGCCAAATGCGTATTAAAGGTGATCCTCGCGGATGTCCTTGGTCTCGCGGGCCGTTGAGTCCTTTGTACTCCAGGACCCAACCAAGCGGAAGGCCTGGCTGCAGTTCTTTACTTTTACTCTCAAAACTGCGTCAAACGGGCGTCGATGGGGCGAACTGGGCGCACGGAATCCGAAGGGCGCAGGTCAGGCGAGAGCCGTACGGCGTCGACTCGCGTACCAGACCAGCCCTGCGGTGGCCGCGGCGGCTCCTATGGCCGCCGCCGCGACAAGAGCGGGTCGCGGCGGCACGGAGAAGGAGGGAATCCGTTGCTTGAGTCGGACCGGGCGGTGGAAGTCGAGAATCGGCCACCCGCGCGCGAGTGCCTCGCGGCGCAGCGTGCGGTCGGGGTTCACGGCGTGCGGGTTGCCTACGGACTGAAGCATCGGCAGATCGGTGGCTGAGTCGCTGTAGGCGTAGCAACGGGAGAGGTCGTAGCCCTCGGACTCGGCCAGCTCCTTGATCGCCTCGGCCTTCGTCGGGCCGTAGGCGTAGTACTCCACCTCCCCGGTGAAGCAGCCGTCCTCGCCCACGACCATGCGCGTGGCCACCACGCGGTCGGCGCCGAGCAACTCCCCGATCGGCTCGACCACCTCGGCACCCGACGTGGAAACGATCACGACGTCGCGGCCGGCGGCGTGGTGCTCCTCGATGAGGGAGGCGGCCTCGTCGTAGATGATCGGGTCGATCAGGTCGTGCAGCGTCTCGGCGACGATCTCCTTGACCTGCTGGACGTTCCAGCCGCGGACGAGCGCGGAGAGGTACTCGCGCGTGCGCTCCATCTGGTCATGGTCCATACCGCCCAGGCGGAAGACGAACTGGGCGTATGCGGTCCGCAAGGCGGCCCTGCGGTTGATCAGACCGCCTTGGTAGAAGGACTTGCTGAACGTGAGCGTGCTCGACTTCGCAATGACCGTCTTGTCCAGGTCAAAGAAGGCCGCTGTGCGGGGCAAGGAGTGGTTTTCCACAACCCTGAGCATAGGGGCAGCCCATTCGGCGTAAGGTGGGCGCGTGGGTTTGCCTGAGAGGGCTCTCGGGTACACCATGGAAGTCACGGATCGTTCGCGACCGTGCTAACCCGGTCCGACTCCTCCCCCCCCGAGTCGGCCGTGGAGACGACCCCCGCTCTCCCCCCCGGCGGGGGTCGTCGCATGTCCGGGTGGGTTTTCCTCTTCTGAACGCGGCCGCGAGGCCGAGGCGAGGCGGCTGCGGCCGCCTCTTCCGCATGTTCATGATCCGTGACTGTGTGTAGCTGTCGCGCTGCTCTGCGGAAGTCGCACAGAGGTCGGTGCGGGGGTCACCGGTATGGGTGAAGGCCATATTCACAACCGCCGAGTTGTCCACAGTTATCGACCAAGATCCACACGATTTCCGGGATCGCTGCACCGTGATTCCAGCACGTCCCGCTCGGGCCGACTTCATGGCCGGTTCTGGTTAGTCGGGCGTGTTTGGCCGGTTCGTATCGGCCGTTCATATGGAGGCCGGTTGCCGGTTCTTCACACGTTTGGGAATCGCGGGGCCGCAGGGCTGCGCGAGTGATGCAGCGAAGGGGGATGGAAACCGTGACCGCAGCCGTCACACACGATCCGCCGCCCGCAGCCTCCGGGCGGCCGGGCAAACCGTTGATCGTCACGGAGGACGCCGATCTGCTCGACGACCTGCTGCGCCTGTGCGCGGCGGCCGGCGCCACACCGGAGGTCCACCACGGGGTGCCCGAGCCCCGAGGCAGCTGGGAGGCCGCGCCGCTCGTCCTGGTCGGCGACGACGCCGCGCGCCGCGTGCGCGGGGCCGGACGCAGACGTGGAGTGGTGCTGGTCGGCCGGGACCAGGACGACTCGGGCGTCTGGCGCCGGGCCGTCGAGATCGGCGCCGACCACGTCCTGATGCTGCCCGACGGCGAACAGTGGTTGGTCGACCGCATCGCCGACGTCGCCGAGGGTGTCGGCAGGCCCGCCCTCACCGTCGGGGTCATCGGCGGCCGCGGCGGGGCCGGAGCGTCCACGCTCGCGTGTGCCCTCGCCGTCACCGCCGCGCGTGAAGGGCTGCGCACGCTGCTCGTGGACGCCGATCCGCTGGGCGGCGGACTCGATGTCCTCCTCGGCGGCGAGGCCGCCGAGGGTCTGCGCTGGCCCTCCTTCGCCGGTTCGCGCGGGCGGCTCGGGAGCGGAGCCTTGGAGGAGTCCTTGCCGAAGCTGCACTCCCTACGGGTCCTGAGCTGGGATCGCGGCGACTGCCTCGCCGTCCCGCCGCCGGCGATGCGAGCGGTGCTCGCGGCGGCCCGGCGACGGGGAGGCGCCGTCGTCGTCGACCTGCCCCGCCGTATCGACGACGGCGTCGCGGAGGCCCTCGCCCAGCTCGACGTGGGGATCCTCGTGGTCCCCGCCGAACTGCGCGCCCTCACTGCCGCTCGGCAGGTGGCCTCAGCGGTCCGGATGGTCCTGCGGGATCTGCGGGTGGCTGTACGCGGGCCGTACGCGCCCGGGCTCGACGACCGCGAGGTGGCCCGGTTGCTGGAGCTGCCGCTCGTGGGCGAGGTGCCGGTCGAGTCGGGGCTGCTGCGACCGCACGAGACCAAGGCTCCGCCGGGGACGGTGGGGCGGGGGCCGCTGGCGCGGTTCTGCCGGGAGTTCTGGGAGCGCGCGTTGGTTGAGGCGAGGGCGGCATGAGTGACGGCGGGAACAGTGGCACGAGTGACGGTATGCGCAGTGGCATGAGTTACGGCGTGCGCAGGGGCGTGAGTGACGGCGTCGGTACGGCTTCGGGGATCGACCGGGTGAGTGGTGGCGCGGGTGGTTCGGTGCGGGCGTCCCCTGAGCGGTGGCGGTCGAGCGGGACGGCGGACGGGAGGGTGCGTAGGGCCACGCCGCGATGGGCGTTGGACGGTTCGGCGAGTGCCGGTGTGGTGCGGCGGGTGTCAGACGCTTCGGTGGGTGCTGGTGTCGCGCGAGTGTCGGACGGCTCGGCGAGCGCCGCTGTGGTGTCGCGGGTGGTGGAGGGCGCTGGGAGCACGGCCATTGGGCGGTGGGCGCCGGTCGACCGGGCCGGTCCGTCGGCTGGACGGTGGTCCTCGGCCGGAGCGATGGCCGGAGGGATGGCCGAGGCGGTTATGCCGACGGGGCTGCTCGACGGGGTGCGGCAGTGGCTGGCCGAGAGCGGGGCCGAGCCCACGCCCGCGCGCGTTGCGCAAGCCCTGCGGGAGCAGGGCAGGGTGCTGGGGGATGCCGAAGTCCTCGGAGCGGCCGAGCAGTTGCGGTCCGAGCTGGTCGGGAGCGGCCCGCTGGAGCCACTGCTCGCCGATCCTTCGGTGACGGATGTGTTGGTGTCGGCGCCGGACCGGGTCTGGGTGGACCGGGGCGGCGGCCTGCAGCTGACCTCCGTGTCCTTCCCGGACGCGGCGGCCGTACGACGCCTTGCCCAGCGCCTCGCCACGGTCGCCGGGCGGCGCCTGGACGACGCGCGGCCCTGGGTGGACGCCCGGCTGCCCGACGGGACCCGGCTGCACGCCGTGCTGCCCCCGGTCGCCGTCGGCTGTGCCTGCCTGTCGCTGCGAGTTGTACGGCCGCGGGCGTTCACGCTCGACGAGCTGGTCGCGGCGGGCACGGTGCCGCCGGGCGGGGACCGGGTGTTGCGGGCACTGGTCGACGCGCGGCTGTCCTTCCTCATCAGCGGCGGGACCGGAAGCGGCAAGACCACGTTGTTGAGCGCGTTGCTCGGGCTGGCCGGGCCGGGCGAGCGGATCGTGCTCGCTGAGGACTCGGCGGAGCTCAGGCCGGACCATCCGCATGTCGTACGGCTGGAGAGCAGACCCGCCAACCAGGAGGGGGCCGGGCTCGTCACTCTCGAGGACCTGGTGCGGCAGGCGCTGCGGATGCGGCCGGACCGGCTGGTCGTGGGCGAGGTGCGCGGATCCGAAGTGGTCCATCTGCTGGCCGCCTTGAACACCGGTCACGAAGGAGGCTGCGGGACCGTCCACGCGAATGCGGCGGCCGACGTGCCGGCCCGGCTGGAGGCGCTCGGCACGGCGGCCGGGCTCGACCGGGCCGCGCTGCACAGCCAGTTGGCGGCCGCGTTGTCGGTCGTACTCCATCTCGCGCGCGACCGGACCGGACGGCGGCGGATCTCGGAGGTGCATGTGCTGGAGCGGGACCCGTCGGGCCTGGTGCGGACGGTGCCGGCGCTGCGCTGGGGCGCGGAGGCGTTCGCGTATGAGCGGGGGTGGGAGCGGCTGCGGGGGCTGCTACGGGGTGCGGGCGATGAGGGGGCGTGCCGGGATCGCGAGGGGGCGAGGGGTCCGGTGACGTGAGGGAGTCGGTGACGTGGCGGTGCGGTGACGTGGCGGTGCGGTGACGTGGCGGTGCGGTGACGTGGCGGTGCGGTGACGTGGTGGGTTCCGGAGCGGTGAGGAATCGGCGACGTGAGGAATCGGTGACGTCAGGAATCGGTGACGTGAGGGGTTCGGTGGTCTGAATGGGTGAGATGTCGTTGTCGTCGGGCGCGGCAGTTGCGTGTCTCGGGGCGGCGGTCTGGTTGGTGGGCGGGCGCAACTCCGGGACTCGACGGGCGCAGTTGCTGCTTGCGGGTGGTGGGGTGGTGGGAGCCGGGCCGCCCGACTGGCGGCAGATGGCCGGGGAGCTGCGTCGGCTCCGGGGGCGGTTGCGGGCCGAGTGGTGGGCGCCGGCCGTCGGGCTGGTGCTGGCTGTGCTGGGGGCGTCGTTACTGCCGGTCGTCGCGGGGGCGGCCGGGGTGCCGTTGCTGCGGAGGGTGCGGCTGGCCCGGGAGGCGCGCCGGACGCGGGAGCGTTGCGGGGACGCGGTGATCGCGCTGTGCGGGGCGCTGGCCGGGGAAGTGCGGGCCGGGCGGCAGCCGGGTGAGGCGTTGCTGCGGGTGGCGCGGGACTCCGGTGGGCTCGGGGAAGCGCAGGCCGCGGTGCTGGCGGCGGCGCGGTTCGGCGGGGATGTGCCGGGCGCGCTCACCTCCGCGGCACGGCAGCCGGGTGCCGAGGGGCTGTCGGGCCTGGCGGCTTGCTGGCGGGTGGCCGTGGACCAGGGCGCGGGGCTCGCGGCCGGACTCGACCGGCTGGAAGGGGCGTTGCGCGCCGAGCGGGACCAACGCGCCGATCTACGCGCCCAGTTGGCGGGAGCTCGGTCGACGGTGGTGATGCTCGCCGGGTTGCCGGTCCTGGGCCTGCTGCTCGGTGCCGCGATGGGGGCCGACCCGCTGCATGTGCTGCTGCATACCGGGGCGGGGCTCGGGTGCGTGCTGGTCGGCGGGGTGCTGGAGGCGCTGGGGATGTGGTGGGCGCTGCGGATCGTGCGGGGAGCGGAAGCGGCGTGAGGAATTGGGCGGCGAGGGCGTGAGGGGCGGCGTGAGGACGTGGGGTGGGCCGGGACGTGCGAAGGAGGTGGCGGCGTGAGGACTCGGGCGGGTCTGGGTCGTGAGGGGGAGGTGACGGCGTGAGTGCGGAGGTTGTCCACAGGCTGGGGGCGGCCGTGGGGGCGGCGCTGGTCGTCGGGTGGCTGTTGCGGTGGCCCGTGGCGGTGCGGCACGAGCGGAGGGTGCGGCGACGTCTGGCCGAGTTGATGACGACCGCCGTGGTGACGCCGATAAGCCGACGGTTCGACGTCCGGCAGGGCATGCGGCAGGGGCTGCCCTCGGCGGCGGTCGTGGGCGCCGGTTGGGCGCTGGTCGGCGGCGTCGTCGGCCTGGCGGTGGGGCTGATCGTCGCGGGCGGGCTGTGGATGTGGCGGCGTCGGCAGGCGGCCGTTGGCGCGGAGGAGCTGCCCGATGCCAGTGAGGTGGCTCGCCAGCTGCCGCTCGCCGCCGATCTGTTGGCGGCCTGCATCGCGGCGGGAGCCGGTCCGGTGATCGCGGCGCAGGCTGTGGGCGAGGCCCTGGGCGGCCCCGTTGGGGACGGGCTGGCGCGAGGGGCGGCGGAGGTGCGGCTCGGCGGTGAACCGGGCGAGGCGTGGCAGCGGCTGGCGTCGATGCCGAGGGCCGGCGCGCTGGCGCGGTTGCTCGAAAGGGCAGATGTGTCGGGGCTTCCTGCGGCCGGACCGGTCGCGCGGCTCGCCGCGGAGGCTCGCGCCGACTGGGGGCGCACCGCGACGGAACGGGCCAGGCGGGCGGCTGTCATGGTCACCGCGCCGGTGGGGCTGTGCTTCCTGCCCGCGTTCATCGCGGTGGGCGTGGCGCCTGTGGTGATCGGGCTTGCGGGCGGGGTGCTGGGAGGGGGTGGCGGATGACGGGGTGAGGGGCGGCGACGGCCGTCGGTCGGTAGACGAGTGGGAGTTCGGCAGCGAGACGTTCAACAGCTGGTTTCAACAGGACTGAGCCTTACGGGGGTTGAGATGTGCAAGGCGGTACGGGCACGGATGCGTGCCCTGGTGTGCAGGATGCGGGCGGCGCGGAGGGACGCGGGGATGGTCACCTCCGAGTACGCGATGGGGATCGTCGCGGCGGTGGCGTTCGCCGTGGTGCTCTACAAGGTCGTGACGAGCGGGCAGGTCAGCGCGGAGTTGCAGGCCATCGTGAAGCAGGCGCTCGATGCGCGGATGTGAGCGGGACATTGAGCTGGGGTGGTCGGACCGGGGTGCCGGTCGGGGGCCCCGTCGGGGATCGGACCAAGGGTTCGTAACGGCGGAATCGGCTGTCGTGTTGCCCGTGCTGGTGATGTTCGCGATGGCGCTGGTGTGGGGGCTGCTCGTGGTGGCCGCGCAGATCCAGTGCGTGGACGCGGCCCGGACGGGCGCCCGCGCCGCAGCCCGGCAGGATCCGGCCGACGCGGTCATCGAGGTGACCCGTGAGGCGGCACCGCGCGGCGCGACGGTCACGGTCGGCCGGGAGGGAGACGAAGTCCGCGTGGTCGTCGTGGCCAAGCCGCCGGTGCTGCGCGGGCTTCCTTTCGAGGTACGGGAAGAAGCCGTGGCGTCGGCGGAGGAGATGGTGGGCGCGATGGTGGGGGCGGGGACATGAGCGGGGGTATCGCAGGGGGGCTCGGGTTTATCACCGGTCGACGATCTGGGTGCGAGACGGCAGGCGGCCGTTCTTCTGCCCGCGCCTCTGTCGCTGGCTGGGGCTGTAGCTCTCTCAGGGGCTGGAGTACTGGCCGCAGGCCGATCGCTGGTCGGCGGTCTGGGCCCGAGCCCGTCGCTGGGCGAGGGTCTGATCCCGAGCCTGTCGCTGGGCGGGGGTCTGGGCCCGAGCCTGTCGCTGGGCGAGGATCTGTCCCCAAGCCCGTCGCCGACCGGCGATCTGGCCGCAGGTCCGCCACTGGCGCAGAGTCTGGCCGCGCGCCCACCACCGACTGGGGAACCGGTCACAGGTCCGCCACTGGCCGAGAACCTGGCCGCGCGCCCATCGCCGGTCGGAGCTCCGGACGCAGTCCCGTCATCGAGCGGCATACGGCCAGCCGACCCGTCGACGCCCGGCATACGGCCCGGGTACTTGCCGTCGGCCTGCGCTCCGACCGCGGTTCCGCCACCGTCTGGAGCCTCGGCGCCATCGCTGTGCTCTGCGTCGTCTTCGGCGTCGTACTCGCCCTGGGGCAAGCCGTCGTAGCCCGGCACCGTGCGGCCGGCGGCGCGGATCTCGCGGCGCTCGCGGCGGCCGATCACTGGGCGGAGGGCGGTACGGCGGCCTGCGCCCGTGCGGAACGGGTGGCCGGGGCGCAGGGCGTGCGTCTGGTGCGATGCGTGGTGGTGGGCGAGATCTCGGACGTGACGGCGGCGTCGGGCCGGGGGCCGTTCGCCGCGGAGGTCAGGGCGCGGGCGGGGCCTGCTGGCCCGGAGGGGGCGACCCTGCCGACGGGGCCTCCGTCGGGCGGCGCTGCGGGGACGGACCGGCCGACGCCGGCTCCATGAGCGGTTGCGGCTGACTCCGGCTCCGTGACCGGTTACGGCAGATGCCGACACCATGACCGTTCGCGCTGACGGCGGCACCATGACCGTTTGCAGTTGACGTCGGCTCCGTGACCGTTTGCGGCCGACGGCGGCTTCTCTTCGCCGTCCTCAGCCAGGGAAGTTTCCCCCATCCCAGCCGGGCAGCTTCCTTCTCCGCTGGCGGCACGCTTTCCGTCGCCAGCCAGGGCAATGCTCCCCCTCCCCAGCCGCGGCACGCTCTCCGTTGCCTGCCGGAGCGATGCTCCCCACCGCTCCCCTCCCCGGCCGCGGCAAGCTCTCCGTCGCCCACCGGGGCAGTCTCCCCTTCCCGGCCAGGGCAAGCCCTCCATTCCCCGCCCAGGCGCGCGAGCCGTCCCCAGCTGGGTCAGTGCCCGACGTCGTTCGCCGGGGCGCCGTCCCCAGCTGGGCCATGCCCCCCACTCCTCGCAGGGACAGGCTCCCCCTCTCCAGCCGCACCAAGATCCCCCTGCCCACCCGCACCAACCTCCCCCGCTCCGCCCACGGCAACCTCCCCCGCCTCCTCCGGCGCCCCCCGCAACAGCACCGTCAGCAACCGCACCGCCCCCCGCTTGTGCAGCGGATCGTTGCCGTTGCCGCACTTGGGGGACTGGATGCAGGACGGGCAGCCGGCGTCGCACTCGCAGGAGGCGATGGCCTGGCGGGTGGCGGTGAGCCAGGCGCGGGCGGTGTGGAAGGCGCGCTCCGCGAAGCCCGCGCCGCCCGGGTGGCCGTCGTAGACGAAGACCGTCGGGAGCAGTGTGTCGGGGTGGAGCGGGATCGAGACGCCGCCGATGTCCCAGCGGTCGCAGGTTGCGAAGAGGGGCAGCAGGCCGATCGAGGCGTGCTCGGCGGCGTGCAGGGCGCCGCCGAGGATCTCGGGGTTGATGCGGGCCTCGTCCAGCTGGTCCTCGGTGACCGTCCACCACACCGCGCGTGTGCGCAGCGTACGAGGAGGGAGGTCGAGTTTCGTCTCGCCCAGTACTTCGCCGGTGATCAGTCGGCGGCGCAGGAAGGAGACCACCTGGTTGGTGACCTCGACGGAGCCGTAGCACAGGCGGCCGTCGCCCCACGGGACCTCGATGTCCGTTTCCAGGACGGAGATGGACGTGGTGTCGCGGGCGACCGTCGAATACGGCGGTACGGCCTCCTCGACAAGGGCGACCGAGTCCTCCAGGTCGAGGGTGCGGACGAGATACGTGCGGCCCTGGTGGAGATGGACCGCGCCCTCGTGGACGGTGGTGTGTGCGGCGCCCGCGTCGACCGTGCCGAGCAGGCGGCCGGTGCCGGACTCGACGATCTGGACAGGGCGGCCGCCCCCGCCGCGGATGTCGGTCAGGTCGGCGGCCCGTTCCCGGCGCGTCCAGTGCCAGGCCTTCGTGCGGCGGCGCAGCAGTTTCGCGGCCTCCAGTTGCGGCAACAGTCCCTCGGTCTCGGGACCGAAAAGCGCCAAATCCTCGTCGGTCAGCGGGACTTCCGCGGCTGCCGCGCACAGGTGCGGAGCCAGGACGTACGGGTTGTCGGGGTCGAGGACCGTCGACTCCACCGGCCGGTCGAACAGGGCCTCGGGGTGGTGGACGAGGTAGGTGTCCAGCGGATCGTCCCGGGCGACCAGGACGGCCAGCGCGCCCTGCCCGGAGCGGCCGGCCCGGCCCGCCTGCTGCCACAGGGACGCGCGCGTGCCCGGGTAGCCGGCGATGAGTACGGCGTCCAGGCCGGAGACGTCGATGCCGAGTTCCAGGGCGGTGGTGGCGGCCAGGCCGAGGAGTTCGCCGGAGTGGAGGGCCTGTTCCAGGGCACGGCGCTCCTCGGGGAGGTAGCCGCCGCGGTAGGCCGCGACACGCCGGGCGAGGGAGCGGTCGACCTCGGCGAGGCGCTCCTGGGCGATGACCGAGATCAGCTCGGCGCCGCGCCGGGAGCGTACGAAGGCGACCGACCGCACACCCTGCACCGCCAGATCCGTCAGGAGGTCCGCAGTCTCGGCGGTTGCCGTACGGCGGACGGGGGCGCCCTTCTCGCCCTGGAGCTCGGTGAGCGGGGGCTCCCAGAGGGCGAAGACCAGTTCCCCGCGCGGGGAGGCGTCGTCGGCGACCTCCACCACCGGCAGGCCCGTGAGGCGGCCTGCGGCCACCGCGGGCTCGGCGGCGGTCGCGGAGGCCAGCAGGAAGACCGGAGAGGCGCCGTAGCGGGCGCACAGGCGGCGCAGACGGCGCAGGACCTGGGCCACGTGGGAGCCGAAGACACCGCGGTAGGTGTGGCACTCGTCGATGACGACGTACTTCAGCGCCTTCAGGAAGGAGGACCAGCGGGGGTGGGACGGGAGTATGCCGCGATGCAGCATGTCGGGGTTGGTGAGGACGTAGTTGGCGTACTGGCGGATCCACTCGCGTTCCTCGAACGGAGTATCGCCGTCGTACACAGCTGGGCGTACGGAATTGCCCAGCGGATGTGAAAGTTCCTTCACCGAACGGCACTGGTCCGCCGCAAGGGCCTTGGTGGGGGCCAGGTAGAGCGCGGTGGCACCACGGCCGTTCGGGGCCTCGGAGCCGTCCAGGAGCGTCGAGAGGACCGGCACGAGGTAGGCCAGCGACTTGCCGGACGCCGTGCCCGTCGCGACGACCACCGACTCGCCGTCGAGCGCGTGCTCGGCGGCGCGTGCCTGGTGGGCCCAGGGGTGTTCGATTCCTGCCGTCTGCACTGCGGCGATGACCTCCGCGCGGATCCGGTCAGGCCAGACGGCATGGCGACCCTCCCGCGGGGGCACATGCTCCGTATGAGTGATGCGCGAAGCCCGGCTCGGCCCCGAGGCGAGTCGGCCCAGCACCGTGCCCGGGTCCACCCGGGAAACGGGGCCCGTCGGGGATCGATCGGATCGGTGATTCTTGGCCATCGGCACCGAGTGTGTCACTGGCGTGACGGACAATGGGACCAAGGCGTCGTGCACGCCTGCCGGTAAGTGATTGAATGCCATCGCGGCTGGCGAACCGTCCAAGGGGCTGCAAGCCGAGGTCCCCGAGGGGCGACCGCTCGATAGCAAGGTGCTGGAGGATCCGTGGACCTGTCCCTGTCGACCCGTACCGTCGGCGATCGTACGGTCGTCGAGGTCGGTGGCGAAATCGACGTATATACCGCGCCCAAGCTGCGCGAGCAGCTGGTCGAGCTGGTGAACGACGGGAGTTTCCACCTCGTCGTCGACATGGAGGGCGTGGACTTCCTCGACTCCACCGGGCTCGGCGTGCTGGTCGGCGGCCTGAAGCGTGTGCGTGCCCATGAGGGCTCACTGCGCCTGGTCTGCAACCAGGAGCGCATTCTGAAGATCTTCCGCATCACCGGCCTCACCAAGGTGTTCCCGATCCACACCTCGGTCGAGGAAGCGGTTGCGGCGACCGACTGATCACCGGACCCGGGCCCGCCGCTGAGCGTGCCCGGGGCGGCGGAAGTTGAAAGAGAAGGGGGACCGGGCTTTCGGCAGCCCGGCCCTCCGGACAGCACGCCCGTAGTTCCGAGGGGGATGCATGGCCACCGTTGAACTCCGCTTCAGCGCGCTGCCCGAGCACGTCAGGACCGCCCGGCTGGTGGCGGCAGCGGTGGCGCGCAGGGCCGGAGTGGACGAGGCCGTACTCGACGAGGTCAGACTCGCTGTCGGCGAGGCCTGCACCCGTGCCGTCGGACTGCACCAGAGCGTCGGCATCACGGCGCCGGTGAAGGTCGCGCTGATCGAGGAGGAGAAACAGTTCTCCATCGAGGTCGGCGACGAGGCGCCGCACTCCGCCCCCGGCGATCGGGCAGCCGGTGCCGCGGGCGACGACGGCGAGATCGAGGCCGAAGAGGACGAAATGGGCCTCGCGGTCATCAGCGGTCTCGTCGACGACGTGGAGGTCTCCGCAGGGGAACACGGTGGGCTGATCCGTATGACCTGGCCGACCACGCCGCCGGCCGTGGTGCTTCCCTGAACGACCCCGCCAAGGCGACCTCATCGCGAAAGGGCCCTGCTCAGCAGGGCCCTTTCGCGTTTCCTGGGTCGGCGCCGGAGAATTCGTGAAGCAATTCACGATCAATCTCCCGATAATTCGATCAAGAGCCAATGCTCACGTCAATGGTTTTGAGGCATTAGCACTTTCGGGTTCAGTGGCTTGACGTCGATCATTTGCTGAACGGCATGTGAAGGCCAATTCCGTTTACCGCGCTCTGTTTTGATCAGGTTCCGGTACCTAGAATCCGTCCACATCTTGAGCTCAGCCCAAGCGTCAAGGAGGACGAATGGCGGGGCTTTCTACCCCTCATCAGTTGGACCATCCCACAACCCTCGCAGCGGCAGTGCTGACCGACGACAACCGGATCATCATCACGGTCATCGGCGTCGTGGCACTGGCAGCGCTCGTGGTCGCCGGCGTCCTGGTGCGCCAGGTGCTCGCGGCGGGCGAGGGCACCGAGAGCATGAAGAAGATTGCGTCGGCGATCCAGGAAGGCGCGAACGCCTATCTGGGACGGCAGATGCGCACGCTCGGCGTGTTCGCCGTCGTCGTGTTCTTCCTGCTCATGCTGCTGCCCGCGGACGACTGGAATCAGCGCATCGGCCGATCGGTGTTCTTCTTGATCGGCGCCGCGTTCTCGGCGGCCACCGGTTATATCGGCATGTGGCTCGCCGTACGCAGCAATGTGCGCGTCGCCGCGGCCGCACGCGAAGCGACCCCGGCGCCTGGAGAGCCGGAAAGGGATCTCACCGCCGTCTCGCACAAAGCAATGAAGATCGCTTTCCGAACGGGTGGCGTCGTCGGCATGTTCACGGTGGGGCTCGGTCTGCTGGGCGCCTCCTGTGTGGTGCTGGTGTACGCGGCCGACGCGCCGAAGGTGCTCGAAGGATTCGGTCTCGGTGCCGCGCTGATCGCGATGTTCATGCGTGTCGGCGGCGGCATCTTCACCAAGGCTGCCGACGTCGGCGCCGACCTGGTCGGCAAGGTCGAACAGGGCATTCCGGAGGACGACCCGCGCAATGCCGCGACCATCGCCGACAACGTGGGCGACAACGTCGGCGACTGCGCGGGCATGGCGGCCGACCTGTTCGAGTCGTACGCCGTGACCCTGGTCGCCGCGCTGATCCTCGGGTCGGCGGCGTTCGGTGACTCCGGGCTCGCCTTCCCGCTGATCGTGCCCGCGATCGGCGTGATCACCGCGATGATCGGCATCTTCGCAGTGGCCCCGCGCCGCTCCGACCGAAGCGGCATGACGGCGATCAACCGTGGGTTCTTCATCTCCGCGGTGATCTCGATCGTGCTGGTCGCGATCGCGGTGTTCATCTACCTGCCGTCGTCCTACGCCGACCTCGACGGCGTCACCGACGCCGCCATCGCGGGCAAGGACGGCGACCCGCGGATCCTGGCGCTCGTCGCCGTGGGCATCGGCATCCTGCTGGCCGCCGTCATCCAGCAGCTGACCGGCTACTTCACCGAGACCAACCGGCGCCCGGTCATGGACATCGGCAAGACCTCGCTGACCGGCCCGGCCACCGTCGTCCTCGCCGGTATCTCGGTCGGTCTCGAATCGGCCGTCTACACCGCCCTGTTGATCGGCCTCGGCGTCTATGGGGCGTTCCTGCTCGGCGGTACGTCGATCATGCTGGCGCTGTTCGCGGTGGCGCTGGCCGGCACCGGCCTGCTCACCACGGTCGGCGTGATCGTCGCCATGGACACCTTCGGGCCGGTCTCCGACAACGCGCAGGGCATCGCCGAGATGTCCGGCGACGTCACGGGTGCGGGCGCCCAGGTGCTCACCAACCTGGACGCGGTCGGCAACACCACCAAGGCCATCACCAAGGGCATCGCCATCGCCACCGCCGTCTTGGCGGCAGCGGCGCTCTTCGGGTCGTACCGCGACGCCATCACCACCGGCGCGCGGGACGTGGGCGAGAAACTCAGCGGCGAAGGAGCGCCGATGAGCCTGATCATGGACATCTCGCAGCCCAACAACCTCGTCGGCCTCATCGCGGGCGCGGCGGTCGTCTTCCTCTTCTCGGGGCTCGCGATCAACGCCGTGTCGCGGTCGGCGGGTTCCGTGGTGTACGAGGTGCGGCGGCAGTTCCGTGAGAAGCCCGGGATCATGGACTACAGCGAGACGCCGGAGTACGGCAAGGTCGTCGACATCTGCACGAAGGACGCGCTCAGGGAACTGGCGACTCCTGGTCTGCTGGCCGTGATGGCGCCGATCTTCATCGGGTTCACGCTCGGCGTCGGCGCCCTCGGCGCGTTCCTGGCGGGTGCCATCGGCGCCGGCACGCTGATGGCGGTGTTCCTCGCCAACTCCGGCGGCGCCTGGGACAACGCCAAGAAGCTCGTCGAGGACGGCCACCACGGCGGCAAGGGCAGCGAGGCCCACGCCGCCACGGTGATCGGCGATACGGTCGGTGACCCCTTCAAGGACACCGCCGGTCCCGCGATCAACCCGCTGCTGAAGGTGATGAACCTGGTGTCGCTGCTCATCGCGCCCGCGGTCATCCAGTTCAGCTACGGCGAGGACAAGAACGTCGGCGTACGGGTCACGATCGCCGTGCTGTCGCTCCTCGTGATCGTCGGCGCGGTCTACGTCTCCAAGCGGCGAGGCATCGCCATGGGTGACGAAGGCAACGCCGACAGGGTGGCCAAACCGGTCGATCCCGCGGTGGTTTCGTAGGCGGTCTTACGACAGCCCAGCTCAAGAGGCGGGCGGGCGGCGCGCATTGACGTGCCGCCCGCCCGCCTCGTGCTTGTTCACGCCGGGCCGTGACCCTTCTCTCACTTGGTGTAAATCGCACTAAGAGCCGCATATATGCCATTGGGGGCATGGCCGTCCGCCGCCCGACGTGTAAGGTCCGGTGGCCGAGAGCCACGGAAGGGACCGAACCGGTGAACAAGAAGCTCGCGGCCGCACTGTCCGGCGGTGCGGTACTGGTACTGGCGCTGACGGGATGCACGAGCGACGAGGGCAACCCGGAGCTGGACGCCTGGGCCAAGCAGGTCTGCGACGCCGTGCCCGCCCAGAACGCGAAGATCTCGGCGGCCTACGTCGCGATCACGAAGGCTGCCAAGGACACCACCAGCACGCCCAAGGAGCTCCAGCAGGCCGACTCCAAGGCCTTCCAGGACCTGGCCGACGGCTACAAGGCGCGCGCGAGCCTCATCGGCGACGCCGGGGCGCCTCCGGGGGTCGAGAACGGCGCGCAGGTCCAGCAGGACGTCGTCAAGAAGCTCACCGCCCTCTCCGCGGCATACGGCGACCTGAAGAAGCGGGTCGACGGGCTGAACACGAAGGACCAGGCGAAGTTCGCGTCCGGCCTGAAGGACGTGTCGGCCGAGATGAAGCAGGTGGAGACCCAGCGCAAGAGCGCGATCAAGGCGCTGAAGAAGCTGGAGTCGGGCGACACCAAGAAGGCGCTGACGTCGCAGGAGGGCTGCAAGGCGGCCGCTTCGGCGTCCACGTCGGCCGCGGCCACCGACAGCTGAACCACCCTCAGGGGCGGGCGCGGGTCACAATGAGGGCGTGAGTGACTCCAGCCTGTCTGCCCTGCCCGCCTCCGACCGTCCCGATGTCGCCGCCCGGCTGAGGGATGCCCTGCTCGGGGCCTCCTTCACCGCCGACGGGCTGCTAGAGCTGCTCGGCGCGCCCGCGTACACGGCGCTCGCCCGGAGCGAGACCGTGCCCGCGCTCCGGGCGACCCGCGGAGACACGCCGCTAGAGGCGCTCGTCAGGCTGTTCCTGTTGCAGCAACCCGTGCCGCACGCGCGCGTGGCGGGCGTTCTGCCCGTCGACGCATGCCTGGAGAGCGGGTGGCTGGTCCGGGTCGGCGACGACCTCGCGGCGACCGTGGACGTGCGGCCGTACGGCGGGCCCGAGGGCGAGGACTGGTTCATCGTGTCCGACCTGGGCTGCGCGGTCGGCGGGGCGGGCGGCAGCGGCAGCAATGGCCGCCAGGCAGATACAGCCGTCGTCCTCGGCGTCGGCGGCGCCTCCACGACCCTCGCCGGCATCACGGTCCGTACGCCCGTCGCCTCCGCCCTCGACCTCGGCACCGGCTCCGGCATCCAGGCGCTGCACGCCGCACAGCACGCCACGCGCGTGACGGCGACCGATCTCAACCCGCGCGCGCTGCACATCACCGCCCTGACGCTCGCGCTGTCCGGCTCCCCGGCCGTGGACCTGCGGGAGGGCTCGCTGTTCGAGCCGCTCAAGAACGGCGAGACGTACGACCTGATCGTGTCGAACCCGCCCTTTGTGATCTCGCCGGGCGCGCGGCTGACGTACCGCGACGGCGGGATGGGCGGGGACGATCTGTGCCGGTCGATCGTTCAGGGGGCGGGGGAGCGGCTGAACGAGGGCGGGTTCGCGCAGTTCCTCGCCAACTGGCAGCACGTGGAAGGGGAGGACTGGCAGGACCGGCTGCGGTCGTGGGTGCCGCGCGGGTGCGACGCGTGGATCGTGCAGCGCGAGGTCCAGGACATCACGCAATACGCCGAGCTGTGGCTCAGGGACGCCGGTGACCACCGGGGTGACGTGGCCGAGTACCAGGCGCGGTACGACGCGTGGCTGGACGAGTTCGAGGCGCGCAAGGTGAAGGCCGTGGGCTTCGGGTGGATCACGTTGCGGAAGGCGTCGGCGGCCGTGCCCTCGATCACGGTGGAGGAGTGGCCGCATCCGGTCGAGCAGCCGCTCGGCGACACGGTCCGGGCGCACTTCGGCCGGCTCGACTACCTGCGCGCCCGCGACGACGCGGCCCTGCTGGAGGACCACTTCAAGCTCGTCGGCGAGGTCGTGCAGGAGCAGGTCGGAATGCCCGGCGCCGAGGACCCGGAGCACGTCGTACTGCGCCAGCACCGCGGAATGCGCCGGGCCACTCGGGTGGACACGGTCGGCGCGGGGTTCGCGGGCGTGTGCGACGGTTCGCTGAGCGCGGGCCGCATTCTGGACGCGATCGCCCAACTGATGGGCGAGGATCCGGTGTTGCTGCGCGACCGCACGCCCGCGCAGATCCGGCTGCTGGTGGAGCAGGGATTCCTCGAACCGGCGCGGTGAACCCGACGGGTTGATCTCCAGCGGTCGTACGGCGTTCGGGGCCGCTGACACCCGTTCAAGCCACTGCTGCGTCTGCGGGGAAGAGGAGGCGATGACGACGGTTACAACACCCGTCGATCGACTGTGCCGAACCGCGCACCGACCAGGTCCTGGGCACTGTTCAGGCACACGGTGAAATGAGCCACAAGAAGGGCGCCGACAACGTCACCGAGCCGTGCGGCGACAAATTCGAGTCGATCACGGTCATCAGGCCCACGACAGAAGACGACCGGAAAGATACTCGCGGCCGGGCGAGCTCCGAGGTGGCTGAGGCGGGCGAGGCAGGCGAGGCGGTACGAGGGTGGTGAAGGCGGTGAGGGCGGCGGGTCCGGTGGGGCCTGCGTGGCAGCTGGGTCCGCACGGTCCGGGAGTCCACAGCCGCGTCGGCCCCGCGTTCACCTGAGGTTCGCCTGTGCGCCGTCCGCGCGTGTCAGCCTCGCCGGGCTGGGCACTCGCTGACGGGAGAAAAGGGGCAAGCGGAACCATGGAAAGGGGACCGGCGATCTTCGCTGGGGTCGTGTTCGCCCTGTTCGGAGGTGGGCTGCTCGTGTGGACCGCGGTCCGGGTGCGGCAGCGCCAGCCTGTCGCCCACAGTGTGAGCCCCGTCGCATCGGCGACGCTTGCGGGCCTTGTCTCGGTGATCGCGTTGATCTTCGGAACGTGGTGCTTCTCCCGCCTCTGAGAACGGCCCACGAGCTGCGCGGCGGATAATTGGGAGCCCCTCTTCCGGAAAGGCTCGAAAAGGCCGGTGGGCACTCCGGGCGGCAGGAATGGCGGAAGTCGGGTTACCGTTCGAGTGGCCGTTGCGGGCTTTTCCCGTTTGACAACAGGGCGGGATGTACCGTCACACTCCGCAGCGTCACCACCACCCGACCCCGGGCCCAATCGACCCTGGGGAGGCCCCAGCGTCGACCGGAGAGAAGAGCGAAGTTGTCCCCGACCAGCGAGACCGCACAGGGCGGCCGCCGACTCGTCATCGTCGAGTCGCCTGCCAAGGCGAAGACGATCAAGGGCTACCTGGGCCCCGGCTACGTAGTCGAAGCGAGCGTCGGGCACATCCGCGACCTCCCCAACGGTGCCGCGGAGGTGCCGGAGAAGTACACCGGCGAGGTCCGCCGCCTCGGCGTGGACGTCGAGCACGACTTCGAGCCGATCTACGTCGTCAACGCCGACAAGAAGGCCCAGGTCAAGAAGCTCAAGGACCTGCTGAAGGATTCCGACGAGCTCTACCTCGCCACCGATGAGGACCGCGAGGGCGAGGCGATCGCCTGGCACCTCCAGGAGGTGCTCAAGCCCAAGGTCCCGGTCAAGCGGATGGTCTTCCACGAGATCACCAAGGCCGCGATCCAGGCCGCTGTCGCCAACCCGCGCCAGCTCAACCAGAAGCTCGTCGACGCCCAGGAGACCCGCCGCATCCTCGACCGCCTCTACGGCTACGAGGTCTCGCCGGTCCTGTGGAAGAAGGTCATGCCGCGCCTGTCGGCCGGCCGTGTCCAGTCGGTCGCCACACGACTCGTCGTGGAGCGGGAACGCGAGCGCATCGCGTTTCGTTCTGCTGAGTACTGGGACCTGACGGGCACCTTCGCGACCGGCCGCGCGGGAGATCCGTCGGACCCGTCGTCGCTGGTCGCCCGCCTGCAGACCGTCGACGGCAGGCGGGTCGCGCAGGGCCGCGACTTCGACTCCCTGGGACAACTCAAGAGCGCGAACACCCTCCACCTCGACGAGGCGAACGCCCGCGCCCTGGCCGCCGCCCTGGAGCAGACGCAGTTCTCCGTCCGGTCCGTCGAGTCCAAGCCGTACCGCCGCTCGCCGTACGCCCCGTTCCGTACGACGACGCTGCAGCAGGAGGCGAGCCGCAAGCTCGGCTTCGGCGCGAAGGCCACCATGCAGGTCGCGCAGAAGCTGTACGAGAACGGCTACATCACCTACATGCGTACGGACTCCACGACACTGAGCGACACCGCCGTCGCGGCCGCCCGCGCCCAGGTCACGCAGCTGTACGGCGCCGACTACCTGCCGCCGTCCCCGCGGACGTACGCCGGGAAGGTCAAGAACGCGCAGGAGGCGCACGAGGCGATCCGCCCCTCCGGCGACCGCTTCCGCACGCCTGCCGAGACCGGGCTGACCGGCGACCAGTTCAAGCTCTACGAGCTGATCTGGAAGCGGACCGTCGCCTCCCAGATGAAGGACGCGACCGGTAACTCGGTCACGGTCAAGATCGGCGGCACGGCGGCCGACGGCCGGGACGTCGAGTTCAGCGCGTCCGGCAAGACGATCACCTTCCACGGCTTCCTGAAGGCCTACGTCGAGGGTGCCGACGACCCGAACGCCGAGCTGGACGACCGCGAGCGCCGGCTGCCGCAGGTGGGCCAGGGCGACGCCCTGAGCGCCGAGGAGATCACGGTCGACGGGCACGCCACCAAGCCCCCGGCCCGCTACACCGAGGCCTCGCTGGTCAAGGAGCTGGAAGAGCGCGAGATCGGCCGCCCGTCGACGTACGCGTCGATCATCGGCACGATCCTCGACCGCGGCTATGTGTTCAAGAAGGGCACGGCACTCGTCCCGTCCTTCCTGTCCTTCGCCGTGGTCAACCTCCTGGAGAAGCACTTCGGGCGGCTCGTCGACTACGACTTCACCGCCAAGATGGAGGACGACCTCGACCGCATCGCGGCCGGTCAGGCACAGTCCGTGCCGTGGCTGAGGCGCTTCTACTTCGGTGCGACGTTGCCGGACAGCGGCGCCGCCGCGGGCGGCGCGGCCGACGCCGGCAACGGCGACGGGGACCACCTCGGCGGCCTCAAGGAACTGGTGACCGACCTGGGCGCGATCGACGCGCGCGAGGTGTCGTCGTTCCCGGTGGGCAACGACATCGTGCTCAGGGTCGGCCGCTACGGCCCGTACATCGAGCGCGGCGAGAAGGACTCCGAGAACCACCAGCGGGCGGACGTGCCCGAGGACCTGGCCCCGGACGAGCTGTCCGTCGAGCTCGCGGAGGAACTGCTCGCCAAGCCGAGCGGCGACTTCGAACTCGGCGCCGACCCGCAGACCGGCCACCAGATCATCGCCCGCGACGGCCGCTACGGCCCGTACGTCACCGAGGTGCTCCCCGAGGGCACCCCGAAGACCGGCAAGAACGCCGTCAAGCCGCGTACGGCCTCCCTGTTCAAGTCGATGTCCCTGGACACGGTGACGCTCGCGGACGCGCTCAAGCTGATGTCGTTGCCGCGTGTCGTGGGCACCGACGCCGAGGGCCAGGAGATCACCGCGCAGAACGGCCGCTACGGGCCGTATCTGAAGAAGGGCACGGACTCGCGCTCGCTGCAGACCGAGGACCAGCTCTTCACGATCACCCTCGAAGAGGCGCTGGAGATCTACTCCCAGCCCAAGCAGCGCGGCCGGGCCGCCGCCAAGCCGCCGCTGAAGGAGCTGGGCGTCGACCCGGTCAGCGAGAAGCCGGTCGTGGTCAAGGACGGTCGCTTCGGGCCGTACGTCACCGACGGGGAGACCAACGCGACCCTGCGCTCCGGCGACAGCGTTGAGACGATCACCCCGGAGCGCGGCTTCGAGCTGCTCGCGGAGAAGCGCGCGAAGGCGCCCGCCAAGAAGACGGCGAAGAAGGCTCCCGCGAAGAAGACGACCGCCAAGAAGGCCGCCCCCGCCAAGAAGACGGCCGCCAAGAAGACCGCGGCGAAGAAGACGACGACGGCCGCGAAAACGACGGCGAAGAAGACGACCGCGAAGAAGGCGACGGCTTCGAAGTCGGCGAGCGAGGACTGAGCCAGGAGGACCGGACTCGCAACGGGGCTCTTTCTGAGCCCGGTTGAGGGTCCGGTTCTTCACGTCCGGTTCGCAAAACGAACGCCTCGGCATCAGTTTGGTGTCGGGGCGGGCGTACGTTCGGGCGCGCGCGTCGGGCTGTCGGTGGGTCCCGATAGGCTGAAAGCATGACGCGAGCCGAGCAGCCAACGGCCCCCCACCCCGCCTCCGACGACGCCCTTGCCGCGGACTCCCGCGAGCGTGCCGTCCGCGCCCTGCTGCGGCGACCGCAGCTCAAGCGCTTGTGGAGCGCGCAGTTGGTGGGCGGTGTCGGCGACATGCTCGCCCTCCTGGTCCTGGTCCTGCTGGCCCTTCAGGCGGCGATCGCCGAGGGGTCGTTCGGCGGTGGGTACCGGGGCGTGGCGTTCGCAGTGGCGACCGTCTTCGGCGTGCGCATCCTGGCGACGCTGCTCTTCGGCGCCGTCCTCCTCGGCCCTCTGACGTCGCTGACCTCCCAGGAAGGCCCGCTCGACCGGCGCTGGACCATGGTCGGCGCGGACGGCCTGCGGGTCGCTCTGCTGATCGTCGCGCCCCTGTGGATCGACTGGATGCCGGACAACGCGCTGGCCGTCCTCCTGGTCACCGCCTTCGTGACCGGCGTCGCCGAGCGTTTCTGGACGGTGTGCCGGGAGAGCGCGGCGCCCGCCCTGCTGCCGCCCCCGCCCCCGGAGGGCGCGACGGTACGACCGCTGCCGGATCACCTGGACGCCCTGCGCCGCCTGTCACTGCGTACGGGCTTCGTGGCGGTCCCCCTGGCCGCCGCCGCACTGGTCGTCGCCGCTCTGCTCAACAACCTGCTCGGTGCCGGACTCGACTGGTTCGACCAGCACCAGGCGGCTCTCGCGTCGTATGTCGCGGCCGGTCTGTTCGCCGCGTCCCTGTCCGTGCTGACCTTCCTGGAGCTGCCCGACACGCGCACCCCGCGCGCGCGGTCGCCGCTGGAGGGGCTGCGCCGCCCCAAGACGGGCTCGGGCGTCGACAAGGGCCGTACCGGTGCCATCCCGCTGCTGGTGACGGCATGCGCGGCTGTCGCCGGGGCGGTGTCCGCCGCGGTCGCCGTGGCCGTCCTGCACGCCAAGGACCTGGGCGGCGGGCCGGTGCTGTACGGCCTGCTCGTGCTCGCGCTGACCGGAGGAGTGGTCGTCGGCATCCGTACGGCGCCCTCCGTGCTGCCCGCCCTGTCGCGGCGCCGGCTGCTGGCGCTGGCGATCGCCTTCACCGGCGTCGCGCTGCTGGCCGCGGGACTCGTCCCGGACGTCACCACCGTGCTGTTGATCGTCGCGCTGGCCGGGGTCGGCGCGGGCGTGGCCGCCAACAGCGGGCACACGCTGCTCGACCAGGAGGCCGAGGAATTCCGGCGGCCGCGGACGACCGAGCATCTGCACGCGGTCGTACGGGTCTGTGTGGCGCTCGGCGCGGTGATCGCGCCGCTGGTGGCCGCGCTCATCGGGCCGCACCGGCTGGAGAGCGGCAAGTTCGTCTTCGCGCACGGCGGTGCCGCGTTCACGCTGATGCTGGTCGGGGCGCTGCTGCTGCCGGTGGCCGTGCTGGTGCTGGCCAAGGTCGACGACCGTTCCGGCGTGCCACTGCGGCAGGACCTGCGGGATGCGCTGCTCGGCGGGGACGACCCGGAGCAGGTGCCCGCGACGTCCGGCTTCTTCATCGCCCTGGAGGGCGGCGACGGCGCCGGGAAGTCCACCCAGGCCGAGGCGCTCGCCGAGTGGATCCGGGGCAAGGGCCACGAGGTCGTCGTCACGCGCGAGCCGGGGGCGACGCCGGTCGGCAAGCGGCTGCGGTCGATCCTGCTGGACGTGTCGAGCGCCGGGCTGTCGCACCGGGCCGAGGCACTGCTGTACGCGGCGGACCGCGCCGAGCACGTGGACACGGTGGTCCGGCCCGCGCTGGAGCGCGGCGCGGTCGTGATCTCGGACCGCTACGTCGACTCCTCGGTCGCCTACCAGGGGGCCGGCCGGGATCTGTCCCCGACGGAGATCGCCCGCATCAACCGCTGGGCGACGAACGGACTCGCGCCGCATCTGACCGTGCTGCTGGACGTCTCGCCGGAGATCGCCCGCGAGCGGTTCACCGAGGCGCCGGACCGGCTGGAGTCGGAGCCGGCCGAGTTCCACGCGCGCGTGCGCTCCGGATTCCTGACGCTGGCCGCGGCCGACCCCGGGCGGTACCTGGTGGTGGACGCGGGCCAGGAACCCGAGGCGGTGACGACGGTCGTCCGGCACCGGCTCGACCAGATGCTGCCGCTGTCCGAGGCGGAGATCCAGGCGCAGGAGGAGGCTCGGCGCAAGGCCGAGGAGGAGGCCCGGCGCAAGGCCGAGGAAGAGGCCGCCCGCAAGGCCGAGGAGGAGCGCCTGGAGCGTGAGCGCCAGGAGCAGCTCGCCCGGCTGCGCGCCGAGGAGGAGGAGCGCAAGCGGCGCGAGCTGGAGGAGGCGCAGCGGCGCGAGGCCGAACGGCAGGCGGAGGAGGCCCGGCAGCGGGCCGAGGAAGCGCGTCGGCGTGCCGAGGAGGAGCGCCAGCGGCTCCTCGCGGAGGAGAAGGTGCGCGCCGAGGAGGAAGCGCGCCGCAAGGCCGACGAGGAACGGCGCCGCAAGCAGGCCGAGGAAGAGGCCCGGCTGCGTGCGGAGGCGGAGGCGCTCCGCCTGGAGAAGCAGCGCAAGGCCGAGGAGGCTCTGCTGCGTGCCGAGGAGGCGCGGCGGCTGGCCGAGCAGGCGGCGGCGTCGGCGCAGGCGGGGCCGAGGCCGACCGGGCCTGCGGCCGGGGCTGCCCCCGGGGACGCGGTGACGGTTCCTACGCCGGTGGTGACGCCGGGGCAGGCCTCGGGCCGGGCTTCGGACGAGACGACTGTGTTGCGGCCGGTGCGGGGTGAGGAGCGCGGCGGTGACCGTGCTTCCGATGACGGCCCTGCCGGTGAGCGCGCTTCCGGTGACCGGGCTTCCGGCTCCCGTGCTTCCGGGGAGTCCGACTCCGAGGTGACGGCGAAGCTGCCCCAGCCGCCGGTGCCTTCGGGGGCGGCGGACGAGACGGCGGTGCTTCCGCCGGTGACGCCTGGTGCGGCGGACGAGACCGCTGTGCTCCCGCCGGTGACGCCTGGTGCGGCCGATGAGACTGCGGTGCTTCCGCCGGTGGTGCCGGGGACCGTGGAGGAGACGGCGGTGCTGCCTCCCGTCTCGGGGTCGGGATCGGGGGCGGGCGAGGAGTCTGCGCATCGGGTTCCGCCGGGGTACTTCCGGGACGAGGAACGTACGCGCGAGATGCCCCAGGTCGACGAGTCGGGTGCGCCCCGGCGCAGGGCGCGGTCCGACTGGGCCGAGGAGACGCCGCTGGATGATCTGCCGACGCTGGCGGATGAGCTGTTGGGTCCGCATGAGGACGAGTACGACGACGAGGGCGGCCGAGGGCGGGGCCGGCGGCGCTGAGGCCGGTCACTGAGGTCGGCCGCTGAGGCGCGCGGTGCTCTGGTCGGCGCGGGGTTGGGTCACTGGCCCGCGCTTGTGGGGTGCCGCCCCAGCTCTTCGAGCATGGCTTGACGAGCTGGGCTGCGTCGCTGTTGGCCGCGGCATCTGCGGGTTTGTCCGGCCAGTCGGTGCGGTCGGCCGTGGATCAGCTGTCCGGCGCGTGACTGCCTGGCCGGCCGGAGCCCGTTGTCAGTGCCGCCCCTCACAATGGAATCCGCGACGCGAGATGTGACGGAAGGGCGGCGGGACCCATGAGCGTGTGGGACGACCTGGTGGGGCAGGAGAGGGTGAGCGAGCAGCTGGGTGCTGCCGCTCGGGACGCCGATGCCCTCGTCACCGCCGCCGCTGCCGACGCACCACCGCCCGAGGCGTCCAAGATGACGCATGCCTGGTTGTTCACGGGCCCGCCCGGGGCGGGGCGCAATCAGGCGGCGCGGGCCTTCGCCGCCGCGCTGCAGTGCGTCAGCCCTGATCGGGCGCTGGGTGGCGCCCCCGGATGCGGGTTCTGCGACGGCTGCCATACGGCGCTCGTCGGCACGCATGCCGACGTCACCACCGTTGCCGCCGTCGGCACCCAGATCCTCGCCGACGACATGCGGGACACCGTCCGCAAGTCGTTCACCTCGCCGGCGAACGGCCGCTGGCAGGTCATCCTCGTCGAGGACGCCGAGCGGCTGAACGAGAAGTCCGCCAACGCCGTCCTGAAGGCCGTGGAGGAGCCCGCCCCCCGCACGGTCTGGCTGCTCTGCGCCCCCTCCATCGAGGACGTGCTGCCCACCATCCGCTCCCGCTGCCGCCACCTGAACCTGAGCACGCCCTCGGTCGACGCCGTCGCCGACATGCTCGTACGGCGGGAAGGTATCGAGCCTGAGGTCGCCGTCGCCGTGTCCCGCGCCACGCAGGGGCACGTCGACCGGGCCCGGCGCCTGGCCACCGACCCGGCCGCCCGTGAGCGCCGGGCCGCCGTCCTCAAGCTGCCCCTCCGGGTCGGCGACGTCGGCGGTTGCCTCAGGGCCGCCCAGGAGCTCGTCGACGCCGCCGCCGAGGACGCCAAGCAGCTCGCCGAGGAGACGGACGGCAAGGAGACCGAGGAGCTGAAGGCGGCGCTGGGCGCGGGCCAGGGCGGCAGGATGCCGCGCGGCACGGCGGGCGTGATGAAGGAGCTGGAGGACAAGCAGAAGCGGCGCCGTACGCGGACGCAGCGCGACAGCCTCGACCTTGCGCTGACCGACCTCACCGCCTTCTATCGCGATGTCCTCGCCCTCCAGCTCGGCTCCCGCGTCGCCCTCGCCAACACTGATGCCGAGGACGCCCTGGAGCGCCTTGCCCGCGACAGCGCCCCCGAGTCCACGCTGCGCCGGATCGAGGCGATCGCCGCCTGCCGTGACGCCCTCGACCGCAATGTGGCGCCGCTGCTGGCGGTGGAAGCGATGACCATGGCACTCAGAGCCGGCTGACCGGTCGCCCGCGTCCACTCGTCCCACCCCTCTCACCCGCAAGTGATCAACAGGAGGGCGACCATGTAACTCGTACGAGCTGTGGCGTGCACGCACTGCATCCGAGTCACTGCGCACAGTTACGCTCGCCAGATGCACACCAGGCGCACTCCAGTCAGCACAGACCCGAGCCCGACCGGGCACGGCCCACGCACCCGCCGCCCGAACCCCCGGCGAGCCCGCGCGGTCGGCACCCTCCTCGCCGCCACCGCACTGCTCGTCTCCGCCTGCACCTCCGGTACGTCGACGCGCGCGGGGAACCCGGCGGCCGAGGCGGCGCTGGCCGCGCTCCCGCGGTCGACGCCGGCCGCGCTCACGCCGTACTACGGGCAGAAGCTGACCTGGCGCAGCTGCGGGACGCCCGGCTTCCAGTGCGCCACGATGAAGGCGCCGCTCGACTACGCGGAGCCGGGCGCCGGGGACATCAGGCTCGCCGTGGCCCGCAAGAAGGCGACGGGGCCGGGCAGGCAGCTCGGGTCGCTGCTCGTGAACCCGGGCGGCCCGGGCGGCTCGGCGATCGCCTACCTCCAGCAGTACGCGGGCATCGGTTACCCGGCCGGCGTGCGCGCCCGGTACGACATGGTCGCGGTCGACCCGCGCGGAGTCGCCCGCAGCGAGCCCGTCGAATGCCTCAACGGCCGCCAGATGGACAGGTACACGCAGACGGACTTCACGCCGGACGACGAGAACGAGGCCCGCGAACTCGTCGCCACCTACAAGAGGTTCGCGGAAGGGTGCGGAGCGGATGCGCCCAGCCTCCTGCGCCACGTCTCCACCGCCGAGGCCGCCCGGGACATGGACATCCTGCGGGCGGCGCTGGGCGACAAGAAGCTGACCTACGTGGGGGCGTCGTACGGCACCTTCCTCGGGGCGACGTACGCCGGGCTCTTCCCGGACCGGGTGGGCAGGCTGGTCCTGGACGGAGCGATGGACCCCTCCCTGCCGGCCCGCCGGATGAACCTCGATCAGACGGCGGGCTTCGAGACGGCGTTCCAGGCGTTCGCGAGGGACTGCGTGCGGCAGCGGGACTGCCCGCTCGGCACGAAGGCGAGCGGCGTCGGCAAGAACCTCAAGGCCTTCTTCCGGAAGCTCGACGCGCGACCCATTCCGACGGGCGATCCGGACGGCCGCGCACTGGGCGAGTCCCTCGCCACCACCGGCGTGATCGCGGCGATGTACGACGAGGGTGCCTGGGCGCAACTGCGGGACGCGCTGTCCGCGGCGATGAAGGAGAACGACGGTGCGGGTCTCCTCGCCCTCTCCGACAGCTACTACGAGCGCGACGCCGACGGCCGCTACACGAACCTGATGTTCGCCAACGCGGCCGTGAACTGCCTGGACCTCCCGGCGGCCTTCGCCACCCCCGACGATGTCCGTGAAGCCCTCCCCGCCTTCGAAAAGGCGTCCCCCGTCTTTGGTGAGGGCCTCGCCTGGGCCACCCTGAACTGCGCGTACTGGCCGGTGGCGCCCACCGGTGAGCCGCGCCGCATCGAGGCGAGGGGCGCGGCCCCGATCATCGTGGTCGGCACCACCCGCGACCCGGCGACCCCCTACCGCTGGGCCCGCGCCCTCACCGGCCAGCTCTCCTCGGCCCGGCTGCTCACCTATGACGGCGACGGCCACACGGCGTATGGGCGGGGCAGCAGGTGCATCGACAACACGATCAACGCGTATCTCCTCCGGGGAACGCCGCCCACCCGCGACAAGCGCTGCTCGTAGCCTCTCGCCGGGCCTGCCCCGGCCTGCCCCGGCCCTGCTCTGGCCCTGCTCTGGCCCTGCTCCGGGCCCGGAGGGGGCCTGGGCAGGGCGGAACGGGGGTGGTACGGAGCACTCCCGGAAACTGTGTAGACTTACCGACGTTGCTGATCGCACCATAGTGCGGACGGCGTGCCGCCTTAGCTCAGATGGCCAGAGCAACGCACTCGTAATGCGTAGGTCTCGGGTTCGAATCCCGAAGGCGGCTCCATGGTGAACCCCAGGTCGGAACTCTGACCTGGGGTTTCTTTCGTTCGGTGGTCTTGGAACTCGGGCCAATCGGACAGCTGTGCGTGACGCCTTGTCAGTTGCTTTCTCGTCGCCCTCGGAAGCTGTGATCTCTTGGTTGATCGCGGGACTGCGTACGCGTGCGGTGGGGCTGTGCCGTTCCGGCAACGGCAAGGCGCGTCACAGGCGCGGCAGGGGCCGGGCTTTGGGGATGCGGCGCCCGAGCACGCCGACGCTCCACGCCACGGCACTAGCCGACGCTGGATTGTTCGCCTTGGGGTGCGCCGGTTGTCCAGTCCCAGCGGGTGATCGTGGTGCGCATCAAGTGGGCGGCGGCCGGCAGGTGGCTGTCGGCGCCCCAGTAGAGCGTGACGGTGCGGCGGCAGTCGGCGCTGTCGACGGTGATCCAGGAGACGGCGGCGTGCGGGGCGGTGTGGCGGGCGAAGGCAGGGACCAGGCCGATACCGAGTCCGGCGCTGATCAGGCTGGCGATGGCGCTGTGTTCGTCGCTTTCGCACACGATGTGGGGGGTGAGGCCATGGGCGGCGAACAGGCGGTCGAGCAGCCGACGCAGCCAATGTCCCTGGCGGGCGGTGATGAAGGGCTGGTCGGCGAGTTCCTCGACGGTCACCGTCGTGCGGCCCGCGAGCGGATGGCCGAGCGGTACGACCACTGACACCGGTTCGTCGAACAGGTGCGCCGATTCCAGGCCCTCGGCGTGGATCGGCTGCGAGGCAATGCACAGATCGACGTCCTGGGCGCGCAGGCGGCGGCCCATGTCCTCCGACGACGACCAGTGGAGCTCGATCTCGATGGCCGGATGCTCGCGCTTGAACGCCGCCAGCGGACCGGTGAGCGTGAGGAAGGTCTCCGACGCGAGTCGCACGGCGCCCAGGCCCTCGCTGGTGGCCTCGGCGACGGCGCGTCGACCGGCGTCGAGTTCGCCGAGGGCGCGTTCGACGTGATCGCGGAAGAGCCTGCCGGTGTCGTTCAACCGGAGCCGTCCGCTCCGATCGAACAGCGGCGCACCCAGGTCGCTCTCCAGGCGGGCGATGGTGCGGCTCAGCGACGGCTGGGCCACGCGCAGCTCGTCGGCCGCCCGACTCAGGTGCTCCAGCCGCGCCACCACCAGGAACTGCCGAAGCGAGTTCAGGTCCATCATGCCCCCACTGACATAACGTCATAGCAATATTAATCTTAGACAGCATAACTTCGGAGTCATAGTGTTCCTGGCATGGGAAACCACGAAGAAGATGCGATCCGCCGCCAGATCGACACGCTGGTCGAGGCGGTCGGAGCCAAGGATCTTGAGGGCCTGAGGCAGATCTACGCCGTGGATGTCGTGTCCTACGACATCGACCCGCCGCTTCAGCACGTCGGGATCGAGGCGAAGCTCAAGAACTGGGCGAACGTGTTCTCGGTATTCGACCGCGTGAGGTACGAAATCCGCGATGTGGCCGTCGTGCTCGGCGACGACCTCGCGTTCGGACACGCCTTCGGCCGCCTCAGCGGAACGCTGAAGAACGGGCCGACGACGAATGGCATGTGGGTCCGCGTCACCTACTGCTTCCGCAAGACCGACGGCGCCTGGCTCATCACGCACGACCACGTCTCCGTGCCGCTCGACATCCGCAGCGGCAACGGCGTCGTCGACCTGGAGCCCTGAGCCAGGAGGGGCGGACTGGCATCATGATCCTTGTCACCGGCGGCACCGGAAACGTCGGCGCCAACGTCGTTCGCGAACTTCTCGGCACGGGCGAGGACGTACGTGTTCTGCGCCGCGCACCCGGCGACCGCTCCTTCCCGGATGGTGTCGAGGCCGTGCCCGGCGACCTGACCCGGCCGGAGTCCCTGCCGGCGGCGCTGTTCGGCGTCGAGCGGGCGTTCCTGATGTCCCCGGCCTTCGTCGGCGTCGGCGGTTTCCTCGACGCGGCGCGGCGAGCTGGTCTGCGGCATGTCGTGTTGTTGTCCTCGGCGAGCGTCCTGGCCGAGACCGCCGGATTCATCGGCGAACAGCACCAGCGCCTGGAGAAGGCCGTCCTGGACTCCGGGCTGCCGTGGACCTTCGTGCGGCCCGGCGCGTTCATGACCAACGACCTGGCCTGGGCGCCGCAGATCAGCAACGGCGCAGTCGTCCGCGGTGTGTAGGGGAACGCCGCAATGGCGCCGGTCGATCCGCGCGATATCGCCGCGGTCGCCGTCCGCGCCCTTCTCGAACAGCGCGTCGGCGAGGCCCCTGAGCTCACCGGGCCGCAGTCGCTGACCCAGATCGAGCGCGTGCAAACCATCGCCGACGCGATCGGGCGCCCGCTGCGGTTCGAGGAGGTGCCCCCGGAGCAGTACCGGGAGCAGATGCTGCACCACGGCATGCTCGCCTCCGTGATCGACCAGCTCATCGTCGGGTTGGCCGACCGGGACGGCAAGGCCGCGGACATCTCACCAGCGGTCGAGGAGATCACCGGGCGACGGGCGTTTACCTACGCGCAGTGGGCCACCCACCGCGCGGCGGCCTTCGGCCCGGCACTGGTCTGACGGCCACCGCAGCGGATCGCGCCCTGGCTCACCCTCCCGGGGGCGATCGTCCCATCGACCGAATCGAGAACGGAATCAGGAGGCCGCCTCATGGCGACCACAGCCGAGCACGTCGGCCCGGCCCGCGCCGATGCCGCGCGCCGGATGAGCCCTGGCGGGCGGGTCCTGCGGGGCATCGTCAGCGCGCACGTGGTGGCGATCTTCGGGCAACCCGTGTTCGCCGGCATCTATCTCAGCGGCAACTTCGACGGCCTGCTCTGGCATCAGGTCGGCGCTGACATCGTCACCTCCCTCGGCTACCTGCAGCTGATCGCGGCGATCGTGGTCTGGGTCCGGCTGCGTCTGGCCTGGCCGTGTCTGTCCACGCTGACCTTGGTGGCGGCCGAGACGGTGCAGTACTTCGCCGGGATGGACGGGGCGCTGTGGCTGCACCTTCCGCTGGGGGTGATGACCATCGTCGGGATCGTCGTGCAGTTCATCGCCGTGTGGATCCGGCCGATCGGGCCGACCATATCGACCGGGCCGGCCACGCCGACCACCAGTGAGGAGGGCGACAGTGAGTGAGCACCCTGGAATATCCAGGCGCCGGCTGCTGGGTATCGGCGGCGCGCTCGGGCTGACAGCGGCCGCCGGGCTGTCGACCGCGGCCGCGCTGTCGCACCGACCGGCGGCCACCGGCGCCGAGTTGCGCAGCGCCGTTCCGCTGCCGCCCGCGTACCGCGCGCCGTTGCCGCTTCCCTCGGTGTTGAAGCCGGTGAGTACGGCCGACGGCGTCGACCGGTATCAGGTGACGCAGCGCGAGACGAAGGTGGAGATCCTGTCCGGTGTCAGGACACCGATGTGGACATACGAGGGGACGTTCCCCGGGCCGACGATCGAGGCGCGGCGCGGTCGGCCGATCACTATTACGCACCGCAACGAACTCCCCGTCCCCACGGTCGTGCACCTGCACGGCGGACGGAACACGCCGAGCTCCGACGGGTATCCGACCGATCTCGTCCTGCCCGATGGCTGGCCGGACCCGGCCGGAGGGACGTCGGCCACACATCAGATGCCTGACATGCCAGGGATGAACGGCGTGGACTCCATGGCCGGCCCGAGCGTGACCGGCATGACCGGCATGACCGGCATGACCGGCATGACTGAGATGGCCGGGATGCGCGACCCGCGAGCGGTGGTGAGCAGGCTGACCCGGGACTACACGTTCCCGACGGACCAGCGGCCGACGATGCTCTGGTACCACGACCACCGGATGGACTTCACCGCACCCGCGATCTGGCGGGGACTGGCCGGGTTGCACTTCGTGCGTGACGACGCGGAAGAGGCGCTCGGCCTGCCCGCCGGTCCACGTGAGCTGCCGCTGATGATCGCCGACCGCGCGTTCGACGGTTCCGGCAACCTTCGATACCCCGCCCTCGACCCCGCCCTGCGGGACCGGCCGGGAGTCCGCGAGCCCTTCCTCGCCGGAGTCCTCGGCGACGTGATCCTGGTCAACGGCGCCCCCTGGCCGCTGCACGAGGTCGACGCCGCCCGGTACCGGCTGCGCGTCCTGAACGCCTCCAACGCCAGGCACTATGAGCTCGAGGCCGTCACCGATGACGGACGCCGACTGGGCCTCGTCCAGATCGGCGCCGACCAGGGCCTGTTGGCGGCGCCGGTCACCCACCGGTCCCTGCCGATCGCCCCCGCCGAGCGCTACGACCTGATCGTCGACTTCGCGCAGGTCCCCGTCGGCGGCCTCGTGCGCCTGCGCAACCGGCTAGGCTCCGGCCGCACCCGCGACGTGATGGCCTTCCGCGTCGTCCGCAAAGCCGCCGACGACAGCCGCATCCCGCCCGTCCTCGCCCGCGACCTGCCGTCCTTGCGCCGGTCGGATGCGGTCCGGGTACGCGAGTTCGCCTTCCGGGCCGGGCAGATGCACGGCCGCCACGGCTGGCTGATCGGTGGCCGGCCGTTCGACCCGGCCCGCACCGACGTGACCGTCCGCCTGGGCGACATCGAGGTATGGCGACTGATCGCCGACGTCCACCACCCCGTCCACCTGCACTTGGTCGGCTTCCAGGTGCTCTCCCGCGGCGGGAGGCAACCGCTCGCGCACGACGCGGGCCTGAAGGACACCATCTCGCTGCGGCCCGGCGAATCGGCGGAGATCATCTCCCGCTTCGACGGCTACCGCGGCCGCTACCTCTTCCACTGCCACAACGCGGAACACGAGGACATGGGGATGATGGCCAACCTCGAGATCAGCTGACCCGCCGGCGTGCCCTCGGCGGGAGTTGTAGACCGCTACTGAGGATGAAGGGCTGACATTCCAGGGTCCCGATTCCGTCGATTCCCACCAGGCGTTGGCGAGTATCGCCACGAGGTGCGCGTCGACCCGCTGGCCGTCCCAGAACAGCGCCTGCCGTTTCGTCCCTCCCCTTCCTGCTGATGAAGACCCCAGCACGCCATCCAGCGAACAGGAGACACCATGACCACCCCGATCCCGACGCCGCTGTCCACCGACCCGGCGCCCGCGCAGCGCCTGGAGCGGGCGGCCGCCGCGCTGACGGAACACGGCTTCGTCGTCGAGATCCTCGACGACGTCCCCGCCGCGCGGGCCCGCATCCAAGAGCTGATCCCCGAGGGTGCCGCCGTATTCACCGGGGCCAGCGAGACGCTTCGCCTGTCCGGCATCGATGACGACATCAACACCAGCGGGCGGTACGACTCCGTCAAGGCACGCGGGGTGCGCATGGACCGGGCCACCCAACGAAATGACATCTGGCGAGCGCTGTCGGTCCCCGATTTCATCGTGGGCAGCGTCGCTGCGGTCACCGAAACCGGCTCCCTGGTGGCCGGCTCCGCCAGCGGGAGCCAGCTGCCCGGCTACGCCGGCGCCGCCGCCCGCGCGATCTGGGTCGTCGGGGCGCAAAAGATCGTTCCCGACCTGCCCGCCGCGCTGCGCCGCGTCGAGGAGCACTGCCTCCCGCTGGAAAACGAGCGCGCCAAGAAGGCATACGGGAAGCCCAGCGCCCTCAACCGCGTGCTCATCCTCAACGCCGAAACCGAACCCGGGCGCGGCACCGTGCTGCTGCTCCGCGAGGCCATCGGATTCTGAGGCCTCCCGGACAAAACGCAGTCCCCGGCGGTGTGAGCGGGGAGCCTGCGGCGATCAGGTGGGTGGTTCCTGGGCGTGGTCAGCTGGTCAGCTTCCACTGTTGTTCCGGGGCGGTCCATTCGGTGATGCAGGTGGACTGGATGGCCCCCGCGCCGTTGGCGGTGCTGCCGCCGCCTTCGATCGACAGGCACCTGGAGCTCTTGGCGTTCTTGAGCTGGCCGGCCGTGGCATGGGCCCATCGCTGTTCGGGGGCGTCCCATTCGGTGACGCAGGTGGACTGGACGGCCTGCGCGCCGTTGGCGGTGCTGCCGCCGCCTTCGATGGACAGGCACTTACCGGTCTTGACGTTCTTGAGCATGTTGGACGAGGGGCCGGACCAGTACCACCGCTGCTCGTCACCCCCGTTGCAGGCCCACTGGACGGCGCGGGTGCCGTTGGCAGCGCTGCCGCCGTTGTCGAGGGACAGGCACTTCCCGCTCTTCGTGTTGATGAGCCGGTACGTGGGTCCGCTCCCCGTCGACCCGGAGGCCGAGGCGCTCGGGGCTGCCTCCGTCCCGTCGGGGGAGGCGGAGGGGGCAGGGGAATTGGCCGGAGGGACCTGGCTCTGCGCGGGGTCTGTCGCTGACTTGCCTTGGTCTCCCGCCTCCTTCCCTTCCTTCCCCTCCTTGTCGTCCTTGTCGCCGGACTTGCTTGCGCGAGCGCTGCTGGGCTGCTGCGACGGGGTGTTGTCGTCTCCCTGGGACGATGCGCCGTCGGACGCGGAGGCGGCGGCCGTGCCCTTGCCGCCGTTGTCGTCGGAGTCGGCGCCGATGGTCAGGTAGGTGACGCCGCCACCGATGAGGAGCACCGCAACTGCGGCCGCGGCGATCGTCAGTGTGCGGCTGCGGCGCGACCGAGGGGCGGCGGAGGATCGTTCGTCGGCGTTCGCTGCCTGGGGGTGCCCCTGCGGTTGCCCCTGGGGTTGTGCCGGGAACGGCGCGGCATCTCGGTTCAGGGCGGGCGGCGGGCCGAACGCTCCCGCCGGTGCCGGAGGACGGAGGTCCCGCTCAGGCGTCGGAGGCGCGGGCGGTGCCGTGGGCGTCTCGGGTGTCGCGGGGGTGTGTGCCGACGGGGCCGGGCGGCCGAGGCGCACCGTGCCTGCTGGGTCGCGCCGCACGGTGCCGGGGGCGTCGGGGGGCATGGGCAGGGGCTGGTCCGTGGCAATCGCGGTGAGGAGCTGTGCCGCCTGCGCCGCGTCCGGACGGGACGTGGGGTCCTTGGCCAGCAGCGCGCGCAGGACAGGGGTGAGCGGGCCGGCCTGGCGCGGCTCGGGCAGCGGTTCGGTGACGATCGCGGTGATGGTCGACCAGGTGGAGGTGCGGCGGAAGGGGGTACCGCCCTCGACGGCGGCGTAGAGGGTGGCGCCCAGCGACCAGACGTCCGAAGGGGGGCCCGGCTGCTCTCCGCGGGCCCGTTCGGGCGCGAGGTAGTCGAGGGAGCCGACGAGTTCACCGCTGCGCGTGAGGTTGGTGTCGGCGTCGTCGCCGGGGTCGTCGATGGCCGCGATGCCGAAGTCGGTCAGCACCACCCGACCGCCGTGTTCGAGCAGGATGTTGGCGGGCTTCACATCGCGGTGGAGTACGCCGGCCCGGTGTGCGGCGGCCAGGGCCTCGAGGACCTTGGCGCCGATCTCGGCCGCGTGCCGGGGGTCGAGAGCGCCTTGCCGGCGCATCACGTCGTCCAGCGAAGCGCCCTCGATCAGCTCCATGACGATGACAGGGTGGCCGTCGTGATCGGTGACGTCGTGCACGGCCACCACTCCGGGGTGATGGATCCGCGCCGCCGCACGGGCCTCGCGCTGCATGCGCAACCGCAGCCCGGCCAGTCTGTCTCCGTCGTGCTCGTCGGCGAAGTCACGGAGTTCCTTCACCGCGACCTGACGGCCGAGGGTTTCGTCGACGGCCCGCCATACGGTGCCCATGCCACCGCGTCCCAGCCGCTCCACTGTGCGGTAGCGGCCGGCGATCAGCCTGCCGTCACCGTTCGCACGACTCTCCCCCGTCACTGCCACTGCCCGCCTCGAGGTTGGTTTCACTTGTGCGAATGGCAGCCTAACGGGCTATTCGAGACTGGTGAGTTGACGGGTCCCCGCACCTCCATGCCGCGGCTCGGTGAACCGGCGACGAGCCATCTGGCCCTGGGCACCGGTCCCTAACTGGGGTTTTCGTTCCCGAGTCAGGTGCTCGTCGACTTGTCATCAACTGCTGTACATCTCAAGGTTGTTGACCCGACCCATGTGTGCCATCAGAATGAGCGCGCATTCGTGAGAGCGCTCTCAAGACCGAGGGAGACCCATGACCGGCGGCATGAGCGGCACGACCGGCATGACCGGCAAGCAAGGTCCGGCGCTGACCCGTCGCACTCTCATCGGTGCCGGTTTCGGTCTCGGTATCGGTATCGGTGTCGCTGGCTTCACCGCGGCCGGTGCCGGTGCTGCTCGGGCGGCCGCAGGTGATGCCTCCGCCGCATCCGCCTACGCCTCCGCTGCCCCCGCCCAGCGTCGCGCCCACGCCTTCCTCGCCGCCGCCATGGATGCCTACCCGGAGCATGGCAGCGTCCGGCTCGCGCAGAGCTACAGCGACCAGGCGGGGCTGTTCAGTACCGCCTTCACCTACGACAACGCCCTCGCGGTCCTCGCCCTCCTCGCCACCCGCACCGCCGACGGACGCGCCCGGGCCGTCGCGCTCGGGGATGCGCTGGTGTACGCGCAGGAGCATGACCCGGTCCATGGCGACGGTCGGCTGCGGCAGGCCTACAACGTGGGGCCGTACACCTTCTACGACGGCTCGCGGCAGCCGGACGGATTCGTGCGGGCGGACGGGACCGTCAACGTCGGGACGCAGTTCGGGTTCACGGGGACGGCCGTGGGTGACATGGCCTGGGCCGGGATCGCGCTCAGTGCGCTCGCGCGGCGGACCGGAGAGCGGCGGTTCCTCGCCGGGGCCGTGCGGATCGGGGAGTGGATCGAGCGGAACGGGCGTACCGAGGAACCGCTTGGGGGGTACAAGTTCGGGGTCGACGGAGCCAACGAGAAGCTTCCCTTCACCTCCACCGAGCACAACACCGATCTCGTCTGTCTCTTCGGGCGGCTCGCCCGGCTCACGGGAGACGCGGTGTGGCTGGAGCGGCGTGCTCGTGCCCGGGACTTTGTCGAGAAGATGTGGGACGTGGACGGTGGTTTCTTCTACACCGGGACCAATGACGGGGTGACGATCAACACCTCACCCATCCCCGAGGACACCCAGACCTGGACCCACCTCGCCCTCGACTCCCGTGCCCACGCCGGTTCGTTGGACTGGGCGGCGCGTGGGCTGGCCGTTCTCGACCATGCCGAGCGGCGCAACAGCACGGTGCCGGCCGGGCAGTCGTACGAAGGTGTCACCTTCAGCTCGGCCAGTGTTCTCGCGAACGAGGACGCGCCGATCGCCGACTCCCAGCCAAAGCCGGACCGCAACGGTGTGTGGTTCGAGGGGACCGCTCATCTCGCGCTCGCCCTGCGGAAGCGGCACGGGCGGGGTGACGAGGCGCAGGCCCGGCGGCTGATCGACTCCATCGAGCGGGCTCAGGATCTGCTCGGGGGCGGGCAGACCGTCGGTGGGCAGGCGCTGCCCGAGCGGGCGGGGGTGGTGGCGGCCAGCAGTCCGCTCGACACCGGGTTCGGGTTCGGCTACTACCCCTATCGGCATACGGGGGCGACCGCCTGGTACCTGATGGCGGCGACGCGCTCCAATCCGCTCGGGGTCTGAAAGGGCGGTCGCGCCGAAGGTGCCGATCGCGGGCCGGCTTCGCCCAGCCAACGACGTGGCCACGGCGAAGTGAGGGGGACAGGGCTTCTCCGGGCTGCTCAGCCCGGCACTGCCGACGTCTCATCCCCGCCCGCAGACCGCTCCCAGCTCCGCAGGCAGACGGCTGCTCAGCCCGACACACTGCCGGCTACTCAGCCCGACACACTGCCGGCTGCTCAGCCCCGCACGCTCCCCGCGGTCAGCCCGCCGACGATGAAGCGCTGGAACAGGGCGAACACGCAGACCACCGGGACGCTGATGAGGGTGGCCGTCGCCATCAGGGCGCCCCACGCCGTGCCGTGCTGGCCGACGAAGGCGTTCAGCAGGACGGTGACGGGCTGGACGTCCGGACCCTCGGCCAGCGTCAGGCCGAACAGGAACTCGCCCCAGCCGATCAGGAAGCACAGCCCGGCCGTGGCGACCAGGCTCGGCGCGGTGAGGGGCAGGACGACCCGCAGCAGTACGCCGGGCAGCCCGCAGCCGTCGACCAGCGCGGCCTCCTCCAACTCCGGCGGGAAGGACCGCAGCACGGGGCGCAGCACGATCACCGCGAAGGGGAGGGTGAGGGTGGTGTCGGCGGCGATCAGGCCGAGGTAGGTGTCGTCGAGACCGGCCCGGCGTTCGAGGATGAACAGCGGTGCCGCCAGCACGATGGCGGGCGGGAGTTGGGCGACCAGCAGGGCGAGCACCATCGCTCCCGAGCCGCGCATCCGGACGCGGGCGAGCGCGTAGGCGAGCGGGACGCCGAGCAGGAGCGTGAGGGCCACGACTCCGCTGGAGATCACCACACTGTTGAGGAGGGCTCGGGGCAGGCCTTCGTAGTCCAGCGCCGCCCGGTAGTTCTCGCCGGTGAGCGGGGCGGGCAGCCACTGCGGGGTCGGGGTGAGGATCCGGTCCGGGCGGGTGAGGCTGGTCTTGGCCATCCAGTACACCGGCAGCAGGAAGGCCGCGGTGATCAGTGCGGCGAACGCCGTGAGCAGCCAGGGGCGTTGGGGATGTCTCACGTGGAACCTCCCACCGCGTCCTCGCGGTGCAGCCGTCGTACGTAGAACACACCCGTGAGCAGCGGTACGACGAGCAGCAGCAGGCCGGCCGCGGCGCCCTCGCCGAACCGGAAGAACCGGAAGAAGACCTCGTAGACGTAGAGCGAGAGCACGAGGGTGGCGTCGACCGGGCCGCCGCCCGTCATCACGAAGACGAGGTCGAAGACCTTGAAGGTGTAGATGAGGCCGAGCAGGAGGACCGTCACGGAGACCGGGCGCATGAGGGGCAGGGTGATGCGGCAAAAGCGCTGCCAGGCGCTCGCGCCGTCGATCGCGGCGGCCTCGTGCAGCTCGGGATCGATGGTGTGCAGGCCGACCAGGAGCAGCAGCATGTTGAAGGGCACGCCGACCCAGACGTTGGCGAGGATCACCCCGGCCAGGGAGGTGGAGGGGTCGGTGAGCCAGTCGTGGGAGAGGCTGTCCGGGCCGACCGCCTGCAACAGGGCGTTGTAGGCACCGGACTCCGCGTCCAGCAGCCAGCGGAAGAGGGTGCCGCTGATGATGGGAGGCAGCAGCCAGGCCACCAGGAGCAGGGACCGCAGGAGGCCGTTCAGGGGGAAGGGGCGGGCGAAGAGCAGGGCCAGGGCGAAGCCGAGCACGAACTGGCACGCCAGGGAGCCCAGGGTGAACACCAGCGACAGGCGTACGGAGTGCCAGAACGCCGGGTCGTCGAGCACCGCCCGGTAGTTGTCGAGGCCGTTGAAGCGTTCGGCCCCGCCGAGCAGGCCGCTCAGCCGCACGTCGTGGACGGACGTCCAGACGTTGTAGAAGAGCGGGTAGGCCAGGAAGAGGGCGAGGAAGGCCAGCCCCGGGAGGCAGAAGAGATAGCCGGCGCGGCCGCGGCGCGCGGAGGGGGAGAGACGGGCCGGCGGGCGGCGGTCCCTTCTGCGGCGGTCCCTTCTGCGGTGGACCTCCAACGCGAGGCCCTGGCGCCCTCGCATCACCCGCTCAGCGCCTTGTCGATCTTGCCGGCCGCCGTCTTCGCCGCCGCCGAGGGGGACGCGGAGCCGGTCAGTACGGCCTGTTCCGCCTCCGCGACGGCCTGGGAGGCGTCGGCGTAGTGTGCGCCGTACTGGCGTGGACGGGCCAGGGGGAGTTGGCTCAGGAAGAGCCGCAGCGCCGGGTCGGACGCCCAGGTGCCCCGGTCCGCGAGGTCCTTGCGGGCGGGCAGGTTGCCGAAGGAGACGAGGTACGGCGTCAGGACCGACGGGCGCTGGGTGTACTCCAGCACCTCCCACGCCTTGTCCAGATGGTCGCTGCTCGCCATCACCACCCAGTTCTCCCCGCCCAGACAGGTGGCCGCCTCCTTGTCGCGGGGCAGGGCGACGACGGCCCAGTCGAAGTCGGCCTCCTTCAGCGCGGGGATCTGCCAGGGACCGTTGATCTGCATGGCGGCGCGCTGGTTGAGGAACCGGGTGTTGACGTCCTGCTGCGTCCAGCCCACGCACTGCTCGGACAGGGAGCCCTTGGCGATCAGGTCGTCCAGGAACGACAGGGCGGTGGCGCCGTCCGTCGCGAAGGTGTCCAGGTCACCGCCCGCCTGCCACAGGAACGGCAGGAACTGGAAGACGCCCTCCTCCGTCCTGATCGCGCTCAGCGCAAGGCCGAACCGGTCCCCGCTGGTCAGCCGCTCGGCCGCGGAGGCCAGCTCGTCCCAGGTGGTGGGCGGTCGCACGCCGGCGTCCTGGAGCATCCGGGTGTTGTAGTACAGGGCCAGGCAGTTGCTCTGGTTGGGGATGCCCAGGGTCCTGCCGTCGACCTGGCAGCCGTCCCAGGGGCCCTTGTAGTACTGGTCGGCCTGGCCCCACTGCTCGACCCGGTCGGTGAGGTCGGCGAGCAGATCGCTGCCGCCGAGCGTGTTCATGGAGACGTTGTCGACGATCGCGATGTCGGGCAGGTCGCCGGAGATCGCGCCCAGGGTGATCTGCCGTTCGAGCTCCGCGAACGGGAACGTCCGCCGCTCGATCTTCACATCGGGCACCCCGGCCTCGATGTCCTTGATCAGACGGGTCATGCCCTCCTGGAAGTTGTCCAGCGTGAAGTAGTCCCACCAGGTGAGGGTGGTCGTGCTCGGCTCGTCGGAGCCGCAGGAGGCCAGGGCCCCGCCGAGGCCGAGGGCAGCGACTCCCGCGCCGGCGGTACGCAGGAAGCCGCGGCGGTCGAGCGGGTACGGCATGCTCCCCTCCCGGGGGTGTGATCGGGGGACGTGGAATCAGCGGGCGTGGCGGAACCGGCGTATCAGAAATTCACGTCGAAATCGGGGAATTCCGGCTCGGGTTCCGAACCTGGCACCGGAAGGCACCGTCCCGTGCTGGAGCGCAGGGTGATCAGGGGTTTCAGCAGGACGTGCCGGGGTGTCGAACCGGGCGAGCGCAGACGTTCCACCATCAGCTCGACGGCGACCCGGCTCATCTCCTTGGCGGGGATCTCGGCGGCGGTGAGCTGTGGCGTCACCCGCTCGGCCCAGGGACTCGCCGCCACGCCGACGACCGAGAAGTCGCGCGGCACGCTGCGGCCGTGGCGAGTCAGCCCGCGGTAGACGCCCTCCAGGGCCGCCTCGTTCATGGTGACCAGCGAGGTGGTGGCCGGCTCGTCGGCCAGGATCCGTGCCACGACCTCCTCGCCCGAGGCGAGGTCGTCGCCGCAGAGGTAGGCGTGCGGCTCGTGGCCCAGGTCCGTCATCGCGGTGACGTAGCCCTCGTGGCCGAGCCGGGCGAACCCGTAACCGCTGTTGTAGAGCTGCTCCGACCGGTTGACGAAGGCGATGTGGCGATGCCCCAGGTCGGCGAGGTGCCGTACGCATCCGATCGCCAGCCCGGCGAAGTCCAGATCGACCCAGCCCACCTCGTCGGCGCGGTGGTTGCGGCCGATGGCCACGAACGGGAAGCCCGCCTCGGCCAGATGCTCCACCCGGTCGTCCTCGCGGCGGATCTCCATCACGATCACGCCGTCCACACGGGGTCGGCTGTCGCCGCGCCGTTCGTCGTCCACACGGGGTCGGCTGTCGCCGCGCCGTTCGCCGCCCGCACGCTGTTCGCCGGTCCCGGGCCGTTCGCCGCCCGCACGAGGCCGGCCGTCCTCGCGCCGCTTCCTGTCCACCGGCCCCTCCCCTTCCACCGGCCCCTCCCCTTCCACCGGCCGCCCCCCGTCCAGCGGCCGCCCCCCGTCCACCGGCCGCTCCCCATCCACGGGCCCCTCCCCTTCCACCGGCCGCTCCCCGACCATCCGCCGGAACGAGGCGTCGGCGTCCGTGCCGGCGGGGGAGAGCAGCACGTCGTAGCCGTACGGCGTCGCGGCCTCGGCGACGCCGCCGATGAACGCGAGCTGCATGGTGGTGTAGACCCGGCCCCGCCCGGCCGGGGGGTAGAGCAGCCCGAGCGTGTGTGTGGTGGCCCCGCCCCCGGTCGGCGGTGTCGTCGCCTCGCCCGTGCGCTCGGTCATGGTCAGCCGACGGGGAGGGGCTGTTCGGCCCAGATCGTCTTGCCGGTGGGGGTCTGGCGGGTGCCCCAGCCCTGGGTGAGCTGGGCGACCATGTGCAGCCCTCGGCCGCCCTCGTCGTAGGTCCGGGCCCGGCGCAGATGGGGGGCCGTGCTGCTGGCGTCGGACACCTCGCAGATCAGGGTGCGGTCCCGGATCAGGCGCAGCCCGATCGGTACGTCGCCGTAGCGGATGGCGTTGGTGACCAGCTCGCTCACCACCAGCTCGGTGACGAACGCCGCCTCCTGAAGGCCCCAGGCGGCGAGCTGCCGGGAGGCCTGCGCGCGGGCGTCGGCCACGATCGCGGGGTCGGACGGCAGGGCCCAGGCGGCGACCTGGTCGGCGTGCAGGGCGCGGGTGCGGGCGAGCAGGAGGGCCACGTCGTCGGAGGGGCTCTCCGGGAGCATGGTCTTGAGGATGGCGTCGCAGGTGACCTCCAGCGACGGCACCGGGGAGGCCAGGGCCGCGCAGAGCCGTTCCAGGCCGACGCCGACATCGCGCTCACGGGCGATCAGACCGTCGGTGTAGAAGGCGAGCAGGCTGCCCTCGGGCAGCTCCAGCTCGGTCGCCTCGAAGGGCAGCCCGCCGACGCCGAGCAGCGGACCGGGCGTCAGGTGGACCACGCTGACCGACCCGTCGGGCAGCAGCACGGCGGGCGGGACGTGGCCGGCGCTGGCGAGGGTGCAGATCCGGGAGACGGGGTCGTAGACGCCGTACAGGCAGGTCGCGCCGATCCCACCGGTGTACGGCAGGTCGCGGACGGTGCTGTCGTCGTCCGAGGTGAGGTGGGTGACCAGGTCGTCGAGGTGGGTGAGCAGCTCGTCCGGGGGGAGGTCCACGTCGGCGAGGGTGCGCACGGCGGTACGCAGCCGGCCCATGGTGGCGGAGGCGTGGATGCCGTGCCCGACGACATCGCCGACGACCAGCGCGACACGGGTGCCCGACAGCGGGACGACATCGAACCAGTCGCCGCCCACGCCGGCCCCCGTGCCGGCCGGCAGATAGCGGTACGCCACCTCGACGGCCGCCTGTTTCGGCAGGTCGCGGGGGAGCAGGCTGCGCTGGAGGGTGAGCGCGTTGGTGCGCTCGCGGGTGTAGCGACGGGCGTTGTCCACGCCGACGGCCGCCCGGCCCGCGAGTTCCTCGGCGAGGATCAGGTCGTCCTGCTGGAAGGGCGGGGAGTTCTTGCTGCGGACGAAGACCGCGACCCCGAGGGTGATGCCGCGGGCCCGCAGCGGGGTGGCCATGACCGAGTGGAAGCCGTGTTCCCGGACGATGGCACCCCGCGCCTCGTGCTCGGTGACCCACCGTTGGAAGTCGGGGTCCCCCTTGCCGCTGAGGACCGGTCGCCCGCTGGTCAGGGAGCGGGCGGGCGGCGAGAACGGGGGATAGGTGTCGATCCCGCCGAGTTCGACGGCTGCCTCCGGAACGCCCCCGCCCTCGGCGGCCGACTGGTGGGCGACCCGGCGCAGCACCACGGCGGCGTCGACCGGCCCCGGCACCGGCTCCTCCCCGCGGATCACCGAGTCGAGCAGGTCCACGCTGGCGAAGTCGGCGAGCCGCGGGACGGCCAGATCGGCGAGCTCCTGGGCGGTGCGGCTGACGTTCAGGGTGGTGCCGATGCGGGTGCCCGCCTCGTTCAGCAGGGCCAGCCGCTGCCGGGCGGCGTACTGCTCGCTGCTGTCGAAGGCGGCGGTGCCGACCCCGGCGACCTCGCCGGACTCGGGGTCCCGCACGGGCCACAGCTCGACGATCCAGGAGCGCTGCCGGGCGGCCGCGGCCGGCGCCGGGGCGAACCCCTCGTACCGCATCGGCATGGCCTCCTCGGCGACCCGCCGGACACACCTGAGGAATCCTTCGTCGGAGCGGGCCTCGCCGAGCGGGTCGGCCTCCGCGCCGGCGTTCAGCCGCCACGATCCCGACGCGGCGCTGTAGGTGGACAGGGCGATCGAGGACTGGGCGAAGGCCCACTCCACCATCCACCGGTCGCGCTGCGACGCGGGCGTTCCGGTGGTGGCGGTGACGACGAACGCCTGGGTCGCGCCGTCGCCGTCCAGGGAGGGCTGGGCGTGCAGGGTCAGTTCGACGTGGTGGCCGTCGCGGTGCCTCAGCGCCGCCGTGCCGCTCCACTCCTGGGAGCCGACGGGGGAGAAGCCGGTCGCCCCCCGGTCCACGAGGAGGTCGGCCGCGGCCCGCCCCACGACCTCGGAGGCGCGGTACCCCAGCAGCCGCCGGGCACCCTCGCTCCACCCCGTGAGGATGCCCTCGACGCCGATGGTGGCTGTCGCGGCATCTGGTGACCACCCGTAGTGACCGAGGTTCTGATCAAAAGTGGTCATTATGGCTCAATTCGCGGTGGTGATGTTACTCACGGTTCCAGCGTGCGCGTTGCGCGAGAATCGGACAAGTCGGATTCCCGTGCATGAATTTCTGCCCTGAGGGCCGGGGCGGAGACGGCGGGACGACAGCTGGACGACGGTGGGAAGGCCGCTGGACGGCGGTGGGAAGACTGCGGGAGGACCGCGGGAAGACGGCGCGGAGATGGTGCGGAGACGGGTGGAGGAGTTCGCGATGGGTTATTCCGGTACGCCGCTCGCCAGGAAGATCGGCATCAAGCCGGGCCACCGGGTCCGGCTCTGTCACGCGCCCGCACGCTGGGACATTCCCGGGTTGCCGGAGGGCTGCGACGTGGCTGAGGGAAGCCCGCGGGGCGCGGACGTCGCCGTCGCGTTCTATCGGTCGTACGGCGATCTCGTTGCCGAAGGCCCGGGGCTGGTCGGCGAACTCGCCGACGACGCCATGCTCTGGATCGCCTGGCCCCGCCGGGCGGCCGGCCACGTCAGCGACATCACCGAGAACGCGCTGCGGGACCTCTTCCTCCCGCTCGGCGTGGTCGACGTGAAGGTCGCGGCGCTGGGGGAGAGCTGGTCGGGCCTGAAGTTCGTACGGCGCAGGGAGAACCGCCGCGCATAACCCGTCGGGGGGAGAGGGGGAGGGGAGGGAGAACAAGGGAGGAGGGGGGAGGAGGGGGAGGAGGGAAGGGACGCGGGTCCCGGTCGCTCACCTCCGCCGACCGGGACCCGCATGCGTCCCCGGATCCGGCCGCGGCGGCGACACTCCCCCGAGTTACGCGTTGTACGCGCGCGCCGTCGGGCCAGATCCGATGAAGTGATCACATCAGGTCGCACCAACGGATCGCTAACATGTGGCCAACGGCGCTCCGTTTCGAGGTCGTTCGGTTGGCGCGAAGTCGACGGACGATAACGGGAAATGGCCCGGCGGGGAACGGTTTTCCCGTCAGGGGCGTCGAGAAGGGTGGCGGGAAACCGTCGTGCAAGGGGCGTATCTCCGCCAGGCGCGGCGTTTTTCCGTGCCGTGTGGATGTTCGTCGTGGAGCGCGAGGGTGGGTGCGAGTGCGGGCCCGCCGCGAGGGAAGGCAGTGGGCGGCGTGAAGCGGTGCGGGCTGCGGTTCGGACTGCTGGGGCCGCCGGTTGTGTACGAGGTCGAGAGCGGGTCCTGCGACGGCCGGGACTCTGACGGTCAGGACCCTGACGGCCGGGACTTCGACGGCCGGGACTCCCACGGTGCTTCGTCGGCGGCGACCGACCGCGCTGTCCGGACCATCCGCAGCCCCAAGGTGCGTGCCCTGCTCGCCGCGCTGCTGCTCGAAGGCGGCCGGGTCGTCTCCGTGGAATCGCTGACGGACGTGCTGTGGGGCGGGGCGCCGCCCGCGTCCGCGCGTGCCTCGCTGCACAACCACGTGGCCCGGCTGCGGCGACTGCTCGACGACCCCGAACGGCTGCGGGCGGTGCCGCCCGGCTATGTGCTGCGCGTCGACGAAGGCGAGCTGGACGTCGACGTCTTCGTGAGCCGCGTCGCTGCGGCCCGCGCCGCGCACGTCGCGCGGGACTGGGAGCGCACGGTGCGCGAGTGCACGGCAGCGCTCGCGCTGTGGCGGGGCACGCCCCTGTCCGGCCTGCCCGCCGAGGTGGGCGGTTACGCGCTGGTACAGCGCCTGCACGAGGCCCGGCTGCTGCTCCTGGAGTGGCGCTACGACGCCGAGCTGACCGTGGCCGGCCCACGACTTGACGCCCTCGTACCCGAACTGGCCGCACTCGCCGCCGAGCACCCCCTACGGGAGTCCTTCCAACGCCACCTGATGCTCGCCCTGCACCGAACGGGCCGACGCGCCGAGGCCTTGGCCGTCCACCGCGATCTGCGTACGCGCCTGGTCGAGGAGCTTGGTGTGGAGCCGGGGGTTGGGGTGCGAGAGGCGCATATGGAGGTGTTGCGGGGGGCGGGGGATGTCGGTGGTGCGGAGCGCGCCGTGGGGTCGGTCGCGGGGGACGGGGCCGGTCGTGGGGTGCGTGGTGTAGCTGCGGGCTCTGGCGGGCGCGAGGTGCGTGGGGCTGAGGAGGGGGCGGTTGATCGCGGGCTGCAGCAGGCCGCGATGGGCTCGGCCGACCTTGAGCTGCCGAGGCACGCGGTCGGCTCGGCCGACCCTGAGCTGGCGAGGCAGACGTTCGGCTCGGCCGACCCTGAGTTGCAAAGGCCCTCGGAGGGCTCAGCCGGCCGTGACGATGACGCCCTCCGGGGCACCGCCCACGCCGCCACCTCCCCCGCAGGCGACGCGCTCCGCAGCACCGCCGCCCCTGAAGCTACGCGCGATGACGACGCCCTCCGGCGCCCCACGCCCGCCGACGCCTTCCGCGAGACTGACGCGTCGGCCGTTCCGGGCCTACGTGAGCCGGACACCCTGGCTGCTGCGGTCGTCCGGGATTCGGATGCGCCCGTCGGCTCGGCCCCTCGCGAGACGAACGTCCTCGCTGCCCGGCCGGTCCCGGAATCGGACGGGCCCGCGACCTCGGCCCTCCGCGACACGGACGCCCTGCCTGCCCAGGCCCTCCGGGAATCGCCCCCGCTGGCCGCGGCCGCAGCCGCAGCCGCAGGCCCAGCCCCAGCCCTCCGCGCGACGGATACGTCGACCACCCCACCCCTCCAGGAACTTCCCGCGCCCGCCACACCCGCCACTCCCGGCGCCCTCGCCACTTCCGGCGCCCTCGCCACTTCCGGCGCCCTCGCCACTTCCGGCGCCCCCGCCACCCCCGGCGCCCCCGCCATCCCCGCCACCCCCGCCGCTCCCTCCACCCCAGCCCCCCACCAAGCGGAGGACACACCACCCACCCCACCCCAGCAGCCCGCGCCGCCACCACCACCCCGCCCCGCCCAACTCCCCCCACCCCCGGCCTACTTCACCGGCCGTACCGCAGTACTCACCGACCTGCGCCGTACCCTCGCCCTCGCTCCCACGCGTCAACCCACCGTCGCGGTCGCCGTGATCAGCGGCATGGCCGGCGTCGGCAAGAGCGCGCTCGCGCTGCAGGCCGCGCACGGGCTGGCGAATCGTTTCCTCGACGGTCAGCTCTACGTCAACCTGCACGGCGCCACTCCCGGCATGCCCCCGCTCACCCCCGGCCAGGCGCTCGCCGCACTGCTCCGTGACCTCGGCGCCGACCCCCGCTCCATCCCCGAACACCCGGACGCGGCCGCCGCCTTGCTGCGCTCGCTGCTCGCCCCGACCCGCACCCTCATGGTCCTGGACGACGCCGCGAACGCCGCTCAGGTACGCCCGCTGCTCCCGGCAGGCCCCGGCTGCGCCGTGATCGTCACCAGCCGCTCCCCGCTGACGGCCCTGGACGGCGCCCGCCGCTTCCCGCTCACGCCCCTGACCGCGGAGGACAGCGCGGCCCTGCTGAGGGCGGCGTCGGGACGCGACATGCGAGACGGGCAGGATGGCCCGGACGTGCTGAACACGCGGGGCCGGCAGAGCGGACGGACCCGACAGGACGAGCAGGGCGCACAGCACCACCCCGGCGCAGAGCACCACCACCCCCGCGCACAGCACCACCCCCGCGCACAGCACCACCCCGACGAACGAGACCCCCACACAGGACCAGACCCCCGTGCCGATCACGACGGCCTCGACGCCACCCACCCCCTCATCGAGCTCACCGGCCGCCTCCCGCTCGCCCTCCGCGTCGTCGCCGCCCGCCTGGCCGCCCGCCGTGCCCTCACCCTCGACGTGCTCGCCGATCAACTGGCCGCCGCCGAGAGCCGGTTGCACCACCTGGAGTACGACGACCTCAGCGTCCGCCGCTCCCTCGCCGTCGCCCACGACGCCCTCGCCGCCTCCGACCACGAGGCCGACCGGGACGCGGCGCTCGCCCTGCGCCGCATCGGCGCCGTCGACCTGCCCGCGTACGGCGCACCCCTGCTGGCCCGCCTGACCGGCACCAACGAGCGCCGTGCCGAGGCCGCCCTCGACCGACTCGTCGACGTGGCCCTCCTGGAGGAGATCGCGTACGGCCGCTACGCCCCTCACGACCTGGTGCGCGACTTCGCCCGTGAACTCGCGGGAACGGACGGTGAGACGGATACCGTGGGAACGGACGGTGAGACGGACACCGCGGAAACCGCCCTGCGCTGGTACGCCGCCGTCGCCGAACGCACCCTCACCGCCATCGTCGAACCCGGCCTCGACCAGGACGACCGCTGCAGGCCGACGTCCGCACAGCCGCCGGAGCACACGGCCCATGTGCTCACCGCCGCTCCCTTCGACAGTGCCGAAGAGGCCTTCGCCTGGGGCGACCTGGAGCTGGAGAACGTCGTCGTGCTGGTCGAGCGGTATGCGAACGCCGTCGGCGACGGCACCGCCGCCCACGTCTCCACCCTCATCCGCCTCCTCTTCCCCTGCGTCCAACGCGCCGGCCGCGTCGCCGAGATGGAGGTGCTCGGCCGGGCCGCCCTGCGCGTGGCGCGACGGCTCGGAGACGAGGCCGCCGAGGCGTACGCGCTGGGCGACCTCGCCGGCCTGCACTTCCTGACCGGCCGAAACAACGAGGCCCTCACCCTCAACGACCGGTCCCTGGCGATCTGGCGGCGCCTCGATGTGGCCTCCCGGATCTGGCGCTGCCTCAACAACCGGGGCCTGCTGCTCGAGAACCTCGGCCGGTACTCCGAGTCCGGGCAGGCGCTGCACCAGAGCCTGGAGTACTCACGGCAGCTGGACGACCCCTACGGCGAGGCCGTGACGTACCAGCACCTCGGCAACCTGTACGAGCACACCGACCCCCGGGCCGCCATCGAGCAGCACCGGCGTTCCCTCGCGATCGGTGACCGGATCGGCAACGTCGTCGTGCGCCACTCCGCCCACTGCAACATCGGTTACGCCCACGTCACCCTCGGCGAACCGGCCGCCGCCGTGCCCCACTTCGACGAGAGCCTGCGCATCCTCGGCGGCCACAGCGACTGGCACGGCGAGTCGCAGACCCGCCTCGGCCTGGTCCGCGCCCTGCGCCTCCTCGGCCGCGCCGAACGGGCCGACCGCGAGTGCGCCGAGCTGCTCCGCCGCGCCGACGCCCGCGCCGACCGCTACACGGCCGGCCTCGCCCGCCACCAGCGCGGCCTCCTGCTGCGCGAACGCGGACGTATCCAGGAGGCGTACGACGCTTGGCGCACGGCCCTGGAGGCCCTGGACGGCACGGACGAGAAGACGGTCCTGGCGGAACTCAGGGAACTGCTCGCCGACGAGGTGCCCGCCGAGACCAAGACCGCCGAGACCAAGACGGCCGAGACCAAGACCGTCGACACCAGGCCCATCAACCCCACGCCCATCAACCCCACGCCCGCCAACACCGAACGACGTTGATCACTTGGCGTCCGCATAACACTCCACCACCGCCGTAGTGAACGGAAACCGCACCGGCGTCTCCCCGAACGTCAGCCGCCCCGCCAGCTCCGCCGCCTCCCGGATCGCCGTCACGACCGCCTCGGCCTCCTCCTCGGGACAGTGCACGATCACCTCGTCGTGCTGGAAGAAGACCAGCTCCGCCGCCCTGCCCGCGCAGGCCTGCCGCAGCGCGGCGAGCAGCAGCAGGGCCCAGTCGGCGGCGCTGCCCTGCACGACGAAGTTGCGGGCGAAGCGGCCCCGGGCGCGGGCGTCGGAGGAGGCGTAGCCCGGCACCCACTCCCGTGCCCCTGGCGCCGCCGAGCGCCCGGTCGTCTCGTCCTCCGCGTCCAGGATCGGGATTCCCGCCTCCTCGGCCGTGTCGTCCGCCGCCCCGGCCGCCGGGGGACACGTCCGCCCCAGCCACGTCCGCACGAGCCGCCCCTCCTCACCGGCCCGCGCCGCGTCGTCGACGTACGCCACCGCCCTGGGGAAACGGCGTCTGAGCGCGGCGAGGTTCTTGAGTCCGTCGCCGGAGGTCTGGCCGTAGACGGCACCCAGCACGGCGAGCTTGGCCTGCGCACGGTCGCCGGAGAAGGCACGGTCGGAGACGGACTGGTAGAGGTCGGTCTCCCGCCCGGCCACCTCCATCAGCCCGGGGTCACGGGAGATCGCCGCCAGCACCCGCGGCTCCATCTGGTCGGCGTCGGCCACCACGAGCCGCCACCCGGGGTCGGCGACGACGGCCCGCCGGATCACCTTCGGGATCTGCAGCCCGCCCCCGCCGTTGGTCACCCACCGCCCGGTGACCGTCCCGCCCGCGAGGAACTCCGGTCTGAACCGCCCCTCCCGCACCCAGTCCTGCAGCCAGGACCAGCCGTGGGCCACCCAGATCCGGTACAGCTTCTTGTACTCGACCAGCGGCTTCACGGCCGGATGGTCGAGGGACTCGATCTCCCAGCGCCGGGTCGATCTGATCTTGATCCCGGCCTGCGCGAAGGCCTTGATCACATCGGCCGGCAGATCGGGCCGCACCCGGCGCCCGAATGCGGCCGACACCTCGTCCGCCAGCTCGGCCAGCCGCCGCGGCTCCCCGCCGCCCGCATACCGCTCGCCCAGCAGCTCGTGCAGCACCCGGCGGTGCACCTCGGCGCTCCACGGCAGCCCGGCCCGGTTCATCTCGGCGGCGACGAGCATCCCCGCCGACTCGGCCGCCGTCAGCAGCCGCATCCGCTCCGGGTGGGCGGTGGCGTCGTGCCGGCGCTGCTGGTCGGCGTACACCTCGACGAGGTCGGCCAGTGGGACGTGCTCGGCCTGCGGCTCGAAGAGCGAGGACTGCGAGCCCGGCTCGGCCGCCCGCTGGGGCGGATCGGGCGGTACCGGACCACCCCTCAGCCGGGCGAGGGCCGCGGCGGCCGACCTCGGTTCGCCGTACCGCCCCTCGTGGCCGAGCAGGAGGGTTTCGGCATCCTCGATGTCGTAGCACCGCTCCACTCGCACCCCCGTGGCGAGCAGCCGCGGATAGACCTCGGCGGTGGACCGCCACACCCACCGCGCCACCTCAGGCCGCCCCCGCACGGCCTCACCCAGGTCCGCCTCCCGGCGCACCGGCCCCGCGGGCAGCCCGTCCGGACCGAGGGGGGCGATCTCCACGCCACCGTCCTCGGCCGGAGCGAGCGCCCAGCGGTCGGTCATGCAGCGAGTGTGGCACCCGGGTCTGACAACGCCCTCAGCTCTGCGCCTCCCCCTCCTCGCGGGCCGCCCTGCTCGTCTGCTCACCGCTCTTCAGGAACTGGGAGAGCATCTCGACGACGTACTCCTCCACCGCCTGCTTGGTGAGGCCGAGGCCGGACAGGACGCCGGTGCCGTTCTCGAACTCCAGCAGGGCCAGCAGGATGTGCTCGGTGCCGATGTAGTTGTGGCCGAGGCGCAGGGCCTCGCGGAACGTGAGCTCCAGCACCTTCTTGGCGTCGGAGCCGTAGGGGACGAGATCGGGGACCGCGTCGGCGGCGGGCGGCAGTGCGGCGCCGGCGGCCTGGCGTACGGCGTCCAGGAGGATGCCCTGCGCCGTGATCGCCTTCGCGGCCAGGCCGTCCGGCTCGGCCAGCAGCCCGAGGACCAGGTGCTCGGGGCGGCCCTCGGCGTTGCGGGCCGCGATGGCCTCGTTGTGGGCGGCCATCACCGTGTTGCGGGCACGCGGCGTGTAGCGGCCGAAGCCCTGCTGGGGGTCGAGGTCGGTCGACTCCTTCGGTACGAACCGCTTCTGCGCGGCCTGCCGGGTGACGCCCATGCTCTTGCCGATGTCGGTCCAGGAGGCGCCCGATCGCCGGGCCTGGTCCACGAAGTGGCCGATCAGGTGGTCGGCCACCTCACCGAGGTGATCGGCGGCGATCACCGCGTCCTGGAGCTGGTCGAGGGGCTCTTCGTGGACCTTCTTGATGGCCGCGATGAGTTCGTCGAGACGTACGGATGACGTGATGGTCGGGTTCGTCGACATGCGTCAACCGTAGGTTGACACTCCAGCGTCGTCAACCCGTGGTTGACAGTTGACTGCTCAGAGCGGCTTGGCGAAGCAGCGGCTGTCGGAATAGCCCCTGTACGGACCGAAGTTGGCCGTCGGCGCGTACCCGCAGGCGACGTACAACCCCATGGCCTCGTGCAGCGGCGTCCCCGTCTCCAGCACCATGCGGCTCCGTCCGACGTCCCGCGCGCTGACCTCCAGCGCCCGGAGAATGCCGCGGGCGAGCCCCCGTCCCCGCGCCTCGGGCACCACGAACATCCGCTTGATCTCGGCGTCCCCGTCCGCGTACCCCTCGTCGCCCGCCTCCTGGGCACGCCAGCCGCCGCAGGCCACGGGCTTGTCGTCGCGGTAGGCGATGAGGAAGAGGCCGTCCGGCGGGTCGAAGTGGGTCGGGTGCAGCGGGGTCATGTCGTCGTAGCCGTAGCGCCGCAGGTACTCGGCCTGCACGAGGGCGGAGAGCTTCACGGCGTCGGAGTGATCGAAACGTACGGGGCGAATGTCGTCCATGGGCCGGAAGCTAGGCGTCGCCGCTGCCCGCCTCAACGGGATTTCCCCGGCGGCCCCGGCCGGGCCGCGCCCGCCCCGTGGCACCATCGCCGGGTGAGCAGTACGAACAGTTCGAGCGGTACGCCCGGCCCCGTCGACCGGGCCTTCGAGCACGCCCTCTACGCCGACACCGACACCGCCCTCGACACCGGCGCCTCCCTCCTGGCCGCCGACCCCGCCGCGGACGCCGAACTCACCCGGCGCGGCGTGGAGTTCGTCGCGGCGGCCTGGCGGCGCGGCTGGCAGCCGACCGACGTCGTACGGCTGGTCCGCCGCGACCTGGACGACGTACACGTACGACTGCTCGCGGCGCTGATCCGCTCCCAGACACCGTACGACCGCCCCCGTGGCCCCCGCTGGACGGCACAGCTCGACGACCTGCCCGCCGAAGCCCCGCCCCGCACCGACCGCTTCTCGCACGCCACGGCCGTCCTGGAGCTGTACCGCCTCCTGCTGCGGCTGCCCGCGCTGGAGCCCTTGGACGAGCGGGCCGAGCCGCCGACCAGGCACCCCAAGCCCGAGTCCCGCATGCTCACCCGCATCCGCGCCCTGCTGGCGAAGGCGGAGGCGACGGGTTTCCCGCAGGAGGCGGAGGCGCTCACCGTCAAGGCGCAGGAGCTGATGGCCCGGCACAGCATCGACGAGGCGCTGCTGGACGCGCAGGCGCCGTCGCACGACGCGCCCGGCGCCTGCCGGATCGGTGTGGAACCGCCGTACGAGCAGGCGAAGGCCGTCCTGCTGGACGCGGTGGCGACCGTCAACCACTGCCGTGCCGTGTGGAACGAACCGTTCGCCTTCTCCACGGTCGTCGGTTTCGAGGCCGACCTGGAGGTGGTGGAACTCCTCTACACCTCGCTCCTCGTGCAGGCCCAGGCGGCGATGGCGAAGGCGGAGGCCGCCCAGCGCGCCGGCGGCCGCAAGCGGACCAAGACCTTCCGGCAGTCGTTCCTGGCGGCCTACGCCCACCGCGTCGGAACCCGGCTGCGGGCCGCCGCCGAGGCGCCGGTGAGCGACGACCTGCTCCCGGTCCTCGCCTCCCGTGAGGTCGCGGTCACCGGCCGGCTGGACCGCATGTTCCCGGAGACGACCACGACCCGCCTGCGCGGCATCAGCGACGAGGCGGGCTGGGTGGAGGGTGCCGAGGCGGCCGACCGGGCGCAGATGGCCCACCGCCGGCCGCTCGGCTGAACCGCGTCGGTCGCCTCGGCCGCCTGTCGCCTCAGTCGCCGGACTGCTGGAACCCGCTCACCGAGGCGTCCGGGGCCTGCCCGCCGCCGCTCTTCAGCGCGACAACGCCGTACGACCACGGGAAGCTGTGCGGCTCGGTGGACCCGGGCAGATAGATCTTCGCCGTGTCCACGGCGAGGCTCTTGCTGCCGCCCTTCCCTCCCCGGACATAGGTGAGGGTCAAGGAGGTGGAGGCCTCCTTGACCAGGGTCGTCTTCTTCGCCTCGGCGGCCTCGTCGGGCGCGACGGTGGTCGAGGTGCCGCCCGCGGAGAACTCGACGGCGGGCAGCCCGTCCAGGGTGCACTCGGCGCCGCTGCGGTTGGTGAGAGTGACGGGGACATTGCCGGTGTCCCCGGCGGCCGGGGCGGCGTTGGCGGGGCCGACCCGCACGGCCATCTCGCCGATCCGGCAGGCGGAGCCGGCCGCACTGTCCTTGCTGTCCTTGCTGTTGTCCTCGCTCCCGCCGTCGTCGCAGGCGGTCAGGAGGAGGGCCGCGGCGAGGGCGGCGACGGTGAGGGGAGTGGCGCGCATGGGTCCTCTTGGAGTTACGTCGGTGATCGGGCGGCAAGCACCGAACTGATCGGGCGGACGTTCAGTGATCAAACATCACGATCCCAGACCGGCCGTCGGCAGCCCCGTAGGCAGCTTCCCGCCCTGTGCCCTGGTGTACGTCTCCGCGCCGAGGCCGCCCTCCCAGTCCACCTTCAGCTGCGACTTGCCGACGGAGTCGACCATCCCGACCGCCCGGTCCTTGCTGCCGTCGGGGCACTTGAGGCGGATCATCCGCATCCCGTCCTGCTCACCGGCGGTCCCGCTGCACACGGTCCCGCCGGTCGCGAAGAGCCCGGCCTCGGTGCCGGTGACGACCAGCACGACCGCCTTGCCGTCGGTCGTGGCCAGCCAGCTGCCCTCCAGGTCACCGGAGGCCGACGCCGATCCTCCGGTCCCGCCGCCGGTGCCGGCACCGGTGGTCGCGGAAGCACTGGGGCCGGAGTCGTCCTTGGCGTCGGAATCGCCGTCGCCGCTGCACGCGGTCAGCGCGAGCGCACCCGCCAGGGACGCGGCCACGGCCACGACCCGCATCCGTCGGTTCGACATCGTGCGCGTACGCGAGAAATTCGCCGAGGTCACTGGAAGCTCCCAAGCTGTAGCGGTCGGCATACGGCCGAGCCGGCCCACCGGGCCGAAACGACCGCAGCAAGCTACCAGGGAGTCCCAGGACCTGCCGGACCTACCAGGAGGCCTTGCGTACCCCCGGCAGATACCCCGCATGCGCCTGCCCCCGCAGCGACACCCGGGACAGCCCGAACGCACGGAAGTACCCGCGCGGCCGCCCGTCCACCTGGTCCCGGTTGCGCACCCGGGTGGCGCTGGCGTCCCGCGGCTGCCTGCGCAGCTCACGCTGGGCGGCGAGCCGTTCGGCATCCGTGGACGACGGCCGACGGATGATCTCCTTCAGCTCGGCCCGCCGCTCGGCGTACCGGGCGACGACCTCCTGCCGCTGCTCGTTCTTAGCGATCTTGCTCTTCTTCGCCATCAGACCTTCACTCCCCGCGCGCGGATACGGGCGACGGCCGCCTCGACGCCGATGACGTCGACCGTCTTGATCCCCCTGGCGCTCAGCCGCAGCCGCACATACCGGCCCTCGCTCGGCAGCCAGTAGCGCTTGGTCTGGATGTTGGGGTCGAAGCGGCGGGAGGTCCGCCGATGGGAGTGGGAAATGGTGTTGCCGAAACCTGGCTGGGCGCCGGTCAGCATGCAGTGGGCGGACACGGGTGACGAACCTCTCCTCGGACTCGACTGTTAATGGAATTCATTTTCAGTAAGATACCAGCATGGCACGCAACGAACTCCGCCCGGTCATCAAGCTCCGGTCCACCGCCGGCACCGGCTACACCTACGTGACCCGCAAGAACCGCCGCAACGACCCGGACCGCATGACCCTGCGCAAGTACGACCCGGTCGCCGGCCGCCACGTCGACTTCCGAGAGGAGCGCTGACCACCGCCATGCGCAACGGAATCCACCCGCCCTACGGCCCCGTCGTCTTCCGCGACCGCGCCGCGAACCACGCCTTCCTGACCCGCTCCACCCTCGCCGGTGTGCCCACCGGCAAGACGATCGAGTGGGAGGACGGCAACACCTACCCGGTCGTCGACGTCGAGATCTCGAACGTCAGCCACCCCTTCTACACCGGCACGGCCCGCGTCCTGGACACCGCCGGCCGCGTGGAGCGCTTCGAGCGCCGGTACGGGAAGCAGGGCTGACGACGTGGCTGTGATGTCCGGGCTCTCCGTCGTGATCGTCGGCGGGCTGCACGCCGACGCCCGCAGGGCGGCCGTGGCGCAACTGCTCGCCGACGTCCCCGACAGCGTCGTACTCCACCACGACCTGGCGACGGCCACCGCCGGCACGGTCGTCCGCACGATCCGCGACGCCGCCGGAATCGTGACCGCCGGCGAGACGCCCCTCGTCAACGACTGCGCCTGCTGCGCCCTGCGCGAGGACCTGGTGCCGGAGCTGATCCGGCTCCGGGACACCGGCGGCACCCGTATGGCGATCGTCGAACTGTGGGACTCGGTCGAGCCCAAGGCCATGGCCGAGGTGGTCACGTCGGGCGGGCTCACGCTCACCGGCGTGATCACCGCGGTCGACCCGGCGCTGGTCCTGCCCTACCTGGGCAACGGCGACGACCTGGCCGAGCGGGGCCTGGCGGCCGCGCCGACCGACCAGCGCACGGTCGCCGACACCTTCGCGCGCCAGCTGGAGTACGCCCCCGTCCTCGCCATCACCGACTCCCAGGAGGCCGACGACGAGGACCGCGAGCTGCTCGCCCAACTCCACCCCACGGCGCGCCAGGTCCCGATCGCCCACAGCGACCCGGCGGACGCACCCGCCCCCGGGTCACCCACGGCCGCCGACGACCTGACGGTTCCGCCCCCTCGCCGCCGCCGGCTCTCCCCTCTCTCTCAGGCGGCCCTGGCCGGCTTCGACGTCGAGTCGGCCGCCGCCGCCCAGCACCCGGCGTGCGCCCTGCTCCCCGCCGAGGCCGACGCGCACGGGGTCGCCACCCTCGTCTGGCACCGCCGCCGCCCCTTCCACCCCGAGCGGCTGTACGAGGCGCTGGAGGACCTGACCTGCGCAGCCGCCCGCAGCCGGGGCCGCTTCTGGCTCGCCGACAAGCCCGACGTCCTGCTCCACTGGGACGCCGCAGGGGGCGCCCTGTGCGTGGAGAGCGCGGGTCCCTGGCTCGCCTCGCTGCCCGACGCGGCCTGGGACATGGTCCCGCCGGTCCGCCGGGCCGCCGCCGCGCTGGACTGGCACCCCGAGCACGGCGACTGCTGCCAGCACCTGGTCTTCACGTCCCCCGCCCTGGACCGCGACGGCCTGGAGCAACTCCTCGAATCCTGCCTCCTGACCGACGCCGAGTACGCCGCCGGCCGCGACGCCTGGAAACAACTCCCGCCCGCCTTCGACACCCTCCTGGAGGTCTGACTCCCCATGCCCCGCAAGCCCGAACGCAAGCCGGCCAAGAACCGCCCCAACCCCCTGGACCAGGCCAAGATCACCTACATCGACTACAAGGACACCGACCTCCTGCGGAAGTTCATCTCCGACCGCGGCAAGATCCGCAGCCGCCGCGTCACCCGAATCACGGCCCAGCAGCAGAAGCAGCTGGCCAGGGCCATCAAGAACGCAAGGGAAATGGCACTGCTCCCGTACGCGAGCCGCTGAGACCGCCCCACTCCTCAAACGCCGGACGGGCTGAACTGCACGGACCGGCGTTGAGGCCTGCCAGGGATGCTGCGCTCTCGTCCGCACCCCCGCGGCGCAGCACCCGCGTACGGCGGGAAGGGGACGTGCCGGGGGGTGTCCGCCCGCAGCGGCGGGCGTCAAGACACGGCACCTCTAGCCCAACGGCAACCGCCCGACCGAGGACGGACACCCTCCGGCACGGCCCCGACCCACCCACCGAACCGCACGCGCTACGCGCACCCCCACCCCACCCGCACAGGCCGCCGCAGGCACTCCCGCCCCACCGCCGAAGGCGTCCGCACGGGCCGCCGCAGGCATCCCCGCCCCCACTGCCGGCGGCCCCCGCACTCCGGCCAACTCCACCGCCCGGACTGCCACTTGAAATGTGGAACAAGAAGGCCGCGGAACGCGTCTGTTCCTAAGACACGAGGGATTCGATCCGGACGCCCCGCTCAGCCGATGCCCAGGACGACCATGAGCGGCGGCCGACAGACGCATGTGATGCGATCCCTGGGGCATGCGCTGGAACGCATGTAGGTCCGCGTACGTCACAGGAGTAACCGCAGGAACACCCCCCGTGCACGTGCATCTGCTCGCGCAGCTGCACGTGAACAGAGCTATGATCCGGGAGCAGTTGACCTCCGCACCACCACTGCACATCACTGCTCATCACTGCACCACCTCTCGCATCAATGGCCTCGAGCCACCGCACCACCGGGGAGCGACCTGTGGACCACGACGTGTACAACGGCATGGCAGCCACGGATCTGAACGGGGTGGCCTGGCAGAAGAGCAGGCACAGCAACTCGCAGGGCTCCTGTGTGGAGTTCGCGCGGCTGCCCGGCGGAGACGTGGCGGTACGCAACTCGCGCTTCCCGGACGGCCCGGCCCTCGTCTACACCCGCGCCGAGATCGAGGCGATGCTCCTCGGCGTCAAGGACGGCGAGTTCGACCACTTGGTCGTGGGCTGACGCCTGGCAGGTCAGGCCGCGCAACCAGGCACAACCGGCTGCAATCGCGGGTGCAACTCAGGACATTCGGCGCCAAGCACAGCAGCAACGCGCGTAGAACCGCGACAGGATCGAGCACCGCGGTTCATCAGTCCGCCGGCCCCGCCCCCGAGGCCGCCCCCGACACCGCCCCCGCGGCCTGCCCCGCCTGCAGCCGGAACAACGCCCAGACCACCTTCCCGCTCAGCGTCCCCGCCAGCGGATGCCACCCCCAGCTGTCACTGAAGGAGTCGACAAGGAACAATCCCCGCCCCGACTCCGCCGAGAAGTCGTCGGAATCGCGCGCGACCGGACTGTCATGGCTGGGATCGCGCACCGCGCACACCAGCCGCTCGGTCCACCGCATCAGATGCAGCCGCACGGGCGGCGCCTGCTCGGCTATTCGCTGTGCACCCGCCGGCAGCGCATGCCGCAGCGCATTGGTCACCAGCTCGGAGACCACGAGGCAGACGTCGTCGAAGCGATAGCCCAGTTCCCACTGGTCAAGGGTGCGGCGCGTGAACTGCCGTGCCTCGCGCACCGCTTCGTAGCGGGCGGGCAGAGCGCAGGAGGCGGCGTTGGAGACGGCTGCGGGATCCAGCGGCGGAAGGCCCTGCCGTAACGGCTCGAGCATGGTCGATCCATTCGTCCCCATGCGAGGCACTCCCGGGAGTTCGCGGTCGTTGCGATGCAGCGGTTGCGCGGGACCATGGTTTCCGATGCGCAGAGCAGATGCAAGGGCAGATGCACGTGCACGTGACCGAATTGGACGTTCCCGTACCGCTTGTTGGCCATTTTTTCCGCCAACTTCACTCCCTCTCCTTGCCTTCCGCTTACTCCTCCCTGAGAGGAATCCTTGTCTTCTTTCCTTCTCTGTAATCGGACGAGTACTGCTCGAAGTGATTTAGTGGCAGACTGCGGGCCCTGAAGACGGTTGGGGAGGCTGGCGAACGTGAGCGCGGGAGAGCCCGGATCGGTGGTGCGGCGCATGCTGCTCGGCTCGCAACTGAGGCGACTGCGGGAAGCGCGCGGGATCACGCGCGAGGCGGCGGGTTACTCGATCCGCGCCTCGGAGTCGAAGATCAGCCGGATGGAGCTGGGCCGGGTGAGCTTCAAGACGCGAGACGTCGAAGACCTGTTGACGCTGTACGGCATCACGGACGAGGTCGAGCGCAACTCGCTGCTCTCCCTGGCCCGCGAGGCCAACGTCGCGGGCTGGTGGCACAGTTACTCGGACGTGCTGCCCAGCTGGTTCCCCACCTATGTCGGCCTGGAGGGCGCGGCCAGCCTCATCCGCGCGTACGAAGTGCAGTTCGTGCACGGCCTGTTGCAGACCGAGGCGTACGCGCGCGCGGTCGTGCGGCGCGGTATGCAGGGCGCGAGCCAGGCCGACGTCGAGAAGCGGGTCGCGCTGCGCCTGGAGCGGCAGAAGTACCTCGTCTCCGAGAGCGCTCCCGAGTTCCACATCGTCCTGGACGAGGCCGCCCTGCGCCGTCCCTACGGCGACCGCGAGGTCATGCGCGGCCAGCTCCAGCATCTGATCGAGGTCTCCGAGCGCCCGAACGTGCGGCTGCAGATCATGCCGTTCAGCTTCGGCGGCCACTCCGGCGAGTCCGGTGCCTTCACCATCCTCAGCTTCCCCGAGTCCGACCTCTCGGACGTCGTCTACGTGGAACAGCTCACCAGCGCGCTCTACCTCGACAAGCACGAGGACGTCGCCCAGTACGAGAAGGCGCTCAAGGAGCTTCAGCAGGACAGTCCGGGGCCGGACGAGAGCCGTGACCTTCTCCGGGGACTCCTTCAACTCTCTTGAAACGCAAGTACGATGACGTGTGATCAGACCGTGAAGACGATCAAGGCGATCTAGCTTCCGCGATCAGTCGATCGGGTGTCCGCTAGGGATTGAGGGATCACATGTCGTCCTACTTCACCGACCTGGCTCAGCAGTACATCGACGGTGAGTGGCGCCCGGGTACAGGCTCCTGGGACATCATCGACTTCAACCCGTACGACGGCGAGAAGCTGGCGTCGATCACCATAGCCACGGTCGACGAGGTGGACGACGCCTACAAGGCGGCCGCCCGCGCCCAGAAGCAGTGGGCCGCGACCAATCCCTACGCCCGCCGTGCCGTCTTCGAGAAGGCGCTGCGCCTGATAGAGGACCGCGAGCAGGAGATCGCCGAGGCGATCATCGCCGAGCTCGGCGGCACCCGGCTGAAGGCGGCCTTCGAACTCCACCTCGCCAAGGAGTTCCTGCGCGAGGCGATCCACCTGGCGCTGCGCCCCGAGGGCAAGATCATCCCGTCGCCGACGGACGGCAAGGAGAACCGCGTCTACCGCGTTCCGGTGGGCGTCGTGGGCGTCATCAGCCCCTTCAACTTCCCCCTCCTGCTCTCCATCAAGTCGGTCGCCCCGGCCCTCGCGCTCGGCAACGGCGTGGTCCTCAAGCCGCACCAGAACACCCCGATCTGCGGTGGCTCCCTGGTCGCGAAGATCTTCGAGGACGCGGGCCTGCCCGCCGGTCTCCTCAACGTCGTCATCACGGACATCGCGGAGATCGGCGACGCCTTCATCGAGCACCCGATCCCGAAGGTCATCTCCTTCACCGGCTCCGACAAGGTCGGCCGTCACGTCGCTACCATCTGCGCCTCGCTCTTCAAGCGCTCGGTCCTCGAACTCGGCGGCAACAGCGCGCTGGTGGTCCTCGACGACGCCGACATCGACTACGCGGTCGACGCGGCGGTCTTCAGCCGGTACGTCCACCAGGGCCAGGTCTGCATGGCCGCGAACCGGGTCCTCGTGGACCGCTCGGTCGCGGACGAGTTCACCGAGAAGTTCGTCGCCAAGGTGAAGACCCTCAAGGCCGGCGACCCGCGCGACCCGCAGACCGTCATCGGCCCGGTCATCAACGCCTCCCAGGCGGAAGCGATCTCGGCCACGGTCGCGCAGGCGATCGCCGAGGGCGCGACGGCCCTGGTGCACGGCACGACGACGGACAACCTGGTCGAGCCCTCGGTCCTGACCGACGTCCCCGCCGACTCGGCCCTGCTCCAGCAGGAGGTCTTCGGCCCGGTCGCCTTCCTCATCCCGTTCGACGGCGAGGAGGAGGCCGTACGCCTCGTCAACGACACCCCGTACGGCCTGAGCGGCGCCGTCCACACCGGGAACATCGAGCGGGGCGTGAACTTCGCCAAGCAGATCGACACCGGCATGTTCCACGTGAACGACGGCACGGTCCACGACGAGCCGATCGTCCCCTTCGGCGGCGAGAAGCACTCCGGCCTCGGCCGCCTGAACGGCGAGACGATGCTGGACTCGTTCACGACGATCAAGTGGATCTCGGTGCAGCACGGCAGGAGCGGGTTCCCGTTCTGAGCGGGCCGCTTTGGTGCCGCGAGCAGACATGCCTCCAGGTGCACACTGGGCGCATGTCTGCTCTGTACGCCGAGCCCGGCTCGAAGCCGCCCGGGGCTGACCTCGGCCCCAGCCCGCCGCGGCCCTAACCTGGACCGCATGTCAGCGATCCGTCTCCTCGTGCTCGGCGCGGTCCGGCAGCACGGGCGGGCCCATGGGTACCAGGTGCGCAATGACCTGGAGTACTGGGGCGCGCACGAGTGGTCCAACGCCAAGCCCGGCTCGATCTACCACGCCCTGAAGCAGATGGCGAAGCAGGGGCTGCTGCACGCGCACGAGATCGCGCCGTCCACGGCGGGCGGCCCGCCGCGCGTGGAGTACGAACTCACGGACGCGGGCACCGAGGAGTACTTCGCACTCCTGCGGGAGGCGCTGGTCACGTACGACCAGCGGGGAGACGTGAAGACGGCGGCCCTCGGCTTCATGGTCGACCTGCCGAGGGCCGAAGCGGTGACGCTCCTGAAGGAGCGGACCCGGCGGATCGAGGAGTGGCGGGCCTCCGTAGTGGCCCACTACGTGCCCGAGGACGGGCCCGAGCAACTCGGCCACATCGGCGAGATCATGAACATGTGGGTCCACACGGCGGATTCCGAAGGTGAGTGGACCAGCGGGCTGATCGAGCGGCTCGAGCGGGGCGCTTACACGTTCACCGGCGAGGGCGACCCGTTCGTGGGCGTCCTGGCCGAGGATCAGGAGAACCCGTACGCGACGGGGGAGCGACATCCGGAGGATGGCCGCTAATCAAGTTTGACCAATCGAGTGCGGGGTATTAGCTTCGAGCTGCTAGTCAAGTTTGACTAGCAAGGGGGTCTCAGTGGCCGACACGGCGATCACCGTCGAAAAGGCACGCAAGAAGTACGGCGGCACAGCCGGCAGATACGCACTGGACGGGCTCGACCTCACGGTCGCGCGCGGCACCGTGCACGCAGTGCTCGGGCCGAACGGCGCGGGCAAGACGACCCTGGTCCGGATCCTGTCCACCCTCCTGCGGCCGGACAGCGGTCGCGTGGAAGTAGCGGGGCACGATGTCGTGCGCCAGGCGTATGACGTACGCCTGCGCATCGGGCTCCTCGGCCAGCACGCCGCCCTGGACGAGGAGCTGGGCGGCCACCAGAACCTGGAGATGTTCGGCCGCCTCTACCACCTGGGCGCCCGCCACGCGCGCGTGCGCGCCGCAGAGCTCCTGGAGCGCTTCGGCCTGGCCGACACCGGCCGCAAGCCGGTGAAGCAGTACAGCGGCGGCATGCGCCGGCGACTGGACCTGGCGGCCTCGCTCATCACCGACCCGGAGGTGCTCTTCCTGGACGAACCCACCACCGGCCTCGACCCGCGCGGCCGCGCCGAGGTCTGGTCCGCGGTCCGCTCCCTGGTCGGCGGCGGCACGACGGTCCTGCTCACCACCCAGTACCTGGAGGAGGCCGACCAGCTCGCCGACCGCATCTCGGTCGTCGACGCCGGCCGCGTCATCGCCGACGGCACGGCGGACGAGCTCAAGGCGCTGACCGGCGGAGACCGCATCGACGTCGTCCTGCGCGACGCCGGCCACCTGGGCGCGGCCGTCGCCCTGTTGCCCGTACCGAAGGACGACGTCTGCGTCGACCCCGACCGCCGCCTGCTCAGCGCCCCGGTCACCGACCGGATGGCGGCGCTCTCCGGCGTCGTACGGGCTCTGGAGGAGGCCGGAATCGAGGCGGAGGACGTGGCGCTGCGCCGGCCGACGCTGGACGAGGTGTTCCTGCACCTCACGGGAGACGACCGCCGAGTCAAGGAGCCCGCATGAGCATGAGCACCTACGCCCTGACCGACTCCTGGACCATGACCCGCCGCGAACTCGCCCACTGGGCGCGGCAACCCGTCCAGGTCGTGGTCAACCTGGTCTTCCCCGTGATGCTGCTGCTGATGTTCGGCTACCTCATCGGCGGCGGCCGGGGCGTCCAGGGCTCCTACGTCGACTATCTCGTCCCCGGCATGCTCGCGCTCACCATGGCCTTCGGCCTCGAGGGCACGATGATCGCCGTCACCCAGGACCTCAACAAGGGCGTGGTCGACCGCTTCCGGTCCATGCCCATGGCCAACGGGGCGGTGCTCGTGGGCCGTTCGGTCGCCGACATGCTCCAGTCGGCGCTGGCCCTGTTCGTCCTCATGGGCGTCGGGTACGCGCTCGGCTGGCGCGCGGACGGCGGCCTGGGCGCCTTCCTGGGCGCCGTAGGGCTTCTCCTGTTCTTCCGGTTCGCCATGCTGTGGATCGGCATCCACCTGGCGCTGGTGGCCGGCAAGCCGGAGATGGTGCAGGCGGTGCAGATCCTGGTCTGGCCGATCGGCTTCCTGTCCAACGCCCTCACCCTCCCCGGGACCATGCCCGGCTGGCTGGGCACGGTCGTCGAGTGGAACCCGATGTCGCACACGGCGACCGCCGTGCGGGACCTGTTCGGCGGTACGGGCACGGAGCACGTGGCGGCGGCGATCGTATGGCCGTTGGCGCTCCTGGCCGTGTTCTTCCCGTTGGCGGTACGGCGGTTCGCGCGCCTGAGCCGTTAGCAGCCGTCGGGGGCCGCCCCACGCTTTAGTGGTGGAAGCCGGTTGCCGCGCCCTTGTCCCGCGTCAGGGGCTGCGGCTGCCGGCGCAGCTCCGGCAGCAGCTGGCTCAGGTCCTCCACGAACAGCTCGGCGAGGTCGGCGGAGAAGCCGTTGCGGCAGACCACCCGCAGGACGGACAGGTCCTCGCGGTGCGGCGGGAAGGCGTACGCGGGGACCAGCCAGCCCTTCTCGCGCAGCCGCCGGGAGACGTCGAAGACGTCGTAGGCCGTCACGTCCGGCCGGGTCGTGAAGGCGAACACCGGGAGCTCGTCGCCCCGGGTCAGCAGCCGGAAGTCGTCGAGGGCCTCGACGCGTTCGGCGATGCCTCGGGCGACGTTCCTGGTGGTCTGTTGCACGGCCCGGTAACCCTCGCGGCCGAGGCGCAGGAAGGTGTAGTACTGCGCGACGACCTGGGCGCCGGGCCGGGAGAAGTTGAGCGCGAAGGTCGGCATGTCGCCGCCCAGGTAGTTGACGTGGAAGACGAGTTCCTCGGGCAGGGCCGCCTTGTCGCGCCACAGCGCCCAGCCGACACCGGGGTAGACCAGCCCGTACTTGTGCCCCGAGGTGTTGATGGAGACCACCCTCGGCAGCCGGAAGTCCCAGACCAGGTCCTCGTCCAGGAAGGGCGCGACCATGGCGCCGGACGCGCCGTCGACGTGCACCGGGATGTCGAGGCCGGTGCGTTCCTGGAGTTCGTCGAGGGCGGCGCACAGGTCGGCGATCGGCTCGTAGGAGCCGTCGAAGGTGGAGCCGAGGATGCCGACGACCCCGATGGTGTTCTCGTCGCACAGTGCGGCCGCCGCCTGCGGATCGAGGTGGAAGCGGTCGCCCTCCATGGGGACCTGCCGGGCCTCCACCTCCCAGAAGTTGCAGAACTTGTCCCAGCAGACCTGGACGTTGACGCCCATGACCAGATTGGGGCGGACGTCGTGGGCGGGGTAGCGGTCGGCGTTGCGCTGCGCCCAGCGCCGCTTGAGAGCCATCCCGGCGAGCATGCACGCCTCGCTCGACCCGGTCGTCGAACACCCCATGGCCGCCGAGGGGTCGGGGGCGTTCCACAGGTCGGCGAGCATCGCCACACAGCGCCGCTCCAACTCGGCGGTGCGCGGGTACTCGTCCTTGTCGATCATGTTCTTGTCCCGGCACTCGCCCATCAGGACCCCGGCCTGCGGCTCCATCCAGGTGGTGACGAAGGTGGCGAGATTGAGCCGGGAGTTGCCGTCCAGCATCAGCTCGTCGTGGACGAGCTGGTACGCCGTCGAGGGTGACAGGGGAGCGTCCGGCAGCCGGTGCTTGGGCGGGGCCTGCGTCATGCCGCCGACCGGATTCGCCTCCCCGTAGAAGGGGTTGACGGACAGCGGGCGCTCGTCGGGCTCCTCGGGGCCTTTGTGTAGCGGCATGGGCTTTCTCCTGAGTCTCCTGAAGGGGGTCGATGGGGGTCGGCGGGGGTCGGTGGGGGCAGCGGACCGGGGTTCCGTCGTCGCGCAGCTGCATCTGGGGGCGTCCGGTCACCAGCAGCCAGGCCGGCAGCGAGGCCATGCACAGCAGGGCGATGATCGTCGGTGAGGTGATGGCGAGGAGCATGCCCAGCACGCCGCAGGCGACGCCGACGGCGGGATGGACGGCGGGCACGAGGGCGTGGGCGCACAGCCCGAGGGCGGCGCCGACGAACACCTCGTCCAGCCCCTTGAAGAGCGTGAGATGGCCGCCCAGCGCGGCGAGCAGGCCCAGCAGCAGCCCGCCCACCGGCAGCGCCGCCATCGGATGCCCCAGCCGCGCGAACGCGCCGTGGACGTACGGGAAGGCGTGGACGGCGCACATGCCGAGCAGCGCGGCGGCGGACGCGATCACCAGAGCCGCCAGCAGATCGCCCCAACCGGGCCGGCCGAAAGCGGGCAGGTGCAGAGCGAAGCTCGGATGCGCCACCAGGGTGGTCGTCAGCGCGCCCGCGGCGGCGGCGACGAGCGGCGCGAAGACGTTGTCCCACAGCGCCCCCTTCAGCTGCCGCCCGGCCAGGGCCTCGGACAGGAGCAGCGCCGCCGCCACCGGCGTACCGAACAGGGCGCCGATCGTCGCCGCCTCCGCCGGCGCCGCCCACAGGCCGCCCGGCGCCCGGGGAACCAGCCGCCGGCTCAGCCAGAAGGCGAGCCCCACGTTCACGGCGATGATCGGGTTCTCGGGGCCGAGACTCGGCCCGCCGGCGAGCACCAGCGCAGTCGCCAGCACCAGCCCCGGCAGCACGGCGGGCGGCAGCACGGGCGCGTCAAGGCCGGTGGTGGCCGGGTCGGGTCCGGCATGCCCCGGCACCTTCCACACCACCAGCCCGACCGCCACGCCGGTCGCCGTGAGCATGACCAGCATCCACAGCGCGGAGTGCCGGCCCACCCCCAGCGCCTCCGGCAGGTTCCCCCACAGCACGTCCTGGAGCTCCTCGGCCGCCACGCTCACCCCGAGGAGGAGCAGACTCGCGCCCGTGCCCGCCACGAGAGCGGGGAGGATCAACGGCAGCAGCGCGCGGGCCGGGGTCGCCGGGGCGGCGGCGGGTAACTGCTGCACGGTGTCCTGGGCCACGGGCTCACGATAAACGGGCAAAACGGGCGCGACACCCGGAGGGAAAACGGGCTTGCACCTCACGTCGCGTGAGGACGCACCGTGGAGTGCGTACCGAGAAGGGAGCGGAAGTGAGCTACTCCGTGGGACAGGTCGCCGGCTTCGCCGGAGTGACGGTGCGCACCCTGCACCACTACGACGACATCGGCCTGCTCGCACCCGGCGAGCGCAGCCACGCGGGCCACCGGCGCTACAGCGACGCCGACCTCGACCGGCTGCAGCAGATCCTGTTCTACCGCGAGCTCGGCTTCCCGCTCGAGGAGGTCGCCGCCCTGCTCGACGACCCGGACGCGGACCCGCGCGCACACCTGCGCCGGCAGCACGAGCTGCTGACCGCCCGGATCGAGAAGCTGCAGAAGATGGCGGCGGCCGTGGAGCACGCCATGGAGGCACGCAAGATGGGGATCAATCTGACGCCGGAGGAGAAGTTCGAGGTGTTCGGGGACTTCGACCCGGACCAGTACGAGGACGAGGTGCAGGAGCGCTGGGGCGACACCGATGCCTATCGGCAGTCGCAGCAGCGGACGGCCTCGTACACCAAGGAGGACTGGCTGCGGATCCAGCGCGAGGCCGACGAGCTCACCCGGCGTTTTGTGGCGCTTATGGAGGCCGGTGAGCCGGCGGACTCCGAGGCGGCCATGGACGCCGCCGAGGAGCACCGCCAGGGGATCTCCCGCAATCACTACGACTGCGGGTACGAGATGCACGCCTGTCTCGGCGAGATGTATGTCGCGGACGAGCGGTTCACCCGGAACATCGACAAGGCCAAGCCCGGTCTCGCGGCCTACCTGAAGGACGCGATCCTCGCCAACGCGGCCCGTCACACCTCGTGATACCTGGCCCGGGAGCCCTATGGGCCTACGGCCTACTCCCGGGCCAGGACCACCGCGGTCCCGTAGGCGCACACCTCGGTGCCCACGTCCGCGGCCTCCGAGACATCGAAGCGGAACGCCAGCACGGCATTCGCCCCACGCGCGCGTGCCTGCTCGACGAGCCGCTGCATGGCCTGGTTACGGGTCTCCACGAGGGTCTTGGTGAGCCCCTTGAGCTCACCGCCGACCAACGACTTCAGCCCGGCGCCGATCTGACTGCCGAGGTGCCGCGAGCGCACCGTCAGTCCGAAGACCTCGCCGAGAACCTCGGTGACCCGGTAACCGGGAATGTCATTGGTGGTCACTACCAGGACGTCGGGCTGGGGTCCCTGCCCGCCGCCGTACTCTTCGATGCCCATGAATCACAGCTTTGTCCCAGCAGGGGCACAGTGCATCCTGAGGGGGTCCATGGAACCTGGGCGGCCAGTGCAGCGTTGATACTTTGAGCAGCCAGCCTCAGCCAGCCTCAGCCAGCCCGCCCCCACCCCGCAGGAGCCACAATCCCGTGACCACGCTTGCGCTCGGCCCCGAGTGGCTCGACCCGAACTACCTGATCGAGACCTTCAGCCTCCCCGGCATCCTGCTGATCGTCTTCGCCGAGTCCGGTCTCTTCGCGTTCCTGCCCGGTGATTCGCTGCTGTTCACGGCGGGCCTCTTCGTGGCCCAGGGGCAGTACATCAGCCAGCCCCTGTGGCTGGTCTGCACCCTCATCGTCCTGGCCGCCGTCATCGGCGACCAAGTCGGCTACATGATCGGCAAGTTCCTGGGCCCGAAGCTCTTCAACCGCCCCAACTCCAAGCTCTTCAAACAGGAGAACCTGGACAAGGCGCACGAGTTCATGGAGAAGTACGGCCCCAAGGCGATCGTCCTCGCCCGCTTCGTCCCGATCGTGCGCACCTTCGCCCCCATCGTGGCGGGCGCCGGCCGCATGCAGTACCGCACGTTCCTCACGTACAACGTCATCGGCGGCGTCGCCTGGGGCACCGGCGTCACCCTCGCGGGCTACTGGCTCGGCCAGATCGACTTCATCAACAAGAACGTCGAGGCGATCCTCGTCCTCATCGTGTTCGTCTCCGTGGTCCCGATCATCATCGAGTACCTGCGGGAGCGCTCCAAGAAGAAGCGCGCGGCCGCGCAGGCTCCCGCCGCACGGACCCAGCAGGCCCCGCCGATGGACGACGCCACGACCCAGCTCCGCCGCATCCCGTCGGACGACCAGCCCCAGCAGCCGTACGGCGACCAAGGCCAGCAGCAGTACGGCAACAACCAGGGCCAGCAGCCGTATGGCGACCAGGGCCAGCAGCAGTACGGCAACAACCAGGGCCAGCAGCCGTATGGCGACCAGGGCCAGCAGCAGTACGGCAACAACCAGGGCCAGCAGCCGTATGGCGACCAGGGCCAGCAGCAGTACGGCTACGACCAGCAGTACTACGACCAGCAGCCCCAGCAGCCGTACGCCCAGCAGTACCCCCAGGGCTACGGCCGGCAGAACCAGCAGTACCCGCCGAATCAGGGCTACTGAAGCGCTCTCAAGGGGCGCGGGGCTGTATCGATATGCGGCTCCGCCGCGTGGGCGCGACAAGCCACACACAACCTGCGGCCGCCGTCGGTCACAAGCCCCCGAGCTACTAGGCACCCGGCGCTCAGAATCCCCGCGTCCGCTTGGCAGCCCGCCGCTTCTCGGGCGACCCGATCCGCAAGAACAACCGCGAGATCTCAGACCCGAGGTTCACCCCAATAGCGATGGCCATGGCCAAAGAAGCCGCCGTGGCCAACGAAACAAGCCCCGCATCCACCTTGTTCTGAGCGATCGACAACAGCCCGAAATACGTGGCGGACCCTGGCAACAGGGGCCCGATCGCCGCGGTGGTGTACGGCAACGCCGACGCGAACCGATACCGCGCCATCAGCTGCCCGAACAACCCCACCAACCCCGCCGCAACGGCCGTAGAGGCAACCGGCGACAGCTCACCGGCGTAGTGCAGCGCGCCGTACACGACCCAGGCGACGCCGCCGTTGAGGGTCACGGCCAGCACGGTGGACCGTTCCTGCTGGAGCAGCACCGCGAAGGTCAGCGACAGCAGCATCGACGCGCCGATCTGCCAGTACGGCCGCTCGGAGATGTTCAGCAGCGCGTCGGGGTCGGGGCCGGCGCCCAGGTTCACGCCGAGGTACAGGATCACCAGCACACCGACGACGATGCCGACGAAGAAGTACATGACCTCCAGCAGGCGCGCGGCCGCGGTGATGTAGAAGCCGGTCAGCCCGTCCTGCACGCCCGCGACGAGCGCCCGTCCGGGCAGCAGCGCGAACAGTCCACCGGTGATGACCGCGGAGGCCTTCACGTCGACGTGCGCCAGCGTCAGCGCGACCCCGATCGCAGCCGGCGGCATCGCGGCCACCGTGAACTGGTAGAACTCCGGCAGCCCGCGCCCCGCGCACAGCCACGCCAGCCGGTCGCCGAGCATCGCGCCCAGCATGGCCGCGATGAAGACGATCACGTCACCGCCGACCAGCACGGAGGCCGCCCCCGCGAGCAGCCCGCTCGCTCCGGTCAGCACCCAGGTCGGGTACGGGTGCCGGTTGCGGCGCATCTCCGCGAGGCGCCCGTAGGCCTCCTCCAGGGAGATGTGGCTCTCCGGGTCGCTGAGGTCGTCGACGAGCTGGTACACGGCGGCCAGGCGCGTGTAGTCGGTGCCGCGCCGCCGCACCGTGCGGGACGCCGACACCGGATCGTCCACCAGCGACGGCTGGTACGAGATCGACAGCAGGGTGAAGGTGACGTTCGGCTCGCAGCGGTCCAGGCCGTAGGACCGGCAGACCGCGAACATCGCCGCCTCGACGTCCTCCGCGCCCTCACCGCCCGCCAGCAGCAGCTCGCCGATACGCAGGGTCAGGTCGAGCACGCGCGGGACGGCCGGACCCTCCTCCTCCGCCTTCGGCATCCGCTCCGGCGCGGGCCGCTCGGCCACCGGCATGCGCAGCATCGTCCGCATCCGGTCCTGCCAGGGCAGGTCCTTGGTCAGGCTGATCTTCGGTATGCCGGTCGCGGGCGTGAACGCGGGTGAGGCGTCCTCGACGCTGTAGAGGCTCGGCGTGCTGAACGCCGAGCGCTCCGGTTCCGGGGACGGCGACTGCGGTACGCCCAGCCCCTTGGGGAGGGCGAACTCGGACGTCGTCTCCGACTCGCTGTCCCCTACCTCCACACCGGCGGGTGGCGTGAAGGCCATCCTCGCCTCGTCCGACTGCGGCTTGCGGTCCTCCACGTCCGTCACGTGCGTAGCACTCCCTGTACGACACCCTCCTGCCGCACTCAGTATGCGCACAGACACGCGAATGGGCTGCACGCGCACGCGTGCAGCCCATTCACTTGGCTGGAAGCCAACTGGTGCCTCAGTGGCCGCCCTGGTCCTTGAAGCGCTTGTAGGACCGCTCGATCTCGGCCTCGGCCTCGGTGCGGCCCACCCAGTCGGCGCCCTCGACGGACTTGCCGGGCTCCAGGTCCTTGTAGACCTCGAAGAAGTGCTGGATCTCCAGGCGGTCGAACTCGGAGACGTGGTGGATGTCACGCAGGTGCTCCTGGCGCGGGTCCGTCGCCGGCACGCACAGCAGCTTGTCGTCGCCGCCGGCCTCGTCCGTCATCCGGAACATGCCGATCGCGCGGCACTTGATGAGGCAGCCCGGGAACGTCGGCTCGTCCAGGATGACCAGCGCGTCCAGCGGGTCGCCGTCCTCGCCGAGGGTGTTCTCGACGAAGCCGTAGTCGGTCGGGTAGGCGGTCGAGGTGAAGAGGCGACGGTCCAGGCGGATCCGACCGGTCTCGTGGTCCACCTCGTACTTGTTCCGCGAACCCTTCGGAATCTCGATCGTGACGTCGAACTCCACCGGTGGCTCCTCCATGATCAACACATAGTTCTGGTGGTTAAGTGTCCCTCACGCAGGTGTGTGATCGCGAAAGGGGCTGTTGGTCGTGCCAGAGCTGAGGCCTTGGCGAGCCGCGAGACCGCATGTGACGCGGGTCGCGGGCGCCGTACGACCACGTCTGGCACGGGCCGCGGAGGCCGTACGCCCACGTCTCGCACGCGCCGCGACGGCCGCGAAACCACGGGTCGCACAGCTCGCGCGAGCCGTCTCCCCGCAGGCCGCGCGGACACGCAGGCCGAAGACCTGGCAGTACACCGCGGGCGCCGCCACCGCCGGACTGGCGCTGGCCGCCGGTGTGGTGACCACCGCCGGCCCCTGGGACTCCACCGGTCAGCGTACGGCCGAGCGCGACTGGGCGGTCGCCCAGGAGCGCACGGGTGGCGCAGATCACGGCCGTAATGCCGATACGTCCGGTTCCGCTGATGCGGCGGCGGACGCACCCCGTCCCGCCCCCAGCGCGGCCTCCGTCCTCACCGGCCTGGGCGGCGGAATCAGCACCGTGAAGCCGGCCCCGAACGGCAAGGCTCTCGCCGGCCTCCTGGGCCCGCTCCTGGACGCCCCGGAACTCGGCGCCCGCACGGCGGCGATCGTCGACGTGGCCACCGGCAAGCGCCTCTACGACGACGGAGCCTCCGAGCCCCTCACCCCTGCCTCCACGACGAAGATCGCCACTGCCGCGGCCGCCCTCGCCGCAATGGGCCCCGACCACCGCCTCACCACCCGTACCGCCCTCGAAACCGACACGAAGGAGCTGGTCCTGGTCGGCGGCGGCGACCCCACGCTGACGGCGCGCAAGGAGGCCGACGGCTGGGCGAGCCTGCGGGAGCTGGCCGACGAGACGGCGGCGGCGCTGAAGAAGCGGGACGTACGCCAGGTCACCCTTTCGTACGACAAGACGCTCTACGCCGGACCCGAACTGCACCCCATCGGAAAGAACGGCAACCTCGCCCCGGTCAGCGCCCTCATGGTCGACGAGGCCCGCACGGACGACTCCACCAGCGGGCCGGTGAAGCGGGTGGAGGACCCGGCGAAGGACGCGGCGACGCAGTTCGCGGCCCTCCTCGCGGACCGCGGCATCAAGACGACCGCGCCCGGCCCTTCGAAGGCGACGAACCGAGCCGAGTCGCTCGCCGAGGTCACCTCACCGCCGCTGTCCTCCCTGGTCGAGCGCATGCTCACCAACAGCGACAACGACCTCGCCGAGCACCTCGCCCGCCAGACCGCCGTGGCGAGCGGCGCGCGCGCCGACTTCGACGGCGCGGGCGAGGCGATCGGGGCTCAGTTGAAGAGGCTCGGGCTGCCGCTGACGGGCGCCGACTTCAAGGACGGCAGCGGCCTCAACCGCGAAGACAAACTCACGGCCGACCTGCTCACGGCCCTGTTGGCCAAGGCGGCCGACCCGGCCCACCCCGAGCTCCGCCCGGTTCTGACCGGCCTCCCCGTGGCCGGCTTCACCGGCACCCTGACCAGCCGTTACACCGATGGCGCGGCCGGCCTCGTCCGAGCGAAGACCGGCACCCTGAACGGCGTGAACTCCCTGGCCGGCACGGTCGTGGACCAGGACGGCCGCCTGCTCGCCTTCGCGTTCCTGTCGACGGGCGCGAACACGGAGGCGGCCCGGGCGGCGCTGGACCGGACGGCGACGGCGCTGGCGTCCTGCGGCTGCGGCTAACCACCGAACTGAGCTGCAGTCGGCCCACCACCACCCCGCCGCAGCCGCCCGCTCCCGCGGTGCCGCGGCTGTCTGCTCCCGCGGTGCCGCGGCTGTCTGCTCCCGCGGTGCCGGGGCTGTCGGTTCCCGTCGTGCCGGGGCTGTCTGCTCCCGCGGTGCCGCGGCCGTCCGCTCCCGCTCCGCCGCAACCATCCGCTCCAGCTGTGCGGCAGCCATCCGCTCCCGCCGTGGGCGTCGCTCCGCAGGGCGGAACGGGTGGGCACGGCCTGCAGTGCCGGGCGTCGCCCGTACCGGCGCCGACTTCAGCCAGCCCGACACGCGGCCTGCGGCGCCGGGCCCCACACGAGTCACCGCCAACCGAGCCGACCTCTCACGGCCTGCCCCAAGTGGGAGCGCTCACGTACGGTTGACACATGACGAGCATCGGTGGTGCCGAGATGGTCGACTGGAATCTCGCGGTGGCGACCGCGACCCGGCTCGTACGGCCGGGCCCCGAGGTGAGCCGCGACGAGGCCCGGGCCGTCGTCGCCGAGCTGCGCCGACATGCCAAGGCCTCGGAGGAACACGTCCGGGGCTTCACTCGTATGGGCACGGAGGACACCCACGACACCCCCGTCCTCGTCGTCGACCGCCCCGGCTGGGTCCGGGCGAACGTCGCCGGGTTCCGCGAGATCCTCAAGCCCCTGCTCGAAAAGATGCAGGAGCGCCGCAGCGGCAGCACCGGCGGCGCGGTCCTCGGCGCCGTCGGCGGCAAGGTCACCGGCGTCGAACTCGGGATGCTGCTGTCCTTCCTGGCCTCGCGGGTCCTCGGCCAGTACGAGACCTTCGCCCCGGCCACCCGCGAACTCCCCGCGGGCGGCCCCCCTGATTCACCGAGTGGCGGCGGCCGACTCCTGCTCGTCGCCCCGAACATCGTGCACGTGGAGCGCGAACTCGACGTACAGCCCCACGACTTCCGCCTGTGGGTGTGCCTGCACGAGGAGACGCACCGCACCCAGTTCAGCGCGGTGCCCTGGCTGCGGGACCACCTGGAGGGCGAAATCCAGTCGTTCTTGGGGGAGACGGACGTCGACCCCATGACCGTCCTGGAACGCATCCGCGAGGCCGCGCAGTCACTCGCCGGCGGCCGGCCCGAGGCCGAGGAGGACGACGGCGGACGGTCGTTCGTCGAACTGGTGCAGACCCCGGCCCAGCGGGAGATCCTCGGCCGCCTCACCGCCGTGATGTCGCTCCTGGAGGGCCACGCCGACTTCGTGATGGACGGGGTCGGCCCCGAGGTCGTCCCGACCGTCGCCGAGATCCGCGAGAAGTTCCAGCAGCGGCGCGCCAAGGGTGCCTCCCGACTGGACATGGCCCTGCGCAAGCTGCTCGGTCTGGATGCCAAACTCAGGCAGTACCGCGACGGCGAACGCTTCGTACGGGCCGTCGTGGACCAGGTCGGCATGGACGGCTTCAACCGCGTGTGGACCTCCCCGAATACTCTTCCGACCAAGGCGGAGATCGCCAAACCGGCGGATTGGATCGCGCGGGTGCACCGCAAGGCCGAGTCGTGAATCACGCGCCGCGTTGTGCATCTCATACGAAGGTCGTGAACCGAATCCGGCCGACGGCAGGCGAACGCCCCTTCAATCACCCGTCCGAGGGACCGTGAGTCATGGGTAGGCGTGCAATGCTCGGGGAACGGCCCGGTTCTGTCACCATCTACACACTCTGAGTGACCGAGCTCGGGCTCACCCCCCGACAATTTCATGAAGGGAACCGGACAATGGGTCCCCATCCTGCGGTCGCGGCGATACGCCTGGCGGTCCGCCGCGTCCTCCACGACATCCTCACCGACCACAGCCGCTCCACCGACACCCTCGCGCCCAGCACATCACGCGCGATCTCGTACGAGATCCTGCACATGACACCGCCCGTGGCGCCCCCCGCGACATCGACCGGCCCCACGCCCGCCGCGTACGACACGGCGCGCGAGCCGTCGTACGAGCTCCCCGGCCAGGCCCCGCAGGAGCCCCCGCGCGCTGCCCCGCACGAGCGACCCCCCTCCCCGCTCGTGCTCGTGGCATGCTCCGGCGGCGCCGACTCCATGGCCCTCGCCTCCGCGCTCGCCTTCGAAGCCCCCAAACTCGGCATCCGCGCCGGCGCCGTCACCGTCGACCACGGTCTGCAGCCCGGCTCCGACCTGCGCGCCGAGGAAGTCGTCCTGCGCATGCGCGAACTCGGCCTCGACCCGGTCGAGTCCATCGCCGTGACCGTCGGCCGCCAAGGCGGACCCGAGGCCGCCGCCCGGGACGCCCGCTATGCCGCCCTCGACGCCGCGGCCGTCCGCCACGGCGCCGTCGCCGTCCTGCTCGGCCACACCCGGGACGACCAGGCCGAAACCGTCCTGCTCGGCCTCGCCCGCGGCTCCGGTATCCGCTCCCTGTCCGGAATGGCCGCGGTCTCGGGGGCCGGCGGCCGCTACCGGCGCCCCTTCCTCCAGCTCGACCGGCAGACCGCCCGCAAGGCGTGCATGGTCCAGTCCCTGCCGGTCTGGGACGACCCCCACAACTCCGATCCCGCGTACACGAGGTCGCGACTGCGCCAAGAGGGCCTGCCCGCCCTGGAGAAGGCACTCGGCAAGGGAGTCGTGGAGGCCCTCGCCCGCACCGCCCAGCTCTCCCGCGACGACGCCGACGCCCTCGACGCCTGGGCCGGCCAGGCCGAGGCCGCCGTACGCGACTCGGCCGGCCTCCTGGAGTGCGCCAAGCTGTACGCGCTGCCGCCCGCCGTACGCCGCCGGATCCTGCGCCGCGCCGCCATCGAGGCCGGGGCGCCCGCCGGTGCGCTGTTCGCCCGCCACATCGAGGAAGTCGACCGCCTGATCACCGGCTGGCGCGGCCAGGGAGCCATCAATCTCCCCGGCAAAGTCGTCGCACAGCGCCAGGGTGGCAGACTGGTGATTCGGCAAGGCTGAAACCGGACCCTCCCACCGGCCCTCGAGCGGGTCGTGAGAGCGGCACGGACCAGCCGGTGGGACGACCGAAAGTGATGCGGGTGGACGCGAAAGACATGGGTGCCGAGCTCCAGCAGGTGCTCATCACCAAGGAAGAGATCGACGCGAAGCTGGCCGAGCTGGCCGCGAAGATCGACGCGGAGTACGCGGGCAAGGATCTGCTCATCGTCGGCGTCCTCAAGGGCGCGGTGATGGTCATGGCCGACCTCGCCCGAGCGCTGTCCACCCCCGTCACCATGGACTGGATGGCCGTGTCGTCGTACGGCGCCGGCACCCAGTCCTCCGGTGTCGTGCGGATCCTCAAGGACCTCGACACCGACATCAAGGGCAAGCACGTCCTGATCGTCGAGGACATCATCGACTCCGGCCTGACCCTGTCCTGGCTGATCTCCAACCTCGGCTCGCGCGAGCCCGCCTCCCTCAAGGTGTGCACCCTGCTGCGCAAGCCCGAGGCCGCGAAGGTCGCCATCGACGTGGAGTGGGTCGGCTTCGACATCCCCAACGAGTTCGTCGTCGGCTACGGCCTCGACTACGCCGAGAAGTACCGCAACCTCCCGTTCGTCGGTACGCTCGCGCCCCACGTCTACGGCGGCTGAGTCCGACGGTCCGCAGCGCCGGACCCGAAGGGCCCAAGAGCCGTACGAAGATCGGGAACCCCAGCGGGCCTCGCGCCGTTGGAGCATGCAGACGGGCTTGCCAGCCGTCCCGTGCGGCTACGGTCGTCGAAGCTGGGGTACCGTCAGAAGAACTGTCTTATCAAACTCACTATGGCAGGAGGGACGGGGCGGCACCGCTCCGTATGGATGGACGTGAAGCGATACTTCCGTGGGCCGGTCATGTGGATCGTGCTGGCCGTCCTTGCCGTGGTCGTGTTGATGCAGGTCGTCGGCTCGTCCGGCGGCTACAAGACGGTGGACACCGGCCAGGTCGTCCAGGCGATCAATGACAACAAGGTCGAGTCGGCCAAACTGACCACCGGCGACGAGCAGATCATCAAGGTCCAGCTCAAGGACGGCGTAAAGGTCGAGGGCTCCGACAAGATCCAGGCGAGCTATATCGGCGATCAAGGCGTGACCATCGCCAGCACGCTGCAGAACAAGTACCAGGACAAGCAGATCCCGGACGGCTACACAGTCTCGCCGTCCAAGCAGAACCCGTTCGTCGGGATCCTGCTCTCCCTGCTTCCCTTCGTCCTCATCGTGGTCGTCTTCCTGTTCCTGATGAATCAGATGCAGGGTGGCGGCTCCCGGGTCATGAACTTCGGCAAGTCCAAGGCGAAGCTCATCACCAAGGACACCCCGAAGACGACGTTCTCGGACGTCGCGGGCTCGGACGAGGCCGTCGAGGAGCTCCAGGAGATCAAGGAGTTCCTCCAGGAACCGGCGAAGTTCCAGGCCGTCGGCGCCAAGATCCCCAAGGGCGTCCTGCTCTACGGGCCTCCTGGTACCGGTAAGACGCTCCTCGCGCGCGCCGTCGCCGGCGAGGCGGGCGTCCCCTTCTACTCGATCTCCGGTTCCGACTTCGTCGAGATGTTCGTCGGCGTCGGTGCCTCCCGAGTCCGTGACCTGTTCGAGCAGGCCAAGGCGAACGCCCCGGCGATCGTCTTCGTCGACGAGATCGACGCGGTCGGCCGCCACCGCGGCGCCGGCCTCGGCGGCGGTCACGACGAGCGCGAGCAGACCCTGAACCAGCTGCTCGTCGAGATGGACGGCTTCGACGTCAAGGGCGGCGTGATCCTCATCGCCGCGACGAACCGGCCCGACATCCTCGACCCGGCCCTCCTGCGCCCCGGCCGCTTCGACCGCCAGATCGCGGTCGACCGCCCGGACATGCAGGGCCGTCTGGAGATCCTCAAGGTCCACCAGAAGGGCAAGCCGGTCGCCCCGGACGTCGACCTGTCGGCGGTCGCCCGCCGCACGCCCGGCTTCACCGGCGCGGACCTGAGCAACGTCCTCAACGAGGCAGCGCTGCTCACGGCCCGCTCGGACAAGAAGCTGATCGACAACCACATGCTGGACGAGGCCATCGACCGCGTCGTGGCGGGCCCGCAGAAGCGGACCCGGATCATGTCGGACAAGGAAAAGAAGATCACCGCGTACCACGAGGGCGGCCACGCCCTGGTCGCGGCGGCTTCTCCCAACTCCGACCCGGTCCACAAGATCACGATCCTGTCGAGAGGCCGCGCGCTGGGCTACACGATGGTGCTCCCGGACGAGGACAAGTACTCGACCACGCGCAACGAAATGCTGGACCAGCTGGCCTACATGCTGGGCGGCCGCGCGGCCGAGGAACTGGTCTTCCACGACCCGACCACGGGCGCCGCGAACGACATCGAGAAGGCCACGGCCACCGCCCGCGCGATGGTCACGCAGTACGGCATGACCGAGCGTCTCGGCGCGATCAAGTTCGGCGGCGACAACACCGAGCCGTTCCTCGGACGTGAGATGGCTCACCAGCGCGACTACTCGGAAGAGGTCGCCGCGCTGGTGGACGAGGAAGTCAAGAAGCTCATCGAGAACGCGCACAACGAAGCCTGGGAGATCCTGGTCGAGAACCGCGACGTCCTCGACAACCTGGTGCTTCAGCTGCTGGAGAGGGAGACGCTGGGCAAGGAGGAGATCGCCGAGATCTTCGCCCCCATCGTCAAGCGTCCGCCCCGGCCCGCCTGGACCGGCTCCTCGCGGCGCACGCCGTCCACCCGCCCGCCGGTGCTCTCCCCGAAGGAGCTCGCACTGACGAACGGCGCCAACGGCGCGACGCCGGCGATCAGCACCGCGAAGTCGACGGCGGCGGAGCCCGCACCGGCGACCGAGCCGGCTACCGAGGAGCGTCCGGAGAGCTGACGCCCCGGCCCCGGTGACCCCCACCGGCCCGGAATGGATGCCGCGCCCCCCTGGTTCTAGCCTGGGGGGCGCGGCATTTTCGTATGCCCGCAGTTCAGACGCGTGACCCACACGCGCCACCCGCGAAGGAACGAGGCACCACAATGACCGACCCGGTGACGCTGGACGGCGAGGGCTCCATCGGCGAGTTCGACGAGAAGCGAGCCGAGAACGCCGTACGCGAGCTGCTGATCGCGGTCGGCGAGGACCCGGACCGTGAGGGGCTCAGGGAGACTCCGGGGCGGGTGGCGCGGGCGTACCGGGAGATCTTCGCGGGGCTGTGGCAGAAGCCCGAGGACGTGTTGACGACGACGTTCGACATCGGGCACGACGAGATGGTCCTCGTGAAGGACATCGAGGTGTACTCGACCTGTGAGCATCATCTGGTGCCGTTCAGGGGTGTTGCCCACGTCGGATACATCCCGGCCACCAGCGGCAAGATCACCGGCTTGTCCAAGCTGGCTCGGCTGGTCGACGTCTTCGCCCGCCGTCCTCAGGTGCAGGAACGTCTCACTACGCAGATCGCCGACTCCCTGATGGAGATTCTCGAGCCGCGTGGCGTGATCGTCGTGGTGGAGTGCGAGCACATGTGCATGTCGATGCGGGGCATCCGTAAGCCCGGCGCGATGACCATAACGTCGGCGGTGCGTGGTCAGCTGAGGGACGCGGCGACGCGCAACGAGGCGATGAGCCTCATCATGGCCCGCTGATACCCGGTGCGCTGATATCTGGTGCGCTGATCCCCCGCTACACCGTCGGCGCCGCCCCCGCGCCGTTGTGCTCGTCGTCCTCCGGGAGCTTGCAGACGCGTTCCAGGAAGATGGCCGCCGCTATGACGCCGACGCCCGTCACGACCGAGAAGCCGGCGTAGATGGCCTGGTCGCGGCGGGCGGGGGTGTCGAGGAGCTCCAGGAGGAAGACGCCCGTGCCGCCGTACATGCCGGCGACGAGGGCGGCGACCAGGGCGCTGGCCTGGCCGAAGACGACCGCGCGGGCGGCCATCAGGGGGTCGACGCCCTTGGCTTCGGGCCGGCGTTCGCGTTGGGCCCTGAGGCGGGCGCGGATGGAGAGCGCCGTGGCGAGCAGGACTACGGCGATCACGGCGAGGACGATGGGGGCGGCCAGGGGGACGCTCGGAAGGGTCCCGATCGAGTTCCAGAGGCGGGCGCCCGCCCAGGACAGGACTCCGGCGACGAGGAAGATGCCGGCCAGCATCCTGATGCGCAGCTCTCTCACGGTGTCCCTTCAGCTCCCCCGGATCCCCACGGACTGTGGTCGATCGTCTTGACCTTAACGACTACTCGGGCAGCTGGAGTTCCAGGTCCCTGCGCGGTTCGACGCCGTGGCGTGTGATGCCGGCCAGGAGGTCGGCCACCGAGCCGCGGCCCGGAAGCTGTGCCTGCGGCTCGACGTCGTGCCAGGGGGCGAGGACGAAGGCGCGTTCGTGGGCGCGCGGGTGGGGGAGGGTGAGGGTCGGGTCGTCGGAGACGACGTCGGCGTACGCGACGATGTCGACGTCGAGGGTGCGTGCGCCCCAGCGCTCGTCCCGTACCCGGTGGAAGGCCTCCTCGACCGCGTGTGCGCGCTCCAGGAGGGAGGACGGGGGGAGCGTGGTCTTGAGGACCACGACCGCGTTGAAGTAGGACGGCTGGCTTCCCGGCTCCACGCCCCACGGCTCTGTCTCGTACACCGGGGAGACCGCCTTGACGCGGACGCCGGGGGTGTCCTCCAGCGCGTCGATGGCGCCCTGGAGGGTCTCCAGGCGGTTGCCGAGGTTGGAGCCGAGGGAGATCACGGCGCGTTTCGGGTTCTGGAGAGTGGTGTCGGCGGCGTCGACCTTCTCGACGACGGAGGCGGGTACCGGCTGTACGGTCGGGTCGCTGTGACCCTCGGTGAAGAACGCGGTCATACTCGGCTCCGGGTGATGGTGACGGTCACGTCGTCGAAGGGGACCGTGATCGGCGCGTCCGGTTTGTGGACGGTGACCTCGACCTCCTGGACCCCTTCGTGCTTCAGGCAGGCCTGGGCGATGCGCGCGGCGAGCGTCTCGATGAGGTTGACCGGCTCGCCCTCGACGACGGCCACGACCTCCTCCGCCACGATGCCGTAGTGCACGGTCTTCGCCAGGTCGTCGTCGGCGGCGGCCGGCCGGGTGTCCAGGCCGAGGACGAGGTCCACCACGAAGGTCTGGCCCTCCCTGCGCTCCTCGGGGAACACACCGTGGTACCCGCGGGCCTTGAGGCCGCGCAGCGCGACACGATCCACGCGAATCACTCCTGCAATCGTCGGTGACGGCCGGTCCGTGTCGCGTGCGGGCGGCACACCGGCCTCGAACGAATCTACCTGCGGGCACTGACAGGGCCGGGCCACGGGGGCGTGGGCCCGGTCCGGGGCCTGGAGGATTCATCGAGTGTTTCCCCTGGGGAACCCGACGGCTCACGGCTTGGTAGCCGCGCCTACCCGCAGGTGCGTGATTCCAACCACTCCTTGGTCTCGGCGGGGCCACGCAGGCCCCCTTGCGGGTGGCTCCCGCGAGTCGGCCCCGGGTGGTCCCTGAGGGGTTCCTGTAGTGGTCCCTGTAGTGGCTGGCCCCGCGTAGTGACCCCTGGAGGGCGCCTACCCACTCAGGAGGGGGTGTCGTCGCTCTCTTCCTCGTCGGTTTCGGCCAGAACGGGCGACGCGTGGTGCGACCAGATCTTCCAGCCGTCGGGTGTGCGGCGGAACACGTTGGTGGCGACCACCAGCTGGCCCACGAGCGGGCCGAGTTCCTCGCTGCCCTCGGGGGCGGGACCGCCGCTGAGGATGTTCTCGGTGCAGGTCACCAGGGCGGTGTCGCCGGTGACGGAGACGTGCACGTCGGTGAGGAAGAACTGGATGTAGTCGGTGTTGGCCATGATCAGCGCGTACGACCTGAGGACCTCGCCGCGTCCGGTGAGCACCGGCCAGCCGGGGTGCACGCAGGAGACCACGCCGGCGTCGGCCGGGTCGTGGTACGTCTCGTCGATGCCCAGGTCGGACGGGGTGAGCCAGAGCGAGGACAGCTTTTCGAAGTCGCCGCTCTCCAACGCCTCGTAGAAGGCGGTGTTGGCGGCCTCCACTTGCTCGACGTCGGTATGGGGGGCGCTCACCGGGCTCCTTCAGTGCCGTGCGCGCCGGGCGCGTTCTGGGCGTCACGCGCCTCTTCGATCGCGCGCGCGACGCGTACCGCGTCCGCCGTGGCGCGCACCTCGTGCACGCGCACCGCCCACGCGCCGGCCTGCGCGGCGAGCGCCGAGACGGCCGCCGTGGCGGCGTCGCGCTCACGGGCGGGCGGTGGCGCGCCCTCGGGTCCTGCGAGGACGCGGCCGAGGAACCGCTTGCGGGAGGCGGCGACGAGCAGGGGGTGGCCGAGGGCGAGGAGTCGGTCGAGGTGGGCGAGGAGGACGAGGTCGTGCTCGGCGTCCTTGGAGAAGCCGAGGCCGGGGTCGACGACGATGCGGTCGGGGGCGATGCCGCCGGCCAGAACGGCCTCCACGCGCGCGTGGAGCTCGTCGACGACTTCGGCGACGACGTCGTCGTACACGCCCTTGACGTTTCCGCCCTCGAGGAAGCCCCGCCAGTGCATGACGACGAAGGGGGCGCCGGCGTCCGCGACGACCGGGATCATCGCGGGGTCGGCGAGGCCGCCGCTGACGTCGTTGACGAGGGCGGCGCCGGCGGCGAGGGCCTGTTCGGCGACGGAGGCGCGCATCGTGTCGACGGAGATCGTGACGCCCTCGGAGGCGAGGTCGCGGACCACGGGGATGACGCGGCGCAGCTCCTCGGCCTCGTCGACCCGGGTGGCGCCGGGGCGGGTGGACTCGCCGCCGACGTCGACCAGGTCGGCGCCCTCCTCGACCAGGGCGAGGCCGTGTTTGACGGCGGCCGTCGTGTCGAACCAGCGGCCGCCGTCGGAGAAGGAGTCGGGAGTGACGTTCACGACTCCCATGACCGCGCAGCGGTCCCACTGCGGAAGGCCCGTGACGCGCCCGCGTCCGCTCTGCTTGCTCATATGTTCAGCGTAGGCCCAAGGGAGTGCCTGGACGTGCGGTGGCCCGAGCGGGAGCCCTGGGGTGGGGGTGGGGTGGGCTGCCGCTCGGGCCTGTCCTGGAGGGCCGCGTCACGCCGCGCGGACGTCCCGTTCCGCCACCGCGTGTGCGCACGGGCGCGGAGCGGTCGTGCGGCGGCGCAGGAAGCGCGGCAGCGGCAGGGCGAGGTTGACGAAGCCTTCGGCCTGCATGGCGGCGAAGCCGAGGCGGGGCAGGTCGCCGGAGGCGCGGTAGACGACGAAGCGGGGCTCCCAGCGGGGCTGGAACTTGGCGTTGAACTTGTACAGCGACTCGATCTGGAACCAGCGGGAGAGGAACACCAGCAGCCCGCGCCAGGCGCGCAGTACCGGTCCCGCGCCGATCTTCTCGCCGCGGGCCAGGGCCGAGCGGAACATGGCGAAGTTGAGGGACACGCGCGCGATGCCGAATTTCGGGGCGGCCTGGAGTGCGGCCACGATGAGCAGTTCGTTCATGCCGGGGTCGGCCGCGCGGTCGCGGCGCATCAGGTCCAGGGAGGCCCCGTCCGTGCCCCACGGCACGAAGTGCAGGATCGCCTTGAGGTCGCCGTACGGGCCGGGCTCTTCGTCGGCCTTGTGGGCGGTGGCGATGAGGCAGTCGCCGTCGGCCGGGTCGCCGACGCGGCCGAGCGCCATCGAGAAGCCGCGCTCGGTGTCGGTGCCGCGCCAGTCCTCGGCGGCGCGGCGGATACGGTCCAGCTCGGCCTCGCCGAGGTCACGGACGCGCCGTACCCGGGTTTCGTAACCGGCGCGCTCGATGCGCTTGACCATCTGGCGTACGTTGCGCATCGCGCGGCCGGCGAGCGAGAAATCCGGGACGTCCACCACCGCCTCGTCGCCCAGTTCGAGGGCGTCGAGCCCGGTCTCGCGGGTCCACACCTCGGCGCCGGTCTCGGAGCAGCCCATGACGGCCGGGGTCCAGGAGTGGGCCTTGGCCTCGTCCATGAAGCGCTCGATGGCGCCGGGCCAGGCCTCGACGTCGCCGATGGGGTCGCCGCTGGCGAGCATCACGCCGGAGACGACGCGGTAGGTCACCGCCGCCTTGCCGCTGGGGGAGAAGACGACGGCCTTGTCGCGGCGCAGCGCGAAGTGGCCGAGGGAGTCGCGGCGGCCGTGCTTGACCAGCAGGGCGCGCAGGCGTGCCTCGTCGTCCTCGGTGAGGCGTGCGGCGGGGTGTTCGGGGCGGAAGGCCAGGTAGATCGTGGTGACCGCCGTGATCCAGCCGAGGGCGCCCAGGGAGAAGGCGACCGTCCACGAGGTGTTGCCCTGGTAGTCGACCGGGCCCTCGAAGCCGAACAGGCCGTAGATGACGTGCGTGATGCGGTCGGCCAGGCTCGGGTCGCCGACCATGGTCTCCGGATGAGCGCTGACGATGACCAGCCCGAGGGCGAGGGAACCGGCACTCATGAGGACGAAGTTGGCCAGCGCCCGCCACCTGCTGCGCGGGTCGGGCAGCGCCGCGAACTGGTCGCGGTGGCGCAGCAGGGCTACGAGCAGCGCAACCGAGATGAGGACGCCCACCAGGGAGTGGCGGTACGTGAACTGCGCGACCGCTCCGGCCGGCAGCAGGACGACCGCGGCGCGCCACGCCCGCCGCTTGCCGCGCTTGAGGCCGTGGGCGAGCAGGAGCAGCAGCACGCCCGCGCTGAGCGACAGCGCGGCCGCGAACGGGCCCGTCGAGCCCGGCAGCACTTCGGCGATGGCGTGCATACGGCTGTGCCGGAAGCGCGGGAACACGCCCGCGGCGACGTCCAGCAGGCCCACCAGGGCGCAGGCCCTGCCGACGAAAACGGGAACCGCCTCCGGGCGTGGGCCACGGAGCAGATGCCGTACTCGGCTCGGCAGGTGCCGTACCTGGCTCGATCGTTGGGGAACCTCGCCCGACATTTCCACATCTGTCCTGACAGACATCGCATCCCATAGTTCTGCGAGAGACCTTGGATCCGGTGCCGATTCGGGCATCCGGCGACATTGCGCCCTCTAGGACGGTGTCTTGAGGGGAGAGGTTCACTCAGCTCCCCAAAACCGTTTCAAAGGCCAAGGAAAGTCCGGGGCAAGCCCTTGCGAAGGAGCGGGGGAGGCAGCGCGGAAGAAGCGCGAACCGGGCGGAAAGTGCGGGCAGGTAACCATCGATGGGTCTCACGAGCGACAAGGTGCTGGCGCTGGCGGTTGCGGCCGCCGTAGGGCTGTTCGTCGGCACGGTGTGGCTGTGGCCACG